>NZ_JAJPWB010000004.1:0-639599 GCF_046549295.1 Micromonospora sp. 067-2 | reverse complement strand
GAGTTACGGCGGTCATGGCGGAGGGGAAACGCCCGGTCACATTCCGAACCCGGAAGCTAAGCCCTCCAGCGCCGATGGTACTGCACTCGTGAGGGTGTGGGAGAGTAGGACACCGCCGGACAATCTTTCGTCAGGGCCACCCCATCCGGGGTGGCCCTGACGCATATCCCCACCCGCACCCCGTCGCGTCCCCCCACCCTGTCCCGTGGGTCTGGGGCGTATCCCCGCTAGTGGATCCCCATTGGACACCGATACGCCCTAGATCGGCGCGGTGGAGAAAGGCGCGGTGGGGAGAGGGCGCGGGGGGCAGGGGGCGGGTTAGTCGCGGGTTTGCATGCCTTCGCGGAGCTTGCGGAGGAGGTTTGCTGCGGTGGGGACTGGTCGTCCCGGGAACATCGCCATCACTACGCTGCCGTGGTCGGCCCAGCCGCACACCGCGAAGTCGCCGCCTTCGCCGTTGGTGCTGCCGCACTTCATCACGCCGCCCAACTCGCCGGCGGGCACCTCACGCAGACCCGTCACCTTGCCGGTCTCGTCGGACATCAGCTCGAAGAGGCTGTCCAGGTCCCGCTCGGGTTGCCAGAGCAGGGTGGTGCCTCCGAAGATCAGCACCGACCGCTTGTCGTCGGCCGGATCGCGGTAGACGGTGCCGAAACTGTGGTCCAGCTCGATGTCGGCGGCCAGGCCGCTGCGAAGGTAGTCCGCGGTGCTCTTCGCCCGCTCGCTGTCGTCACGAACGAGGCCTGTCACCCGGTCCGGTGAACTCACCTGGGTGTCCTTCTGCTGGTTCACCCGCCAACCGCCGACACCCAGCACACCCGCACCGGCCACGCCGACGAGCAGAGCGGCCGCCCAGCCGATCCGACGTCGCCGGGACCACCCGCCCCGCGGCTCGTCGGGATCGACCCCGGGATCGCGGGTGCTGAGCTGGATCGGCTCCTCGGTCAGCTCAACCGGCTCGCGACCGTCGTCGAGCGGGCGCTCGGTGAGATGTGCGTCGGACATAGCCGACACCGTACGCGAATGGCAGGTGGCGCACGTCGGGTCCGGCGAAGGCCTCCGTAGACTTTCCCAGGTGACCGACAGACTCGACGCCCGACGCCCCGATGCCCCCACCCTGGCCGGCCAGTACCAGCCCGGCGAGGTAGAGCAGCGACGGTACGAGCAGTGGGTAGCCGCCGGGCACTTCCGTGCCACCGCCGACAGCGAGAGGCCGCCCTTCACCATCGTCATCCCGCCGCCGAACGTCACCGGCTCGCTGCACATGGGTCACGCGTTCGAGCACACGCTGATGGACGCGCTGACCCGACGCAAGCGGATGCAGGGCTTCGAGGCGCTCTGGCTGCCCGGTATGGACCACGCCGGCATCGCCACCCAGAACCTGGTCGAGCGGCAACTCGCCGCCGAGGGGCTGTCCCGGCACGATCTGGGCCGGGAGAAGTTCGTCGAGCGGGTCTGGCAGTGGAAGGCCGAGTCCGGTGGGGCGATCCTGGGGCAGATGCGGCGCCTCGGCGACTCGGTCGACTGGGACCGCGAGCGCTTCACCATGGACGAGGGCCTGACCCGGGCCGTCCAGACGATCTTCAAGAAGCTCTTCGACGAGGGCCTCATCTACCGGGCCAACCGGATCATCAACTGGTGCCCACGCTGCCTGACGGCGCTCTCCGACATCGAGGTCGAGCACACCGACGACGACGGTGAGCTGATCTCCATCCGCTACAGCGACGAGGTCGTCGTGGCCACCACGCGGGCCGAGACGATGCTCGGCGACACCGCCGTGGCCGTGCACCCGGACGACGAGCGGTACCGGCACCTGATCGGCACCGAGGTCGAGCTGCCTCTGACCGGCCGCCGCATTCCGATCGTCGCCGACGCCCACGTCGATCCGTCCTTCGGCACCGGCATGGTCAAGGTGACCCCGGCGCACGACCCGAACGACTTCGAGATCGGCCAGCGCCACGACCTGCCCGCGCTGACCGTGATGAACGAGCGCGGTGTGATCACCGTCCCCGGACCGTTCGAGGGACTGGACCGGTTCGAGGCGCGGCCCGCGATCGTGGCCGCGCTGCGCGAGCAGGGCCGGATCGTGGCCGAGAAGCGGCCGTACGTGCACGCGGTCGGGCACTGCTCGCGGTGCAAGACGACCGTCGAGCCGCGGCTGTCGCTGCAGTGGTTCGTCAACACCGCGCCACTGGCCCAGGCCGCCGGCGACGCGGTGCGCGACGGCCGGGTCGCCATCGAGCCGGCCGAGTTGGCCAAACGCTACTTCGCCTGGGTCGACAACATGCACGACTGGTGTATCTCGCGTCAGCTGTGGTGGGGGCACCGGATCCCGGTCTGGTACGGCCCGCAGGGCGAGATCGTGTGCGTCGGCCCGGACGAGCAGCCGCCCACCGGCGACGGCTGGCGGCAGGACGAGGACGTGCTGGACACCTGGTTCTCCAGCGCGCTCTGGCCGTTCTCCACCCTCGGCTGGCCCGAGCAGACCCCGGATCTGGCCAAGTTCTACCCGACCAGCGTCCTGGTCACCGGCTACGACATCCTCTTCTTCTGGGTCGCCCGGATGATGATGTTCGGCCTGTACGCGATGGACGGCAAACAGCCGTTCGACGTGGTGGCCCTGCACGGCATGGTTCGCGACGAGCACGGCAAGAAGATGTCCAAGTCGTTCGGCAACGTGGTCGACCCGCTGGACTGGATCGACCGGTTCGGTGCGGACGCCACCCGGTTCACCCTGGCCCGGGGTGCCAACCCCGGCCAGGACGTGCCGGTCAGCGAGGAGTGGTGCCAGGGCTCGCGCAACTTCTGCAACAAGCTGTGGAACGCCACCCGGTTCGCGCTGATGAACGGCGCGCACACCACGGGCGACCTGCCGCCCGCCGAGCAGCTCTCGACCGTCGACCGGTGGATCCTGTCCCGGCTGGCGCACGTCACCGCCGAGGTCGACGAGCAGTTCGAGTCGTACGAGTTCGCCAAGGTGTGTGACCTGCTCTACCACTTCGCCTGGGACGACGTCTGCGACTGGTACGTGGAGCTGAGCAAGCCGGTGCTGGCCGAGGGCGGTGAGCGGGCCGACGCTTCCCGCCGGGTGCTCGGGCACGTCCTGGACCAGCTGCTGCGGTTGCTTCACCCGGTCATCCCGTTCGTCACCGAGGAGCTGTGGCTCGCGCTGACCGGTGGCGAGACGGTGCAGAGGGCCGCCTGGCCGGTCGCCGACCGGGCGCTGGTCGACGACGTCGCCGAGGCGGAGCTGACCAGCGTGCAGCGGGTGATCACCGAGATCCGCCGGTTCCGTTCCGACCAGGGGCTACGCCCGACGCAGCGAGTGGCCGCCCGTCTGGACGGCCTGACCGGGGCCGGCATCGCCGCCCACGAGCCGCTGATCCGCTCGCTGGTCCGGCTGGACCCGGTCGGCGAGGACTTCCAGGCCAGCGCCACGCTGGCCATGCCCGGCGCGGTCGGTGTCGCGTTGGACACCCGGGGGTCGATCGACGTGGCCGCCGAGCGGGCCCGGCTCACCAAGGACCGCGCGGCGGCCGAGAAGGAGGTCGCGCAGGCCCGGGCGAAGCTCGACAACCCGGCCTTCGTCGGCAAGGCCCCGGAGCCGGTGGTCGCGAAGATCCGCGACCGGCTGACCACCGCTGAGGCAGACCTGGTCCGGATCGACGCTGCTCTGGAGACGCTTACCTCGTGACCGACCATACCGATTTCACCACCGCCGAGGCCGAGCTGGCCGCTCGTGGCTTCACCCGCATGGTCTTCGAGCTGGATCGGATCGAGTCGTTGCTCGATCTGCTCGGCAGCCCGCAGCGGGCGTACCCGTCGATCCACCTGACCGGCACCAACGGCAAGACCTCCACCGCGCGAATGATCGACTCGCTGCTCCGGGCGTTCGGGCTGCACACCGGCCGGTACACCAGCCCGCACCTGGAAACCGTGCGGGAGCGGATCAGCCTGGACGGCGAGCCGGTCAGCGAGGAGCGGTTCGCCGCGGTGTACCGGGAGATCAAACCGCTGGCCGAGCTGGTCGACGCGCGGTCGGACGAGCCGCTGACGTACTTCGACATGACCACCGCGCTGGCGTTCGCCACGTTCGCCGACGCGCCGGTCGACATCGCGGTGGTCGAGGTGGGTCTCGGCGGCGCCGAGGACGCGACGAACGTCATCCAGGCGGGGGTCTGTGTGATCACGCCGATCGGCCTGGACCACACGGAGTGGCTCGGCGACACGCTGCAGGACATCGCGTTGGCCAAGGCCGGCATCATCCACCCGGGCGCCACCGTGATCACCGCGGCGCAGGAGGAGGAGGCGGCGCAGCCTCTCCTCGAACGAAGCGCCGACGTCGGCGCCACCCTCGCCCGGGAGGGCACCGAGTTCGGCGTGCTGAGCCGGGCGATCGCGGTGGGCGGTCAGGTGCTCAGCCTGCAGGGGCTCGGCGGCGTCTACGACGAGGTGTTCATTCCGCTGCACGGCGCGCACCAGGCGCAGAATGCGGCGGTGGCGCTCGCCGCCGTCGAGGCGTTCCTGGGTGCCGGCGCCCGGCGGCAGCTCGACATCGAGGCGGTGCGGGAGGGCTTCGCCGCGACCAGCTCCCCGGGCCGGCTGGAGCGGGTGCGTAATGCCCCGACAGTGCTGCTGGACGGCGCGCACAACCCGCACGGGATGACCGCGACGGTCAAAGCCCTCCAGGAGGAGTTCGCGTTCAGCAAGCTGGTGGCGGTGCTGGGGGTGCTCGCCGACAAGGACGCCGCCGGCCTGCTGGAGCTGCTGGAGCCGGTGGTCGACCAGTTGGTGCTGACCACCAACTCCTCGCCCCGGGCGATGCCGGCGACGGAACTTCAGGCGCTGGCCGTCGAGGTCTTCGGCGAGGACCGGGTGGAGGTGGCCGAGGAGATGCCGGACGCCATCGAGTTGGCGGTGGCGCTGGCCGAGGAGAACGTCCCCGGTGAGCTCAGCGGGGTCGGGGTGCTGGTCACCGGGTCGGTGGTGACGGTGGCCGACGCACGTCGGCTGCTGAAGCGATGACCGGCCCGGAGCGGGAGCCCTCAGCCCCCGAATTCCCGCCCACCGATCCGCCCACGGCCGAGCAACCCGCGGCCGATCAGCCCGCGGCCGATCAGCCCGCGGCCGATCAGCCCGCGGCCGAGCAGCCGCGGCGGTCCGGCCTGCGCAACCCGGAACGGGCGGTGCGCGGCCTGGGCGCCGGGACGCTCAGCCTGGAGGCGCTGGTGCTGGTGCTGGCCATCCAGCCGATCCGGGTGGTCGGCGGCGACCTGGGCGGTGCCGCGATCGGTGCCGTGGTGGCCCTGGCGGTGGTCGCGATCCTGCTCGCCGGCATGATGCGCCGCCCCTGGGCCTGGCACGGCGGCACCGTGCTCCAGGGCCTGCTGCTGCTCGCCGGGCTGCTGCACTGGTCGCTGTTCGCGTTGGGCGTCATCTTCGCCCTCGTCTGGGCGTACGCGCTGCACGTCCGCCGGGTCATCCTCGGCTGAACGCCGCCGGGCCGGCCGTGCGGAGCGGGCTCAGGCGTCCGCGCGCTCGCGCCACTGGGTGAGGGCGATGCCGTGGCCGTCCGGATCGCGGAACGCCGCCGCCCACACCTCCAGCCGGGTGCCCCGGTTGACAACGCGAGGTGCGTAGGTGAAGCGGACGCCTGACCCGCGCAGCCGCCCGTACGCCGCCTCGATGTCGTCCACCTCGAGGTTGACGTGCACGAGTCGGCGGCTGATCGGCGCGGCGCCGGTCACCTCGCGCAGCACCAACCGGGTCGTGCCGGAGGCGAGTACCGCGTTGCCGGCGCCCTGGTCGACCTCGCTGAAGCCGAGGACGTCGCGGTAGAAGTCGAGCGACCGGGACAGATCGGTGACCAGCAGGGTGAGGCCAACCCCACTGATCGGGCCGGCCGGGTCCGCGGCCGCCGACGCGCCGTACCCGAAGATCGCCTCGTCAAGGTCCTCGGCGGTGACCGGCTCGCGTGCCGCTCCGGGCGGGGTGGGATCGTCCAGCGGCAGGTCGAGCGGGTCCAGGGGGTCCGTCGCGAACGGGCCAGACCGTTGCGCGGGAGGTTGCTCGAAGCGTTGCGGTGCAGGAGGGTCGAACCGCTCCTCGGCCGGCGGCGCGGGCTGGTCGTCCTCCGGCTGGTCGAAAGGGCTGGTGTCGGCCTGGTCGAAACGCTCATCGGCGGGCGGACGCGGCGCGGGAGTGGCCCGCCGGGGCAGACCACCGCCGGCCTGCTGCTCGACCAGGACACCCTCCAGCACCACCGGGCCGCCCGGGCTCTGGTGCACCACCACCGGCTCGCGTTCCTCGGGTGCCACGCCGAGGTCGTCGCGCAGTGGGTCGGAGTCGACCGGATCGCGGAAGGGGTCGCCGCCGCGCGGGTCGCGAAAGGGATCGCCGCCGCGCGGAGCCCGGAAGTCGTCCCGGAAGTCGTCGTCCGGCGCGCGATCCGCCCACGGCGGCGCGTCCTGCTGGATGAGCACGTCGTCGAGGGCTTCCGCGTCGGCGAACTCCGGCGGCAGGTCGGCCACGGCCGCGGCCGTCTCGGCGTGGGTCAGCACCTCGTCCCAGAGGACCTTGACGTGCCGCTGGTCGTCCAGCGCGACGCGGATCGGCAGGGTCTGCCCCAGCGACGGCCACTTGGAGACCGGCACCCGCGGCTCGATGATCTTCTTGGAGCGCGGGGGCAGCCCGGGCGCGTCGATCACCAGTTGCAGCTCACAGCGGCCGAACGCGTACTGGGTGGGTGGTTCGGAGGCGCTGTGCACGTGCCCGACGCCGACCACCCAGGTGCGCCCACCGCCACGCACGGTGGCCAGGGCGATCGCCAGCACCAGCAGCGCGACGCCGAGCGCCACGATGGCCCAGCTGGTCATGCCGAGCCCGAAGAGGACGACGAACGCGGCCACGGTGCCCAGCACCGTGCCAATCAGCTTGCGTACCGGCGCGATGGGTCGGTTCCCGCCATTCGCCACAGTGGACCTCCCGGGGTCAGGGCCAGGCTAGGCCGGATCGGCCACCGGGGGGAAGACCGGCCGCCGCGCCGGCGCCGGGACCGGGTCGCTAGGCTGACCGTACCGATCCCGAGCGTCCAGCGCTTACAGGAGGAACCCAGCGTGTCCAGCAACAGCCCGGTTGAGCGCAGCCTCGTTCTGATCAAGCCGGACGCGGTCCGCCGCGGCCTGGTCGGCGAGGTCCTCTCCCGCTTCGAGCGCAAGGGGCTGCGAATCGACGCGATGGTGTACCGGACGATGGACGCCGCCCTCGCCGACGAGCACTACTCCGAGCACGTCGACAAGGCGTTCTACCCGCCGCTGAAGGACTTCATGACCGGCGGCCCGCTGGTCGCCCTGGTGCTCTCCGGCGACCAGGTCATCGAGGTGGTCCGCGGGCTGGTTGGCGCGACCGACGGGCGCAAGGCCGCCGCCGGCACCATCCGGGGCGACCTGTCGCTGTCCAACCGGGAGAACCTGGTGCACGCCTCCGACTCTGCGGACAGCGCCAAGCGCGAGATCGCGCTCTGGTTTCCCGACCTCGGCTGAGGGGCGACAGGCGGCCCCCAGCAGCGTCGGCCGGTGCGCCTGGAGCGCACCGGCCACTTTTGCAGCCCGGGGGTCAACCTGCGTACGCCGTGACAACCGGCCGCTGTGTCCCCGGTCGTGCCGGCCGGGACGGCCCAGGAGGACGTCAGCCGCGGGCGGCCGGGACAGTGTCCGCCAGCACCTCGCGCGGGCGGGGGGTCAGCTCTACCTCGGTGGCCGTTTCGGCGCCAACCGTCGGGCCGGCCTGCCCGGCGCTGTCGCCACGCGGCCCGCGCCGGGTCACCCGAGCGGCCAGCTGGCGGCCCACCTCGATCATGGGTAGCTCGACCCACCGGTAGAGCACGTCCGCGACGATCAGCGCCACCACCACGGCACCGAGGAACACGGCGGTGCTGCGGCGCCCCATCGCGGGCAGCAGCCCGATCGCCACCCGCGCGGCGATGGACTGGATGAGGTACATCGAGTACGACCGCTCCCCGACGAAGACCAGCGGACGCAACCCCAGCCCCCGGGCGAGCACGCTGCGCGAGAGCAGAGCCGGCAGCAGTAGAGCCGCGGCGGCGGCGTAGCTGCCGATCAGCGCCTCCTGACCGAACCGGACCGGCCAGTACTGCACGGCCACCTGGAAGGCGACGAAGACCACGATCACGGCGGAGGCCGTCACCGGGTGGGTCAGCGGACGAACCAGTGCGAACCCTCGGGGGTGGTGCATGACCACCGCGGTCAGGCAGCCGAGCAGGATCGCCACGTAGTGGATCGGCCAGCTCAGCCACGCGATGTCCGGCGGGATGAGCGCGATGAAGAGCACGAGCAGGCCGACGGTGACCGCCAGCCGGCGGCGGAAGACAGCGGTCACCAGGACGAACGCGATGGCTGGCCAGAACAGGTAGAACTTCTGCTCGATGCCGATCGTCCAGGAGTGCAGGTACGGCGCGTTCCCCGGCAGCAGTTCGTTGATGAACAGCAGGTAGTACTTCATCAGGTGTTCGATCGTGTCGGCGCTGCCGCTGAGCCGGGCCAGCCCCCAGGTCAGGAAGAGCACCAGCAGGTAGACCGGCATGATCCGGAAGAACCGCCGCAGGTAGAACGCGCGCAACGAAACCTTGCCGTACCGGTGTTCCTCCCGCAGCAGCAGAGTCGTGATGAGGAAGCCGGAGAGCACGAAGAACAGGTGTACGCCGATCCAGCCGGTCAGCCACTTCCAGGACGGGCCACCGTAGTGGAACGCGAAGACCATGACGGCGGCCACCGCCCGCAGCCCGTCCAGGGCGGGAAACCGACGCATGGCCTGAAATTCGTCGTATCGAAGCGAACGCACCGGCGAAGTCTGCGCGAGCGCGTCACCCGGGTCAAGCCGGCCGGACATCCGGCGTTCTCACTCCTGTTACCGGGAGCGCCGATCGCGGCCATGTCCTGCCGGACGCGTTTAGTCGGCGGCGCGGCGGTGGGCGGGTCGAGTATCGTTGGGCACCGTAAGGCGATGACCCGGCCATCACCGGTGAGCCTCCGGAAGAACAGCCGGGCAACCGGCCCAGTAGAACCGGACGGGTGCGGCCCGTCACAGCCGGCAATGAGCGGGCGGTCGATCGTGACCGCCAAGCGGGGTGGTACCGCGGACCGCCCGGGAGCGCCGTTCCAGGCGTACCCGGAAGGTTCGTCCTCGCAGACCCACGTTGAGTGAGCTGCGAGGAGAGCGACCCCCGATGGCCTATCCACTGCACGACCCGACCGCCGCCGGTGTTCCGGCGAGCCCGGACCTGCCCGCGGTCGAGCGCCGGGTGCTGGAGCACTGGACGGCCGACAAGACCTTCGAGGCCAGCGTCGAGGCCCGCCCCGCCGGGACGGACGGCAAGAACGAGTACGTCCTCTACGACGGCCCGCCGTTCGCCAACGGCCTGCCGCACTACGGTCACCTGTTCACCGGGTACGTCAAGGACGTGGTGCCGCGCTACCAGACCATGCGCGGACGGCACGTCGAGCGTCGCTTCGGCTGGGACTGTCACGGCCTGCCCGCCGAGGTGGTGGCCGAGAAGCAACTCGGCATCACCAGTAAGGCGGAGATCATCGATCTCGGCGTGGCCCGGTTCAACGAGGCCTGCCGCACCTCGGTGCTGGAGTTCACCCAGGACTGGGAGCGGTACATCAACCGGCAGGCCCGTTGGGTCGACTTCGCCAACGACTACAAGACCCTCGACCTGGACTACATGGAAAGCGTCATGTGGGCCTTCAAGACCCTGCACGACAAGGGTCTGATCTACGAGGGCTTCCGGGTCCTGGCGTACTGCTGGCGCTGCGAGACGCCGCTGTCGAACACCGAGACCCGGATGGACGACGTCTACCGGGACCGACACGACCCGACGTTGACCGTGTGGTTCGACCTGACCGCCGACGAGGGCGCGCCGGAGCTGGTGCGCGGGCCCGTCCGGCTCGGTGTCTGGACCACCACGCCGTGGACCCTGCCGTCGAACCTGGCGCTCGCCGTCGGCCCGGACATCGAGTACGCGGTGCTGGAGCGTGCGGGTCAGCGGTTCGTGGTGGGCGCGGCGCGGCTGGCCGCGTACGCCAAGGAGCTGGAGGGCTACGAGCAGGTCGGCAGCGTGTACGGCCGGGACCTGGTCGGACGCCGCTACACGCCGCTGTTCGACTTCCTCGTCGACCAGGCGGGTGAGAACGCCTACCAGGTGCTCGGCGCGGAGTTCGTCACCACCGAGGACGGCACCGGGATCGTGCACCTGGCCCCGGCCTTCGGCGAGGACGACCAGAACGTCTGCAACGCCGCGGGCATCCCCACCATCGTCACCGTCGACGACCACACGCGGTTCACCGCCCTGGTGCCGCCCTACCAGGGTGAGCAGGTCTTCGACGTCAACAAGCCGGTGATCCGGGAGCTCAGGGAGCGGGGGGTGGTGCTGCGGCAGGACACCTACACCCACTCGTACCCGCACTGTTGGCGCTGCGACACCCCGCTGGTCTACAAGGCGGTGTCGTCGTGGTTCGTCGCGGTGACCCGGTTCAAGGACCGGATGGTCGAGCTGAACCAGCAGATCAACTGGACGCCGGAGCACATCAAGGACGGCTCGTTCGGCAAGTGGCTGGCCAACGCCCGCGACTGGTCGATCAGCCGGAACCGGTTCTGGGGCTCGCCGATCCCGGCGTGGCGCTCCGACGACCCGAACTACCCCCGGCTCGACGTCTACGGCTCGCTGACCGACATCGAACGGGACTTCGGCGTACGCCTGACCGACCTGCACCGGCCGGCGGTGGACGACCTGGTCCGCCCGAACCCGGACGACCCGACGGGCCGGTCGATGATGCGCCGGGTGCCGGAGGTGTTGGACTGCTGGTTCGAGTCCGGGTCGATGCCGTTCGCCCAGGTGCACTACCCGTTCGAGAACGCGGACTGGTTCGAGCACCACTACCCGGGTGACTTCATCGTCGAGTACATCGGGCAGACCCGCGGCTGGTTCTACACGATGCACGTGCTGGCCACGGCGCTGTTCGACCGGCCGGCGTTCCGCAACTGCCTGAGCCACGGCATCCTGCTCGGCTCGGACGGGCGCAAGATGTCCAAGAGCCTGCGCAACTACCCGGACGTCTACCACGTCTTCGACGCGTACGGCTCGGACGCGATGCGGTGGATGCTGATGTCCTCGCCGGTGCTGCGCGGCGGCGACATGGCGGTCACCGAGACGCTCATCCGGGACTCCGTCCGGCAGGTGCTGCTGCCGCTGTGGAACGTGTGGTATTTCTTCTCGCTCTACGCCAATGCGGACGGGTACCAGGCGCGGCGGCGCACCGACTCCACCCACCTGCTCGACCGGTACGTGCTGGCGAAGACCAACGAGCTGGTGTCGACGGTCGGCGCGCAGATGGACGCGTACGACATCTCGGGTGCCTGCGCCACCGTCCGGTCCTACCTGGACGCGCTGACCAACTGGTACGTGCGCCGCTCGCGGGACCGGTTCTGGTCCGGCGACGCCAACGCGTTCGACACGTTGTCGACCGTGCTGGAGACGCTGTGCCGGGTGGTGGCGCCGCTCGCGCCGCTGACCGCCGAGGAGATCTGGCGTGGCCTGACCGGGGAGCGGTCGGTGCACCTGACCGACTGGCCGGAGGCGAGCGAGTTCCCGGCCGACCACGACCTGGTCGCCGCGATGGACGCCACCCGGGCGGTCGCCTCGGCGGCGCTGTCGCTGCGCAAGGCCAAGGGGCTGCGGGTGCGGCTGCCGCTGTCCAGGCTGACCGTGGCCTCGCCGGTCGCGGAGCAGCTGCGCCCGTTCGCCGACCTGGTCGCCGACGAGGTCAACGTGAAGGCGGTGGAGTTCAGCGCGGAGCTGTCCGAGTACTGCCAGCAGGTGTTGAGCGTGGTGCCCCGGGCGCTCGGCCCGCGGGTCGGCAAGCAGGTCCAGCAGGTGATCAAGGCGGTCAAGGCGGGCGAGTGGGAGTTGGTCGACGGCGCCCCGGTGGCGGCCGGCGTCACCCTGGCCGAGGGGGAGTACGAGCTGCGCCTGGTCGCCGCCGACGCCGAGCACTCCGCGCCGCTGCCCGGTGGTGAGGGCGTGGTCGTGCTGGACACCGAGGTCACCCCGGAGTTGGCGGCCGAGGGGTTGGCGCGGGACGTGGTGCGGGTGGTGCAGCAGGCCCGCCGGGACGCCGACCTCAACGTCTCGGACCGGATCGCGGTGTCGGTTTCGGCGTCGGAGGAGGTGCGCGCGGCGGTGGCCGCGTACACCGACTTCGTGACCGGGGAGGTGCTGGCGGACTCCGTCGACTTCGCCGAGGGCGTCGACGGCTTCGTCGGCGAGGTCGGCGACGGCGACCGGGTGACCGTCGTGGTCCGCCGGGTGTGAGGTGGCCCGGGGACGGACGGGTCGAGCTCGGCCCGTCCGTCCCCTGAGGTCTGGGACGCCGCCGGCCCGCTCCGGACGGGGTGCGGGCGTCGGCTAACGTGACACCGCCTGCGCAACACACGACCGCCGGAGGACCAGTGCCCCTGCTCTACACCATCGGCAAGCTCACCGTGGCGCCCACGCTGCGGTTGGCGTTCCGCCCGACCGTGGAGGGGCTGGAACACGTGCCGGAGACCGGCGGCGCGGTCTTCGCCGGCAACCATCTCTCGGTTGCCGACGAGTTGTTCCTCGGCACGGTGGTGCCGCGGCACCTGGCGTTCTGGGCGAAGTCGGAGTATTTCAAGGGCACCGGCGTGAAGGGTGCGATCTCCAAGTTCGTTCTCACCGGCCTGGGCGCGATCCCGGTCGAGCGGGCCGGCGGAAGGGCGGCGCTGTCCGCGTTCGACGCGGCCATTCCGGCGCTCAGGGGCGGCGACCTGGTGGTGGTCTACCCGGAGGGCACCCGCTCACCGGACGGCAAGCTCTATCGAGGGCGGACCGGCGCGGCCCGGCTGGCGATCTCCGCCGGCGTGCCGATCATCCCGGTGGGCATGATCGGTACGGACAAGGCGCAGCCGATCGGTGCGCGGCTGCCCCGCCCCGGCACCGCCAAGATCACCGTTCGGTTCGGCAAGCCACTGGACTTCACCGGCCGGCCCGATGACCGCACCTCGCTGCGGCAGATGACCGACGAGCTGATGAACGAGATCCAGAAGCTCACCGGCCAGGAGTACGTTCCCCGCTACGCGCCGCCACGCGCCCACCCGGACCCGACCCGCGACGCCTGACCCGGCCCCGCCTCGCGACCGGCCGGGTTCGGGCCGAGGTCAGGGCGGGCCGTCGCCCCGGTGTTCCTCCTGGTCGATCACTCGGTCGACGTCGGCCAGCCGATCGAGGCGACTCATCGGCTGGGCCATCCTCGCGTTCCCCGGGATCCGGTCGCGGTTACGGGCCAGGAAGGTCCAGTAGCCGGCGGTGAACGGGCAGGCATGCTCGCCGAGACGCTGCTTCGGGTCGTAGCGGCAGCCGCCGCAGTAGTCGCTCATCCGGTTGATGTAGGCCCCGCCGGAGACGTACGGCTTGGTGGACATCCGGCCCAGGTCGGCGTACTGGCTCATGCCCACCACGTTGACCGTCATCACCCACTCGTACCCGTCGACGAAGCTGCGGTGGAACCAGTCGACCAGCTCCGCCGGCCGCCAACCCCGTTGCAGCGCGTAGTTGCCGAGCACCATGAGCCGTGGGATGTGGTGCACCCAGCCGTGGTCGCGCAGGTCGGCGAGGATGTCGGACAGGCAGTGCGCCCGCACGGCGTCGGCGTCGAGGTCGTGGAACCAGTCGGGCACCGACCGGCGGGCGGCCAGCTCGTTGCTGGCCGGGTAGTCGGGGCCGAAGTACCAGTACAGGTTCCAGACGAAGTCCCGCCAGCCGATGATCTGCCGGACGAAGCCCTCGACGCTGGCCAGGGGCACGTCCTGCCTGCGGTACGCCTGCTCGGCGCCGCGGACCGCCTCCAGAGGGTCGAGCAGCCCCAGGTTGAACGACGACGACAGCATGCTGTGCGCCATCCACGGGTCGGTGGAGAGCATGGCGTCCTCGTACGGGCCGAACTGCCCCAACCGGTGCTTGAGAAAGTGCCGCAGCCGGGCCCTGGCCTCCCTACCGGTGGCCGGGAACCGCCGCGGCCCGTCCCGGCCCACGAACCGGATGCCCTCCCGCTCCCACCGGTCGAGGTCGGCGCGGACCTCGGCGTCGATGTCGTCCTCCCGGGGCATCGGCGGTGGTGGGACGTCCAACCGTTGGACGTCCTTCGGCGGGGGCTCCCGGTTCTCGGTGTCCCGACTCCACCGCCCGCCGACCGGCTCGTCGCCCTCGACGAGCACCTGGTGGTGCTGGCGCGCGAACCGGTAGAACGCCTCCATCCGCAGCGCGCCGCGCCTTCCGTCGGCCCAGGCCGCGAAGTCGTCGAGGCCGGTCACGAAGCCGCGCGGCGGAAGCACGGTGACCTGGTCCAGACCCTCGACGAATCGCAGCGCGGCCTGCGAGGTGGGATGGCAGACGTCCAGCGGCTCGCGAATCCTGCGCAGCGCGTCGGCGTACGTCTCGGTGCGCAGGAAGGTCGCCTGGTCGCCGAGCTCGGCGGCCCGGTGCCGCAGCGCGGAGAGGACGAGGTGTGCCTTCTGCCGGTGGAAGGCTCGGCGACGGAAGACCGCCTTCGACTCGATCAGCAGGACCGGCTGGTGCCGGTCGTCGAGGAAATGCGGACCCAGCTGATCAGCGAAGAGCCAACGCCGTGACACAGGGCTGATTGTCCCCCGAAGACGGCGGCCCGCCATTCGAAGCGGGAAAGCTCAGCTCTGCTGCTCGGGCGTGATGATCTGGCTGCGCAGGGTGTTCAGCAGGGCGCCGCTGTCGGCGACGGAGAGCCGGGTGAACACACCGGTGGCGATACTGCCGTGGTCGACCGAGGTGCAGACCACCACGGCGTTGCCGCCGGAGCGGCCCTGCGCGCAGCGTTCGTGCCGGCCCCGTACGCCGGTGTCCACCGTCTCGGGAGTGTCCAGCGCGTAACGCTCGCGGAGCCTGGTGATCTCGGCATCCGCGTCCTCCTCCGGGGTGAGCCGGAAGCCGGTGCCGCCGAAGACCGTCACCCGTTTGCCGTCCGCCGTGGCGTAGACGCCGGCGAAGGTGTCCTCGGCCAGCCAGTGCTGCTGGCGTACCTCGTTCTCCAACTGGCGGGCGGTCTCCGCGCTGCGGTCGTCCTGGCGCAGGCTCAGGTCGGCCACCTGCCCGGGCAGTGCCGCTCGGGCCGGGTACTGGGCCGAAATCGGAAACCCGTAGTAGGCCGGGCAGCCGCAGCAGCAGACCAGGGTGAGCAGCAGCACCCATGGCCAGCGGCGACGCCGACGGACCGTGACCGGAACGTACCCCTTGGGGGGTTGCCAGTCCGGCGGCGGTGTCACCGGCGGGGGCGCGGCGGAGCGCCGGCCCCGGCGCTGCCTGGGCACCACGGGCGCGGGTGCCGGTGGGGTCGGCGTGGTGGGCCGAACGGCCGGCGGTAGTGGGGCGGCCGGCGGCGACACCGGATGCGGACCGACCGGGGGAGCAGGCGGACCGGACCACTGCCGGGTCGCCGGCGGCGCCGGGTAGGGCAGCGTCGGAGGCAGCGGGGGCAGCTCGACGTGCGGCACGTCCCAGCTGCCGGTGTCCACGCCGGCCCACGGGTCGACCGGGGTCCGGTGCTCGGGCGGTTCGTCCGGCGGAGGCGGGGCAGGGGTCGGCTCGGCGGACGCACCCCAGGCCCGCCGCCGCGGCAGCGGAGGCGGCACCGGCGCGGACCCGCTCCATCGCGGGGCTGCCTCCGGCTGGTCCGAGGGTTCCGGCTGGTCCGAGGGTTCTGGCTGGTCCGAGGGTTGCGGCTGGTCCGAGGGTTCCGGCTGGTCCGACGGTACGGGTGGGGAGGTCGGCTCGTCGGCGACCGCCGGATCCCGGTCCGGCTGCGTGCCCGGGGTGCTCCCGTCGGCCGGACGGCCTGCTCCCGGCTGGGGCTCCGGCATCGCGGCAATCTCCTCTCGCGCCGGTCCGAGGCTAGTACCGCGCCGCCAGCTCCGCCGACCGGGCGTCCTGGCGGCGTCCGCGCGGCCACGGACGGGCAGGCGCGTACCCTTGGGCATCATGAGTGCCCCGTCCACGACGCCGCGCGCGGCCGCGACCGATTCTCGCGACGACTCCAGCTCGGGGCGTCCGACGCCGCGCCGAAACCTGGAGCCGTCGGTCTGGCCCCTGCTGGAGCCGCTGCTGCCCCAGGTCACCAAACCCATCCAGTACGTCGGTGGTGAGCTGGGCGCGGTTGTCAAGGACTGGGACGCGGCGACCGTGCGCTGGGCGCTGATGTATCCCGACGCGTACGAGGTGGGCCTGCCCAACCAGGGCGTGCAGATCCTCTACGAGGTGCTCAACGAGCTGCCCGACACCCTCGCCGAGCGGACGTACGCGGTCTGGCCGGACCTGGAGAGCCTGATGCGCACGCACGGCGTGCCGCAGTTCACCGTCGACGCGCACCGGGCGGTCCGCGACTTCGACGTGTTCGGCATCTCGTTCTCCACCGAGCTGGGTTACACCAACCTGCTCACCGCGATCGACCTGGCCGGCATTCCGATGCTGGCTGCCGACCGCACCGACGCCGACCCGGTGATCGTGGCCGGTGGGCACGCCGCGTTCAATCCGGAGCCGATCGCCGACTTCGTCGACGCCGCGGTGCTCGGCGACGGCGAGGAGGCGGTCCTGGAGATCACCGCGATCGTCCGGGAGTGGAAGGCCGAGGGCTCGCCCGGTGGCCGCGACGAACTGCTGCTGCGGCTCGCCCGCACCGAGAGCGTCTACGTGCCGCGGTTCTACGACGTGGACTACCTCCCCGACGGCCGGATCCAGCGGGTCGTGCCCAACCGCGCGGACGTGCCGTTCCGGGTGCACAAGCGCACGACGATGGACCTGGACGCCTGGCCGTACCCGAAGAAGCCCCTCGTTCCGCTCGCCGAGACGGTGCACGAGCGTTACGCCGTGGAGATCTTCCGCGGCTGCACCCGGGGTTGCCGCTTCTGCCAGGCCGGCATGATCACCCGGCCGGTGCGGGAACGGTCGATCACCACGGTCGGGCAGATGGTGCGCGAGGGGTTGGAGTTCTCCGGCTTCTCCGAGGTGGGCCTGCTGTCGCTCTCCTCGGCCGACCACTCGGAGATCGGCGACATGTGCTCGGGCCTGGCCGAGCAGTACGCGGGCACCAACGTCTCGCTGTCGCTGCCCTCGACCCGGGTGGACGCGTTCAACATCGACCTCGCGCAGGAGCTGTCCCGCAACGGGCGGCGTACCGGCCTGACGTTCGCCCCGGAGGGCGGGTCGGAGCGGATCCGCAAGGTCATCAACAAGATGGTGTCGAAGGAAGACCTGATCCGCACCGTCGTCACCGCGTACAGCAACGGCTGGCGGCAGGTGAAGCTCTACTTCATGTGCGGCCTGCCCACCGAGACCGACGAGGACGTCCTCGAGATCGCGGACATGGCGCACGAGGTGATCCGGGCCGGTCGTGCCGCGACAGGTTCCAAGGACATCCGCTGCACGGTCTCCATCGGCGGGTTCGTGCCGAAGCCGCACACCCCGTTCCAGTGGGCGCCGATGGAGCGCCCGGAGGTCATCGACCACCGACTCAAGATCCTCAAGCAGGCGATCAACTCGGACCGGTCGCTGGGCCGGGCGATCGGCTACCGCTACCACGACGGCGAGCCGTCGCTGATCGAGGGCCTGCTCTCCCGGGGCGACCGTCGGGTCGGCTCGGTGATCCGCAAGGTGTGGGAGAACGGCGGCCGGTTCGACGGGTGGAGCGAGCACTTCTCCTACCAGCGTTGGGTGGACGCGGCGGCCGAGACGCTGCCCGCCTTCGGGGTGGACCTCGACTGGTACACCACCCGCCGGCGCGACGAACTGGAGGTCCTGCCCTGGGACCACCTGGACTCGGGCCTCGACAAGGACTGGCTCTGGCAGGACTGGCAGGACTCGCTCAGCGAGTACGAGCAGGACGACTGCCGGTGGACGCCGTGCTTCGACTGCGGGGTCTGCCCCTCGATGGACACCGAGATCCAGATCGGCCCGACCGGTAGGAAGCTCCTTCCGCTCACGCCGCTGGGCGGCAACGGCATGAAGGTGCCGACGGGCGGTCACTCCGCCTGAGCGCGGGGCGGTTCCAACAGCCGCAGCCCTCCATGATCGACACCTCGCCCACCGGGTCCACCCGGTGGGCGAGGTGCTGTCGGAGGAGGCGTCCGCAGCGGCGCCGATGACATCGACAGCGCTGGTTGGGAGATGACGGCGCTCGGGGCTGCCGTTACGTGGCGTCACTCGATACGCTGAGTCTGACATGGACCGACCTCGCGGTCGGAAAACGGGGGAGGAAGCGCATGGCTGGCATCACGCCGCCGAACACCGGCGATCTGCACGTCAGCGTTGAGGATCTGGACGCCGCGGCAGCGTACGTCGAGCGCCTCAAGCAGTATGTCGACGACACCATCAGCTACGAGATGGAGCGCGTCAAGGAGCGGATGAAGGGCGACAGCAACAACGCCCAGACCGTTCCGAACGGCACCCCCTTCGGGGCGTACGAGGACGCCCGGATGCAGTGGCAGGCGCTGACCCGGTCGACGGTCAACATGGAGGCGCACCTCACGTCGCTCTCCCAGAAACTCGCCGCGCTCAAGAAGGGCACCGAGGACATCGCCAAGGCGTTCCGCGACACCGAGGCACGCAATGCCGCCAACGGATCGGAGATCGAGCGGCTGCTGGAATCTGCGGCTCCGCCACCTCCTGCCGGCGGCGCGCCCACCTACCCGTACACGGCCTGAAGGGGGACGTCATGGCTGGAGGAACCTGGGAGCAGTGCGTCCGCGAGGTGACGCTCTCCGCGGACCCGGAGACGGTCGGCTCGGTCGGGGTGGGGTGGAGCAACCTCTCGTCCGGCCTGGGCTATCTGCGGGACGCGCTCGTCGGCCGGTCGTTCGTCGGGCCGATCCTGCCGGGCACGGAGCGCCCGCACACCGGCGGTCTGCCCGCCATGCTCGCCGGCTGGAAGGGCAGCGGCGGTGACGCGTACCGCGAGCACCTGGGCGAGATCGGCAAGCAGATCGAGGATCTGATCACCGACGCCGGCAACGTCAGCGGGGCGTTGTCACGGATCGAGGGTGACATCCGCAAGGCGGTCTCCACGATCCCGGTTCCCCTGATGGACGACTTCGGCTTCAACGAGTGGAGCCTGCCCAACGGCACCGAGCTGGACGACGCCCGCGACGGCGAGAGCACGTCCGGCTTCCTCGCCGCGCTCCGCAAGGACTACCAGAGCAACCCCGCGTCGTACGCCGACGGCGCGTTCCGCGACAAGGCCGACGACCTGGAGGCGACCATGAAGGTCGACGGCCAGGCGGGTGACCAGAAGCGGGGCGGCTGGTGGGACACCAAGTCCCACCTGGACAACTGGTACCGCGACAACCAGAACGCGGCCACCACGGCGATGTCGCCGCTGCCGGTGGCGGTGGTGACCGAGCGTCCCAAGCTGACGCTCGCCGCTCCGAACCGAGGCGGGGCGGACGACTTCCGCCCCGAAGACCGCAACCCGCCGCTGGGACGACCGGACATCGGTGGTGGTGGCGGTTCCGGCATCGGCGGTGGCGGCGGTTCCGGCATCGGCGGCGGCCCGTCGATCGGCAGCAGGCCGCCGGGCATCGGCGACATCGGAGGCCCCACCTCCGGCGGCGGCCCGTTCTCCACGCCGGCCACCGGTGAGTTCGGCGGGGGCGGGTCCTCGTCCGGCGGCTCGAGCCAGTTCACGCCCTCACTGTCCGGGTCCGGTTATCCCGGTGGCGACGATGGCTACAGCAGCGGTCTGGCCAGCGCCGCGCCGAGCGGCGTCGGCAGTCTGGGTGGCCTGGGTGGCGGCCCCGGCGTCGGCGGTGCCGGTCTCGGCGGCGGGCTCGGCGGTGGATCCGGTCTCGGCGGTGCCGGCGGCGGGATCGGCGGTGGCGTGGGCTCGGCCGGCGGGATCGGTGGCGGCGTGGGCTCGGCCGGCGGGATCGGCATGGGCGGTATCCCCGGCATGGTGGGCGGCGGCAACGGCAAGGTCCCGCCCATGACGAGCGCCGCGGCCGCGTTGCGTAACGCCGCGGGCGCCCCGGGCGCGGGCGCGGGAGGCGCGCGTGGCGGGATGGCCGGCGCGGGAGTGGCAGGTGGCGGCATGATGGGCGGCCAGGGCGGCGCCGGGCACGGCGGCACCGGCTCCGACCACTCGTCGTGGTTGACTGAGGACGACGATCCGTGGGGCTCCGGTGACGGAGCGTCCCCGGGCATCCTGCGATGAGGACGGACGGATGAGGGTGAACGTCGGGGCACGTCGACCGATCACGTCCTGCCTGGTGGCGGGGCTCCTGGTGCTGGGGGCTGCCCAACCGGCGGCTGCCGCGCCCCGGCGCGCCGAGCAGTGGTATCTGGACGAGCTCCGGATCGACCAGGCGCACAGGCTGTCGACCGGGCGGGGCGTGGTCGTGGCGGTGATCGACAGTGGTGTCGACGCCACGCATCCGGACCTGAAGGGCCAGGTGCTTCCCGGCGGCCGCAGCTACGGTGCCGCCGGCGACGGACGCGCCGACGAGGACGGCCACGGCACGCACATGGCGGGCATCATCGCGGCCACGAATGCCAGCCGCGACGGCGTGGACGGCATCGCCCCCGGCGCGAAGATCCTGCCGATCAAGCTGCGGCAGGGCTCCGGAGACAACCCCCCCGCCGTGGTCGCTCTCGGCATCCGGATGGCCGTCGACGGCGGCGCCAAGGTGATCAACCTGTCCCAGGGTTCGCCGGGGTTCGCCGGCGCCGACGAGGAGAGTGCGATCAAGTACGCACTGGACAACGACGTCGTGGTGGTCGCCTCCGCCGGGAACACCGCCAGGGGCAGCACCGACGTGGACAGTCCTGCCAACGTTCCCGGGATGGTCGCGGTGACCGGGACGACCCGGGGCGGCACCTTCTGGTCCGGCTCGGTCCAGGGGCGGGCCGCGGTGATCGCGGCGCCCGGCGACAGCATCTTCAACATCGGCCCCGACCAGGGCTACGGCTGGGGCGACGGCACCTCGGACTCCGCGGCGATCGTCTCCGGTCTCGCGGCGCTGATCCGCTCGAAGTACCCGAACCTCGACGCCCCCAACGTGATCAACCGGATCATCCGGACCGCACGGGACGCCGGTCCGTCCGGCCGGGACCCGCAGTACGGCTTCGGCCTGATCGACCCGGTGACCGCGCTGAGCGCGAACGTGCCGCCGGTCACCGCCAATCCTCTGCTCGATCCGGCCGCCGCCAACCCGGCACCCGCCCAGACCGCGGATGCGGCCGACGAGTTCGACGTCACCAAGCACGGCGACCGCGGCGGCCCCACGGACCAGCAGGTCATGGTGATCGTCATCGGCGTTGCCGTGGCGCTCGTGCTGCTGCTGGGGCTGGCGGTCTTCCTGATCTTCAACCGGCGTCGGTACCGCCGCGAGGCGAGCAGATCGGTCGACGTACCGGAGGACCTGCTCGACCAGCTGCCTCCCGGCGGCTACGTCCCGCCGGGCGCCTATCAACCGCCCGCCCCGGCCGACTACGCCCCGCCACCCGGTTACGCCCCGCCACCCGGTTACGCCCCAACGCCCGGGTACCCCCCACCGACCGGTCACGCCCCGCCTCCGGGAGCGCCGCCCGCGCCGCCGGGAAGCGGCAGCGGCAACCGGTCCTGATCGTGATGGCCGGCCGGTGACCTGCGTCGCCGGCCGGCCATTGGCGTTCCGCGTCGGGTCACCAGGGTCCGAGCGACCGATTTGACCCCGTTTCGTCAGGCCGTTCGGCGGCCCCGGCTGCGTACCGTCACGAGCCCTGCGCCAGGATGGACCGGACACGCAGGTCCACCCGAGGAGCCCACGATCGCCAGAAAGCCTCAACCCGAGGGCGGCCAGGCGCCGGTCGTCCAGCGCGTCCGCATCCGGTACGCCAAGCGGGGCCCGCTGCGGTTCACCTCCCACCGGGACTTCGCCCGGGCCTTCGAGCGCGCGCTGCGTCGGGCCGCCGTTCCGATCGCCTTCTCCCAGGGCTTCACCCCGCACCCGAAGATCTCATACGCCAGCGCCGCGCCCACCGGGGTGGCCAGCGAGGCGGAATATCTGGAGATCGGCCTCCAGACGCCGGTCGACCCGGAGGCGCTGCGGGCCGCTCTGGACGCGGCCCTGTCACCCGGGCTCGACGTGCTGGACGCCGTGATCGTCGTCGGCGGTAGCCTGCCGGACCGGATCGAGGCGTCGCGCTGGCACATCGAGTTGCCCGAGGTCGAGCCGGCGGTGGTGCGCGACGCCGTGGATGCCTTCCGCGCCGCCGACGAGGTGCTGGTCGAGCGGATGACCAAGCAGGGCCGGCGCACGTTCGACGCCCGCGCGGCCGTGATGTCGATCGATGTCGCCGAGGCGACGCCGACGCCTTCCGGGGCGCCGGCCGTACCGTGTGCGATACTCGAACTGGTCGTGCGGCAGGTCACCCCGTCCGTACGGCCCGATGACGTCCTTTCCGGCCTCCGCGTGGTGGCCGACCTGGAGCCGCCGGTCTCGCCGAGGGTGACCCGGCTGGCTCAGGGCACGTTGACCGCGCAGGGTGCGATCGTGGATCCGTTGGATGCGGATCGCGACGGGGCAGCCATCGTTGGGCACTGACCGACGGTCAGTGCTCTGGCAGGCAGACTTCGGCGGTCGCGCACCACGCGCGCCCGGCGGAAACACTTTTGCGGCGACCCTGCGTGGCAGCGCTCACACGCGCCCGGGGCAGCCAGAACTGGAGAACGTCCATGCTCGAGAACGAGCCCGAGGGCGGCGAACGGACCGGTTCACAGCCGGCCGGCGACACCGCTGACCAGAGCACCACCGCCGACGGCGCCGCCGCGGCGAACCCCACTGGCGCCGCCACCGCGGGGCCGGCCGGCGCGGAGAGCGCCGAGCCCGCCGCTCCCGTGCGGCGTACCCGGACGACCCGCCGCCGGGCCGCTCCGCTCAACCAACCGGAGCAGACCGATGCACCGGTCGAGGCGTCCACCGGCGGGGTCGGCAGCGACGAGACGCCGCAGGCGGAGGTCTACGCCCCGGTCTCCGGTGACCTGGACGTCGCTCCGAAGACTCCCCGGCGCCGTCGTAAGGCCACCCCCGTGGAGAAGACCGCCGACGAGCCGCTGGTCGCGGCCTCCGCGGAGGAGGCGTCGGCCGAGGTGGTCCCGCCGGTCAAGGTGACCCGCACTCGGCGGAAGAAGGCCACGCCGGCAGCCGTTGCCGAGGAGCCCGCCGTCGTCGAGGAGCCGGCCGCCGAGGCTCCGGAGGAGTCCGACCTGCGCGAGGCGGAGGCCCAGCTCGACGAGTCGGAGGCCACCGTCGTGCGGACCCCCGCCGAGCCGACCCGGACAAGCGGGGCACAGGACCGCTCCGGCGAGGTGCCGCCGGGCGTGGCCGTGGCCGGTGTGGCGGACGAGCCGATCGAGCCGGTCGAGGTCGTCGAGCCGGAGCAGCCGCGGACCCGCCGCCGGCGCGCGGCGCTCTCCGCGCCCACCGTGCTGTTCATGGCGCCACAGCCGGACGCCGTACCGGTCACCCGGCCGGCGGAACCCGCTTCGGTCGCCGAGGAGCCGGCCGTGGAGGAGGCCGCCGAGCCGTCCCGCCGACGGCGGCGCGGTCGCCGCGACGCCGAGCCGGTCGAGGCCGTCGAAGCCGAGGAGGAGCCGACCGAGGAGGCCGACGAGGCCGACGAGGCGGATGAGGACGACGAGGACAGCGCCGCTGCCCGCCGTCGCCGCCGGCGTGGTCGCCGCGGCCGGGGCCGGGGCAAGGGCGGTGCCGACGACGCCGAGGACGACGAGTCCGAGGAGTCGGCGCAGGCCGAGGAGGACGAGACCGCCGAGGCCGAGGGTGACGAGGACGAGGAGTCCGAGGGCGGGGACGGGGACGGGCTGACCCGTCGACGCCGTCGGCGCCGCCGTCGGGGTGCCGGGGACGCGGAGGGGGCCGCGGACGACGGCGTCCCGACCGTGGTCAAGATCCGTGAACCGCGCCGGACCGTCGACGAGGTGCAGGGTGTGTCCGGCTCCACCCGGCTGGAGGCCAAGCGCCAGCGCCGCCGCGACGGCCGGGAGCAGCGGCGTACGCGTCCGCCGATCCTCAGCGAGTCGGAATTCCTGGCCCGCCGCGAGGCGGTCGACCGGGTGATGGCGGTCCGCCAGCGCGGCGATCGCACCCAGATCGCCGTCCTGGAGGATGGCGTCCTGGTCGAGCACTACGTCACCCGCAACTCCTCCGGCACGATGGCCGGCAACGTGTACCTGGGCAAGGTGCAGAACGTGCTGCCGAGCATGGAGGCGGCCTTCGTCGACGTCGGCCGTGGTCGCAACGCGGTGCTGTACGCCGGTGAGGTCAACTGGGACACCTCCGGTCTGGAGGGGCGGGCCCGCTCGATCGAGCAGGCGCTGCGCTCGGGCGACTCGGTGCTCGTCCAGGTCACCAAGGACCCGATCGGGCACAAGGGCGCGCGGCTGACCAGCCACATCGCGCTCTCCGGCCGGCACCTGGTCTACGTACCCAACGGCAACGCCTCCGGGATCAGCCGCAAGCTTCCCGACAACGAGCGCAAGCGGTTGCGGGACGTGCTCAAGAAGCTGGTTCCGGACGGCGCGGGCGTGATCGTCCGGACGGCCGCCGAGGGCGCCAGCGAGGACGAGCTGGCTCGCGACGTGAAGCGGCTCCAGGCGCAGTGGGAGGACATCCAGGCCAAGGCTGCCGAGGGCGGCGCTCCGGTGCTGCTCTACGAAGAGCCCGATCTGGTCATCCGGGTCGTCCGGGACCTCTTCAACGAGGACTTCCGCGAGCTGGTGATCGAGGGCGAGCAGTCGTACGGCGTGGTCGAGTCGTACCTGTCGCACGTCTCCCCGGACCTCGTCGACCGGATGCGCCGGCACGTGGGCACGACCGACATCTTCGCCGAGTACCGGATCGACGAGCAGATCATCAAGGGTCTGGACCGCAAGGTCTTCCTGCCCTCCGGCGGTTCGCTGGTGATCGACCGCACCGAGGCCATGACGGTCGTCGACGTCAACACGGGCAAGTACACCGGCTCCGGGGGCAACCTGGAGGAGACGGTGACCCGTAACAACCTGGAGGCGGCCGAGGAGATCGTCCGCCAGCTCCGGCTGCGGGACATCGGCGGCATCGTCGTGATCGACTTCATCGACATGGTGCTGGAGTCCAACCGTGAGCTGGTTCTGCGGCGGCTCACCGAGTGCCTGGGTCGGGACCGCACCAAGCACCAGGTCACCGAGATCACCTCGCTCGGCCTGGTGCAGATGACCCGCAAGCGGATCGGCGCGGGCCTGCTGGAGGCATTCAGCGAAACCTGCGAGTGCTGCAAGGGTCGGG
Organism: Micromonospora sp. 067-2; assembly: GCF_046549295.1. NCBI lineage: Bacteria > Bacillati > Actinomycetota > Actinomycetes > Micromonosporales > Micromonosporaceae > Micromonospora > Micromonospora sp. 067-2. The sequence continues at coordinate 614,165 of NZ_JAJPWB010000004.1, read as the reverse complement.
GTGTCATCATGCACACCGAGCCGGTGCCGGAGAAGCCGCGTGCCGGTGGCGGCGCCGGTGAGAAGGTCAAGGCGGTCGCCTCGGCGGTCGCCGCCGCCCCGGCCGTCGAGCAGGGCACGGCGTCTTCCCGTCGTCGGGCCCGCAAGAACGCCCCCGTCGAACGGACGGCGGTCGAGGTCGTCGAGACCGGCACCAGCGCCGCGCCGGACGCCGACTACGTGGACACCATGGGCTACGACCTGACCCGCTACGAGGCGGACACCGCCGCCGCGCCGGTTGTCTCCGACGCCCAGCAGGGCGAGTCGGCCCGGCTGGCCGCCGCGGACGACCCGGATGCGCTCGCCGACGGCGACGCCGACGACGAGAGCACCGATGGTGGCACCGGCCGTCGCCGCTCCCGGCGGGGCGGCGCCCGACGGCGGACCCGCCCCTGACCGCCTGACCGGCCTGGTGTTTGACGAGGTCCCTCTCCCGGCAAAGTGACGGGGGAGGGACCTCGCTGTTCGGGCCACCCCGGCCCAGGATCGGCCATCCCGGTCAGGAGAAGAAGATGCGTCGCCTGCTCGCCGTCACCGTGCTGGTCACCGCGCTCGCCGCCGTGGGCGGCTGCTCCACCGACCGGCCCGCAGGGCAGGGTCCAGCCGGCGCGACGAGCGGGGGTTCCGGCCCGGCCGCCGGGCCCGGGGGCATCCCGGCCGGATCGACGGGTACGCCCGGAGGTGGTGGCGTGGCGGGCGGCAGCGCCGCGCAGGTCTGCGCCACAGCGCAGGAGGCGGGCACCACGGCCGTCCGGACGTACGTGGCGGAGCTGGGCCAGATGATCGCCGCGGTGGGTGCCGGGGACAGCGCCACGGCCGAGGCGGCCCGCAAGAGGGCCGAGGCGGCGCTGACGGGTTGGCGGGCGGCGCTGCGGGAGCAGTCGGCCCGGGCTACCGATCCGCAGCTCAAGACGCTGCTCACCGACATCGGCACCGAGGTCGCCGCGCTCGGTGTCGACGTCGAGTCGATCGACGAGACCGAGCTCGACCGGCTCCAGCAGCGCCTCGACCAACTCTGCACGCGCTGACCGGGGCGGGCCGGTTTGGGGCCGGGGCCAGCAATGGCGTACTCTTGCCTGCGGCGCACTTTTGGTGTGCCGAGTTCCCGTGTGCCCGCGCTGCCGTGCACCACCACCCGGCGAGCCGCCGCGGGAACGACCGCCAGCAGCCTCAACGACAGGGAGTCCGCCTCCGATGTACGCGATCGTCAAGACCGGCGGCAAGCAGTACAAGGTCGCCGAGGGCGACGTGATCGAGGTCGAGAAGCTCACCGGCGCCCCCGGTGACGCGGTGAAGCTCACCGCGGTGCTCCTCGTCGACGGTGACGACCTGGTGACCGACGCGGCGAAGCTTGCCGAGGTCGCGGTGTCCGGCGAGATCGCCGCGCACACCAAGGGCCCGAAGATCAAGATCCACAAGTTCAAGAACAAGACTGGCTACCACAAGCGCCAGGGTCACCGCCAGCCGTTGACCCAGGTCAAGGTGACCGGCATCTCCAGCGGGAAGTAGGTCGTCGGAAATGGCTCACAAAAAGGGTGCGTCCAGCTCGCGTAACGGTCGTGACTCCGCGGCCCAGCGACTCGGCGTCAAGCGCTTCGGCGGTCAGGTCGTCAGCGCCGGTGAGATCCTCATCCGGCAGCGTGGCACCAAGTTCCACCCCGGTGACCTGGTCGGCCGTGGCGGCGACGACACGCTGTTCGCGCTGTCCGCCGGTTCGGTCCTGTTCGGCACCAAGCGCGGTCGCAAGACCGTCAGCATCGTTCCGCAGCAGTAGCTCTTCGGCCAAGCGGGCCGCGGACCTCCGGGTCCCGGCCCGCTTGGCTTTTTTTTCGCAGTGCGGGGTCAGGCCTCGCTGGAAGGATTGACGCCGTGGCGACGTTCGTTGACCGGGTCGTTCTGCACCTGCAGTCCGGCGATGGCGGGCACGGTTGTGCCTCGATCCACCGCGAGAAGTTCAAGCCCTTCGGTGGGCCGGACGGCGGCAACGGGGGGCACGGCGGCAGCGTGACCCTGGTCGTCGACGCGCAGGTGACCACGCTGCTCGACTTCCACTTCCGCCCGCACATCAAGGCCGACAACGGCAAGGGTGGCGCGGGGTCGAACCGGGACGGGGCCAACGGCCAGAACCTGGTGCTCAAGGTGCCCAACGGCACCGTCGTGCAGACCTCCGACGGCACCGTGCTCGCCGACATGGTCGGTGACGGCACCACCTTCGAGGTGGCCCGTGGCGGGCGCGGCGGGCGGGGCAACGCCTCGCTGGCCAACGCCAAGCGCAAGGCTCCCGGCTTCGCCGAGTTGGGCGAGCCCGGCGATCAGCTCGACGTGGTGCTGGAGCTGAAGAGCGTCGCCGACGTCGGCCTGGTGGGGTTTCCCTCGGCCGGCAAGTCGTCGCTGATCTCGGTCATCTCCGCCGCGAAGCCGAAGATCGCCGACTACCCGTTCACCACCCTGGTGCCCAACCTCGGCGTGGTCCGGGTCGACAACCACACCTTCACCGTCGCCGACGTGCCGGGTCTGATCCCCGGTGCGGCTACCGGCAAGGGGTTGGGCCTGGAGTTCCTGCGGCACATCGAGCGCTGCGCGGTGCTGGTGCACATCATCGACTCGGCGACGCTGGAGCCCGGCCGTGACCCGGTCGCCGACATCGAGACCATCGAGGCCGAGCTGAACGAGTACGGCGGGCTGGCCGACCGCCCGCGGCTGGTGGCGGTGAACAAGGTCGACGTGCCGGACGGCCGTGACCTCGCCGAGATCGTGCGCCCCGACCTGGAGGAGCGCGGCTACCGGGTGTTCGAGGTCTCCGCGGCCACCCGGGAAGGGCTGAAGGAGCTCACCTACGCGATGGCCGAGCTGGTCGAAGCGGAGCGTAAGGCAGCACCGCCGGCTGAACCCACCCGGATCGTGATCCGCCCGTTGGCCGTGGACGACGCCGGCTTCACCGTGACGACCGAGACCGACGGCTCCTTCACCGTCCGTGGCGTCCGGCCGGAGCGGTGGATCAAGCAGACCAACTTCGACAACGACGAGGCGGTCGGCTACCTGGCCGACCGGCTGGCCCGGCTCGGGGTGGAGGAGAAGCTGGCCAAGGCCGGCGCACAGCCGGGTGACCTGGTCCGGATCGGTGACCGCGAGTTCGACTGGCAGCCGACGCTCTACGCCGGGGTGGAGTTCACGCCCGGCAACCGGGGCACGGACGTCCGACTGGAGGAGAAGTCGAACCGGGCCTCGGCAGCGGACCGGCTCGCCGCGCGTAAGGCCCGCCGGGTGCGGTCGGCCGACGAGGTGGGCGCCGACGCGTCCGACGACGTCGACGACATCGAGGACGAGGACGAGGACGAGGACGACGCCGAGTAGCCGGTTGCGCTCCGTGATCGGGTTGACTGCCGGAAACCTTCGCGAAATTTCCCCCACCTAGCGTTGGGTGATGCTGATCGAAGCGCGGCCCGCCAGCGATCCGGAGATCGCCGCCCTGATCCTCGCCCAGCAGCGTGAGCTGCGGGAGGCCGACGGCGGCCTGGACGGGCAGGTCACCATCACCCATCACGACATCCGCTACCTCGCGGTGGTCGTGAACGGCCGGGCGGTCGCCTGCGGTGGTCTCCAGTCGCTCGACGCCGCCACCGGCGAGGTCAAGCGGATGTACGTCCGGCCGGCGTCCCGGGGTCGGGGCATCGCCCGCCACCTGCTCGCCGCGTTGGAGGAGTGCGCGTTCCGGCAGGGCCACTCGCTGGTCTGCCTGGAGACCGGCACCTACCTGCCGGCGGCGATCGGGTTGTACACCTCGTGCGGCTACGAACCCATCCCGGTCTACGGCGAGTACGTGCACAATCCGTACAGCGTCTGTTTTGCCAAGCGGCTGCCGGTCGCGGCCTGAGGAACCCGTCGCCGTGCCCGGCGCCGGCGCTCAGGCGCCGGTGCTGGCGTGCGCGACGGTCACCGGCTTCGACTCCGGCGAGGCGTGCTGGCGTAGGACGACGCTCAGCAGGATCAGCGCGCCGACCGCGAGGAACTCGCTCTGCCAGTTCTGCAGGGACTGGAACCAGAAGTCGCTGGTGCCGAGGAAGTCCAACGCCCCGATCGGCGGTGCTCCACTCTGCAACGCCTGCTCCTCGTTGTAGGTGGCGGTGCCACCGAGCAGGTGGCCGACGAACGAGCCGGCGAAGATCAGCAGCAGGGCGATGGAGAGGCTGTTGCGGTAGACCACCAGCGGCAGGCCGCCGACGCGCACCGGCCAGGGCGACTGCGGGGTGGCGTTGCGCTCGTTGTCCTCCGGCCGGTCGGTCTGGTCGACCGGCTTCGACTCGGCCGAACCCCGCTGCACCAGGTACGCGGTGAGCAGCACGTACCCACCCATCTGGAGGAACTCCGACTCCCAGTTCTCGAAGACCGCCTCGGCGAAGTGGCCGGTGGTCAGGTACGCAGGCCAGCTCAGCGGCGCGGCGCCGAACTCGGTCAGCTCCTCGTTGTGGGTCTGCCACCCGAAGACGCTCTGCAGGACCAGGAAGACCAGGAACGCGCCGAGCATGGCGATGCTCAGCGCGTTGTCACGTAGCCAACGAGGCATGTCGTCCTCCTTCAAGGATCAGCCCCCGATACCCACACCGCCACGACCGCGGAACCGGCCGGATTGCCAGGTCAGGGTCGGTCGATGGGGGTGTCCAGCCGCCCACCGGCGCCCGCCTGGTTGGACAGCAGCAGCCCCAGCGCGAGCATGCCGAAGCCGAGCGCGAGGTGCAGCCAGTTGTCGTTGGTGTTGATCGGCAGGATGTTCGCCCCGCTCTCCGGGTCGACCGCCTCGATGGCCAGCCCGTACAGCCAGAGGGCGAGGTAGGCGGCGCCGCCTCCGGCCAGGAAGAGTCGGGAGCCGGCGACGCTGCGGGCCAGCACCAGGCCGACCAACCCGAACAACAGGTGCACCGCGTTGTGCAGGATCGAGACCTGGAACAGCCCGAGCAGCTTCGCGTCCGAGTGGTGGCCGGCGAACCTCAACCCGCCGTAGTCGGTGGTGATGCCGGGGATGTAGCCGAGGATGCCGATCAGCAGGAACACAGCGGCCACGGCCAGCGCGACCGACTGCACCCGGGGTCGGGGGCCGGCCGCTCGGCCACCTCGTGGGTCTCGTGCCACCGCTGCCACCTCCGTGAATCTGTCAGCCCTGCGCGCCTCACTGTCCGCAGCGGCGACGTCACGCAGCCCGACGATCCTCCATTGTGAAGACGATCCGACTGGTCCCGCAGAGAAATGCACGAAGAGGTATGGAAGCCGGAACGGAGGGTAGGGGAGTGGTCAGCGGTGGCGGCAACGCGGCCGCAACCCCCAGCACAACCGCGACGACTTTCCGAGCGGAAGGGAAATCATGACTTACGATCTTTCACCCACGTCTTCCACGTACAGCGAGGAGTCGACCAACGGCGGCGGCGTCCGCGACCAGGCCCGTCAGGTCGGTTCCGAGGCGGCGCAGGCCGGCGGTGCGGTCGCGCAGACCGCCAAGGAGCAGGGCACCGAGGTCGGCCGCGAGGCGGCCCGACAGGCCCGCAACCTGTACGGAGAGGCCCGCACGCAGCTCGCCAGCCAGACCGGTGAGCAGCAGCGCCGGGCCGCCGGTGGGCTGCGGTCACTGGCCGACGAGATGAGTTCGATGGCCGAGCAGGGTGGCCAGGCCGGCCCGGTGAGCGAGCTGGCCCGCCAGGCCGCCGACCGGGTCCACGGCGTGGCCGGCTGGCTCGAGGAGCGCGAGCCCGGTGACCTGATCAACGAGGTACGCGACTACGCGCGACGCAACCCGGGCACCTTCCTGGTCGGCGCGGCGGTTCTCGGGGTGCTGGCCGGGCGGCTGACCCGCGGCATCTCCGCCGCCAGCGACGACTCCGGCAACGACTCCGGCCACGGCTCCTCGACCTATCGGGGCGCCGGGGCGTACGACCCGGAGCGGACCGCGGTGATCCCGACGCCGCCGGCGCCCCGCGCCGTGCCGGACGCCGTCCCCGCGGGCGGTCACCTCGACCCGACCCCCGGCACCTACGCCGAGCCGACCTCCGGCGGGTACGCCGGCACCGGCCAGCCGCTGCCGCCGGTGACCCAGACCGACCCGCTGCCGGGCGTGCCGTCCAGCGGCACCACCCGCCCGTGAACCACCAAGTCATCCGAAGGGAGGCGACGGCATGACCATGCCGACGCAAGGGTCCGGACTGGGCTCCGGTAACCACTCCGACGCGGGTGCCCCGCACACCGCGGCGGAGGTGAAGAGCAGCTCCATCGGTGAGCTGCTGCGCCAGGTCACCACCGACATGTCGACGCTGATGCGCCAGGAGGTGGAGCTGGCCAAGGCCGAGATCCGCCAGGAGGGCAAGAAGGCGGGCAAGGCCGCAGGGCTCTTCGGCGGCGCCGGCTTCGGCGGCTACATGGTGGCGCTCTTCCTCTCGCTGGCCCTCTGGGCCGGGTTGTCCAACGTGATGGACGCCGGTTGGGCAGGGCTGATCGTGGCCCTTCTCTGGGCCGCGATCGCCGCGGTCCTCTACTCCCTGGCCAGGAAGAACGCCCAGCGCATACGCGGCCTCAAACAGACCAACGACAGCGTGCAGCGGATCCCCGACGCGCTCAAGCCTCACCCGGAGGGAGTCACCCGATGAGCACCGATCCCGATCAGATCCGCCGGGAGATCGAAGCCACCCGCAACAGCCTCAGCTCTGATGTGGACGCGCTGGCATACAAGGTCAGCCCCAGCCGCATCGTCGACGACCGCAAGCAGCGGGCCCGTTCCGCGCTGCAGAATGTGAGGGACAAGGTCATGGGTACCGCGTCTGACCTCGGCCACGGCACCGGCCACGCCGCCCACTCGGTGGGCGACCGCGCCTCGTCGGCGGCCTCCACCGTCGGTGACGCCGCACACTCGGCAGCCTCGAGCGTCAGTGACGCCGCGCACTCGGCGGCATCGAGTGTCAGCGACGCCGCGCACAGCGCTCCGCGGGTGATCCGGCAGAAGTCCGCGGGCAACCCGCTCGCCGCTGGCCTGATCGCGTTCGGGGTGGGCTGGCTGGCCTCCTCGCTGATCCCGGCGTCGCGCCGCGAGCAGCAGGCAGCGGCCCAGATCAAGGAGAAGGTCGGTGAGCACAGCGGAGCCGTGAAGGAGAAGCTGGGCGAGCTGGCCAGCGAGCTCAAGGAGGAGCTGCGCGAGCCGGCCCAGCACGCCGCCGAGTCGGTGAAGTCCACCGCCCAGGACGCGGTGCACGCGGTCAAGGACGACACGAAGTCGGCCGCGCAGGACGTCAAGGACCAGGCCCAGCAGGCCCGCCAACAGGTCACCTCCTGACCATTCGCAACCCCGACAGCTCGCGGCCGTCCCCGGATGCCCGCGAGCTGTCGCGTTCCCCGTCCCCTGCCCGCTCCCGGAGGTGAGGGGCGGGGGTCAGTGCGGAAGGAGACGGTGCCGAAGGGCGCGTTCGGAGTGGGCGGCGCGGCGGACCCTACCGCCGGCGTAGCGGACCCCACCGAACAGCACCCGCCGGCCGACGGCCAGCCAGGCGCAGACGCCACGTTCCAGCAGCCACACCGGCCCGGCCAACGCGGTGCTCGGCGGAAAGACCGCCGCTCCGCCGGCCCGCCGCCGGCCGAACTCGGCCAGGACGACGGTGGTGGCCACCGCGCCGAGCAGCACCCCGGGCCGGCGGGACGCGACCGCCGCCGCCAGCGCCGGCACGACCGCGAGCGAGGTCGCCAGGCGGGCCGGCTGGGCCAGGTCGTCGTACGCCTGGCGTACGCGCTGACCGCGGAAGTGCGCGGCGTCCGGCGGTAGCCGGCGGACGTACAGCTCGGGCGGTGCCGCCTCGGTGCCCCCGTACGCCCGTACGGTGCGGATCAGCTCCAGGTTCTCGAAGAGCACGTCGGGGTCGTAGCCGCCCATCGCGAGGAACGTGCTGCGGCGCACCGCGAGGGTGCCCGGGAAGTCCGCGCCGAGCGCCCGGTTGAGCAGCGTCCGGCCGGTGTCCCACCACGCGTGCCAGGGCAGCGGCTCGAAGTAGTTCTGCGGCCGTACCAGATCGACCCGGCCCAGCAGCCGGTGGACCGCGCGCAGTGCGGCCTCGTCGTAGCGCACGTCGTCGTCGGCGATGACGACGTGCTCGTGCCGTGCCGCCCGGACACCGGTGAGCACCCCCGTCACCTTGCCGTTCACTCCGTGCAGGGCCGCGTCGGGCGGGAGGTGCCGGACCAGCCCCCGCCACGCGGCGGCGTGCCCGGCGAACAGGTCGGCCGGCGACCCGTCGACGACGCTCACCTCGACCCGGCCAGCCAGCCAGCGCAGGTAGTCGGTCAACTCGGCCAGGCCGGCGTCGTCGGACCAGTGCAGCGGCAGCACGTACGCCAACAGTGCCAGGCTGATCTCGCCCGGCAGCCCGTCGGCCGTTCTGCGCCGGCCGTTCTCGCTGGCGTCGAAGGGCAACGCTGCCTCCCGAACGTGGTGTGCAACGGCCTGCGCGGGGCGGCGGTGGGCGGCCACGTGAAACAGGCGGGACGTCCGCAGCAGGTGCCCCCGTTCCGGCCGATCAAACCGGCCTGTCGTTACGACCCGTCGACGCGGTGTCGAGTCGGGCGACACGGTGGATGTTGGTGAGGGTGAGGCCGGAGGGGGGCAGGGCGGGTATCCGGTGCAGGTCCAGGGCCAGGTTCTGCGGTGGCACCTCGTAGCGCATGGTGCTGGTCAGGTTGGTGACCGCCCGCTTCATCAGGTCGATGGTGATCCACTCACCGGCGCAGCGGTGCCCGGTCGTCGGGTCTCCGCCGCCCTGCGGGATCAGCTCGAACTCATCCACGCGGCGGCCGGCGAACCGCTCCGGGCGAAACAGCTCGGGTTGCGGCCAGACTTCCGGGTGATGATTCGTGCCGTACAGGTCGAGCAGCACCCTGCGGCCCCGGGGGAAGTGGTGGCCGTCCCAGTCGAAGGAGCGCCGGACCCGGGCCGCGGCGGCCGAGAAGAAGGGGTAGTACCGGCGTACCTCCTGGACGAACTGCTCGGTGGCCTCGTCGTCCCCGCGGACCCGCTCGCCCCAGGCCGGGTGGTCGTGCAGGGCTAGCGCGGCGAAGGCGATGTACCGGTCCACGGCGACGGTCGGCCGCAGCAGGTTCAGCAGCTCGACGGCGGCGATCCGCCGGGGAAGCAGCCGGCCCCGGGCATCCCGGTGCTCGGCGACCACCTTCAGCGGACTGTCGGCCGGCACGGGCAGGGTGCCGACGCGGGTGCGTTCGATGACGTCGGCCAGCCAGCGTTCGGCGCGGCCACGGGCCAGGAGCCCGCGCCAGTGCCGGGGGCCGACCGCCGCCGTGGCTTCGATCATGGCGTGCAGCTCGACGGTACGGCGGTCGACCTGCGACGTGGCCAGCGGCACCCCGGCCCAGGCGCAGACGGCCCGGGTGAGCAGCCGGCCCAGCTCGTCATAGAGCACCACCGCCGAGGCGGCCTCCCAGGCGGGGATTCGGGCCTGCCACTCGTCGTCGAAGAGCTGCCCCAACTGCCGGATGGCCGCCGGCGTCATGATCGACATCAGCATCGCCTTGCGGTTGCGGTGCGCCGAGCCGTCCAGCCCCTGCACCCCGCCCCGGCCGGTGAGGGTCCGCTGCACGCGCAGCGGCATCGCCGTCTGTCGCTGGAACCGCTCGGTGTCGTAGAACAGCGCCGCCGCCGGCCGGCCGCGCAGGCAGATGGTCGGGGCCAGCAGGATGCGGGTCTGGAACACGTCGCTGCCGTACCGGTCGCAGCGATCGCCGATGAACCGGTAGCCGGAGCGCAGGAACGACAGCGTGCTGTCCGGGCTGCGGTCGGCCGGCATGGTCGCCATCGGGTCTCCTCACGCTCGGGTGCCGGCCGGTCTGCCCGGCCGGGTGCGTCTACCCAGGTCGGCGCTCCTGAATCCCGCCACCACCAGCAACAGCGCAGCGCCGGGCCGGCCGGCGCGCGGCGGCCACCGGATCGGCGTCTGCTGGCCCCTCCCACCGGCGCGGAAACCTGGTTGGCTTCTCGGTGGGTGGGCGGCCGGAAACCGCGGCCGGGCAGGGTGGCCCGGCGGCGTGGCGGCGACCACGGATCATGGGGAGGGTGGGGATGCGGGACAACAGGTCGCCGTACTGGCGTCAGAGACGGGTGGTCGGGGCGCTCGCCAGCGGGCGGAGCCGGGACGGCGGGGGGCTCATCCGTCCGCCCGGCAGACCCGACCGGCCGCACCGGTTCTTCACCGTGCACCTGGGCTTCACCGCGCCAGGCGCGGCCGACGCCCGCGAGCTGGCCGTGGCGTACGCCGAGGCGCTGAGCCTGCTCCGCCCGGAGCTGGCCCTCGGTGCGGCGGCCCTGTCGCCGGCCGACGCGTGGCAGCGGGCCGAGCGGCTGTTCTGCGGGGCGATCGGCCCGGACGGCGAGCGCTGCGTCGATGTGGCCGACCATCCCGGTTTCCACCACGCCCCGGGTCCCGGTGGTCTCGGCTGGGGTGACGGCGACAGCCCCGGCGATGCCTGACCCTGGTCGAGGACGGTCGTCGCCGTGCCGGTGTCCACGCGGGCGGGCACCGGCACGGCAACCAGCTCCAACAACAGGCCCGACGGGTCAGTCCAGGTCGAACTCGCCGTCCTGCGCGCCGGCGACGAACGCGTCCCACTCCGCCTGGGTGAAGACCAGCACCGGCCCCTCCGGCTCGGCGGAGTTGCGCATCCCGATCAGGTCATCGACGAACGCGACCTCGACGGCGCTGCCGGAGCTGTCCCCCTCGGCCCGCTGCCAGACCGCCCGAGAGAGGTCGAAGTCGCCCTTGGGGTGCTGCGCCATGGTTCTTTCCTCCAGTGCCGAGGGTCGTGTGGTGACCGCGTGTGGATCCCCATCGGGCAGGATAAGCGGATGCCGAGCCTGACCCGTGTAGAGGCGACCGCGCGTGGCGCGGCGATTACTGTCGAGTCTTATCAGGTGGACCTCGACCTGACCGTTGGCGACGAGCTGTTCCGCTCCCGCGTCGAGATCCGGTTCCGGGCGACTCCCGGCACCGCGACCTTCGCCGAGATCAAACCCGCCGCCCTCCTGGCAGTACGTCTCAACGACCGCGACATCGACCCCGGGGTGTTGACCGACAACCGCCTGCCGCTGAGTGACCTGGCCACAGACAACACCCTGGTGGTCGAGGCCGAGATGGCCTACTCCAACAGCGGAGAGGGGATGCACCGTTTCGTCGACCCGGCCGACGGCGAGACCTACCTCTACGCGATGAGCTTCCTCGACAACGTGCAGCGCATCTTCGCGGCCTTCGACCAGCCCGACCTCAAGGCCTCGTTCACCCTCGCGGTCACCGCTCCGCCGGAGTGGACGGTCGCCAGCAACGCCGAGGTGGCCACCAACCCCGCGCCCGGTCGCTGGGAGTTCGCCCCGAGCGCGCCGCTTGCCACGTACTTCTTCTCGCTCATCGCCGGGCCCTACCACGTGCGGCGGGCCGAGCACGACGGCGTGCCGCTGGGCATCTACTGCCGCCGGTCGCTCGCCGAGCACCTGGACGCCGACGCCGAGGAGATCTTCACCATCACCCGGCAGTGCCTGGACCGGTTCCACCAGCTCTTCACCGAGCGCTACCCGTTCGGCAAGTACGACCAGGCGTTCGTGCCCGAGTTCAACGCCGGCGCGATGGAGAACCCGGGCATCGTCACCTTCCGCGACGACTACGTGTTCCGCTCGGCGGTCACCGACACCCAGCGTGAGCTGCGGGCCACCACCATCGCCCACGAGATGGCGCACATGTGGTTCGGCGACCTGGTCACCATGCGCTGGTGGGACGACCTGTGGCTGAACGAGTCCTTCGCGGAGTACCTGGGCACCCGGGTCACCGCCGAGGCGACCCGTTTCGATCAGGCGTGGACGACCTTCGCCATGCGTCGCAAGGCCTGGGGGTACGCCGCGGACCAGCGGCCCTCCACCCATCCGGTCGCCCCCGTCGAGGTGGCCGACGCCGACGAGGGCCTGCTCAACTTCGACGGCATCTCGTACGCCAAGGGGGCCAGCGTGCTGCGGCAGTTGGTCGCCTGGCTCGGTGACGAGGCGTTCCTCGCCGGCCTGAACGCGCACTTCGCCGCGCACCGCTTCGGCAACGCCACCCTCGCCGACCTGTTGGCGGGTCTCAGCAGCGCGAGCGGCCGGGACCTGTCCGGCTGGGCCGAGCTGTGGTTGCGCCGGCCGCAGGTCAACACACTGCGCGCAGACGTCACCGTCGACGCCGACGGCCGCTACACCGAGGTGGCCGTCGTGCAGACCGCGCCCGAGTCGTACCCGGTGCTGCGCCCGCACCGGATCGGCGTCGGCCGTTACTCGGTGGACGGCACCGTGCAGCGCGACGAGGTGGACATCGACCCGACAACCGATGGTGGCCGGACGGTGCTGGGTGGGTTCACGGGCGCGGCGGCGGCCCGGCTGCTGCTGCTCAACGACGGCGACCTCACCTTTGCCAAGGTGCGCCTCGACGCGGCGTCGGCGGATGCCGTGCCGCTGGTGCTGCCGGGGCTGGCTGACCCGCTGGCGCGGGCGGTGCTCTGGAGCGAGGCGCTGGACGCGGCGACCGACGGGGAGCGGCCGGTCATCGGCCTGGTCGACCTGATGGTCGCCGCGCTGCCCGCCGAGACCGAGGTGATCATCGCGGAGGACGTGCTCACCCTCAGCCGCTCGCTGGTCGACCGCTACCTCGACCCGCTGACCCGGTCGGCGTCGCTGGCCCGGGTCGCCGGGGCGTGCCGGCAGCTGCTCGACGGCGCACCGGCGGGGGAGTCGTTGCAGCTCGCCGCAGCTCGGGGCTGGATCGCCGCGACCACCGACGCGGATCTGCTCACCGGCTGGCTCGCCGGCCGGGGCGTGCCGGCCGGGCTGCGGGTCGACGCCGAGCTGCGCTGGGCGGTGCTGCGCCAGCTGGTGGTGCTGGGCGCCGCCGGCGAGGCGGAGATCGCCATCGAGGCGGCCGCCGACAACAGCTCCACGGGCGCGGAACGGGCCGCCCGCTGCCGGGCCGCCCTGCCCGACCCGGCCGCCAAGCAGGCAGCATGGGAGAGCATCGTGCGGGACACCGAGCTGTCCAATCGGCTGGTGGAGGCGACCGCCGAGGGGTTCTGGCAGCCCGAGCAGGCCGAGTTGACCGCCGCGTACGTCCAGCGGTATTTCGCGGACATGCCGGCTGCCGCGCGGGGGCGTACCCCGTGGACGGCCGACCGGGTGGCGGCCCTGGCGTTCCCCCGCTACGCCGTGGCGCAGCCCACCCGGGAGGCGGCCGCAGCGCTGCTGGCCCGAGACGACCTGACCGCGGGCCTGCGGCGGGTGGTCACCGACGCCGACGACGATCTGCGCCGCGCGCTGGTCGCCCGCACGGCGGTGGCCGCCGCGGCGGCTTGAGAGACCGGTCGGGCGCGGGGTGGCACACCGGCCACCCCGCGCCCGGGGCTCAGCGCAGCGCGGGCTCCGCCGTGACCGGCGCGTCCCAGTCGATGACGTAACGCTGCTCGTGGGCGACCGTCTTCTCCGGGTCCAGGGCCGTACGCACCAGCAGGGGCATCAACAGCGGCATCAGCGTCCGGGCAACCGGCCCCGGCGCCTTGGCGTGGTTGATCCGCGCCGCCCGGGCGGCCACCTTCTCGACGCGGGCCCGGCGCAGTCGCTCGAACGCGGTGAACGCCGACGCCACGTCCGGGAGGTCACGCAGGCAGCGGGCGAGCTGCACCGCGCTCTCGATGGCCAGCGACGCGCCCTGACCGGAGCTGTTCGACGGCGCGTGCGCCGCGTCGCCGACGAGCACCATCCGGCCCCGGTGCCAGTGCGGCACCGGCGGCATGATCTGCAACGACCCGACCACCTGAAGGTCGGCGGCGCTGCTGGTCGCCATCAGCTCCCGGCCCGGGTCGTCGTCGCCGTAGGTGTCGCGCAGCGTGGCCAACCACTGCGCCGACGGCACCGTGCGGGCCTCGACCAGGCTCATTGGCCGCTGGTACGGCAGGTTGGCCCCCCACCGGGTGCCACCGCCCGGCTCCGGCCAGTACAGGTAGTAGCCGCGGCGCCCGAACGCGAACGTCATCGTGCCGGGCTCGACGTCCACCTCGTGCCGGGCCACCGCCTCGAAGCTGAGCATCCCGGTGAACCGTGGGCCGGGCGCGGCCGGGTCGATGAGCCCGCGGACCGTCGACCGGATGCCGTCGGCGCCGACCAGGATGTCGGCGGTGGCGCTGCTGCCGTCCTCGAAACGGGCGGTCACGCCGCCTGCCGTCTGCTCGGCGGCGATGAGCCGCCTGCCGTACGCGAAGGACACGCCCTCGGCCGCCGCCCGGTCGTGCAGCACCCGGTGCAGCTCAGCCCGGTGCACCACCCGCAGCGGCGGCACCCCGGCCAGAGTAGGCAGGTCGATGCGGCGGCGGCCGACGGCCATGACGGTGCGCCCGATCGGGGTGGCTGTCGCCGTCACCGCCTCGTCCGCGCCCACCGTGCGCAGGGCCGCCACACCGTTGGGCGCGAGCGCGAGGGTGCCGCCGATGCCGCCGACCCCGCTGGCCGTGGCGGGGTACGCCTCGTGGACGGTGGCGGTGATGCCGGCGCGGTGCAGCGCGAGTGCGGTCACCGGGCCGGCGATGCCGCCGCCGATGACGATCGCGGTTCGTACCGTGGTCATGGTCTTCTCCCTGGGTGTCGTCGTCGTCCGTACGCGGACGAACCGACCTGGGAGGAAACCCGGTTATCCTCTGGTTGCCGCTTCGGGCCGGGTGCCTGTCCAGGTGTCGGTTCGAGGTCAGGGCTCCGGCGGGGTGTTGGCGCACCCCGCCGGGGCCGTCCGTCAGTCGGGTGTGTCCAGGCTCCGGCTGCTGGTCCTTTCTGCCAGCTCGGTCAGTTCCGCCGGCACCTCGCCGGTCTCGTGGTAGGCCCGCCAGGTGTCCAACCCCGGGTAGCTGCCGGAGGTCAGCTCGGCGAGCAGTGCCCGCAGCCAGGACGCTTCCGCGGCCCGCATGGCCAGGTCGTACTCGGATTCGACGAGGAACAGTCGCGGGATCTCCCGCAGGTGCGCGTCGA
Source organism: Micromonospora sp. 067-2 (assembly GCF_046549295.1). Taxonomy (NCBI): domain Bacteria; kingdom Bacillati; phylum Actinomycetota; class Actinomycetes; order Micromonosporales; family Micromonosporaceae; genus Micromonospora; species Micromonospora sp. 067-2. The sequence goes on along the minus strand of NZ_JAJPWB010000004.1, from coordinate 599,075 downwards.
GCGTCTCGCGATCCTGGCGGACCGTGGCCTCCAGCAGGTCGAGGCGCTGTCGCAGCAGGTCGGTGGCCTCGTCGGGATGCAGGGCGGCGAGCACGGACAGACCGGCACGGAAGCGGGGATGCTCCGGCACCGGGGTGGAGACCAGCTCGCGGGCCCAGTCGACCAGTTCCGACCGCCCGGCGTCGGTGATCCGGTAGACGGTGCGTTCCGGTCGCCGCCCGTCGCGGACGCTCTCCACCGCCTCGATCAGGTGGTGTTTGTCCATGTTGCGGATCACCGTGTAGAACGAGCCCCACTTGAACTCCATGTCCTGGTCCTTGCCCCAGGCTCGCAGTGCGGTGGCGATCTCGTACGGGTGCATCGGCCGCTGGACCAGGGCGGACAGCACGGCCAGCGCCAACAGGTTGCCGACCTTGCGCCGCTTCGGCACGACGCCTCCTCTTCTCGTGCCCGATTACTTGCTAACGAGTATACGTGTACGAGCCTTGCGATGGCGACACCGTTTCCGACGAACTCGGGTGCGCCCCTCGCCGGGCCGGGACGGTGGGTCACGACACCCGCTCTACGATCACGGGGTGGAGGAAGATATCCGGCGGATCGGGATCATGGGTGGCACCTTCGACCCGATCCACCACGGGCACCTCGTGGCGGCAAGCGAGGTGGCAGACCGGTTCGGTCTGGACGAGGTGGTCTTCGTCCCCACCGGGCAGCCGTGGCAGAAATCCGACGAGCCGGTCAGCCCCGCCGAGGACCGGTACCTCATGACGGTCATCGCCACCGCCTCCAACCCCCGCTTCCAGGTCAGCCGGGTCGACATCGACCGGAGTGGGCCGACCTACACCGTCGACACGCTGCGCGACCTCCAGTCCGAGTACGGCCCCAAGGTGCAGCTGTTCTTCATCACCGGCGCGGACGCGCTGCAACGGATCCTGTCCTGGAAGGATCTGGAGGAGATCTTCGAGCTGGCCCACTTCATCGGGGTGACCCGCCCCGGCTTCGCACTCACCGACAAGCACCTGCCGGCCGACACCGTCAGCCTGGTCCAGGTGCCGGCGATGGCGATCTCGTCGACCGACTGCCGCGACCGGGTGGGAAGGGGCGAGCCGGTGTGGTATCTGGTGCCCGACGGTGTGGTGCAGTACATCGCCAAGCGGCGCCTCTATCAGCGGAAGTGACGCCCTTTATAGCCCGTTTCGTGCGCCTAATCGACCAGAACTGACAAGTCGGGGTGCCGCCGGGTATGAGACGCTTGGTGGATCGCACGGTTGATCGAAGGAGAACGGTGACAGTTTCCGAACGCGCTCACGAGCTGGCAATGGCTGCCGCCCAGGCCGCCGCCGACAAGAAGGCGCAGGACATCGCGATCATCGACGTCGGCGACCAGCTCGCCATCACCGACGCGTTCCTGCTCGCCGCCGCTCCCAGCGAGCGTCAGGTGCTGGCGATCGTCGACGCCATCGAGGAGCGCCTCCTGGAGCTTCCCGAGAAGGCGAAGCCGCTGCGGCGCGAGGGTGAGCGGGGTGGCCGCTGGGTGCTGCTCGACTACGTCGACATCGTGGTGCACGTCCAGCACACCGAGGAGCGCGAGTTCTACGCGCTCGACCGGCTCTGGAAGGACTGCCCCACCATCCCGTTCGTCGACCGCGACCTCGTCGAGGCAGACGCCAGCGGGTCCGCCGCAGCCGAATGACCCGTCTGATCGTCTGGCGGCACGGCAACACCGACTGGAACGCCGCCAACCGCGTCCAGGGCCAGACCGACGTACCCCTCAATGAGCGGGGCCGCGACCAGGCCCACGCCGCCGCTCCGCTGCTCGCGTCGCTGCGTCCCGACGCGATCGTGTCCAGTGACCTGAGCCGCGCCGCGGAGACCGCCGCCGCGGTCGCGGCGCTGACCGGGCTGCCGGTCCGCAGCGACGCGCGGCTCCGCGAGCGGCACTTCGGCCAGTGGCAGGGCCTGCTCCTCACCGAGGTCGCCGAGCGCTTCCCCGACGAGTACGCCCGATGGCGCGCCGGTGACCCGGCCCCGGGCGCCGGCCTGGAACCCCTGCACGACCTCGGTGAGCGGGTCGGTGCCGCGCTGCGGGAGGCGGCCGACGCGGCGAACGGCGGCACCGTGGTGATCGCCACCCACGGTGGCGGCTCCCGGCAGGGCATCGGCCATCTGCTCGGCTGGGATTCCGCCGTGTTGCGCACCATCGGCTCGCTGGCCAACTGCCACTGGACCGAGCTGCGGCACGACGACGTCCGGGGCTGGCAGTTGCGGGCGCACAACGCCGGTCTGGTCACCGCCCCGGCCGTCGTCGACGCGGTCTGAGCACGGCCCCCGCGCTGCCTCGGCGTGCCTGCGCCTCGGCGTTCGGCGCCTCGATCGGCTAGCGTGCCGGGCATGCCTGTCGCGGTCGTCATCGACTCCACCGCCTACCTTCCGCCCGACCTGGTGCAGGCGCACCGACTGACCGTCGTGCCGTTGACCGTCGTGCTCAACGGCGCTGAAGGGCTCGAAGGAGTCGAGACCCAGCCCGCCGACGCCACCCTGGCGCTGAGCGGCCGGAGGGTCACGGCCACCACGTCCCGGCCGGCACCCGAACAGTTCGCGCAGACGTACCGCCGGCTGCTCGACGCCGGCGCCGACGGGATCGTCTCGGTGCACCTCTCCGCCGGCCTCTCCGGCACCGTGGAGGCGGCCCGGCTGGCCGCCGCCGACTCCGACGGTCGGGTCGAGGTGGTGGACAGCCGGTCGGCCGGCATGGGCCTCGGTTTCCCGGCCATCGCGGCCGCCAGGGCCGCCGACGCCGGCACGGACCTGGCCGGGGTACGCGACGCCGCGCTCGCCGCCGTCGCCCGGACCACCGTCTGGTTCTACGTCGACACGCTGGAGTTCCTCCGCCGGGGCGGCCGGATCAACGCCGCAGAGGCGCTGCTCGGCACCGCCCTGTCGGTCAAACCGATCATGCACATGCCGGACGGCGCGATCGTGCTGCGGGAGAAGGTGCGCACCGCCAGCCGGGGAGTCGCCCGGCTCGTCGACCTGGCCGTCGAGGCGGCCGGGGACGACGAGGTGGACCTCGGAGTGCACCACCTGGCGGCGCCGCAACGGGCCGAGGCGCTGCTCGTCGCGCTGACCCAGCGGCTGGGGAAACGGCTGCACGACACGTACGTCTCCGAAGCGGGCGCCGTGGTCGGCGCGCACGCCGGCCCGGGGCTGGCCTGCGTGGTCGTGCACCGCCGACCGGCAGGCTGAGCCACCGCCGGTCCCGTGGCCGGCTTTCCCGGGAACCAGGTCAGCCGATGTGCTTCCTGAGGGGTGATGTACGGGTGACGCCCGTCGTCGGAGTTCTTGACGTAGTTGCGGACCATCTCATAGATCCCGTTGGTCTCCAGATAGAGCCCGACGCGGTTTTCGCTGCCCGACAGGGTGTCGCCCGGAAAGGCGGCCTCGGGAAAGAGCGGCACCTGCAACGCGAGCCGCGGACCCTTCTCGTCGCGGAGTTTGAGCGCGACGACGCAGGTCATGTTGCCTCCCGCGGAGTCGCCGCCCAGTGCGATCTTGCCGCGGTCGACGCCTTCCTGATCGGCGTTGTCGAAGAGCCAGCGGACGAAGAACTCGACCTCGTCGATCTGCACCGGAAACTTGGCCTCGGGGGCGAGTTGGTACTCGATCGCGTACGTGACGATGCCGGCGCGCTCGGCGATCAGCCGCATCGGCACTTCGAACTCGTCGAGCGTCCCGTAAGTGAACCCTCCGCCGTGGATGTAGGCCAGCGCTCCCGTCGGAGTGCTGGTTGCCTGGGTGGGGATGTGTTTTCGTACGGTCAGGGACCCGTGCGGTCCGGGCAGGACCAGCGTGTCGACGGCCTGTCCAGCGATCGGGTGACAGCCAGGGCTTTCGCGTCGTGTGAGGCGGCTGTTGGGGTTCGGTCAGGTGACGATTCGGCGTCCCCCGTAGGAGGCTCAGATGAGCGAGGAATCCCGGGCCGAGCCCGTCCGCAACGTCGTCCTGGTGCACGGCGCGTACGCCGACGGCTCCTCCTGGTCCGACGTCATCCCCATCCTCCAGCGGGCCGGGCTCACCGTCACCGCCGTACAGAACCCGCTGACCTCCCTGTCCGACGACGTCGCCGCCACCTGCCGGGTCCTCGACCGGCAGGACGGGCCGACGGTGCTGGTCGGCCACTCGTGGGCCGGAACCGTCATCACCGAGGCCGGAAACCATCCGTCGGTCGCCGCCCTGGTCTACGTTGCCGCCCGCGCACCGGACGCCGGCGAGGACTTCACCGCGCTCGCCGCGAAGTTCCCCACCCCGCCGGCGAACGCCGGCCTCGTCCACGACGACGGGTACGCCCAACTCAGCGAGAGCGCCTTCCTCGAAGACTTCGCGGGCGGCGTCGACAAGGCCCGAGCGCGCTCCCTCTACGCGGTCCAGGGGCCGATCGCCGGCGACCTCTTCACATCCCGTACGACGACCGCGGCCTGGCGGGACAAACCCTGCTACTACTCCGTCTCCAAACAGGACCGCACCACCGCGCCCGAGCTCGAACAGTTCCTGGCCAAGCGGATGAACGCCACGACGATCGAGGTCGACTCGTCGCACCTCGCCATGGTCACCCACCCGGAGGCGATAGCCGACCTCATCGTCATGGCCACGCGAGGTGCCTCGACCGCACGACCCTGATCGGCAGTCGTTAGCAGATTCCGGCTTGATCAGGGCCTTGTCCACAGCGGCGTCGGTTGTCCACAGGGCGGCGCCACCACACCTCACCGTCCCGGGCGGCGCCATAGCGTCGCGCTGTGTCGCACGACGAAGAGACAGAGGTACGCCAGCGCCTGCGCCGGCTGATGGACGCGCCGGTTGACGCGTCGCCAGTCCGGGCAGGCGCACCGCTCGTGGGCGTACCTCCGGTGGGGGTGCTGCCGCCGCGGGCCGGGGCGCCGCCTGTGGAGCCCGACGCCGGCGTACCCCTTGCTGCGGAAGGCGCCGCGGCGCCGCGGCTGCCCGGGCCTGGCGCCTTCGACCCGGGGCGGCGTGGTGTGCGGGCGTTGGCGGTCGTCGCCGCGATGGTGGTGCTGGGTGCCGCTGGTTGGGCCTGGCGTGCCCGGCCGCAGCAGGAGCCGGTCGTCCCGCTGAGCGGCGCGGCGACGCCGGTCGCCTCGGCGGGTGAGCCCGGTGCGACCGGCGGGGGCGAGCTGGTGGTGGCGGTGGCCGGAAAGGTCCGCCGGCCCGGGCTGGTGCGGCTGCCGGCCGGATCCCGGCTCGCCGATGCGGTGCAGGCGGCCGGGGGCGCACTGCCCGGTGTCGACGTGGCGCTGCTCAACCCCGCCCGCAAGGTCACCGACGGTGAGCTGATCGTGGTCGGGGTAACGTCACCGCCGGTGCCGGCCGGTGCAGGTGCGCCGGCGGCGGGTGGAGCGGCGCCCGCTGTCGGGCCGCTGAACCTCAACACGGCCACGCTGGCGCAGCTCGACGCGCTGCCCGGGGTGGGGCCGGTGCTCGCCCAGCGAATCGTCACGCACCGGGACCAGCACGGCGGGTTCAGGTCCGTCGGCGACCTGCGTCAGGTCGACGGGATCGGCGACGCACGCTACGAGCAGCTCAAGGACCTGGTGACGGTGTGAACGGCCACCCCGTGAGCGCTGACGCGTCGTCGCCGGACCCCTCGCCGCCGGATCTGCGGCTGGCCGGTCTGGCCGTGGCCGCCTGGCTGAGCGCACTGGCCGGCCTGCACCTCGGCACCCGTGTGGTCCTGCTGCTGGCCGGCGCGGCTGCCGGCCTGACGGCGGTCGGCGCCCTGCACCTGCTCGGCCGCCCACGGGCTACCGTCCGCCGCTTCGGTTGGATCGCCGTCGCGGTCGGCCTCGGCGTGGTCTGCGGTGCGACGGCCACCGCAGCCCGGCTCGTCGTCCGGGACGCACCGCCGGTCCGCGCCCTGGCCGAGCAGCGCGCCACGGTCACCGCCGACCTCGTCGTCCGCGATGATCCGCGTCCGATCCGGTCCGTCGGGCGTCCGGGCATGCTGCTGGTGCCGACCGAGCTGGTGCGGGTCACCGGCCCGGACGGGCGACGGCTGCGCACGTCGATGCGGCTGCTGGTCCTGGCCACCGACCCGGCCTGGCGAGGGCTGCTGCCCGGGCAGCGCCTGAGCGCCGAGGGTCGGCTCGGAGTACCGCGCGGCGGTGATCTGACCGGAGCGGTGCTCAGCACCACGGGCCCACCCGTACGGCACGGCGCGTCGTCCTGGGCGCAGCGTGCCGCCGGAACGCTGCGCGCCGGTCTGCAACGGGCCTGCGAACCGCTCCCCGACGAGCCGGGTGGTCTGCTGCCCGGGCTGGTGGTGGGCGACACCAGCCGGCTGTCACCCAGCCTGGAGGAGGACTTCCAGGCCACCGGCATGACGCATCTGAATGCCGTCTCCGGAAGCAACGCGGCAATCGTGGTGGGCGCGGTGCTGCTGTTGGCGCGGTGGGGGCGCGCCGGCCCGTGGCTCGCCGCTGGGCTCTGCGGGGTGGCGCTCGTGGGTTTCGTCCTGCTGGTGCGGCCGTCACCGAGTGTCGTCCGGGCCGCCACGATGGGCGCGATCGGCCTTGCCGCGTTGGCCGCCGGTCGGCCCCGGGCCGCGCTGCCCGCGTTGGCGGCCGCCATCACGGTGCTGGTGCTGGCCGACCCGGAGCTGGCAGGTGACCCCGGGTTCGCGCTGTCCGTGCTGGCCACCGGTGGCCTGTTGCTGCTCGCTCCGCGCTGGCGGGACGGGCTGCGCCGGCGGGGCGTTCCGGCCGGGCTGGCCGAGGCGCTGGCCGTGCCGGCGGCCGCGCAACTGGCCTGCGGGCCGGTCGTCGCTGGCATCTCCGGCACGGTCAGCCTGGTGGCGGTGCCGGCCAACCTGCTCGCGGTGCCGGCCATCGCGCCAGCGACCGTGCTGGGTGTGCTGGCGGCCATCGTGTCACCGGTCTGGCCGGCCGGCGCGGAGTTCGCCGCGTGGCTGGCGAGCTGGCCGGCCTGGTGGCTGGTGGTCATCGCGAAGCAGGGCGCCCGGCTGCCGGCGGGCAACCTGCCGTGGCCGGGTGGAGTGTGGGGTGCGCTGGTGCTGGCCGGGCTGACCGTGGCACTGCTGGTCGCGGCGCGCCGGCCGCTGGTGCGCCGGCTGGTGGCGGTGGTCGGCGTCGCCGCGTTGCTGGGCTCCCTCCCGGTCCGGTTGGTGGCGGCCGGCTGGCCGCCGTCCGGCTGGGTGGTGGTGGCCTGCGCGGTGGGTCAGGGCGACGCTCTCGTGCTGCCGGTCGCCCCCGGTCGGGCGGTGGTGGTGGACACCGGACCGGAGCCCGGGGCAGTGGACGGCTGCCTGCGCCGGCTCGGTGTCCGGGAGGTGCCGCTGCTGGTCGTCAGCCACTTCCACGCCGACCACGTCGGCGGGGTGGCCGGGGTGTTCCGGGGGCGCCGGGTGGCTGCCGTGCTGACGCCACCCTCGACGGATCCGGCGAGCGGCCGGGATCTGGTCCTCGCCGCCGCGACCGCCGGACGGGCCGCTCTGCTGAGCACGGTGGCCGGTGCCCGCCTTCCCGTCGGTGGCGTCGAGTTGCTCGTGCTGGGTCCGCCGTACCCGCTGACCGGCACGAGGTCCGACCCGAACAACAACTCGCTGGTGTTGCTCGCCACGGTGGCCGGGGTGCGGATCCTGCTGCCCGGCGACGCCGAGACCGAGGAGCAGCACGCCGTGCTGACACGGGCGGCACCGGGTCAGCTACGTGCGGAGGTGTTGAAGGTCGCCCACCACGGCTCGGCGTACCAGGACCCGGGTTTCCTCGACGCGGTCCGGCCAGCCGTCGCGCTGGTTCCGGTGGGGACCGGCAACGCCTACGGACACCCGAATCCGGGGCTGCTCGCTCGGCTGAGCAGGGGTGGCGCCCGGGTGATGCGTACCGACACCGACGGTGACCTGGCCGCGACCCGGGTGGGCGGCGGTCTGGCGGTGGTCCGTCGGGGAGTGCCGCCGGGCCGACGATCCTGAGCCGACGTCGCTCCGGGAGGTCGTTCGTCCTCGTTGCCTCACCCGCCGCGGGGCCCGACGTCCAGCACGTCGGACTCGACCCGGCCCACGAATTGCGGATTAAGCGACGTATGAGATAGATGTCGAGTTTTGCACTGAGTGCGGGCTCCGCCGCTTGAACGGTGGATGACCAGGCACGATCCCACGGTGGGCCGTGCGAATATGGGCGGCGTGACCCCCGCCGGCCTCGCCCCCATTCTGCTCGTCCTCGGTGACGAGGAACTGCTCGCCACGCGCGCCGTGAGCGAAGCTGTCGAGAAGGTCCGCGGCATCGATCCCGAGGTTGACGTCCGGGAATACCAGGGCGCCGCGCTCACCGTCGGCGAGATCGCCGAGATGCTCAGCCCGTCGTTGTTCGGTGGGCGACGGCTGCTGATCCTGCGTTCCGGCCAGGACGCCCGCAAGGACCTGGTCGCCGCGCTGCTGGCATACGCGGAGAACCCCGACCCGGAGGTCCAGCTACTGGTGCTGCACCTGGGCGGCGCCAAGGGCAAGGCGTTCGCCGACGGACTGCGGGCGGCGGGCGCGACGGTGATCCCGGCGGTGAAGCTCAAGGGGCACCGCGACCGGGTCACCTTCGTCCGCGACGAGATCCGCCGGCTCGGCGGCAGGTGCACCGACGACACCGCCGAGGCGCTGATCGCGGCCGTGGGCAACGACCTGCGCGAGCTGGCCGCCGCGTGCTCCCAACTGATCGCCGACACCGACGGTCGGATCGGCGCCGACACCGTAGCCCGCTACTACCGAGGCCGGGTCGAGGTGACCGGCTTCACGGTTGCGGACGCCACCATGGTCGGTGACGTGCCGGCGGCCCTGGAAGCGCTGCGCTGGGCTCTGCACGTCGGGGTCGACCCGGTGCCCATCGCCGACGCCCTGGCCGACGGGGTGCGCACCGTGGCCCGGGTGGCGTCGGCCGGGCGCGGCAACCCGTACCAACTCGCCAGCAGCCTCGGAATGCCGGCCTGGAAGATCGAGCGGGCGCAGCGGCAGGGGCGAGGCTGGACGCCCGACGGTCTGGTCCGGGCCATGCAGGTCGCCGCCGAGTGCAACGCGGCCGTCAAGGGCGGCTCGGACGACCGGGCGTACGCCCTGGAACGCGCCGTCTTCTCGGTCGCGGCGGCGCGGCAGGGCACCAACCGGTGACCGGGCCGAACCGTACGGCGTGGGCCACCATCCAGGCCGACGAGGAGCGCTACCGGCCGCTCTACGCGCGGTTGCTCGGCCTGCGGTTCGTCAACCCCGGTGGGGTGCTCTGCTTCCTCTTCTTCGAGGGCACCGTCGCGCTGGCCGTGCTGCTCGCCCTCGCCGAGCTGGTCACCTGGTGGGCTGTGCTGGTGCTGCCCGCGGCGGTGGCGGCGATGGTCAAACTCAACGACATGGTGGCCGCGATCGTGGTCCGCTCCGCCGCGCTCGTGCCCGAGCAGGAACGGGACCGCTTCCGCCGGCAGAGGGAGCCGGTGGTCGGCCGGGCCCAGGTCGAGTGGCTGCCGCACGCCGTGCCGGGCATCGTGGTGACGGTGGAGAGGCCAACCACCTCGCACGCGATCGACCCGCAGTAGACCGTGGAGCGAAACGGCCCCTGCGGGGGCAGTTTCCCGCCACGATCTCGGGGGCGGGCGGGTTGCGGCTGGACACACGGAAGCCCCGGACCGGAGTCCGGGGCTTTCCGAATCAGTCTGACGGCAAATCGTCAGGCGGAGAGAGCCACCACGCGCTTGGCGATCGCCGACTTGCGGTTCGCAGCCTGGTTGGAGTGGATCACGCCCTTGCTGACGGCCTTGTCCAGCTTGCGCGAGGCGTCCAGCATCAGCGCGGTGGCCTTCTCGACCTCACCGGCCTCGGCAGCCTCGTGGAACTTCCGGACGGCGGTCTTCAGCGACGACTTGACCGACTTGTTGCGCAGCCGGGCCTTCTCGTTCTGCCGGTTGCGCTTGATCTGGGACTTGATGTTCGCCACGCGACAGCCTCGTCTTGATAGCTCGGGTTGGTCAGCTTGTGCGCGGGATGACGAACATGCGTCATCGCTGCGCGAAGAGCCAGGCTACCAGGTCGCCCGCGACGAGCCAAAACGGCTCGTCGGCAGCGCCGGTCACCCGGCCCGTCGGCGACCAGACTACGCCCTCCGACCCCTCCGGCCGGTCACCACCAACCCTGGCGGTGGGCGAGCCAGTCGAGTGCCTGCTCACCGCTCCACCGCTGGTGCGCGCGCAGGTGCGGCGAGGCCGTCACGGGCGCTGCCGCCTCGGCGCCGGTGAGGTGGTAGCCGGCCAACGCGGCCAGGGTGGCGTCCAACGCGTCCTCGGGTGCGCCCGCGGTCGCCGGGTGCGCGGCGAAGAGCCGGTCCGCGTCCAGGCCGCCGGCGTACGCGGTGAGCAGCAGGCCGGCCAGATCGAACCAGGCCGGCCCGTGGCAGACCCACGTCCAGTCGCAGAACCAGGCCCGGCCGTCCGCGTCGACGAGCACGTTGTCCACCCGCAGGTCACCGTGGATGAGACCGGTCGCGTCGGCGGCGTACCCGGGGAGGCGGGTCTCCAGCGCGACCAACTCGCGGAGGCGGTCCCGCGCCGGGGGTGGCAGCGCCGGCGTCGGCTCCCGACCGGCGGCGACCTCCGCCCACCACAGGATGTCCGACCGCGCCAGATCGGCCAGGTGCGGCAGGCCGAGCGCGGTCAGCCCGGCCGGCGGGTCGGCCAGCGCGGCGGCGAGACCGGCGTACCCGGAGAGGGTGGCGTCCAGCTCGGCCGGCACCCAGGGCAGCCGGGGCGTGTGGCCGTCGACGGCGTCGGTGCAGAGCACGAACCAGCCAGCCTCGGACAGCGTCCACCGGGGGCGGGGCGCCGGCAGGCCGGCCGGCAGCCGGTCGAGGATCGCGGCCTCCCGGGCGTACCAGTCGACCAGGTGCGGTTGCTCGGCGGAGGCCGCGGCCTTGACGAAGGCCCGGCCGCCGTCGGCGGTCTCGAGGACGGCGGCGAAGCCGCGGGTGAAGCCCGCGCCGGCGACGCGGGCGGTGACCACCGGCGCGCCCAGCCGGTCGACGACCGCCTTCCGCAGCGCCGCCGGCAGAGCCGGCCACGACGGCCGCAGGGCACTGGCGTGGTACGGCACCGGAGGCAACGGCGTGGGGGACGACACCCCACCATGCTGCCCCGGGGTGCGTGCGCGGTGCGCGGCGACACTGCGAGACTGCCAAGCCATGAGGACCGAGGACTTCTGGGAGTTGATCGACCAGGCCCGCGCTGGCGGCGGGGGAGAACCGGGGCCGGTCGCCGCACGGGCCGTCGCGCTGCTCGCCGAGCGTGACCCCGAGGACATCACCGGGTACGCCCGCCACCAGACGCGGGTGCTGGCCGCCTCACACAAGGTCGACCTCTGGGGCGCGGCGTACCTGATCAACGGCGGCGCGTCCGCGGACGGCTTCGAGCACTTCCGGGGCTGGCTGATGACCCAGGGCCGGGCGGTCTTCGCCCGCGCGGTCACCGAGCCGGATTCGCTGGCCGAGCTGCCCCAGGTGCGGGCCGCGTCGCTCAGCGGCGAGGAGTTCTCCGCCGAGCAGATGCTGGCGGTGCCCTGGGACGCGTACCGCAAGGCCACCGCCGTGGAGCTGCCGGCGGACCGGGAGCCGGTGCGCGCACCGGACCTCAACGACTTCTGGGACTTCGACGACGAGGAGGAGGCCCGCCGCCGGCTGCCCCGGCTGGCCGCGCTGTTCGTGGAGCCGCCGATGGAGTGAGGGTCCTCGGGCCGATCCATCGCCCGCGCAGCGGGTGTACCCCGGCGGCGTGGGAACATGGAGGGGGTCGGCGGCGCGCCGGCCTGTTTCCGTCAGCCGACCAGAACGGACCGCTGTGCCACCGAAGCTCGATCCCGGCGCGAACGCCCCTGGTGCCACCGACCCCGGTCGCATCCGGAACTTCGGCATCATCGCCCACATCGACCACGGGAAGTCGACCCTGGCCGACCGGATGTTGCAGCTCACCGGCGTGGTCGACCCGCGGCAGATGCGCGCCCAGTACCTGGACCGGATGGACATCGAGCGCGAGCGCGGCATCACGATCAAGAGCCAGGCCGTCCGCATGCCGTGGACCATCCGCGAGGGCGAGCGGGCCGGTGAGCACGCGGTGCTCAACATGATCGACACCCCGGGGCACGTCGACTTCACCTACGAGGTGTCCCGGTCCCTCGCGGCCTGTGAGGGGGCCGTGCTGCTGGTCGACGCCGCGCAGGGCATCGAGGCGCAGACCCTGGCCAACCTCTATTTGGCCCTCGAGAACGACCTGCGCATCATTCCGGTGCTCAACAAGATCGACCTGCCGGCCGCCCAACCGGAGAAGTACGCCGAGGAGCTGGCCCACCTCATCGGCGGCGATCCCGCCGACTGCATCCGGGTCTCCGGCAAAACCGGCGAGGGCGTTCCGTACCTGCTCGACGAGATCGTCCGGCAGTTCATCCCGCCGGTCGGCGACGCCGCGGCGCCCGCCCGGGCGATGATCTTCGATTCGGTGTACGACGTCTACCGCGGCGTGGTCACCTACGTGCGGGTCATCGACGGCCGGATCAGCGCCCGCGACCGGATCAAGATGATGTCCACCGGGGCGGTGCACGAGCTGCTGGAGATCGGCGTCATCTCACCGGAGATGGTGAAGGCCGAGGCGCTGGGTGTCGGCGAGGTCGGCTACCTCATCACCGGCGTGAAGGACGTCCGGCAGTCCCGGGTCGGTGACACGGTCACCATCAACACCCGGCCGGCGCGCGAGGCCCTGGGTGGCTACAAGGACCCGAAGCCGATGGTCTACTCCGGCCTCTACCCGATCGACGGATCGGACTACCCCAACCTGCGCGAGGCTCTGGACAAGCTCAAGCTCAACGACGCCGCACTGGACTACGAGCCGGAGACCTCCGGCGCGCTCGGCTTCGGCTTCCGCTGCGGCTTCCTCGGCCTGCTGCACCTGGAGATCATCCGGGAGCGGCTGGAGCGCGAGTACAACCTCGACCTGATCTCCACCGCGCCCAACGTGGTCTACCGGGCGATCACCGACGACGGCGAGGAGATCGTCGTCACCAACCCCAGCGAGTACCCGACCGGCAAGATCGCCGAGGTGTACGAGCCGGTGGTTCGGGCCACCGTCCTGACGCCCAACGACTACGTGGGCGCGGTGATGGAGCTCTGTCAGGGCCGGCGCGGCAACCTGCTCGGCATGGACTACCTCTCCGCGGACCGGGTCGAGCTGCGGTACACGCTGCCCCTCGCAGAGATCATCTACGACTTCTTCGACCAGTTGAAGAGCCGGACCAAGGGCTACGCCTCACTCGACTACGAGCCCTCCACCGAGCAGGCATCCGACCTGGTGAAGGTGGACATCCTGCTGCACGGCGAGCCGGTGGACGCGTTCAGCGCCATCGTGCACAAGGACAAGGCGTACAACTACGGCGTCACCATCGCCGCGAAACTGCGCACCCTGATCCCGCGCCAGCAGTTCGAGGTGCCGATCCAGGCAGCCATCGGCAGCCGGGTCATCGCTCGGGAAACCATCCGGGCGATCCGCAAGGACGTGCTCGCCAAGTGCTACGGCGGTGACATCAGCCGTAAGCGCAAGCTGCTGGAGAAGCAGAAGGAGGGCAAGAAGCGGATGAAGATGGTCGGCCGAGTCGAGGTGCCGCAGGAGGCCTTCATCGCCGCCCTCTCCTCCGACTCCGGCGACGGCAAGGCAGCCGGCAAGAAGTAGAAGCCCCCGGCACCCGGGGGCCGGACTCACGACCGGTACACCGGCCGGGCCGGTCGCACCAGGTCGGACCTTCCCGCGCCGGTGTGCGGGCTTCGAGCGCCGGGTGCTGGCGGCTTCGCCGGCTCGTTACGTTGCGGGCTGGGTGCTGCACCGGTGATGACACCAGCGGCGCGAAGAATTTTTCTGGATCCTGTCGAGGGGTCGGCGTTACGGCAAAAGGCCCCCTACCTGGGTCGACGCGTTCGCGCGCCAATCGACGCACTCCCCGTGCATCGACGTGAGCCGCCTTCTCTGAAGATGAGTCGGTTTGGATTTTCGGTGGGTCGGGAACTTAGCGGTCACGACAGGAAGCACACATTGTGTGTCAGACATTCTTAGAAGGAGGGCGACCGTGGAGCTCACCGTGTGGGGCATCATCACTGCCATCGTTGTTGGTCTCATCGTCGGCGCGCTGGGCCGCCTGGTCGTTCCGGGCCGTCAGAACATGCCGATCTGGCTGCACCTGCTGATCGGTGTGGGGGCGGCCCTGCTGGGCACGGTGATCGCGCGGGCCGTCGGCATCGCGACGGAGACCGACGGTATCGACTGGACCGAGCTGCTGGTGCAGGTCGTCGTGGCGGCCATCGCGGTCGCGCTGGTGGCCGGTGTGGGTCGTCGCCGCAGCGTCACGCGATAACACTCCCCAGCACCACCCGTACCACCGCACCACTTCCGATGGGCGCCCGACCGACTGGTCGGGCGCCCATCGGCGTTCCCCACCGGGTCGGCGGTCGGTCCGCCGGCCGGCCTCGCCGCTGGGCGGTGTGGGCGGCCAGCGGTGGAACCGGCCCGCGTATACCCGATCGTGATCATCTGTCGGTTTGGGATTTTGGTGGGTCGGGAACTTAGCGGTCACGACAGGAAGCACACATTGTGTGTCAGACATTCTTAGAAGGAGGGCGACCGTGGAGCTCACCGTGTGGGGCATCATCACTGCCATCGTTGTTGGTCTCATCGTCGGCGCGCTGGGCCGCCTGGTCGTTCCGGGCCGTCAGAACATGCCGATCTGGCTGCACTTGCTGATCGGTGTGGGGGCGGCCCTGCTGGGCACGGTGATCGCGCGGGCCGTCGGCATCGCGACGGAGACCGACGGTATCGACTGGACCGAGCTGCTGGTGCAGGTCGTCGTGGCGGCCATCGCGGTCGCGCTGGTGGCCGGTGTGGGTCGCCGCCGCAGCGTCACCCGGTAACGACCCCGCAGCACCGCACCACGGAAAGAGCGCCCGGCCATCGGCCGGGCGTTCTTTCGTGCTGGAGTGCCCGACTTCGCCTCCGACGCCACAGCGCCGTGCGCCGATCCCCTGCGGTACGGTCGCCACGCCTCCGCCGATCCTCCCACTGTCGTAAAGGAAATCTTCGTACTAAGGTGCGGCGTGGAAGGTTAGTTCCAGGCGGCGCGAGGGGAGAAATGGCGTGAACAGGTGGAAGCGGCTGGCCCCGGTCACCGCCGTGGTGGCCTCGGCCGCGATGGTGCTGACCGGCTGCGGAGACTCCGGAGAAGACGCGGCCGACAACAGCAAGCTGACGGTCTGGATGATGGGCGAGGGCGGCCAGGCACAGAACGCCTTCCTTGACGGGGTCGAGACCGAGTTTCGGCAGAAGCACCCCGACACGGACGTGGTGGTGCAGTACATCCCCTGGCTCGAGGCGCCCAAGAAGTTCCAGGCCGCGCTGGCCGGCGGTGCGGGTCCGGACATCACCGAGCTGGGCAACACCGAGACCCAGGGCTGGGCCGCGCAGGAGGCGCTCGCCGACGTGACCGGGCGGATGGGCGGCTGGGCCGACGGCAAGGACCTGCTGCCCGGCCTGGTGCGCAACGCGCAGCTCGACGGCAAGCAGTACGGCGTTCCCTGGTACGCCGGTGTGCGGGCCATCTACTACCGCACCGACTGGTTCGCCGAGGCGGGTGTGCAGCCCCCCAAGACCTGGGATGACCTGGTTACGGTGGCCAAGACGGTGCAGGCGAAGAAGCCGGGCACCTATGGCATCGCCCTGCCGGGCAACTCCGAGCTGCCCTTCTACTCCTTCCTCTGGGGCGCCGGCGGCGAGATCGCCAGCAAGCAGGGCGACACCTGGAAGTCCGGCTACACCACGCCGGAGGCGCAGCGGGCGGTCAAGTTCTGGACCGACCTGGTGACCGTCCACAAGGTCGCCCCGCCGGCCGCGGCGGGCTGGAACGAGATCGACGCCCGTACCCAGTTCGCCACCGGTAAGGCCGCGATGGCCTTCGCCGGCAGCTGGCAGCAGAATGCCATCAAGAAGGACAACCCCGAGATCGCGAAGGTCTGGGGTACGTTCCCGATCCCCGGCCCGGACGGCAAGGCGGCACCCGGTTTCGCCGGCGGCTCGGATCTGGGGATCTGGAAGGACAGCGAGCGCCAGGACCTGGCCTGGGACTACCTGACCGTGCTGCTGAACAAGAAGAACTCGCAGAGCTTCGCGAGCAGCCTCGGCTTCTTCCCGGTCTACCAGGACCTCGTCGCCGGTGACACGTACGCCAACGACAAGGTCATGGCAGCGTTCGCCACCACCATGCAGAACACCAAGCTCACGCCGCTCACCCCGAAGTGGGTGGAGGTCAGCCGCACCAAGACGGTGACCCAGGCGATGAACAGCTCGGTCATGAAGGGTCAGAAGACGGTCGAGAAGGCTACCGCCGACGCGGCGGCCGAGATGGACAAGGTCCTCAACGAGAAGTGACCGCGCTGACAAGAGCCCCGGAGACGGCCGCCGCGCGGGAGACCCCCGCGCGGCGGCGTCGCCGGGTGGACCGCCTGCCCTACCTGCTGCTCCTGCCCGCACTGGCGATCATCGGTGTGCTGCTGCTCTGGCCGCTCGGCCAGGTGGTGACGATGTCCTTCTACCGGTTGAACAGCGTCCGGCAACTGCGCGGCGACCGGGAGTGGCCCTGGGTGGGGCTGGGCAACTACACCGAGATCCTGTCTGATCCGTTCTTTCTGACCGTGCTGCGCAACACCGTCCTGTTCGCCGCGGCCAACGTTCTGCTCACGATGGTCCTCGGCACCCTGGTCGGGCTGCTGCTCAACCGGCTCGGTCGCAGGATGGCGACCTTCGTGGCCAGTTGCGTGATGCTCGCCTGGGCCACCCCGGCGCTGACCGGGACGATCGTCTGGAAGTGGATCTTCGACGACACGAGCGGCCTGGTGACCTGGCTGTTCAACGCGCTGCCCGACGCGCTCTCCAACGGCCTGTTCGGCCGCAGCGACTGGACCGGCTACGGCTGGTTCAACTCGCCGCTGCTCTTCTTCGCCATCCTCACCCTGGTGGTGGTCTGGCACTCGTTCCCGTTCATCGCGGTGAGCGTGCTCGCCGGGCTCAGGAGTGTGCCGAGCGAGCTGCACGAGGCGGCCCGGGTGGACGGCGCCAGTCCGTGGCGGGTGTTCTGGAAGATCACCTTTCCGCTGCTGCGCCCGGTCTTCGGGATCCTGATCGTGCTCTCCACCATCTGGGACTTCAAGGTCTTCACCCAGCAGTTCGTGTTGGCCGGGGGCACCCAGGACCGGCCGACGTTCATGCTGTCCATCTACTCCTACGCGGAGGCGTTCTCGCCACCGCCGAAGTACGGCCTCGGCGCGGCCATCGCGGTGATCCTCACGGTGATCCTGCTCGTGGTCACCGGCTTCTACGTACGCATGGTGCTCAGGCAGGAGGACGAGTCGTGAAGAAGGTCGCCCTCAACGCCGCCGGGCTGCTGGTCGCGCTCTTCGCGGCGTTCCCGGTCTACTGGATGATCTCCACGTCGTTGAAGCCGAGCAGCGAGATCTTCTCGGCGACGCCGCAGCCGGTGCCGACCCACCCGACGCTGACGCACTACCGGGAGATCCTGACCGGCAACCTGATCCCCGGCGTGAGCTTCCTCGACTTCTTCCTCAACAGCGCTCTGGTCGCGGTCTCGACGGTGGTGCTCAGCGGTCTGGTCGCCCTGCTCGCCGCGACGGCGGTGGCGCGGTTCCGATTCAAACTGCGGACCAGCTTCCTGATCATGCTGCTGGTGGTGCAGATGATCCCGCTGGAGGCGCTGGTCATCCCGC
Source organism: Micromonospora sp. 067-2 (assembly GCF_046549295.1). Taxonomy (NCBI): domain Bacteria; kingdom Bacillati; phylum Actinomycetota; class Actinomycetes; order Micromonosporales; family Micromonosporaceae; genus Micromonospora; species Micromonospora sp. 067-2. The sequence goes on along the minus strand of NZ_JAJPWB010000004.1, from coordinate 581,223 downwards.
TGTTCCTGATGATCCAGCGGCTCGGGCTCTACAACACCCTGCCCAGTCTGATCCTCACGTACCTCGGCTTCTCGCTGCCGTTCGCGGTCTGGATGCTCCGTGGCTTCGTCGCCGCCGTGCCCAAGGAGTTGGAGGAGGCGGCGGCCATCGACGGGGCCAGCCGAGCCCAGACCTTCCGCCGGATCCTCTTCCCACTGGTGGCACCGGGGCTGGTGGCGACGAGCATCTTCTCCTTCATCACCGCCTGGAACGAGTTGATCTTCGCGCTGACGTTCATCAACGACCAGGGTCGCTACACGCTGCCGGTGGCGATGACCTTCTTCTTCGGAAGGGACGACACCAACTGGGGGCCGGTGATGGCCGCGTCCACCCTGTTCACCCTGCCGGTCATCCTCTTCTTCCTCCTGGTGCAGCGGCGGATGGTCTCCGGTCTGGTCGCCGGCGCCGTCAAGGGCTGACACGTCGACCGGGTAGGACCGCGTCCGGCCTGTGCGTCAGCCGCCGGGCAGGAGGGTGGACCCCGCGCGGGCGACGATTTCCTGCAACGCCACCACATGCCCGTCGAACGCCGCCCGGCCGGCCCGGCTCAGGGCCGCCGAGGTACGCGGGCGCTTGCCCACGAAACTCTTGCGGATCTCCACGTAGCCGGCCTGTTCAAGCGTGGTGAGCTGCTTGGACAGTGCCGAGTCGGAGAGCCCGAGCTGCTCGCGCAGATAGCGGAACTCGGCCCACTCGGTGGCCGCGAGCAGGCTCACGAGCGACAGCCGCGTCGGTGCGTGGATCAGCTCGTCGAAACGGGCGGTACTCACCGGCCGCCACTGACGAGCGGTCGGGCGGTCATCACCCGACGAAGGTAACCCATCATCGGATGCCCGGTAGCGGTCATCGCGCCGGCGGTGGTCGCCGCGCCGACCGTTGCCGGCCAGCTCATGCCGGCCGCCTCGGCGGCGAATCCAGCGCTGAGGCCGAGCGCGACCAGGGCGAGCACATAGCCGACGATCGCCGTTGCGCCCCGTACACCGATCAGGCTGTTGCGGACCTGGGCCCGGTGCAGCAGCGCGACCCGGGCCACGGCGGCGGCCAGGCCGATCGCGTACGCCACCGAACCCACCGCGACCAACCACGGCCGGCGGCTCTCCACGGCCGCGGTGAAGGCCGTCATGAGCCCGCCCAACGTGGGCCAGTACCAGTCGGGGACGAGGGTGGCGGTGACCGCCTGGTCGCGGCGAGCCTGGATCTCGGCGAGAGCGTCGGCGGCCGCTGTGGGGGTGAGGCCCGACTCGGTCATGGCTGCTCCTTGAGGGGAAGGTGGCTGCTGTCGTGGCTCCTGGTAAAGAGCACACCACTCACTTGCCTAATAGGCAAGTACTTTCCTTCGTTGACCAAGTGGGTACGTCCGGGTGCCGACGCGCCACTAGGCTGATGGTCATGACGGGCAGGGTGGCAGCGGTGAACCTCGGCGTGGTGACCGAGGCGCAGTGGGCCGGCGACGCGAGTGGTCGCAGCGGCATCGACAAGCGACCGGTGGACGGGCCGGTGCTCGTGCGGGCCGGCGGCCTGGCCGGTGACTTCATCGCCGAGCGGGCCCACCACGGTGGGCCGGACAAGGCCGTCTACGCGTACGCCGAGGAGGACGCCCTCTGGTGGGCGGGTGAGCTGGACCGGTCGATCCGCTCCGGTGGCTTCGGCGAGAACCTGACCACCTACGCCGTGGACGTGACCGGCGCGGTGATCGGCGAGCAGTGGATGGTCGGGACGGCGGTGCTCCAGGTGACGATGCCGCGTACCCCGTGCACCACGTTCGCCGGCTTCTGGGGAGTGCGCGACCTGATCCGGCGGTTCACCGTGCGGGCGACGCCCGGGGCGTACCTGCGGGTGCTCCGAGAGGGCGAGGTGGGCGCCGGCGACCCGGTCGAGGTGTTGGACCGCCCGGCCCACGGGGTGACCATCGGCGAGGTGTTCCGAGCCAGGACGTTGGAGCCGGAGTTGCTGCCCCGGCTGCTCGACGCCGACGACCTGCCGGAGCAGATCCGCGAGAACGCGCGCCGCCGGCTCGACAGCCGCGCCTGAGGACCACCCCCGAAAAACGCGGGAGAGCCCCTGCCGTCGTGAGATGGCAGGGGCTCTCGTGCTGATCGGCTCAGCGGAGCCAGGGGACGCTGCGGTCCAGCCGGCCGCGCTCCTTGAGCTCCTTGCGCAGCGGGATCTCGTCGTCGACGTACCCGTCCCAGTTGATGCCCCAGTAGTTCGCGGTGTGGGTGCCCTCACCGATCAGCTGGCGCTGCACGGGCGTGCGGTTGCGGTACCACTCGCCGTCAAGGTCCGGGTGCAGCTCGTCCAGCGGGCGGATCCACCGGTAGGTGTAGCCGACGAAGAGCATCTTGCGGGTGATGGCCGACAGGTTCGTCGATCGGGAGTGCCACTGCCGGCGGTCGAAGATGAAGGCGTCGCCCGGGTTGGCGGTGATCTCCACCGTGCCCTCCGGGTCGGGGTTCTGCACGGTGAGGTCCGCCGGCCGGGGCAGCGAGTTCTTCAGGTGGCTGCCCGGGATGACCTTGGTTGCGCCGCGACCGGTCTCGGAGAGGTCGGAGAGCACGTACGCGACCTTCAGCGAGAACATCGGCCGGGGCAGGTTCGGGTCCATCGTCTCCGGGTCGGAGTTCTGCCGGTACCCGTCCTGGTGCCAACCCCAGTACGGCTTCTCCGGCTCCAGGGCCGGGGGAGTGACGTCCAGGTGGTTGTGGTGGGTGTAGATGTTCCAGCCGGCCAGCCCCCACATGTACGGGAAGGCGATCGGGTGGGTGAGCAACTCGCCGAAGAGTTCGTCGCGCTCCAGGAAGCCCAGCAGGTGCAGGGTGCCGTCCTTCTTGGTGTTGCCCTTTGCCTGCTCCTCCGCGTAGACGCGGTCGACTGCCGCCTCCAGCGCCGCCCGGTGGTCCTCGGTCAGGACGTTGCGCAGCAGGAGGAAGCCCTGCTCGTGGAACTCCTTGCGGTCAGTGTCGCTGATCGGTTCGTAGCCGGTCCGGTCGCCGTAATCGAACACCGCGTCGTACCCCTCCCCATGAGGTGAAACCATTTCTGGCACAGGCCGCCGATCGTAACGCGATCACCTCGGCGGCGGGGAGGGCGTGCGGCCGGATTGCTTCGCCGGCGGACCATGTGCAGCGCTATCGCTCCGGTGCGTCAGATTTCCGTGATCGATTACCGCTTGCATAGGCTTTTGTCCGATTGTGCGGTGACTGCCGGTTAGGAGATCCGGGCGCTCACCCCTCGGCGAACACCTCGGCCACCACCTGGCCGGCCGCGCCGTGCTCGCCGGCCACCCGCCCCCAGGTGCCGTCCCGGGCGGTCCATTCCTGGTCGCCGAAACGGACCCGCTTCACCCCGTGGTCCTGGGCGTTCGAGACCAGCCAGTGCGCGTACCGCCAGCCGTCGCGCTGGTCGCCCGCGGTCACCGCCAGACCGGTCTGATCCGTCGTGTCCGTGCCCGACAACCCCCAGTCCAGCACCAGGTTGCGGGTGAGCTGCGCGACCGCGGCCGCACCGTGCATCACCGGGGTACGCCCCACCGTGCAGGCGACCGCGCCGGTGGCCTCGCCCAGCAGTGCCCGGCTGAGCACCTCGGAGTTGTCGGCCCACTTCTGGTACGCCTCGGGGAAGGCCGAGCGCTGCACCCGCTGGGCGGCGTCGGTGACCCGCATCTTCTCCCAGCCGCGCACCTTCTTCAGCGCCGCGTAGAAGCGGTTCGCCGCGTAGCGCGTATCGCGGATCTGCGTGGGAGTGCCCCAGCCCTGGCTCGGGCGCTGCTGGAAGAGACCGACCGAGTCACGGTCGCCGTCGGGAAGGTTGCGCAGCCCGGACTCCTGGTAGGCGGTGGCCAGCGCGACCACCACGGCCCGCTCCGGCATTCCGCGCTGGGTGCCGATAGCCGCGATGGTCGCCGCGTTGGCCATCTGGTCGGCGTCCAGGGCGACCCTGCCGTCGGCCTGGACGGTGCACTTCCGTGCCGACAGCGGCAGCTGCAGACGGTCCCCGACCTGACGTACGACGAGCCAGACTGCGATCACGGCGACGAGGATGAGAACCACTCCACCCGCCACGGCTGCCCGAGTTCGCACTCACACCCCCAGATCGACAGTCCCACAAGCGTACGTCCCCGTTGGCGTCGTCCGAGTCGTCCGACCGATTCGGGGCCCGCCTGCCGGCCCGTACCGATCGGCGACGTTCCCGCTACGGCCGCGATCTCACCTGCCGCGACCACCCCTGCCACGACCAGCCGTCGCCGACCAGCCGTCGCCGACCAGCCGTCGCCGACCTAGCCGGCATGATCGGAGTGACCCCCGTCCAGAGCGGCCACCCATCGAGTCAGTCTTTTGTCCCGGAACGCCGCCACGCCCTCCCGCCCCTCGTCGGAGAGGAAGAAGCCGATCGACAGGGCGGACAGCCGGGCCAGCTCGCCGCGCAACTCGGCGGTGCCCGGTCGGCGCAGCAGTTCCTTCGCGCCAGCCAGCGCTCCGGGTGCGCCGCGCACCAGCGAGTCGCAGTACCGGCTGACCGCCGCGTCCAGCTCGTCGGCCGGTACGGCGGCGGTGACCAGACCGATCTCGGCGGCCCGCCGGCCGTCGAAGGTGTCCCCGGTCAGATACAGCTCGGCGGCGGCGCGGGGGTGCAGCCGAGGGAGCACGGTCGCCGAGATCACCGCCGGGATCACCCCGATCCGCACCTCGGTGAAGGCGAACGTCGCCTCCTCGGCGCAGACCGCCAGATCGGCGGCGGCGATCAGGCCCAGCCCGCCGGCCCGTGCCGGACCGGCCACCCGCGCCAGCACCGGCTTCGGGCACTCCCAGAGCGCGGCCAGCACATCGCCGAGCACCGCGGCCGGCACCGTCCCGCTGGCGTACGCCGCCGCGGTCTCCTTCAGGTCCGCGCCGGAGCAGAAGACCGGGCCGGTGTGGTCGAGCACGATCACCCGGACCGCCTCGTCGGCGACCGCGTCGGCCAGCCCGGCCAGCAGCTGGGTCATCAGGCTGCTGGAGAGCGCGTTGCGGTTGTGCGGGCTGTCCAGGGTGAGGGTGGTCACCCCGCGGGCCGTGGCGACCCGCACGAGAACGTCGGGAGAGGTCATGCCGGGCACACTAGTGGCCATGCCCGGCGTCCTTCCAGATGGTGAGACCGTCCCCGTCGACGGATCGCTGCCCCCCGCCGCCACCGCGGCGGTCGGCCAGCGCGGCTTCGGCGTGTACGTGCACGTGCCCTTCTGCGCCAGCCGCTGCGGCTACTGCGACTTCAACACGTACACGGCGAGCGAGCTGGGCGGGGGCGCCAGCCGCGAGGGGTACGCCGACACCGTGCTCGCCGAGCTGGCACTCGCCGCCCGGGTCCTCGGCGACACCCCACCGCCCCGGGTCGACACGGTCTTCGTCGGCGGTGGCACGCCCACCCTGCTCCCGGCCGACGACCTGGCCCGCATCCTCGACGGCATCGACCGCACCTGGGGGCTGGCCGCCGACGCCGAGGTGACCACCGAGGCCAACCCGGAATCGGTCACCCCGGAATCGCTGAAGCTGCTGCGGGCCGCCGGCTACACCCGGATCTCGCTGGGCATGCAGTCCGCCGCACCGGGCGTGCTGGCGATCCTCGACCGCAGGCACAGCCCCGGGCGGGCCACCGCCGCAGCCCTGGAGGCGCGCGACGCCGGGTTCGAGCACGTCAACCTGGATCTGATCTACGGCGCTCCCGGGGAGCGGGCCGAGGACTTCGCCGCCTCGCTGGAGCAGGTGGTGGCCGCCGGGGTGGACCACGTCAGCGCGTACGCCCTGATCGTGGAGGACGGCACCCGGCTGGCCGCCCGGATGCGTCGCGGCGAGCTGCCGTACCCCAGTGACGACGTCGCGGCGGACCGCTACCTGGCCGCGGAGGCCGCCCTCGACGCGGCCGGCCTGTCCTGGTACGAGGTCTCCAACTGGGCGCGCACCGACGAGGCCAGGTGCCGACACAACCTGCTCTACTGGACCGGCGCGGACTGGTGGGGCCTCGGCCCGGGGGCGCACAGCCATGTCGGCGGGGTGCGCTGGTGGAACGTCAAGCACCCGTCGGCGTACGCGCAGCGGCTGGCCGGTGGCGCGTCGCCCGGCCTGGCGCGGGAGGTGCTCACGGTCGACGAGGCGCACATGGAGGACGTCATGCTCCGCCTGCGGCTCGCCAGTGGGCTGCCGCTGGCGGTGCTCGACGCCACCGGCCGGGCCGGCGCCGAGCGTGCGCTGGCCGACGGCCTGCTGGCCGCCCCGCAGTACGCTGCCGGCCGGGCGGTGCTCACCCTGCGCGGCCGGCTCCTCGCCGACGCCGTGGTCCGCGACCTGCTGCCCTGAGCGGCCCGCCGCCCCCGGCTCGGCTCGGGCGGTGCGCCGGGCCGGCCGGGGGAGCGGCCGACCCGGGTCACTTGATGAGGTTGACGGACAGCGGGTAGCGGTAAGGGGCGCCCTCGTTGGCCTTGATCCCGGCGATGATGCCGAACACGGCACCGAGGATGATGGCCGCCCCGACTCCGATGAAGCCGATCAGGATGCAGGACAGCACCCAGCCGACCAGGCCGACGATCGACCAGATGAGCTGGAAGTTGAGCGCCGAGACGGCGTGCGCCCGGACCGTCGGGGACTGGTTGCCCCGGGCCAGCAGCGCCACCAGGGGGCCGATCCAGCCGAGCACGCCGCCACTGACGATCATTCCGGCGGCGCCGCCGAAGTGCGCGACCAGCGCCCAGGTCTTGTCCTCGTTGTTGGCGAAGCCACCACCGGACGGGCCGTAGGCACCGCCGGTCGGATACCCGCCAGGGGAGTGGCCGCCGGGCGGTGGGTAGCCACCAGCCGGAGGGTAGCCGCCCGACGGCGGTTGGTCACCGGTGGGCGGCGGATAGCCACCGGCCGGGGGATAGCCGCCCGGGTCGGATGCCCCGGACAGTGGTGCGGTGGGCGGCTCGTACGGGGCGCCCGGAGGCGTCGGCGCCGAGGTCGGGTCCGACGGAAAGGCGCCAGGGTCTCCCGAACCGGGAGGGCGAGGTGGTTCAGTCATGGATGTCACGGTAAGGGCCCGTGGCAACGCCGCACCAGAGCGACACCGCCGGGCCGGCCCGGCTGAACGGACAGCGACAACCTTGATCATCGCGCCGGCGGGTACGCCGACGTAGACTGGCACTCGTTACAGTCGAGTGCCAGGACGGCCCGCCGACCCCACCGTGGTCGGCGGCCGACGTGCGACAGGAGGTGCGGAGGATGGGTCTCGACGACCGGAAGCTCGCCGTGCTCCGCGCCATCGTCGAGGACTACGTCTCCACCCAGGAGCCCGTCGGCAGCAAGGCGCTCGTCGAGCGGCACCAGCTCGGTGTCTCCTCGGCCACGGTCCGCAACGACATGGCCGTGCTGGAGGAGGAGGGCTACATCCGGCAGCCGCACACCAGTGCCGGTCGGGTGCCCACCGACCGCGGCTACCGGCTCTTCGTGGATCGACTGTCCCGGGTCAAGCCGCTCAGCCCGGCCGAGCGCCGGGCCATCGAGCGCTTCCTGGTCGGCGCGGTCGACCTCGACGACGTGGTGCACCGCACCGTGCGGCTGCTCGCGCAGCTGACCCGCCAGGTGGCCGTCGTGCAGTACCCGAGCCTCGCCCGCTCCTCGGTCCGGCACCTGGAGCTGGTGCCGATCTCCACCACCCGACTGATGCTGGTCATGATCGCCGACACCGGGCGGGTGGAGCAGCGGCTGGTGGAGCTGCCCGGGCCGGTGCCCGCCGACGACGTCACCGACCTGCGCCGGCTGGTCAACGAGAAGCTCGCCGGGGCCCGGCTGTCCGACACGCCGCCGCTGGTGCAGGTGCTGGTGGAAGAGGCCCCGGCCGAGCTGCGGCCGACGATGACGACCCTCGCCACCGTGCTGCTGGAGACGCTTGTCGAGCGGCACGAGGAGCGGATCGCGCTGGCCGGCACCGCCAACCTCACCCGCGGCGGTCTGCTCGACTTCCAGGGCTCGCTGCGGCCGATCCTCGAGGCGCTGGAGGAGGAGGTCGTCCTGCTCAAGCTCATCGGCGAGACCGAACCGAGCACGACCCGGGTGCTGATCGGCGACGAGAACGAGTTCGACAACCTGCGCGCCGCCTCGGTGGTCAGCACCGGGTACGGCCCGGGCGCCACGATCGTGGGCGGCCTGGGGGTGCTGGGGCCCACCCGGATGGACTACCCCGGCACCATCGCCACGGTGCGCGCCGTGGCACGCTACGTGGGCGAGCTGCTGGCCCAGAACTGACCAGTCAGGGCCGGCGGCCGGCTGCGGCCGCCGACCGGCGCAACGCGAGACGAACATGAGGACACGGAACGCAGTGGCCAGGGACTACTACGGCATCCTCGGTGTGAGCCGGGAAGCCTCCGACGACGAGATCAAGCGCGCCTACCGCAAGCTGGCGCGCCAGTTCCACCCGGACGTCAATCCGGACCCGGAGGCACAGGAGAAGTTCAAGGACATCAACGCCGCGTACGAGGTCCTCTCCGACGACCGGAAGCGGCAGATCGTCGACCTGGGCGGCGACCCGCTCGCACCGGGTGGCGGCGGCGCCGGCGGTCCGGGCGGTCCGGGAGGGGCCGGCCCGTTCGTCGGTTTCCAGGACATCATGGACGCGTTCTTCGGCGGCGCGGCAGGCGGCGCCCGTGGCCCGCGTCCGCGCACCCGGCCCGGCGCCGACGCGATCCTGCGACTCGAACTCGACCTGCACGAGACGGCGTTCGGCGTCGAGGCGCCGATCACCGTCGACACCGCCGTGCTCTGCACCACCTGCTCCGGCGCCGGTACGGCCGCCGGCACGCACCTGGCCACCTGCGAGGCGTGCGGCGGCCGGGGCGAGGTGCAGTCGGTGCAGCGCACCTTCCTCGGTCAGGTCGTCTCCGCCCGGCCGTGCACCGTCTGCCAGGGCTACGGCACCACCATCCCGCACCCCTGCCCCACCTGTGCCGGCGACGGTCGGGTCCGCACCCGCCGCTCGCTGACCGTCAAGATTCCGGCCGGCGTCGAGGACGGCATGCGGATCCGGCTGGCCCAGCAGGGTGAGGTGGGCCCGGGTGGCGGCACCGCCGGTGACCTCTACGTGGAGATCCACGAGCGGCCGCACGACGTGTACTCCCGCAAGGGCGACGACCTGCACTGCCGGGTCACCGTGCCGATGACGGCGGCGGCGCTCGGCACCCGGCTGACCATCAAGACACTGGACAGCGAGGAGACCGTCGACGTCAAGGCCGGCACCCAGCCGGCGAGCACCCTGCGGCTGCGTGCCCGCGGGGTGCCGCACCTGCGTGGCACCGGCCGCGGCGACCTCTACGTGCACCTGGACGTCCGGACTCCGACCAAGCTCGACCCGGATCAGGAGAAGATGCTGCGCGACTTCGCCAAGACCCGTGGCGAGGAGGTCGCCGAGCTGACCAAGCAGGGCGGCTTCTTCTCCCGGATGCGCGACGCGTTCAACGGCCACGCCTGACCGGCGCGGCTAGCCTGATCATCGTGTCCGCGCCGCTGTTCCTGGTCGAGTCCCTGCCCACCTCCGACGCGCTGACCCTGGACGGGCCGGAGGGGCACCACGCCGCCACCGTGCAACGGCTACGGGTCGGCGAGGAGCTGCTGCTCGCCGACGGCCGGGGCGGCACGGCCGCCGCCGTGGTCACCGCCGTCGGCCGGGGCAGCCTGGAGCTCACCGTCACCTCCCGGGGGTACGCCGACGCGCCCGTACCCCGGCTGGTCGTCGTGCAGGGCATCGCCAAGGGCGACCGGGGTGAGCTGGCCGTGCAGGCGATGACCGAGGCCGGGGTCGACGAGATCGTGCCCTGGGCGGCGTCCCGCTCGGTGACCCAGTGGCGCGGCGACCGGGGCGTACGGGCCCGGGAGAAGTGGGTGGCCACCGCCCGGGAGGCCGCCAAGCAGGCCCGCCGGCCCTGGCTGCCGGTGGTGGCCGGTGCGCCGGACGAGCCCACCGCGACGGTGGCGCGTCGGATCGCCGGCGCCGCAGCCGGGTTCGTGCTGCACGAGGAGGCCGACGAGCGGCTGACCACCGCCGAGTTGCCCGCCACCGGTGAGATCGTCCTGGTGGTCGGCCCCGAGGGTGGCATCGACGCCGCCGAGCTGACCGCGTTCCGCGAGGCCGGCGCCCGACCCGTACGGCTCGGGCCGGCGGTGCTCCGCACCTCCACCGCCGGTGTGGCAGCGCTCGCGGTGCTCTCCACCCGACTGAACCGCTGGTAGTTCCTCGGGCGTCACGGGCGGGGGAAGACTGGGACTATTTCCTCTTCGGGGTTCAGGTCCAGGCCGGCTGGGCCGATGATCAGCGGGTCGGGTGTGCCCACCACCTCGGGGTCCTTGTCGGTGTAGTCGAAGCGGTGCAGCACGTGCCGGATCGCCTCGATCCGGCCCCGCTTCTTGTCGTTGCTCTTCACCACCGTCCACGGTGCGTCCGCGGTGTCGGTCCAGAAGAACATGGCCTCCTTGGCCTCGGTGTACTCGTCCCACCGGTCCAGTGAGGCGATGTCCATCGGGGACAGCTTCCACTGCCGCACCGGGTCGACCTGGCGGATCGCGAAACGGGTGCGCTGCTCGTCGCGGGACACCGAGAACCAGAACTTGACCAGCCGGATGCCGGAGCGCACCAGCATCCGTTCCAGCTCGGGCGCCTGACGGAGGAACTCCAGGTACTCCTTACGGCTGCAGAAACCCATCACCCGCTCCACGCCGGCCCTGTTGTACCAGGACCGGTCGAACAGCACGATCTCACCGGCCGCCGGCAGGTGCGCGAGCCAACGCTGGAAGTACCACTGGCCGGCTTCCCGTTCGTCGGGCTTGGTCAACGCCACCACGGATGCGCCGCGCGGGTTGAGGTGCTCCATGAACCGTTTGATGGTGCCGCCCTTGCCGGCCGCGTCCCGACCCTCGAAGAGGATCACCAGCCGCTCGCCCGACTCCTTGATCCAGTCCTGGAGTTTCAGCAGCTCGATCTGGAGCAGCCGCTTGTGGTGGTCGTACTCGTCGCGGTCCATCCGCTCGTCGTACGGGTAGGTCTCGCGCCAGGTCTCGACGGGGGTGCCGTCGGGGCGCAGCAGCACCGGATCGTCGTCGTGGCCGTCGACCACCCGGTAGTCGGCGGAAAGGTCCAGCAGCGTGGAGTCACCCATGGGGGCAAGACTTACCCGCCGTCCCACCGACGGCCACCTTTCGGCCCCGGTGATTTGCCGCGGATCCCCGGATCAGCTGCGGAGGTAGGAGGCGCCGTTGAGGTCGATGATGGTGCCGGAGGCCCACTCGGCCTCTGGTGAGGCCAGCCAGTGCACCGCGGCGGCGATCTCCTCCGGGCGGGCGACCCGGTCGAACGGGCTCTGTGCACGGATCGCCGCGCCGCTCTCGCCGCGCAGGTGCTCGGTGGTCATGTCGGTCGCCACGAAGCCCGGCGCGACGGTGGCCACCGCGATGCCGTACGGCGCGAGTGCCACGGCCAGGGACTGACCCAGGGCGTTCAGCCCCGCCTTGCTGGCGCCGTACGCCGGCTGTTGTGGCTCACCGCGGAACGCGCCACGGGATGAGACGTTGACGATCCGGCCGCCGCGCTCCCGCATGTGCTGGGCGGCGCACCAGGTGACGTTGCCGGCGCCGGTCAGGTTGGTCTCCAGCACCTGCCGCCAGCGCTGCTGCCACTGCTCGTAGGAGGCACCGAAGATCGGGTGCGGGTCGTCCCGGTCGCCGTACACCCCGGCGTTGTTGACCAGGACGTCCAGCCCGCCCAGCAGCTCGGCGGCCCGGTCGACCATGGCGCGTACGGCCTCCGGGTCGGTGAGGTCGGCGCGGACCACCACGTGCCCCGCCCCGGGCAGTTGCGCGCGCAGCTCCTCGGCCGCGTCCGCCGAGTCGCGGTGGTGGATCGCCACCCGGTCGCCGCCGCCGGCGAACGCCGTCGCCACCGCCCGTCCGATCCCGCGCGAGGCCCCGGTCACCAGTACCGCCCGATCCGTCATGCAGGGCATCCTGCCCTAGCCGGCTGTCCTGCTGACAGGCCGGCGGCGCACGCTGCGCACAGGCGCCCCCGGCCCGTCAGTCCCTACACTGCCCGGATGGGATCCGACTGCCTGTTCTGCCGCATCGTCGCCGGGGAGATCCCGGCCACCGTGCTCCGGGAGACCGCCACGACGCTCGCCTTCCGGGACATCGAGCCGAAGGCCCCGGTACACGTGCTGATCATCCCCAAGGAGCACTACGTCGACGTCGCCACCCTCGCCGAGGGTGACCCGGCGCTGGCCGGTGAGGTGCTGGCCACGGCCGCCGCGGTGGCCGACGACGAGGGGTTGCTCGGCGACGGTTTCCGGCTGATGTTCAACACCGGCGCGTACGGCGGGCAGGAGGTGTTCCACGCGCACGCGCACCTGCTCGGTGGCGCGCCGCTCGGCCCGATGCTCGCCCGGGACCTCGCGTGAGTCCTGCGCCGACGCCCGACGCACGGGTGGACGAGCGGCTGGGCCGGCTGGTCCGTCGGGTGCAGGCCGACGCGCGGGTGCCGGCAGTGTCGGCGGCCCTGCACCGGGCCGACCGGCCGCTGTGGCAGCACACCGTGGGCGGCACCGGCACCGGCACCGACGACGCGCTGGGCGCGTACACCCGGTTCCGGATCGGTTCGGTGACCAAGACGTTCACCGCGGTGCTCACCCTGCAGTGCCGCGACGACGGGCTGCTGGACCTGGACGACCCGGTGGGCCGGCACCTGGACCTGCCGGCGCACGGCGAGCTGACCGTCCGTCGGCTGCTGTCACACACCTCCGGCCTGCAACGCGAGCCGTTCGGCGAGGTCTGGGACACGCTGCGCGCACCGGACGCCGACCAGCTGGTGGCCGAGCTGGACCGGGCCGAACGGGTGCTCCCGCCGGGTCGCCGCTTCCACTACTCCAACCTGGGCATGGCCGTGCTCGGGCAACTGGTCGGCCGGCTGCGCGGCGGTAGCTGGGCGCAGGTGCTCGCCGAGCGGGTGCTGACGCCGTTGGGGCTGACCGACACCACCGTGACTCCCGGGCCGGCGGCGGCCACCGGGTTCCTGGTCGACGCGTACTCCGACGAGGCCCGTCCCGAGCCGCCGACCGACTTCGGCGCGGTCGGCCCGGCCGCCCAGCTCTGGAGCACCGCGACCGACATGGCCCGCTGGGCGGCGTTCCTCGCCGACCCGGCGGCGCTGGACCCGGCCGGCGCGGTACTCGCCCCCGACACCCTGAACGAGATGCGCTGGCCGGTCACCACCACCGACGAGACGCTCTGGGGTGCCGGCTTCGGGCTCGGGCTGATCCTGGTCCCGCAGGGCGAACGGGTGGTGCACGTGGGGCACGACGGGGCGATGCCGGGATTCCTGGCGGCGGTCTACGGCCGGCGAGGTGGCGAGGGCACGGCGGGAGCGATGGGCGCCGCGGTGCTCGGCTCCTCCGGCACGGCGGCGGAGCTGTTCGACCTGCCGCACCGGTTGCTCACCGAGGCGGTCGCGCACGACCCGGCCGAGATCGAGCCGTGGCGGCCCGGCCCACCCGCTCCGGCGCCCCTGCGGGGCGTGCTCGGCCGCTGGTGGGGCGAGGGTTTCGAGTACGTCTTCTCCTGGCACGACGGCACCCTGCGGGCGCGTGGAGCCGGCGACCCCGCGGGCCGCCCGCCGGCGGTCTTCACCCCACTGCCGGACCGTCCGGACGTCCTGCGCACCGTCTCCGGGAGGGAGGCCGGCGAGCTGCTGAGGTTGACCCGGGACGAGGCCGGCGCGGTGGTCCGGATGCACTGGGCGACGTACCGGTTCACCCGGCACCAGGAGACCTTCGACCGGTACGACTTCCGGGCCGGGAGTTGATCGCGGCCAGCGGAAATGGGCGCGATGCGGGCCGTGTTGAACGGATACGATGGGTGTAACGTCCGCACGTCGTGCCAGCAGGGCCGGCGCCGAGATCGAGAGCAGGTGCGCAGGGCCCTTCGGCCCAACCTATGACCGGCACCCCACCTCCCGGCCCGCCCCGGGTGCAGACCAGGATCACCGTTCCCGACTCGAAGATCATGGTCAATCTGCTCGGCGCGGGTGACGAGATCCTCCGACTCGTCGAACGCTCGGTCACCAGTGACGTGCACGTCCGTGGCAACGAGATCACCATCACCGGCGCCCCAGCGGACAACGCCCTCACCGAGCGGGTCTTCAGTGAGCTGCTAGAACTCATCGAGAAGGGCGAGACCCTGACCACTGACGCGGTGAAACGCACCGTCGGCATGCTTGAGCAGGGCACCGCCGAGCGGCCCGCCGAGGTGCTGACGCTCAACATCCTCTCCCGGCGTGGGCGCACCATCCGTCCCAAGACGCTCGGGCAGAAGCGGTACGTCGACGCGATCGACTCGAACACCATCGTCTTCGGCATCGGTCCGGCCGGCACCGGCAAGACCTACCTGGCGATGGCGAAGGCCGTCCAGGCGTTGCAGGCCAAGCAGGTCAACCGGATCATCCTGACCCGGCCGGCGGTCGAGGCGGGTGAGCGGCTGGGGTTCCTGCCCGGCACGCTGAACGACAAGATCGACCCGTACCTGCGGCCGCTCTACGACGCGCTGCACGAGATGCTCGACCCGGAGACGATCCCGAAGCTGATGGCCCAGGGGACGATCGAGGTCGCTCCGCTGGCGTACATGAGGGGCAGGACCCTCTCTGACGCGTTCATCATTCTGGACGAGGCACAGAACACGACGCCCGAGCAGATGAAGATGTTCCTCACCCGGCTCGGCTTCAACTCCAAGATCGTCGTCACCGGTGACGTCACCCAGGTGGACCTTCCCGGCGGGACGACCAGCGGTCTGCGGGTCGTACGGGAGATCCTGGAGAACGTCGAGGACGTGCACTTCGCCCAGTTGTCCAGCTCGGACGTGGTCCGCCACCAGCTGGTCGGTCAGATCGTCGACGCGTACGCCCGCTGGGACGCCGAGCGGGAGAACCAGCAGGCGCAGGGCGTTCACGCCGTGCCCGGGCGACCCGCCCAGGGCGGCCGTGCCGGCCGACGCCGCTAAAGCAGAGGAAAGCAGTTGTCCATCGAGATCGCCAACGAGTCCGGTGTCGACGTCGACACCGACGCTGTGCTCGCCGTCGCCCGGCACGCCCTCGACGAGATGGGGGTCAACCCCCTCGCCGAGCTGTCCGTGTTGCTGGTCGACATCGACTACATGACCGAGCTGAACCACCGCTGGATGGGTGGCGAGGGCCCGACCGACGTGCTCGCCTTCCCCATGGACGAGGGCAGCGTCGACCACGGCCCGGGCGAGAGCGCCCCGGCTGGCGGCGAGCCCGCCCTGCTCGGTGACATCGTGCTCTGCCCCGAGGTGGCGGCCAAGCAGGCGGCGACCGCCGGGCACGCCTCGGCCGACGAGCTGCACCTGCTCACCGTGCACGGGGTGCTGCACCTGCTCGGCTACGACCACGCCGAGCCGGAGGAGGAGCGGGAGATGTTCGAGCTCCAGGCCCGACTGCTGGCGAGCTGGCGGTCGACCCGCAACCAGTGATGTCCACCTCACTGCTGGCGGCCGGCCCCACGGCCGGCCTGCCTGACCTGCAACTGATCGTCTTCGCGGCCGGCCTGGTCGTGCTGGCCGGTGTGATCGCGATGACCGAGGCGGCGCTCGCCGCGGTCTCCCCGGCCCGAGCCGCCGAGTTGGCCCGGGACGGCGTACGCGGCGCCCGTACCCTCCAGGCCGTTGCCGGCGACGTGGTCCGGCACCTCAACCTACTCCTGCTGTTGCGGCTGCTCGCCGAGCTGACCGCCACCACGCTGGTGGCGTTGGTCGCGGTGGACTCCTTCGGCGCCGGCTGGCGGGCGGCGCTGGTCACCGCCGGCGCGATGACCGTGGTCAGCTTCGTGGTGGTCGGTGTCGCCCCGCGCACCATCGGCCGGCAGCACGCGTACGCCGTGGGGCGGGCGGTGGCGCCCCTGGTCCGCTGGTTGGGTCGGGCGCTCAACCCGCTCGCGTCGCTGCTCATCCTGATCGGCAACGCGGTCACACCCGGCCGCGGCTTCCGGGAGGGGCCGTTCGCCACCCAGGTGGAACTGCGTGAACTGGTCGACCTGGCCGAGCAGCGCGGCGTGGTGGAGCACGGCGAACGACAGATGATCCATTCGGTCTTCGCGCTCGGCGACACCATCGCCCGCGAGGTGATGGTGCCGCGTACCGAGATGGTGTGGATCGAAGAGGGCAAGACCCTCTCGCAGGCGCTGGTGCTCTTCCTGCGGTCCGGCTTCTCCCGCATCCCGGTGATCGGCGAGAGCGTCGACGACGTGCTGGGCGTGCTCTACCTCAAGGACCTGATCCGGCGCTCCCGGGGCGGTGACCCGGCCGCCGAGCAGCTGCCGGTGGCCGAGCTGATGCGCCCGGCCACCTTCGTGCCGGAGTCCAAGCCGGTCGACGACCTGCTGTCGGAGATGCAGGCGGCCCGCAACCACCTGGTCATCGTCGTCGACGAGTACGGCGGCACGGGCGGCCTGGTGACCATCGAGGACATCCTGGAGGAGATCGTCGGCGAAATCACCGACGAGTACGATGTCGAACGCCCGCCGGTCGAACGCCTGACCGACTCCTCGGTGCGGGTCACCGCCCGCCTGCCGGTGGAGAACCTGGGCGAGCTGTTCCACACCGACCTGCCCGCCGACGAGGTGGAGACGGTCGGTGGTCTGCTCGCCCAGTCGCTCGGGCGGGTGCCGATCCCCGGAGCGGAGGTCGAGGTGGCCGGCCTCCGGCTGGTCGCCGAGGGCACCACCGGGCGGCGCAACCGGATCGACACGGTGCTGGTCAGCCGCGTGGCACCGGGCGACGAGCAGGACAACGCGGGGCATGGCGAGCACGCCGGCCCCGGAGACGACCAAGGTCACAACCGGAACGAGGAGAGGCAACCCGCCGATGCCTGACACACCCACCGCGCCCGCCGCCCGGCCCGCCCCCACCGCGCCGGCTCCGCTGAGCACCGAGGACGGCAAGCTCGTCGTCCTGGCCCGGGGTGCCCGCGGACGGGTCGGCGCCGTGGAGGGTGCCGCGGTCCGGGACTCCGACGGCCGGACGTACGCGGCGGCCAGCGTCGCGCTGCCCTCGCTGACCCTCACCGCGTTGCAGTTGGCGGTGGCCTCCGCCGTGGCGGCCGGAGCGAGCCGGCTGGAGGCGGCAGCGGTGGTGACCGAGGCGTCGACGCTGGACGGCGCCGGGCACGCCGCCGTACGCGATCTCGCCGTCGACGCGCCGATCCACCTGGCGGCGCCGGACGGCACGGTGCTCGGCACGGTGACGGCATGAGTGACCGTCAGCCCTACCGGGCAGGCTTCGGCTGTTTCGTGGGCCGGCCGAACGCCGGAAAGTCCACGCTGACCAACGCCATCGTCGGCACCAAGATCGCGATCACCTCGAACAAGCCGCAGACCACCCGCCACATCATCCGGGCCGTGCTGCACCGGCCGGAGTCACAGCTGGTCCTGGTCGACACGCCGGGCCTGCACCGCCCTCGTACGCTGCTCGGCGAGCGCCTCAACGACCTGGTCCGGTCCACCTGGACGGAGGTCGACGTGATCGGCCTGTGCATCCCGGCGGACGAGCCGGTCGGGCGCGGTGACCGGTTCATCACCGGCGAGTTGGCCGAGTTGAAGGCGACCGTGCTGGCGGTGGTCACCAAGACCGACCTGGTGGACAAGCGTCGGCTGGCGGAGCAGTTGCTCGCGGTCAGCAAGATGGGGGAGTTCGCCGAGATCGTGCCGGTGAGCGCGGTCTCCGGACATCAGGTGGACACGCTGGTCGACGTGATGACCAGCTACCTGCCGCCGTCTCCGCAGCTCTACCCGGACGACATGCTGACCGACGATCCCGAGCAGGTGCTGGTCGCGGAGCTGATCCGGGAGGCGGCCCTGGAAGGAGTCCGCGACGAGCTGCCGCACTCCATCGCCGTGGTGGTGGAGGAGATGATCCCCGAGGGTCAGGTCATGAAGATCTACGCCGACCTGTATGTGGAACGGCCCAGCCAGAAGGCGATCGTGCTCGGTCACAAGGCGAGCCGGCTCAAGGAGGTCGGCACCAACGCCCGCAAGCAGATCGAGGAACTGCTCGGCACCCGGGTCTATCTCGATCTGCACGTGCGGGTGGCGAAGGAGTGGCAGCGCGACCCGAAGCAGCTGCGCAAGCTGGGCTTCTGACCGACCCGCGTCGCGTGCCCGGCGCAGCCGGTGACCGGGGGAGTTGGCCAGTCAGCGCTGGCTGATCGTCACGTCGCCGCTGCCCGCCGAACCGTCGAGCACCAGCGCCGCGGCCGGGTTGTTGGCGACGGTGACCCGCGCGTCCCCGGAACCGGCGGTGGACAGGACCCGGTAGCTGCCCGCCGCCGGCACCACCAGGGTGACGTTTCCGCTCGAGGCGTGTGCGCGGGCCGAGGCTGGCGAGTCCAACTCGACGGTGACGTTGCCGGAGTCCGCCTCGGCGTCCACAGCGCCGTTCAGCCGACGCGCGGTGATGTCACCGGACGAGGCGCGTAGCCGTACCGCCGCCTTGGCCTCGCTCACGACGATGTCGCCGGAACCGGTCTCCACCCCGACCGCGCCGGTGGCGCCGGCGATCCGCACGTCACCCGAGCCCAGTCGCAGGTCGACCGTGCCGACCCGGCCCAGCTCCACGTCGCCGGAGCCGGTCTCGCCCTGCACGGCGACGCCCTCCGGCGGTCACCTCGTAGGAGATGGTGCACCGGTCGCCGCAGTCGGCGTCCAGGACCAGCTCGCTGCCCTTGATCTCGTACCGACTGTTGGGTTCGCCACCCTGGTAGCGCACCACCCGCTTGATCCGCACCTCGGTCGCCGAGCCGGTGCCCTGCACCACCAGGTCGCCCGCGCCGGGCAGCACCCGGATCGTGGTGATCTTCGCCGCCTCGGTGTTGTCGTAGTCGAGGCGACGGAACGACAGGTTGTCGCACCCGGTGACCAGGATGAGCGCGGTGGCCGCGCCCAGCGCGAGGGGAGCGACGGCGCGGGAACGGGGGTTGCCGGTGATCCGGTGCAGTGCCATGGCCGAAACGCTACGACCGGGCACGCGACGGGCGCATCGGGGTTCGTCCGCGCGTCCACCCCGAACCAACCCTGATTTCACACCCCGAGGGAGAATGGTCCGATGGCCGGGTACCGCCGACAGCTCTACCGCGACGACGCGGTGGTGCTGCGCGTGCAGAAGCTGGGCGAGTCCGACCGGATCATCACCCTGCTCACCCGCCGGCACGGCCGGCTGCGCGCGGTGGCCCGGGGCATCCGTCGCACCACCAGCAAGTTCGGCGCCCGGCTGGAGCCGTTCGGCCACGTCGACCTCCAGCTCGCCGGCGACCCGAAGGGCAACCACGGCAGCTCACTGCACACCGTCAGTCAGGTCGAGGGCATCGACCTGTACGGCAAGCGGTTCCTCGGGGACTACCCCCGCTACACGGCGGCGAGTGCGATCGCCGAGACCGCCGAGCGGCTGACCCCGGTGGAGCGGGAGCCGTCACTGCGGCTGTTCCAGCTCACCGTCGGCGCGATGAAGGCGCTGTCCCGGGGCGAGCACGCCACCACGCTGGTGCTCGACGCGTACCTGCTGCGCGGGATGGCCCTCGCCGGCTGGGCGCCGGCGCTGATCGCGTGCGCGGTCTGCGGCACGCCAGGGCGGCACCGGGCGTTCTCCGTGCCGGCCGGTGGCGCGGTCTGCCCGGACTGTCGGCCGCCGGGCGCGGCCCACCCCGCGCCGGCCACCATCGACCTGATGTCCGCGCTGGCCACCGGCGACTGGGTGGTCGCCGACGCCACCGAGACCGGTGTACGCCGGGAGTGCAGTGGGCTGGTCGCGGCTCACCTGCAGTGGCATCTGGAACGCGCGCTACGCTCGCTGCCGCTGGTCGACCGGGGTCCCTCGGTGGCCGGCACGGTCCCGCCACCGGGGGGTGCCGGGGCCGCGATGCCCCATCCACGCGGCGACGTCGGAGCCGGGGCGGACGGTGCGAGCAGAGAGAGAGCCGAGTGATCCGATCGAAGAGGGCCGGCCGGCGCGAGCCGATGCCGCCGACACCACACCCGTCGGGCGCCCGCCCGCCGGCGCTGCCCACGGAGGCGGTGCCGAAGCACGTTGCGGTGGTGATGGACGGCAACGGCCGGTGGGCCAAGGACCGCGGGTTGCCGCGCACCAAGGGCCACGAGGCGGGAGAGCACAGCCTCTTCGACACCATCGAGGGCGCGATCGAGATGGGCATCCCGTACCTGTCGGCGTACGCGTTCTCCACCGAGAACTGGCGGCGCTCGCCCGACGAGGTCCGGTTCCTGATGGGGTTCAACCGGGACGTCATCCGTCGGCGCCGCAACCAGTTGGTCGACCTCGGCGTCCGGGTGGTCTGGTCGGGCCGGCCCGGGCGGTTGTGGAAGAGCGTCATCTCCGAGCTGCAGACCGCTGAGGAGATGTCCGCCGACAACTCCACGCTGACCCTGCAGTTCTGCGTGAACTACGGCGGACAGGCCGAGATCGGCGACGCCGCCGCCGCGATCGCCCGGGACGTGGCGGCCGGCCGGCTGGATCCGGCGAAGGTCACCGAGAAGACCGTGGCGAAATACCTCTACCACCCGGAGATCCCGGAGGTGGACCTGTTCCTGCGCCCCTCCGGGGAGGAGCGGATCTCCAACTTCCTGCTCTGGCAGGCCGCGTACGCCGAGCTGGTCTTCCTGGACACCCTCTGGCCGGACTTCGACCGCCGGCACCTCTGGTACGCCTGCGAGCTGTACGCCCAGCGGGACCGACGCTTCGGCGGCGCGTTGCCCAACCCGGTCGCCCCGGTGCTCTGATCCGACGCGCTTATCCTCGCGTTACTCTGGGTATCAGAGACGTCAGAAGCCACTGACGGAGGTGAACTCACATGATCCAGAAACGCATCGCACAGTGGGCGGTGATGGCGATCGCGGTGCCACTGGCCGCGGCCGGTGCCCGCCGCCTCAGCCACACCCTGGAGGCCCGTCGTGGTCCCTCCGGGGTGAGCCGGCTGCTGACCAGGGGCGCCGACCTGATGCGCCCGCAGAAGGCCAAGCGCCGCCGGTTCTTCTGACCCCTCGACCCCTCAGGCGCCGCCCGCACCCGTGCGGGCGGCGCTCTGCTGTGCCCGGGCTGCCCGGTCGACCGTGGAGACCAGCCGTCGCAACAGTGATCCACTCCGGATCGGCGATGTCGGCGTGTCCGCCTTCCCAGGATGCCCCGACATCACCGAGGTGTCGATCAAGCGTTGCTCGTGGGCGTGGGCGTGGGCGTGGGCGTGGGCGTGGGCGTGGGCGTGGGCGTGGGCGCTGGGGTGTGCCGTTGTTCCGGGGTGGTGGGCGGTCGCGGGCGTATAGGGTCCGAAGGTGGCGGGTCGACGGCGGTGGGGGTGGGCGTGCGGGATCTCCGGTACAAGATGATCATGGCGTTGAACGCGGCCGACCTGGGCGACCCGATGTGCGAGCAGGTGGCCGACATCTGCGCCGAGATCGCCGAGCAGCACTGCGCCGAGTTCGGCCACACGCCGCAGCTGCGCAGCGGTGAGATCGCCGAGCTGGCCACCGGGGACCCGGCCCTGACCTGGGCGCCATCGTCCGCCGACACCAGGCAGCGTGCCTGGTGACCGCGCCCGCCCCGGCGGTCGACCTGCGCCGGGCCGACGACCGCTTCGCCACCCGGATCTCCTGGCTGGACTCCAAGCACTCCTTCTCGTTCTCCCGGCACTACGACCCGGCGAACACCCACCACGGTCTGCTGTTGGTCAACAACGACGACGTGGTCCGCCCGGGTGCCGGCTTCGAGACCCACCCGCACGAGGACATGGAGATCGTCACCTGGGTGCTGCGCGGCTCCCTCGTGCACCAGGACTCCACCGGGCACTCCGGGGTGATCTACCCTGGGCTGGCCCAGCGGATGAGCGCCGGCACCGGCATCCTGCACTCCGAGAAGAACGACGCCTGGCGGCTCAACAACCTCGAACCGCACAGCGACCCGGTGCACTTCGTGCAGATGTGGGTGCTCCCCGACGAGCAGGGCGTCGACCCGGGCTACGAGCAGCTGGAGATCGAGGACGAGCTACTGCGCGGCGGCCTGGTGCCGATCGCCTCCGGAATGGAGCGCTACGACGGCGCGTCCGCGATCCGCATCCGCAACCGGTACGCCACCCTGCACGCCGCCCGGCTCGGCTCCGGCGACGAGATCACCCTCCCGGATGCGCCCTTCGTGCACTTGTACGTGCCCAACGGCACCGTGACCCTCGAGGACAGCGGCCCGCTCGGCACCGGCGACGCGGCCCGACTCACCATGACCGGCGGCCGACGGGTCACCGCGGACGAGCCGGCCGAGATCCTCGTCTGGGAGATGCACGCCACCATCGCCTGACGTCGCCCTCTGACGGAGCGCCCGCCCTCCCCATGATCCCGCTCGAACATGGATGTAGTGGCCTCACGAAACAGCGAGACCACTACATCCTGGATCGAGCACGATCATGGCGGGCGGCGGGCGGCGGGCGGCGGGCGGCGGGCGGCGGGCGGGCGCCGCGTCGCGCACCTAGGCCGGGGACTCGGTGCGGTCAGCCGCCCACGTGGTGTGGAACGAACCCTCGCGGTCGACGCGCTGGTAGGTGTGCGCCCCGAAGTTGTCCCGCAGTCCCTGGATCAGTGCGGCGGGCAGCCGCTCGGCGCGCAACGCGTCGAAGTACGCCAGCGACGACGAGAACGCCGGCGTCGGCACCCCAGCCCGAACGGCGTCGGCCACCACCCGCCGCCAGCTCGGCACGCCCGCGCCGACGGCCTCGGCGAAGTACGGCGCCACCAGCAGCGTCGGCAGATCGGGCTGCTCGTCGTACGCCTCGCGGATCCGGTTCAGGAAGCGGGCCCGGATGATGCAGCCGCCCCGCCAGATGGTCGCCGTGCCACCGAGGTCGATGTCCCAGTCGTACTCCTGGCTGCCGGCGCGGATGTGGTCGAAGCCCTGCGCGTAGGCGACGATCTTGGAGGCGAGCAGCGCGCGGCGGACGTCCTCGATGAACGCGTCCCGGTCGGCCACCTGCCACTTCTCGCCGGCGTCGGGAAACGCCCGGTGGGCGGCCGCACGCTGGTCGACGTGCCCGGACAGCGAACGGGCGAAGGTGGCCTCGGCGATCCCGGTGATCGGGATGCCCAGGTCCAGTGCGCTCTGCACGGTCCACCGCCCGGTGCCCTTCTGCTCGGCCCGGTCCTGCACCACGTCCACGAAGGGGCGGCCGGTCGTCGCGTCGGTGTGCGCGAGGACGTCGGCGGTGATCTCGATGAGGAAGGACTCCAACTCACCGCCGTTCCAGCCCCGGAAGATCTCCGCGATCTCCGCCGGCTCCGCGTCCAGGCCAGCCCGAAGCAGGTCGTACGCCTCGGCGATCAGCTGCATGTCGGCGTACTCGATGCCGTTGTGCACCATCTTGACGAAGTGCCCGGCGCCGTCCGGACCGATGTGCGTGCAGCACGAGACCCCGTCGACGTGGGCAGCGATCTTCTCGAACATCGGCCCGAGCTTGGCGTACGACTCGACGGAGCCGCCCGGCATGATGCTCGGCCCGAGCAGCGCGCCCTCCTCACCACCGGAGACGCCGGTGCCGCTGAAGTGCAACCCGTGCGAGCGCAACGCCTCCTCCCGGCGGCGGGTGTCGGCGAAGTGGGCGTTGCCGCAGTCGACGATGATGTCGCCCTCCTCCAGCAGCGGCACCAGCTCGTCGATCACCGCGTCGGTGGGCGCACCCGCCTTCACCATGACGATCACCGCGCGCGGCCGTTCCAGAGACGCCACGAAGTCGGCCATCGACTCGCCCGGCACGAACGCGCCCTCGTCGCCGTGCTCGGCGACCAGGCTGCGGGTGCGCTCGGGCGAACGGTTGTGCACCGCCACCGTGAAGCCGTTGCGGGCCAGGTTGCGGGCCAGATTGCGGCCCATCACCGCCAGCCCGGTCACCCCGATCTGCGCCCTCGCCTGCTCAGCCATCCGTGCCGCCACCTCTCACCGTCGCACTGCCGTCGACCGTCGTACTGCCGTGCTGCGACCGTATCTCGGTGCGGAGCGGTGTGGGCGCGTCGTGGACAGCCGGTAACCGGCCGGTGGCGTTCAGCCCTGCGCCAGGCGTTCCTCCACATGCGCCACCTTCGCGGTGAGCGCGTCGGTCACTCCCTGCCGGACGTCGGCCTTGAGCACCACGCTCACCCGGGGCGCCTGCGCGGCCACCACGTCGACCGCCCGCTTGACGACCGCCATCACCTCGTCCCACTCGCCCTCGATGGTGGTGAACATCGCGTCGGTGCGGTTGGGCAGGCCGGAGTCGCGCACCACCCGCACCGCCTCGGCAACCAGGTCACCGACGGACTCACCGACACCGAGCGGGGTTACCGAGAACGCGATCAGCATGGCGTCGATGGTGCCAGCAAATCGGCTGCGCCGGCGTAGGCCGACCCGATAGCGTGCGGGCATGCGTAACTGACGCCCCTCTCCGAGCCGACCCGCCGCCCCGCGTCGCGGTCCGTGCGCTCCCGGGCGTCCGCATCACCGACCCGCCGTTTCGGCGGCGCTGGCCGTGCCCGACCCGGTGAGCAGTCCCTTCCCCATTCGACCGTCGCGCCGCGGTGGTCAACAGCCGATCCGACCGACCGCCGGAGCGCGGGACCGGCCGTGACGGTCGGCACCGAAGGAGGCCCGGATGCCCGCCAGGCGCACACCGAAGAAGTCCTGTACCCCCGCACCGCCGCCGCCCGGCACGCAGCCGGCGGCCGGCCGCGACGCTCCGCCGCCAACCCGCCCCGCACCTGCCCTCGCGGTCGAGCCGGCGCTGTCGGATGAACCGGCGCTGTCGGATGAACCGGCGCTGTCGGGTGAGCCGGCGCTGTCGGGTGAGCCGGCGCTGCCGGCGGTGCTGCATCGACCGGCGCTGCCGGCGGTGCTGACCCAACCGGCTCTGCCGGCGGTGCTGACCCAACCGGCTCTGCCGGCGGTGCTGCGTCAACCGGCTCTGCCGGCGGTGCTGACCCAGCCGGCGTTGCCGGTGGCGACGAACCAGGGGGCGTTGCCGGTGGCGGCGTCGGGTGAGTTGGTGCCGCTGGTCGACGTGCCGGCAGCGGTCGACGCGCCGACGGTGGCGGACCTGCCGAAGGCGGCCGGGCCACCGAAGGCACCGAAGGCCGGGCCCCCACCGGGCAGCGGAGGCCGCTCAGCCGGTGGCCGTGGTCAACAAGCTGGCCAAGGCCGCCGCTACGCCTTCCGCCGCAGCTGACCAACCCGCCTCACCCGCGCCGCGCGCCGTGCTGCCCGCCGCGCCGCCCCGGCGTCGTGGGGCGATGATCAGCAACAACACGGATATGGCTGCCTCACCGCTCAGCGAGGCAGCAATATCCCTGTTGTTGTGCGGATCATGGCGCAGGGGCGGCGTGAGGGGGTGACTCAGCTGATCAGCGGGCGGAAGGTGCCGAGGAGGACGCTTGTCGCCAGGGCGCCGGCG
The DNA here is from genome assembly GCF_046549295.1 of Micromonospora sp. 067-2. NCBI lineage: Bacteria > Bacillati > Actinomycetota > Actinomycetes > Micromonosporales > Micromonosporaceae > Micromonospora > Micromonospora sp. 067-2. The sequence goes on along the minus strand of NZ_JAJPWB010000004.1, from coordinate 555,678 downwards.
GCCAGCAGCGCGGCGCCGGCGATCAGCAGGGTGTCGGCGCGGGTGAATCGTTGGCGGCGGGCCACGGTCCGCGGCGTGCCCGCGTCGAAGCCCCGCGCGTCCATTGCCACCGCCAGTCGGGTGCCCCGGCGGATCGCGCCGACCAGCAGCGCGAACGCCGTGGAGGTGAACAGCCGCAGCTTCGCCACCGGGTTGCGCCCGGCGTCGACCCCGCGCGCACGGCGGGCCATGCTGATCATCTGCCACTCCTGGCCGAGCAGCGGGACCAGCCGGAACGCCGCCAACGCGCCAATCGCGAACCGGGCCGGTGCCTTCGCGTTCTGGACCAGCGCGTCGGCCAGGTCGGTGGGGTCGGTGGTGGCGAAGACGATCACGCCGGGCAGGGCCACCGCGAGCACCCGGAGCACCAGGCCGAGCGCGGTGAGCAGCACCCCGGTGGTCACCAGCACCGGTCCCGCGTCCAGGAGCACCCGGCCGGACCGGTCGGCCGCGAAGAGCACCAGAGTGACCAGGATTCCGGCGGCGCTGGCCAGCAGTGGCCAGGCCCGCCGGGCCAGCACCCGGTAGCGAATGCCGAACAGCGGCAGCACGGCGAGCTCCACCGCGATGGCGATGGCCGGCGCCACCGGGTCCAGGGTGGCCAGCAGCGTGAACGAGAACAGCAGCGCGGCGGCGAGCTTCGCCACCGGGTTGCGGCGGGCCAACGGCGCACCGGGCGCGGCGACCGGCTCGATGCTGATCACCGTTGACCATCCCGGTCGGTAGGCGACAGCGTGACGGTGCGGTCGGCGAGCGCCGCCACGAAATCCGCGTCGTGGGTGACCGTGACGACGCCGTGTCCGGCGTCGCGCAGGTCGGCGAAGAGGTCGACCAGCTCCCGCCAGGTGCGCCGGTCCTGGCCGAAGGTGGGTTCGTCGCAGATCAACAGACGGGGCGCGGTGGCCAGGGCCGTCGCCACGCTCAGCCGCCGCGCCTCGCCACCCGAGAGGGTGTACGGGTTGGCGGCGGCGAGCGGGGCCAGCCGTAGCCGGTCCAGCAACCCGGTCACGGTCTGCGTGACGGCGGTCTCGGGTTGGCCGGTCCGGCGCGGGCCGAGCGCCAACTCGTCGAAGACGGTGCTGGTGACGAACTGGTGCTCCGGGTCCTGGAAGACCGAACCGATGCGGCGGGCGAGCGCGGGTGCCCGCCACCGGTGCGGGGGAGTGTGATGATCTGACCCGGCCAGCTCGGCGGACGCGGTGACCCGCCCGGCCAGCGGCCGCAGCAGGCCGCCGAGCAGCAGTGCCAGGGTCGACTTGCCAGCGCCGTTGGGCCCGCGTACCGCGAGTGCCTCTCCGGCGCGTACCCCCAGGTCGGTGGGGCCCAGCCGGGGCGGCAGGCCGAGCCGGTCGGCGGTGAGCAACAGGTCGCCGGCTGCGGCGGTCGCGGGCCGGGGGGCGATGGAGTGACCCGGCACCCAGACGCCCTCGGCGGCGAGGGCGGCACCGTGCCTGGCGAAGACCGCCTGCGGCGGGCCGTCCGCGCGGACCCCGCCGCCGGGCTCCAGGACGACGACGCGGTCGACCAGCGGCAGTGCCTCGGCTACCCGGTGTTCGACGAGGATGAGCGTGGTGTCGGTGTCCAGCGCGCCGGCCACCGCTCGGCGGACCAGATCGGCGCCGGCCGGGTCCAGGTTGGCGGTCGGCTCGTCGAGCAGCAGCAGGCCGGGGCGCAGCGCCAGCGCGCCGGCCAGCGCGAGACGTTGCTGCTCCCCGCCGGAGAGCGCGGCGGTGCTCCGGTCCCGGGAGTACGGAAAACCGACCCGACGTAGCGCCTCGTCCACCCGGGGCCAGATCTCGCCGGCCGGTACCCCCCGGTTCTCCAGCCCGAACGCGACGTCGTCACCGCAGCGGGCCATCACCAGCTGGGTCTCCGGGTCCTGGAAGACGATGCCGACCCGTTCCCGCCCCTTGCGCGGGTCGAGCCCGTCGATCTCGACGGTGCCCTCCTGCTCGCCGGAGTCCTCGGGCAGCAGCCCGGCCACGGCACTGAGCAGGGTGCTCTTGCCGGCGCCGGAGGGCCCGAGCAGCAGCAACCGCTCGCCGGCCTCGACCCGCAGGTCGACCCCGCGCACCGCCCAGCGTTTCCGCCCGGCGTGCCGCCACCCGAACCCCCGCAGCGATACCCCGCTCACCCCACACCCCCAGCCGTCCGTCCCCTGCCCTGCCCCGTTCCCTGCCCCGGCCCCGCCGATCGATCATGAGGTTGGCGGGGGTTCCAGAGATCCATTCCACCGCCAACCTCATGATCAACGAGGGTGGGCGCGGCGCGGCGCGGGTCAGATGGGGGCGCGGTCGCGGGCTACCGGGAAGCGGTCCAGGACGCCGGTGTTGGCCAGGGCGCGGGTGAGCAGCCAGCCGCCGACGCCGGCGATGACCGTGGCGCTGACGACGGTCAGCAGCGCGTACGGGATCCGGTAGTCGCCGAGCGCGTAGTCGGCGTTCCAGACGAAGAAGTCGAACAGGGCGGCGCTCACGCCGGTCAGCGCACCGGCCAGCACCGCGGTCGGCAGCCGGAACGAGCGGTACCGGAAGGCGGCGAAGGCCAGCTCGGCGCCGATACCCTGCACGATGCCCTGCGGGATCACCGTGCCGGCCCACTGGCTACCCAGCAGCGCGGAGAGGACCGCGGCCACCGTCTCGCAGTAGAGCGCTGCGCCGGGCTTGCGGATGACGAGGCCGCCGAGCACGGCCGGCATCAGCCAGACGCCGTAGAGCAGGGTCTGCGCCGGCGGGAAGAAGGCGAACGCCCCCTCGGTGGCGCTCCAGACCAGGCCCCAGGCCCAGAAGATGACGCCGAAGGCGACGGCGATCACCGAGGCGACCACGATGTCGACGGTACGCCAGCGATTGGTGTCGCTGTGATTCATGTCGATGCTCCCAGTTCAGGAAAGAGAACCAGGAGAAGACGCACGCCGCGCGTCCGGTGGCACCGGACCCACGGCGCGGCTGGAGGTCGACCGAACTCCCTGCGCTGGCATTACCCAGATCAGGTTCGAGGGTCTGCGGGCGTGCCCGCACTCTCAGCGCTGTGCGCTCCCCTGTCGGATATGAAGTTGTCTCGCTGACGCTAGCACCGACGAGGGGTGCCGGCCCAGCAGGGCGACCGTCACCTCCGCGTACGGCCCGACCTCCGCGCGGCTGGGTAGGCTCACGATCATGCGGATCGACGCGCGAGGTCTCACGTTCGAGGTGCACACCGGTGGTCCGTCGGGCGGCGCGCCCGTCCTGCTGCTGCACGGCTTCCCCCAACACTCCGGCGAGTGGGACGAGGTCGCCCCGGTGCTGCACGCCGCCGGGCTGCGCACGTACGCGCTGGACCAGCGGGGCTACTCGCCGGGCGCCCGAACGGCGGCGGTCGCCGACTACCGGATACCCGAGCTGGTCGCCGACGTGGTGGCCGTACTCGACGCACTGGGTTTGGACGCCGTCCACCTGGTCGGCCACGACTGGGGCGCCATCGTGGCCTGGGCGGTGGCCGCCCGGCACCCCGAGCGGGTCCGTACGCTGACGGCGGTGTCCGTGCCCCATCCGGCGGCCATGGCGCACGCTCTGGCCACCGACGGCCAGCAGAAGGCCCGCTCGTCGTACATCGCGCTGTTCCGCAAACCGGACAAGGCGGAAAAGGTGCTGCTGGCGTTGAACGCGACCGCGCTGCGCAAACTGCTCGGCGGGGTGGGCGACGCGTCGCGGGTGAACCGTTACGCCGACCCGATGCGCGAGCCGGGAGCCCTCACCGCCGCACTGAACTGGTACCGGGCGATGTCCCGCGCCGACCTGGCCGGCGTCGGCCCGGTCGCCGTACCCACCACGTACGTGTGGAGCGACCGCGACATCGCCATCGGCCGAACCGCCGCCGAGGCGTGCGCCGCGAACGTCACCGGGGATTACCGCCTCATCGAGCTGCGCGGGGTGAGTCACTGGATCCCGGACGCCGCGCCAGGCCCGCTGGCCGAGGCGATCCTGGCCCGGGTCGCCGGCTCGGCCTGAGCCGCGTCGGGCAGGGAGGGGCCACCGTGACGACGGACGCCAGCGCGCCGGGCACCCGGCGGGCGCTCGCCGCACAGCTGCGACTGCTGGGCGTACGCCCCGGCGGGACGCTGCTGGTGCACGCGGCGTTGCGTCCGCTGGGCTTCGTGTGCGGCGGGCCGCAGGCGGTGGCGCTCGCGCTGCGGGACGCTGTCGGGCCGGACGGCACGATCGTGGTGCCCACCCACACGCCGGACAACAGCGACCCCGCCCAGTGGCGCAACCCGCCGGTGCCGGTGGACTGGTGGCCGCTGATCCGTGCCGAGATGCCGGGCTTCGACCCGGCGGTCACACCGAGTCGGTACATGGGTGTGCTCGCCGAGACGGTCCGCTGCTGGCCCGGAGCGCTGCGCAGCTCGCATCCGCAGGTGTCGTTCGCCGCGCTCGGGCCGGCAGCCGAGCAGGTGGTGGCCGGCCACGCCCGGGTCGACATGCTCGGTGAGGGCTCGCCACTGGCCCGGCTCTACGAGCTGGACGCCGACGTGCTGCTGCTCGGTGTGGGCCACGGCGTGAACACGTCCCTGCACCTGGCCGAGTACCGCCGGTCGGCTCCGCCCCGGGAGCAGGTGGGCGCTGCGGTGCGCACCGCCGACGGCGGCCGCGAGTGGGTGTGGTGGCAGGAGGTACGGCTCGACGAGACCGACTTCGGCGTGTTGGGCCTGGACCTGGAGGCCACCGGGGCGGTCCGTGTCGGACCGGTCGGCGCAGGGACGGGCAGGTTGATGCGCCAGCGGGCCGCGGTCGACTTCGCCGTGCAGTGGCTGGCCCGCAGCCGGACGACGGAGGACACATGACGGTGAGCGCCGAGGACTACCTGGCCGTGGTGACCGCGACGATCGGCCGGGTGGCGGCCAGCCAGCGGGCGGCGGTGGGGCGGGCCGCCGACCTGGTCGCCGACGCCGTCCTTGCCGACGGCGTGGTGCACGCGTTCGGTACCGGGCACTCGGAGGCCCTCGCCATGGAGATCGCCGGCCGGGCCGGTGGCCTGGTGCCGACCAACCGGATCGCCCTGCGCGACCTGGTGCTGCTCGGTGGGGAGCCGGCCGACCGGCTCGGTCCTCTGCTGGAGCGGGACCCGGCGGTGGCGCACCGGCTCTACGAACTGGCCCCGGTCCGGCCCGCCGACGTGTTCGTGCTCGCCTCGAACTCCGGGGTCAACGGCGCGATGGTGGAGTTCGCCACGCTGGTCAAGGAACGCGGCCACGGGCTGGTGGCGATCACCTCCGCACAGCACTCCGGCGCGATGACCTCCCGGCACCCGTCCGGGCGCAAGCTCGCCGACCTCGCCGACGTGGTGCTCGACAACGGCGCTCCATACGGCGACGCGACGCTGCCGTTGCCCGGTGGAGGCGCCGTCGGTGCGGTCTCCTCGATCACCGCGGCGCTGCTGGCCCAGCAGGTCACCGTGGAGGTGGTGGCCCGGCTGCTGGCGGCGGGGGAGCGGCCGCCGGTCTACCTGTCGGCGAACATCCCGGACGGCGACGCGCACAACACGGCGCTGGAGGCCCGGTACGCGGGCCGCCTCCGGCGCGGCTCCTGACACCAACCCCGCCATTTACGGGTGAACGGCGGGCGACCTGGCGGTGTCCGGGAGGTGTCGTGAACCTGTTTCACGCTCGGCCGGGTGGGGCATTGGCGTTGCTGCCGGCGGTCAGGATCCGCCGGCAGTACCGTCTGACCGGAGGTAGCACGTGTCGAAGGAGACCGAGAAGCAGCGTTGGCAGCGCAACTTCGCCGACCTGTTGCAGGAGTTGCGGGTCGCCCAGACCGGCGTGCAGATCCTCTTCGCCTTCCTGCTCACCCTGCCGTTCAGCAACGGCTTCACCCGGACCACCGAGTTTCAGCGGGATGTCTACATCGTCGCGCTGCTCGCCGCGGCCGCCGCCACCGCATTGATCATCTCGCCGGTGGCGTTCCACCGGGCGCTGTTTCGGCAGGGGCGCAAGCCGGAGCTGGTGCGGTTCGCCCACCGGATGGCCACCGGTGGCCTCGCCTTCATGCTGATCGCCATGGTCAGCGCGGTGCTGCTGATCACCGACTTCGTGCTGGACCGGCCGATCGCCTTCGTGCTCAGCGCGCTGACCGGCCTCTGGTTCCTCACGTTCTGGATGATCCTGCCGTTCGCCAGGCGCAACTGGGGTGAGGACGACATCGACGACGAGGACGACGACCCGGACGTGACCACTGGCCGCTGATCGGGGCGGGTGGGCAGAAGCCGATCTTCACGCAGCGCTACCCCTGGGTAACAACCGGGGGTAGCGTGGCGTTGAGGGCGTATGCCGACGCAGCCGCACCGAGGTTCGAGGGGGCAGTCGTGACCACGACGCAGGACGGCCGACCAGCACCGGACGGCCCCGATTCCGGGACCACCCCTCACACGGCCGGTGCCGCGGCGCCATTGCCGGCGGAGGCCGGGCAGGTCACCGAGAAGGAGGCCCGGCAGGTCGCCGAGGCCGCCCGCGAGTCCACCTGGGACCGGCCCAGCTTCGGCAAGGAGTTGTTCCTCGGCCGGTTCCGGCTCGACCTGATCGACCCGTGGCCCCAACCCGATCCGGACGACGTGGCCCGCGCCGACGAGTTCCTCGGGCGGTTCCGTGCCTTCCTCACCTCCGAGGTGGACGGCGCGGCCATCGAACGCGACGCGTCCATTCCGGACTCGGTGTTCCAGGGGCTGGCCGACCTCGGCGCGTTCGGCATGAAGATCGACCGGAAGTACGGCGGGCTCGGGCTGAGCAACCTGCACTACTGCCGCGCACTGATGCTGGCCGGCTCGGTCAGCCCGGCCATCGGCGCGCTGCTCTCGGCACACCAGTCGATCGGGGTGCCGCAGCCGCTGAAGATGTTCGGCACCGCCGAGCAGAAGCAGCGCTTCCTGCCCCGGCTCGCCGCCGGTGAGGTCTCCGCGTTCCTGCTCACCGAGCCGGATGTCGGCTCCGACCCGGCCCGGCTGGGGACCATCGCCGAGCCGACCGAGGACGGCACCGGTTACCGGCTCAACGGCGTGAAGCTCTGGGCAACCAACGGCATCGTGGCCACCCTGCTGGTGGTGATGGCCCGGGTGCCGGCCGCCGAGGGACGGCGCGGCGGCATCACGGCGTTCGTGGTGGAGGGCGACAGCGCGGGCATCACCGTCGAGCGGCGCAACGAGTTCATCGGCCTGCGCGGCCTGGAGAACAGCCTCACCCGGTTCCACGACGTGTTCGTGCCCGCCGAGAACGTCATCGGCGGTGAGGGCAAGGGGCTCAAGATCGCTCTGACCACGCTAAACACCGGCCGGCTCTCGCTGCCGGCGATGTGCGTGGGCGCCGGTAAGTGGGCGCTGAACGTGGCCCGCGGTTGGGCCGCCGACCGGGTGCAGTGGGGCCGGCCGGTCGGTGAGCACGAGGCGGTCGCCCAGAAGCTGTCCTTCATCGCCGCCACCACGTACGGCATGGAGACCATGCTCGACCTGTGCTGCCTGGTCGCCGACGACGACCGCAACGACATCCGGATCGAGGCGGCGCTGGTCAAGCTGTACGCCAGCGAGATGGCCTGGAAGATCGCCGACGAGCTGATCCAGATCCGGGGTGGGCGCGGCTACGAGACGGCCGACTCGTTGGCCGCCCGCGGCGAACGCCCCGCCGCCGTCGAGCAGATGCTGCGCGACCTGCGGATCAACCGGATCTTCGAGGGCTCCACCGAGATCATGCATCTGCTGATCGCCCGGGAGGCGGTCGACGCCCACCTGTCGGTCGCCGGCGACATCATCGACCCGGAGGCGGGGCTCGGCCGCAAGGCCCGCGCCGGCGCCCGCGCCGGTGCGTTCTACGCGAAGTGGCTACCCACCCTGGCCGTCGGTCGAGGTCAGAGCCCTTCGGCGTACGCCGAGTACGGGCCGCTGGCAGTACACCTGCGGCAGGTGGAGCGGTCGTCACGCAAGCTGGCCCGGTCGACGTTCTACGCGATGTCCCGCTGGCAGGGAAAGATGGAGCGCAAACAGGCGTTCCTCGGCCGTGTGGTGGACATCGGCGCCGAGTTGTTCGCGATGTCGGCGGTGTGCGTCCGGGCCACCGCCGAACGGGCCAGCCGTCCGGAGAACATCGAGCTGGCCGACCTGTTCTGCCGGCAGGCCCGGGTGCGGGTGGACGCGCTCTTCGGCGCACTCTGGGACAACACCGACTCGGTCGACACCGCCGCCGCGAAACGGATCCTCGCCGGCCGCTACGCCGGCCTGGAGGAGGGCGTCATCACCCCGTCCGACGAGCTGCCCTGGGTCGCCCCCTGGTCGCCCGGCCCGTCCACCGCCGAGGACGTCCGGCGCCGCATCCCGCCGAGGCGGTAGGCCGCGCCCCGAGCAGGCCGCACCCGGAAGATCGCGCTCGATCCTGGAAGTAGTGCCCTCCGTCAGTGCGCGATGCCGCTACAACCAGGATCGAGCGCGATCACGGGTGCGCGACGCCGCTACAACCAGGATCGAGCGCGATCACGGGTGCGCGATGCCGCCACAACCAGGATCGAGCGCGATCACGGGCGGGGCGCGGCGCAGGTCAGCGCGCGACCGCCCAGGCCAGGATGCCGGCCAGGATCAGGCCGTTGAGCACCGCCAGGCCCAGATAGGCCGCAGGCGGGATCTTCCTTCCCCGGCGGACGAAGGAGACCAGGACCGCGGCGTAGCCGAGTAGCAGGACCGCGATGACGATCAGGAAGTAGAACACCCGAAGACCTTAGCGGCCCCGGCCGCGCAGGCCGAGTTGGCGCAGCTCCAGTGCGGCCAGGGCGTCGACCGTGTCGTCGTCGCCGCGCCGCCACGCCTCGGCCACGTCGGGCGCGATCCGGGTGAGCCGGCCCAGCGGCTGGGTGGCCAGCGCGCGCAGGGCGAGCAGGTCCCGGCCGGCCGGCCCGGCGGCCAGCTTCGCGGCGGATCCGGCCCGACGCATCCAGCGCAGCCGCAGCGGTAGCCAGCCGAACAGCACCAGGCCGAGCGGGAAGATCAGCACCGCGATGGTGAGGGCGAGGGCGAGCTGGTCGACCAGGTGCTGCTGGTCTCGGCCGGCGTCGGCGAGCCCTCGGGCGGCGTCGGCGGCCCGCTGGAAGGGCGCGGTCAGGTCGTCGCCGACCAGAGGCACCCGGCGGACCTTGCCACCGGCGTCGGCCAGGTTGTCGGCGAGGCCACTGCCGGCACCCTCCAACTTCTGCCCGGGTACGGCGAGTTTCTGCACGAGGTCGTGCAGCCACAGCGCGCCGCGGATCGCGACGTACACCCAGGCGACGACGAGCAGGTCGGTGATCAACTGACGGGCGGCGGTCGGAAACCGATCGGCGTAGATCTTCACGCCGGACAGCGTGCCACGAACGGCCCGGATGTTGCTGCCTGCTGGCCGACCAGCGGCCCGGACGCGACCGGCGGCGTGGTCAGCGGGCGCAGGCCGGGCAGGTGCCGAAGATCTCCAACGTGTGGCTGACATCGGCGTAGCCGTGCTGCGCGGCGACCCGCTCGGCCCAACTCTCCACCGCCGGCCCCGCCACCTCGACGGTGCTCCCGCAGGCCCGGCAGACCAGGTGGTGGTGGTGCCCATCGCTGCACCGGCGGTAGAGGTGCTCGCCACCCGGTGGGCGCATCACGTCGATCTCACCGGTGTCGGCCAACCCCTGGAGGGTGCGGTAGACCGTCGTCAGGCCGACCCGCTCGCCGCGCTGGCGGAGCATCGCGTGCAGCTCCTGTGCGCTGTGGAAGCCTTCCATCTCGGCCAGCAGGGCGCTCACCGCCGACCGCTGCCGGGTGTTGCGCACCGCGGTGCCACTCTCGCTCATGATCCCTCCCCGGCGTGGCTGACCGCGTCCGCCACGATGTGCGCCACGTGCTCGTCGACCAGGCTGTACGCGATCTCCCGACCTCGGCGGGAGCCCCGCACCACGCCCGCACCGCGCAGCACGCGCAGGTGCTGGGAGACCAGCGGTTGGGCGGCGCCGAGCTTCTCCACCAGCTCGTGCACGCACCGCTCGCCGTCGGCCAGCTCGCTGACGATGGCCAGCCGGATGGGCGCCGACAGGGCGCGCAGCAACTCGCCGGCCCCGTCGAACCCCTCATAGCCCGTTGCGCTGGTCACCCTGCAACGATAACCAATACCGCCGACATTCGGCTGACGAGGTTCACCGCAGCACGACCTCGTGCGGTTCCGAGGCCACCGCGGCGGTCGGGGTCGCCCGGCGGCGCAACCCCCGCCAGATGCCGCCGCCCACGGCCACCACCAGGAAGGACGCGATCGCCACCAGCACCACCGAGGCGCCCGGTGCGGTGTCCGCCGTCGCCGCCACCCAGACTCCGGTGCCGGCGGCGAAGAACCCCAGCGCCATCGCGGCGGTCATCGTGCTCCGGAAGCCCCGGGTGACCTGCTGGGCGGTGGCCACCGGCACCACCATCAACGCACTGATCAGCAGCACCCCGACGGCCCGCATGGCGATGGTCACGGTGACTGCGGTGGCGACCGCGATCAGCAGGTTCAGCGTGCGTACCGGCAGGCCGGAGACACGGGCGTACTCCTCGTCGTGGCTGACCGCGAAGAGCGCCGGCCGCAACGCGATCATCGTGACCAGGATCGCCGCGCCGAGCACCCCGATGGTGGTCAGGTCGCCGGGCGAGATGGTGGTCAGCGACCCGAACAGGTAGGCGTTGAGGTTCGCGCTTGTCGCGTCGGAGAGGCCGACCAGCAGCACCCCGCCGGCGATTCCGCCGTAGAAGAGCAGGGCCAGGGCCAGGTCGCCGGAGGTACGCCCGCGGGCGCGGACCAGTTCGATGGCGATCGCGCCGAGGGTGGCGACGATCACCGCCACCAGCACCGGTGAGCGGTTGAGCAGCAGGCCGGCGCCGACGCCGGTCAACGCCACGTGCCCGACACCGTCGCCGATCAACGCCAGCCGACGCTGCACCAGATAGATGCCGAGCGCCGGCGCGGCCAGGCCGATCACCAGCGCGCCGATCAGGGCACGCTGCATGTAGGGGTACTGGAAGAGTTCCATGCTCAGCTGCTCCACAGCCCGGCGGGCTCGTCGGGACCGTGCGGGTGCACGTGGTCGTGGTCGGGCTCCGCGTGATGGCCGGCCGGGTCCGGCACCGCGCCGTCGTGACAGATACCACCCTGGTGTACGACGACAGCCCGGCTGATCACCGGACGCAGCGGGCCCAGCTCGTGTGCCACCAGCAGCACCGTGCCGCCGTCGGCGACGAAGTCGCCCAGCGCGCCGGCGAACGCCTCCTGGCTGGCCGCGTCCACCCCGGCGGTCGGCTCGTCGAGGACCAGCAGGTCGGGCCTGCCGGCCAGTGCCCGGGCGATCAGGGTGCGCTGCTGTTGGCCACCGGAGAGGGTGGCGACCGGGTCGGCGGCCCGGTCGGCGAGCCCGACCGAGCGCAGCGCGGCGTCGACGGCGGCCCGGTCTGCCGCACCCGGTGGGCGGAGCACCCCGCGTCGGGCCAGCCGGCCGGAGGCCACCACCTCGCGGACGGTGGCCGGCACGCCGCCGCCCGCGCCCAGGCGCTGCGGGACGTACCCGATGCGTTCCCACTGGCGGAACCGGCGCAACGGCCGGTCGAACAGGGCGACCGTCCCGGCGCTGAGCGGCACCAGCCCGAGCACGGCGCGGATCAGCGTCGACTTGCCGGAGCCGTTGGCGCCGAGCACCGCGACCACCTCCCCGGCGGTCACGCTGAGCGAGACGTCCCGGAGCACGGGCCGGCCGTCGTAGCCGACCGCACCGTGCGCGACGGTGATGACAGGTGCGTTCACGAACAGCTCAACGCCGTCCGCAGGGTCTGCAGGTTGGTACGCATCACCGAAAGGTAGTCCGTGCCGCTGCCGCCGGCGAGCCCTTCGATCGGGTCCAGCACCACGGTCCTGGCGTTCACGTGACCGGCGATGGTCTCGGCGACCTTCGGGCTGACCAGCGTCTCGAAGAAGATCGTGGTGGCGTCGTGCTCCTTCGCCTCCTCGATCACCTGCGCGAGCCGCTGCGGGGAGGGTTCGACGTCCGGGCTCAACCCGGTGATGCCGACCTGCTCGAGGTGGTACCGGTCGGCAAGGTAGCCGAACGCGGCGTGGCTGGTCACGATCTCCCGTCGCTGGCAGGTCCGCAGGCCCTGCGTGAACTCGTCGTCCAGGCTCGTCAGGTCGGCGCGCAGCGCCGCGGAGCGGGCGGTGTAGTCGGCAGCGTGGTCCGGGTCGGCCTTGCCGAGCCGTTGGGCGAGCTGGTCGCCGATGCCGGCCAGGCGCGTCGGGTCGAGCCAGACGTGCGGGTCCTTGGCGCCGTCGTGCTCCTCGCCGTGCCCCTCCTCGCCCTCGTGGTTGTGCCCGCCGGCGGTCGCGGCCAGCAGCGGCTGCACGTCGGTCACGTCGAACGCCCGGTCGCCACCGCCCTGCGCGACGGCGTCGTCCACCGCCGGCTGGAAACCCTTGAGGTAGACGATCAACTCGGAGTCGCTGACCTGACCGACCTGGTTCGGGCTGAGCTCCAGGTCGTGTGGCTCGGCGCCGGGCTTGGCGAGGTTGGTGACCCGGACCGCGTCGCCGCCGATCCGCTCGGCGAGGAACTGGAGCGGGTAGAACGCCGCCACCACGTCGACCCGCTGGGGGTCTGCGCCGGTGGCGCCTCCGGTGGAGCAGCCGGCTGCGGCGCTCAGGGCGAGCAGAGCGGTGGCGGCGGCCAGAACGCGGGACGTGGTGCGGTTGGTCATGCCCTCAACTGTCCGTGGGAACGACAATGATTGTCAAAAACGCATGAGTGCATGTCAGAGCAGCTTCGCCAGACCCACTGCCACCAGCAGGGTCAGCATCAGCAGCCGGATCAGCCGGGTCTGCGTCGCCTGAACCGGCCAGGTGGTGGCCAACAGTGCGATCAGGCAGGCGGCGACGGCGAGCGTCAGCAGCCCACCGATCACCCCGGGCGTGAAGAACGCGACCAGCACCACCACCAGGGTGAGCAGGAACACCGATGTCGGGTTCGCCCCGGCCAACCGAGCCAGCAGAGGGCGCTGCGTACGCTGCATCCCACAGACTCTACGAGGAGGAACCCCCGGTGCTGGTGACCAACCGGTTCGTGGTCGACGTCGATGTCGCCGAGGACTTCACCGAGCGGGCACACGCCGCCCTCACCGCGCTGGCCGCCCGACCCGGCTACCTGCGCGGCCAGCTGGTCCGTGCCCTCGACGACCCCCGGTACTGGTCCCTGGTCACCGAGTGGGAGTCGGTCGGCACCTACCGCCGGGCGCTGGGCGCCTTCGAGGTGAAGGTGAGCGCCGTGCCGTTGCTCGCCGAGTCGGTCGACGAGCCGTCCGCGTACGAGGCCCTGGCCAATGCGGCGCCCGGCGGGGCCGTCGTCGTCGCCGAGAGTGATCGGGCTGCTGGTCCTTACCGCTGAGCCGTCGGGCACTACCCTGCTCCTATGACCGCACCCGCCCCGCCGCCCGGTCCCGGTGTGGCTCCGCCGTTCGCCGCGCCGCCCACCGAGGGCCGCCGGACCCGGCTCTGGATCGGCCTCGGCGTCGGCGCGCTCGCCGTGCTGCTCTGCTGTGGCGGAGGCGGCGCGGCCGTGGTCGGCCTGGCCGTCAGCGGTGTCCAGGCGATCCGGGAACAGGCCCGCACCGTGACCAGCGACTACTACCAGGCGTTGGTCGAGCGGAACTACGGGCGGGCCTACGAGCAGCTCTGCGACGACGCGCAGCGGCGCGAGTCCCGCCCCGAGTTCGAACGGCGGGCAGCCGCCGAGCCGCAGGTCACCGCATTCCGGCTGGGTGAGGTGGACACCACCACCCTGAGCGTGCCGGTCGACGTGACCCTCGACGGTGGCGACCGGGAGCAGCAGCAGGTCAGCCTGGAGCAGGACGGCCAGACCGGGGGCGTGGAGGTCTGCGGGGTGAGCTGACCCGCCACCGGTATTCTGCTGGGCTCGGGGCGGCGGTGGTCGTACCGTTGTCCCGAACCGACCGTTCCATCCACAACTCGCCCCCGCCGACCGCCAGCCGGCGTAGGAGGAAACATGCCAGCCGACCGTATCGACGCCGTCGTCAGCCTCGCCAAGCGCCGAGGCTTCGTCTTCCCCTCCAGCGAGATCTATGGAGGCACCCGATCGGCGTGGGACTACGGTCCGCTCGGCGTGGAGCTGAAGGAGAACGTCCGCCGGCAGTGGTGGAAGACCATGGTCCAGCAGCGCGACGACGTGGTCGGCCTCGACTCCGCCGTCATCCTGGCCCGCAAGGTGTGGGAGGCGTCCGGCCACATCGCCGAGTTCGTCGACCCGCTCACCGAGTGCCAGTTCTGCCACAAGCGTTTCCGGGCCGACCACCTCGAAGAGGCGTACGCCGAGAAGCACGGCAGGCCGTTGACCTCGCTCGCCGAGCTGAACTGCCCCAACTGCGGCAACAAGGGCACCTTCACCGAGCCGAAGATGTTCAACGGCCTCATGAAGACCTACCTCGGCCCGGTGGAGAGCGACGAGGGGCTGCACTATCTGCGGCCGGAGACCGCGCAGGGCATCTTCGTGAACTACAAGAACGTCGAGACGGTCGCCCGCAAGAAGCCGCCCTTCGGCATCGCGCAGACCGGCAAGTCGTTCCGCAACGAGATCACCCCGGGTAACTTCATCTTCCGGACCCGCGAGTTCGAGCAGATGGAGATGGAGTTCTTCGTCGAGCCGGGCACCGACGAGCAGTGGCACGACTACTGGCTCCAGGAGCGCTGGAACTGGTACCTCGACCTCGGCCTGTCGGCAGACAATCTGCGCCTCTTCGAGCACCCCAAGGACAAGCTCTCGCACTACTCGAAGCGGACGGTGGACATTGAGTACCGCTTCCAGTTCGGCGGCACCGAGTTCGCCGAGCTGGAGGGTGTCGCCAACCGCACCGACTTCGACCTCTCCACGCACAGCAAGCACTCCGGCGTCGACCTGTCGTACTTCGACCAGACCAAGAGCGAGCGCTGGATGCCGTACGTCATCGAGCCGGCCGCGGGTCTGACCCGCGCGGTGCTCGCCTTCCTGCTCGAGGCGTACGACGAGGACGAGGCCCCGAACACCAAGGGCGGCGTGGACAAGCGGACCGTGATGCGGTTCGACCCGCGACTCGCCCCGGTCAAGGTGGCGGTGCTGCCGCTGTCCCGCAACGAGGCGCTGTCGCCGAAGGCCAAGGACCTCGCGACTCTGCTGCGCAAGCGCTGGGTCGTCGAGTTCGACGACTCGCAGGCGATCGGCCGCCGCTACCGCCGGCAGGACGAGATCGGCACCCCGTTCTGCGTGACTGTCGACTTCGACACGTTGGACGACAACGCCGTGACGGTGCGCAACCGTGACACCATGGTCCAGGAGCGCGTCCCCCTGGACCAGGTCGAGCGCTATCTGATCGAACGCCTCCCCGGCTGCTGAGACGCTGCGCACGGGGCCTCGGCCGACGCGGAGAGCGTCGGTCGGGGCCCCGTACACTTGTCCGGTGACTGCCTCGCCCGTGCCTGCGCTGCGTCCGTTGACTCTCGGGCCGTACCAGGTGTGGCCGCCGGTGGTGCTCGCGCCGATGGCCGGGATCACCAACGTCGGGTTCCGCCGGCTCTGCCGGGAGCAGGGCGGCGGCA
This sequence comes from Micromonospora sp. 067-2, assembly GCF_046549295.1. NCBI lineage: Bacteria > Bacillati > Actinomycetota > Actinomycetes > Micromonosporales > Micromonosporaceae > Micromonospora > Micromonospora sp. 067-2. Next base: position 540,023 of record NZ_JAJPWB010000004.1, on the reverse strand, counting down.
TCTACGTCTGCGAGATGATCACCACCCGGGCCCTGGTCGAACGGAACCCGAAGACGCTGCACATGATCAGGTTCGGTGAGGACGAGAAGCCGCGCAGCCTCCAGCTCTACGGCACCGATCCGGAGATCACCGCCGCGGCCGTGCGGATCGTCGTCGAGCGCGACCTGGCCGATCACATCGACCTCAACTTCGGCTGCCCGGTGCCCAAGGTGACCCGGCGTGGCGGCGGCGCGGCGTTGCCGTGGCGACGCCGGCTCTTCGCCCGGCTGGTGCGGGCCGCGGTCGACGCCGCGGCACCGGCCGGGGTGCCGGTCACCGTGAAGATGCGCAAGGGCATCGACGACGACCACCTGACGTACGTCGAAGCCGGGCTCGCCGCCCAGGACGCCGGCGTGGCCACGGTGGCCCTGCACGGGCGGACGGCCGCGCAGCGCTACTCGGGCACCGCCGACTGGGACGCCATCGCCACCCTCAAGCAGGCCCTCGACGTGCCGGTGCTCGGTAACGGCGACATCTGGGAGGCCGACGACGCGCTGCGGATGGTGGCGCACACCGGGGTCGACGGCGTGGTGGTCGGCCGTGGCTGCCTGGGCCGGCCGTGGCTCTTCGCCGACCTGGAGGCCGCCTTCAACGGTCGGTCGGAGCGGCGGCTGCCCACGCTCGGCGAGGTGGCGGTGGCCATGCGTCGGCACGCCGAGTTGCTGGTCGACCAGTTCGTGGCGGGCGCACGTAACCCGGCACGCGGTGAGCGGGATGGCTGCACCGACTTCCGCAAGCACGTCGCCTGGTATCTCAAGGGCTTTCCGGTCGGCGGCGAGCTGCGCCGCTCGCTGGCGATGATCGAGAGCCTGGCTCAACTCGACGATCTGCTCGGCAAGCTCGACCCGGCGGAGCCGTTCCCGGAGGCCACCCTGGGCCAACCGCGCGGCCGTACGAACTCTCCGGGCAAGGTCTCCCTGCCGGACGGCTGGCTGGCCAGCCGCGACGACGACGTCGTCCCCGAGGGCGCGGAGATGGACGACTCCGGCGGCTGACCCCTCGCCAGGCACCACGCGATCGGCTGCGGCACCTGTGGTGCCTGTCGAGCGCCGTCGCGCCGCGTCGCGAACCGACAGACGGAACCTGCGCCGGCTCCCACCAGGGGAGTCGTCCTCCTCGGTCTCCGGTGCGGGCAGCAAGGTTGGCACGCTTTGGAGCTGATGTCGTAAACGAATCGTGGGCGGGTGTCGGCGGGCCGGACCTGTCCCCGACCGGACCTGTCCCCGACCGGACCTGTCCCCGACCGGACCTGTCCCCGACCGGACCTGTTCGCGGCCGGGCCCTTTCACGGGCCGGACTCTCTCGCGGGCCGAACCCTTCCGCGGCCGGCCGGCCGGCCGGCCGGCCGGTCGGCCGGCCGGCCGGCTGCGGCGCTGCACCGACTCGTTTACGACATCAGCTCCAAAGGGGCGGCGAGGCATGCGCCCACCCCGCACTGCCCGGTCCGGCCTGGCCTGGCACCGCCCGGTCCCACCCGGCCTGGCCTGGCACCGCCCGGTCCCACCCGGCCTGGCCTGGCACCGCCCGGTCCCACCCGGCCTGGCTTGGCCTTGGCTTGGCCCGGCACAATTCGTCCTACCCGGAGCCGTTCGGCCCGACCCGGCTCGGGTTCGACACGGACCGGGTACCGCGTGGCTCTTCAGGCATGGCGAAGGGCCGACCCCGTGGGGTCGGCCCTTCGTGGTGCTTGATGCGGGTCAGGAGGCGGAGTAACCGCGGGTGGCGATCCAGTCGGCCAGGTGGTCCACGCTGATCCAGTAGGAGGCCATGTTCGGGTCGGCGGAGTCGGCGATCTTCACCGTCTCGCCGCCGTCACGGTAGCCCACGACGCTGATGTAGTGGCCACCCTCGAAGGAGTGGACGCCGCCATCGACGTCGGTGGTGGTGCCGGCGATGTTCGCGACCACGGCACGACCGTCGTCGACCGTGCGGACGATGTCGCCGCTCAGCTTGCCGGTCTGCTTGTCGTCGGCCGACGCGCTGCTGATCTCCACGCTGTGGTACGCGTCCTTCTTGCCGGTCTCCTTGTTCAGGACCGGGGTGATGTCGTTGATGCTGTTGGTGCCGTCCTCGGTGGTGCCCATCTCCTTGGCCATGTCGTCCACGTTGATGTTCTTGCCCTGGACGCTCAGGGCGTTACGGGTGGCGGCGGGGCCGCAGTAGTAGAAGTTCGGCTGAGCCTCGTACCGGACGCTGAGCTCCCGGTCCCCACGGCCCTTGCGGTCGGTCTGGGTCTGGGTGGCGGGCTTGGCGTCGGAGGCGGCGTAGGCGGCGGTCACGGGACCGGCGATGGCACCACCGGTGAATGCGAGCCCAGCAGCGGTGAGCGCGGTCTTACGAATCAGATCGGTACGCATGATGGCGTGCTCCTCTGCCTCGGGGGATATGCACGGCAGCGTCCTCGGGGGGCGGCGCGGCCGCACGGACGTACAGGGGAAAAGTCCAACGGGACGCACCCGGCGATCCGGGGGGACCTGCTCGGGCGTCCGGGGGTGTAACCAACGCGGCCCGGCGGGTGTTCCCGGCGGCTGCCTCGACCACCCGGGCCGGAGAGCGGTGGTGGTATGCCAGGTATAACGCCCCGGCCCCGCCTCCGATTCCGCCGCGCGGGTGGCCTCGACCACGGGACGTCCGCGCCCGAACGGCCCAGAGCACACGCCCAGACCCACCCAAACCGGACATCTGAACCCCGCGCCCGAACCTTCGCGCACCGACGCCACCCAACCCCACCGCACCCGCTCCGTGCCCACGGCAGGACAGAGGCAGGTGCTGGCGTATCGGGCGTACCGCGCGTTTGTTAGGGGTTGTCCGTTCGTGACACGTGGGCGCGGTTCGGGCCGGTCTGGATGGGGATGCGACGCGGTGTTGGCCTGGTCCCGTCGGCCTGGTTGACGGGCCAGGGGATCTCGGGCGCGGGGTGGAACGCGATGCCGGCCGCGGCCCAGCGCGGCCCGTGGCCGGCGAGACGGTCGCGGAACCCGGCCCAGCCGTGTGTCGCCCGGGGCGACCAGCCAAGCTCCGCGATGGCGGGCAGTCTAGGCAGGAGCATGACCTCGATGTCGGCCAGCGAGGTGATCGATTCGGTCCAGAGCGGGGCTTCCACGCCGAGCACGGCCGCCTCGGGGACGCCCGTCACGTGTGCACCGGGATCCCACTCGTACGCGCGTCGCACGTCGATCAGGCCGGCCCAGTCCTGACCGAGCGGGGTGTCCGGGGCGTACTTCATGTCCAGGTAGGCGTGATTGCCGGGGGAGAGGATCAGCCGGGCGCCCCGTTGTACCGCGTCGAGGGTGGCCGGGTCCTCGCCATCCGTGCCCCACCACTGGAGCACCCGCCCCTCGGCGTGCGCGGCCGGGGCGAGCTGGTGCCAGCCGACGACGGTCCTACCCGTTCGAGCGACCAGCCGTTGCACCCGCTCGACGAAACCGGTGTAGACCCCACCCTTGACCTTGAACGCCTCGTCGCCGCCGATGTGCAGCCACGGCCCGGGAGTGAGCGCGGCCACCTCACCCAGGACGTCGGCGATGAAGTCGTACGTCCGCTCATTGGCCGGGTCGACGTAGCTGAAGCCGACCTCGGTGTCGGTGTACGGCGGCGGCGCGACCTTGTCCGGGGCCAGCTCCGGGTACGCGACCAGCGCGGCGTTGGTGTGGCCGGGAAGGTCGACCTCCGGAACCACGGTGATGTGCCGGGCGGCGGCGTAGGAGACGATCCTTCGGTAGTCGGCCTTGGTGTAGTGCCCGCCGGGTCCGTTACCGACCTCGGTGGCACCGCCGACGGTGGCCAGCCGTGGCCAGGAGTCGACGGCGATCCGCCAGCCCTGGTCGTCGGTGAGGTGCAGGTGCAGGTGGTTGAGCTTGTACCGGGCCAGGTGGTCGACGACCCGCAGGACGTCCTCGACGGCGAAGAAGTGTCGCGCCACGTCGAGCATCGCGCCCCGATACGGGAAACGCGGCTGGTCGGTGATCGAGCCGCCGGGCAGCAGCCAGTGTTCGCCGACCGGGGCCGGGCTCTCGATTGCCGGTGGCAGCAGTTGACGCAGGGTCTGGACGCCGTAGAAGAGACCGGCGGCGGTGACCGCGGTGATGGTGACCCCGGCCCGGGTCACGACGAGGCGGTACCCCTCGGTGCCCAGCCCGGCGTCGTCGGTCAGGACCAGCGCGATACCGCCGGACGCCGCCGGTCGGGCGACACCGGTCACCGGCAGCGGAAAGCCGGTAGCCGGGCGCAGTAGCTCGCCGAGCCGTTCGGCGACCGCCAGCGCGGGGGCGTCGGCGGTGGCCACGATGACCGCGTCGGCCGTCAGCAGCCAGTCCTCGGACGGGTCCGGCAGGACCCGCTGCGGGGCGGGCACGACCTCGGCCAGACGGGCCGGCGCCGGCGGGGCGAGAAGCTCGGCGGCCGCCTGCTCGGCCACCCGGGCCAGCGTTGCCGCGTCCGGTTCGCGGGTCGGCAGCGGGATCGGGCCGGTGGACCCGGCCGCGGGGGAAACGGCGGGTCCGGGGGAGGGGGTGGTCGACACGACGGCGGCTCCGGAGGGTGTATTCGCGTCAGTTATGGCAAAAGTGAGTTTCACCGACTGCGTTGCCGTCAAGCGTACGGCGACAGGTCAGGATGCGTATTCGTGCGCGTGGAAGCGTTTCCAAAAACCGGTATGAACACGGATAGTCGTGATGACTGTGCCTATTGTCACCGAACAACCCCAGTCCACTCGATGGTCGCTTAGCCTTCGCCCACCGAACGGCGGCAGCGTCCGGATTACCGGCGGCTCACCCCGGGGTATGAGAGCAACTGAACCTTCGTTAAGTGTCAGTTCCGGCGCGCGTGGGAGGCTCTGGTGGCAGCGCAAGAGACCGTCGATCACAAGTACGTCTATGACTTCTCCGAGGGCAACAAGGACCTCAAGGATCTGCTCGGCGGTAAGGGCGCGAACCTCGCCGAGATGACCAACCTCGGTCTGCCGGTGCCCCCCGGCTTCACCATCACCACCGGGGCCTGCCAGGCGTACCTCGCGACCGGCCGGCAGCCGGACGGGCTCGCCGGTCAGATCGAGGCGCACCTGGAGTCGCTGGAGCGCGCCATGGGCAAGCGCCTCGGTGACCCGCGGGACCCGCTGCTGGTGTCGGTCCGCTCGGGCGCCAAGTTCTCCATGCCCGGCATGATGGAGACCGTCCTCAACGTCGGCCTCAACGACCAGAGCGTGGTCGGTCTCTCCGCCCAGGCCGGCGGCAACGACCGGTTCGCCTGGGACTCCTACCGCCGCCTCATCCAGATGTTCGGCAAGACCGTCTGCGAGGTGCCCGGCGAGGAGTTCGAGCACGCCCTCGACGACGCCAAGCGTGCCAAGGGCACCCACAACGACCTCGACCTGGACGCCGACGACCTGCGCGGGCTGGTCGACGCGTACAAGAAGATCTTTGTGAAGCACACCGGTCGGGAGTTCCCGCAGCAGCCCCGCGAACAGCTCGACCTGGCCATCGGGGCGGTGTTCGAGTCGTGGAACGCCGAGCGCGCGGTGCTCTACCGCCGCCAGGAGCGGATCCCGGCCGACCTCGGCACCGCGGTCAACGTGGTGACCATGGTCTTCGGCAACCTCGGCCCGGACTCCGGCACCGGCGTCGCGTTCACCCGCGACCCGGCCAGCGGCGCGCAGGGCATCTACGGCGACTACCTGGCCAACGCCCAGGGTGAGGACGTCGTCGCGGGCATCCGCAACACCGTGCCGTTGCAGGAGTTGGAGCAGCTCGACAAGTCCTCCTACGACGAGTTGCTCGGCATCATGGCCCGGCTGGAGGAGCACTACAAGGACCTCTGCGACATCGAGTTCACCATCGAACGCGGCAAGCTCTGGATGCTGCAGACGCGGGTCGGCAAGCGCACCGCCGCCGCCGCGTTCGTCATCGCCGGGCAGCTCGTCGACGAGGGCCTCATCGACCTGGACGAGGCGCTGCACCGGGTCAACGGCGCGCAGCTGGCCCAGCTGATGTTTCCCCGCTTCCAGCTCGACCACGAGTTCCAGCCGGTCGCCACGGGCATCGGCGCCTCGCCGGGTGCGGCCTCCGGCACGGTGGTCTTCACCTCCGCCCGTGCCGTCGAGCTGGCCGCCGAGGGTCAGTCGGTGATCCTGGTTCGCCGGGAGACCAATCCGGACGACCTGACCGGCATGATCGCCGCCAAGGGGATCCTCACCTCGCGCGGCGGTAAGACCAGCCATGCCGCGGTGGTGGCCCGGGGAATGGGCAAGACCTGCGTCTCCGGCGCGGACGACATCGAGGTGAACGTGCCGGCGAAGCGGTTCACCGTGGCCGGGCAGACCGTGGTCGAGGGCGACGTCGTCTCCATCGACGGCACCACCGGCAAGGTGTACCTGGGTGAGGTGCCGGTCATGCCGTCGGAGGTGGTGCAGTACTTCGAGGGCAGCCTCGACCCCGCGCACATCGACAACGCGCTGGTCCGGGCCGTACACCGGATCATGACGCACGCCGACGGCCGGCGGCGGCTCGCGGTCCGGACGAACGCCGACACCGGCGCGGACGCCGCGCGGGCCCGGCGTTTCGGCGCCGAGGGCATCGGCCTCTGCCGCACCGAGCACATGTTCCTCGGCGACCGGCGCGAGCTGGTAGAGCGACTCATCCTGGCCCGGGCCGAGGGTGAGCGCGAGGAGGCGTTGGCGGCGCTGCTGCCGTTGCAGCGCGCCGACTTCGAGGAGATCTTCCGCGAGATGGACGGCCTGCCGGTCACCGTCCGGCTGATCGACCCGCCGCTGCACGAGTTCCTACCGCCGCTGGAGCAGCTCGCAGTCAACGTCGCGGTCGCGCAGGAGCGCGGCGAGGACGTGGCCAAGGAGGAGGCTCTGCTCGCCGCCGTCCGGCGGATGCACGAGGAGAACCCGATGCTCGGGCTGCGGGGGGTTCGTCTCGGCCTGGTCATTCCCGGCCTGTTCGCCATGCAGGTCCGGGCCATCGCCGAGGCGGCGGTCACCTGCGCCCGCGGCGGTGGGACGGCCAAGCCGGAGATCATGGTGCCGCTGGTCGGTGCCGTGCAGGAGTTGGAGACGGTCCGCGCCGAGGCCGAGAAGATCATTGTCGAGGTGGTCGGGGACAGCGGGGTCGAGGTGCTGATCGGCACCATGATCGAGGTGCCCCGGGCCGCGCTGACCGCCGGGCAGATCGCCGAGGCGGCCGAGTTCTTCTCCTTCGGCACCAACGACCTGACCCAGATGGGCTGGGGCTTCTCCCGGGACGACGTCGAGGGCGCGTTCTTCTGGCGCTACCTCGAACTGGGCATCTTCGGCATCTCGCCGTTCGAGTCGATCGACCGGGACGGCGTGGGCCGGTTGGTGCGGATCGCCGCGGAGGAGGGCCGGGCCGCCCGGCCGGGGCTGAAGCTCGGCGTCTGCGGCGAGCACGGCGGCGACCCCGACTCGGTGCACTTCTTCCACGAGGTCGGCCTGGACTATGTGTCCTGCTCGCCGTTCCGCGTGCCGGTGGCCCGGCTGGAGGCCGGCCGGGCGGTGGTGGAGACCGGCGGCTCGGACAGCCGCTGACGACACCGGCGTACGCCGGCGGTGGGCTTGCGGCTCGCCGCCGGCGCCGGCCGACCCGTCAGATCGGCGGGCGACGCCAGGTCGGTCGGGCCGAGCGGCGCAGTTGCGTCGGCAGGGTCGCCATCGGGGTACGCACGGCCAGCGGCGCATGCGCGTCCGGAAACGAGGTGGCGCCGATCCCGCCACCTCGAAGGTCCACTACCGAGCCCGCCCGGCGGGCCACGGCACGGGCCTCCTCGTGCAGCGCTTCCAGGTCCTCCGCCGGCGACACGGTGACCAGGGTCAGCAGGGCCGTGCGCCCGGCCGGATAGGTGACCACGCAACCGGCGGTCGTGCGGACGACCGACTCCCGGAACTCACCACGCCGGACGGTGTCGGCCACCCGGTGGCCGAGCCCGAAGCTGGCTGCGGCGAGAGCGGCGAGATGGGTGGCATCGGTGCTGGGCAGATCGCTGGAGATGAGCAGCCCGTCGGTGCCGGCGAGGACCGTGCCGGCTATCTCGGGTCGGCGGCGGCGCAGCCCGCGTAGTTCCGTTCCCACCACCGTGTCTGCGTCCACGAGATTCTCCCCTTACCGGTCGGGCTCCGCGTGTCGGTCGGCTGGTCACGTTCCGCGCTGGGAACGCTACCGGCGGCCACCTGCGCCCGCGAGCCCATAACCCTCAGCGATCGGTCGACAACTCCAGGCCGATCGGCGGTTGTGGGCCGATCGTCGATGCGTCGTGGGCAGGTCGAGTAGCTGCGGCGGGCGTAATCTTGGCTCGCTCGCACACCGCCGATTGCGCACGCCGCCGAGGGGGAAGGGTGACCGCATGACCAGCGTCTGGGAGAACCTGACCGTCGATGCCCGCGATCCGGCCCGACTGGCCCGCTGGTGGGCCGAGGCGCTCGGCTATCAGATCACCACCGAGAGGCCGGACGAGGTCGAGATCCGCCAGTCCGCCGATCGGCTGCCCGGTCTGGTCTTCGTGCCGGTGTCCGCCAACAAGGAGCGTAAGAACCGGCTGCACCTCGATCTGCGCCCCGCCGACCAGGAGGCCGAGGTCGAGCGGCTGGTCGACATGGGTGCCCGGCACGTCGACGTCGGCCAGCGCGACGTGGAGTGGACGGTGCTGGCCGATCCGGAGGGCAACGAGTTCTGCGTCCTGCGCCCGAAGCGGGGCTAGGCGGGTGACCGGTTGACCGCGTCGCGGTCCTTCGCCGCGGACGCCAGGCTGGTCGAGGAGCCGCCCAAGGACACCGGTCACCGCCGGTCACCGTACGAGCGTGACCGCGCCCGGGTGCTGCACTCGGCCGCGTTCCGCCGGTTGGCCACCAAGACCCAGGTGCACACCGCCGGCACCGACGACTTCCTGCGTACCCGGCTGACCCACTCGCTGGAGGTGGCCCAGATCGCCCGGGAGATGGGCGCCCGGTTGGGCTGCGACCCGGACGTGGTGGACGTCGCCGGGCTCGCCCACGACCTCGGGCACCCGCCGTTCGGGCACAACGGCGAGGCTGCGCTGGACCTGCTCGCCGCGCCGTGCGGCGGCTTCGAGGGCAACGCGCAGACGCTGCGGGTGCTGACCCGACTGGAGGCGAAGGTGCTCGCCCCGGACGGCTCGTCCGCCGGGCTGAACCTGACCCGCGCGTCACTCGACGCGATCGGCAAGTATCCCTGGTTGCGCCGGGAGGGGCAGCGCAAGTTCGGGGTGTACGCCGACGACGCCGACGTCTTCGGCTGGATCCGGGCGGGTGCGCCGGGCGACCGGCGCTGCCTGGAGGCGCAGGTGATGGACTGGGCCGACGACGTCGCGTACTCGGTGCACGACGTGGAGGACGGCATCCACGGCGGGTACGTCACTCTGCGCCCGTTGCTCGACGACGCCGACGAACGGGCCGCCCTCTGCGCCGACGTGGCCGCCGCCTACTCCGGGGAGTCCCCGGGCGACCTGGCCGGGGTGCTGGTCGAGGTGCTGGCCGACCCGCTGCTCGCCCCACTCGTCTCCTACGACGGCAGCCACCGCGCGCAGGCGGCGCTGAAGGCCACCACCAGTGGGTTGACCGGCCGCTTCGTCTCGGCGGCGGTGGCCGCCACCGAGCAGCGGTACGGCCCCGGCCCGCACCGCCGCTACGCCGCCGACCTGGTGGTGCCGCGCCTGGTCCGGGCGCACTGCGCCCTGCTCAAGGGCATCGCGCTGCGCTACGTGATGCGCCGCTCCGGCTTCCGGGGCCGCTACGAGCGGCAGCGGGCGATGCTGGCCGAGTTGGTGGCCGCGCTGATCCGGCGGGCGCCCGACGGGCTCGACCCGGTCTTCGCCCCGCTCTGGCGGTCCGCGCCGGACGACGGCGCCCGGCTGCGGGTCGTGATCGACCAGGTTGCCTCGCTCACCGACCCTGCGGCGGTGACCTGGCACACCCGCCTGGTCGTCGGCGGCGGACCGCCGGCGGACAGCCGTGGAGCTTAGGTTAGCCTAAGTGGCATGACGGAACGCCCCAGGAACGTCACCTCGGTCCGGGTGCTGCGCACCGAGCGACCCACCCCGCATCTGATCCGGCTCGTCCTCGGCGGGGACGAGCTGGCCGGCCTGCCGGTCGGCGAGTTCACCGACCACTACGTCAAGCTGGTCTTCGCACAGCCCGGCGTCGTGTACCCGCAACCGCTGGACCTCGCCGAGATCCGCCGTGACCTGCCTCGGGAGCAGTGGCCTCGGCTGCGCGCGTACACCGTGCGGCACTGGGATCCGCTGGCCGGGGAGCTGACCGTGGACGTGGTGCACCACGGCGACGAGGGGCTGGCCGGCCCGTGGGCCGCCGCGCTGCGTCCGGGCGACCCGGTGCACTTCGTCGGCCCCGGTGGGGCGTACGCCCCGAGCCCGGACGCGGACTGGCACCTGCTGGTCGGCGACGAGAGCGCGTTGCCGGCGATCGCCGCGGCCCTGGAGCGGCTGCCGCTGGGCGCCCCGGCCCATGTCTTCGTGGAGATCGCCGACCCGGCGGAGGAGCAGAAGCTGCTCAGCCCGGGTGCGGTCCAGCTCACCTGGCTGCACCGCGGTGCGCGTCCGGTGGGTGCCGCGCTGGTGACGGCGGTACGGGACCTGGAGTTCCCGCCGGGCCAGGTGCACGCCTTCGTCCACGGCGAGGCGACCTTCGTCCGGGAACTGCGCCGGCTGCTGCGCGCCGAGCGGGGCGTGCCCGCCGAGCGGCTCTCCATCTCCGGCTACTGGCGACGCGGCATGGACGACGAGGGGTGGCGCTCCACCAAGGCCGACTGGAACCGGCAGGTGGCGGCCGAGGAGCCCGCCCCCGCCTGAGCACGCTTCAACCCCCGGTCCGCCGGTCCCACTCCTCGCGAACCGCGGCGAGTCGTCGGTTGAGCAGTACGGCGTACCCGACGATCGCCGCGGCGAGCAGCAACAACAGCACCCGGGCCTCGCGGACCGTCACGCCGATCAGGCTGACCGAGATCACCCCGTAGGCGGTGATCGCCAGCCGGGCCGCGCTTGGCCGGGCGGCGAGCATGAACAGTCCCAGCCCACACACCACCCACACCACCACCGAGGCGGCCAGCAGCAGCCGCAGCTCCAGCGGCAGGCGGCTCGCGCCACGGTCGAGCAGGCGGACCGCCTGCCCGAGCGACCAGCCGAGCAGCAGCAGCGCTCCGCCGAGCGGGATGTGCAGATAGGTGTACGCCTGTCCGCCACGCAGACGGGTCGTCGCAAGGTTGACGGTGACGAAGGTGGTGTAGACCCACCAGACGGCGGCCGGCACCACGAAGGCCAACCCGGCGGTGACGATCATGTACGGGCGGGGATGGTCCGGCACCGCGAAGAGCAGACTGGCCAGCGCGCTGCCCAGCACGATGATGGTGAACTGGCCGACCCGTTCCGGCAGGTGCCGGCTGTCCACCGGCCACTGCTCCAGCCGGCGTCGGCCGACCCAGGGCGTGGCCAGCTCGATGACCATCGCGGCGCTCCACAGCAGGGGACGGAGCGCGGGCGGTACGGCCAGCGAGACCAGCCAGATCAGCCAGCCCAGCCCGAACCCGACCAGGTAGACCGAGGTCACCGTGCGGGCCCTCGGGCTGGTCGGCCGAGCCCGCAGGTAGAGCAGGAGCAGCACACCCCGGACGATCAGGTAGCCGACCGGCAGCAGCGCGCTCTCCGGCACCTCGTCCACGCCGAGCGTCATCGCGCCGGCACCGACCAGGGCGACCAGCACCAGCAGCCGGTGCGTCAGGTCGTCCGGGTCGAACCGGGTGTCGTAGTAGAGCTGCCCCAGCCAGGCCCACTGGACCACCAGGAACAGCCCGCACACGGCCAGCACGGCGGTCGGCGACGGGGTGGGGTCACTGCCCAGCCGGGCCACCACCGCCGCCAGCGCGTACACGAAGATGACGTCCAGGAACAGTTCCAGCCAGGTGGCATGGCGGTGCCCGGCCTCGTCGGTCAGCGGAGCCGGCCCGCGTACGCCCAGCCGGCCGGCCAGCCATCCGGGCAGCCCGGCACCGACGGTCCGTACCCTCCGCATCTGGTCATGGTCCCCGCGCCGGCCCGGCTCCCGGGCGTGAACCCGCGAGCCGGGAGCGGTGGCCGCCACACCCGGCGTGCCCCGGCCGGCGTGCCGACCGTCGCGCAGGGCAGGATGTACGCCGAGGGGGTGGCGCATGGCTGGGCGGATCCGGGACGAGGACATCGCACTGGTCCGGGAACGCACCTCGATCGGGGATGTGATCTCCGAGACGGTCACCCTGAGGTCCGCCGGCGGCGGCAATCTCAAGGGCCTGTGCCCGTTCCACGACGAGAAGAGCCCGTCGTTCAACGTCTCCCCGGCCCGCAACGTCTGGTACTGCTTCGGCTGCGGGGCCGGCGGCGACGCGATCAAGTTCCTGATGGACGCCGACCACCTCAGTTTCGTCGAGTCCGTCGAGCGGCTGGCCGGCCGCGCCGGCATCCAGCTGCGCTACGTGGAGGACGACAGGAGCACCCCGCGCCCCCGACCGCAGCAGGGCCAGCGTCAGCGTCTGGTTGCCGCGCACGCCGCCGCGGTCGAGTTCTACCGGGCGCAGCTCAGCACCGCCGGGGCCCGCCCGGCGCGGGAGTTCCTCGCCCAGCGCGGCTTCGACCGGGCCGCCGCCGAGCGGTACGGCTGCGGCTTCGCGCCGGAGGGCTGGGACTTGCTCACCAAGCACCTGCGCCAGCAGGGCTTCACCCACCAGGAGCTGGTCACCGCCGGGCTGTCCCGGGAGGCGCGCTCCGGCTCGCTGATCGACCGGTTCCGTCGCCGGCTGCTCTGGCCGATCCGCGACCTCGCCGGTGACGTGATCGGGTTCGGCGCGCGCAAGCTCTTCGACGACGACGACGGCCCGAAATACCTGAACACCCCCGAGACCCCGATCTACAAGAAGTCGCACGTGCTCTACGGCATCGACCAGGCCAAGCGGGAGATCGCCAAGCAGGGCCGGGCGGTGATCGTCGAGGGCTACACCGACGTGATGGCCTGCCACCTGGCCGGGGTGACCACGGCGGTGGCGACCTGCGGCACCGCGTTCGGCGCCGACCACATCGGGGTGCTGCGACGGCTCCTACTGGACACCGACTCGGTGGCCGGCGAGATCATCTTCACCTTCGACGGGGACGCGGCCGGGCAGAAGGCAGCGCTGCGCGCCTTCTCCGACGACCAGCGCTTCGTGGGCCGTACGTTCATCGCGGTCTCCCCCGACAACATGGACCCGTGCGACCTGCGACTGGCCAAGGGTGACCTGGCGGTGCGTGACCTGGTGGCCCGCCGCGAGCCGCTTGTCGACTTCGCGCTGCGGCACGTGATCAGCCGCTACGACCTGGACACCGTCGACGGCCGGGTCGAGGCGATGCGCGCGGCCGCGCCGCTGGTCGCGCAACTCAAGGACCGGGAGAAGCGTCCCGAGTACGTCCGCAAGCTCGCCATGGACCTCGGCATGGAGATCGAGCCGGTGCAGCGGGCGGTGCTCACCGCCGCCAACGCCCCACCGCCCGGCGCCCGGGACGCCGCACCCGCCGCCCGGCCCGCGCCCAGGAGTCCCGAGCCGGCTCCGGACAGCCCCCAGTCGATGGTCGAGCGGGAGGCGTTGAAGCTCGCCCTCCAGCAGCCGGTGCTGGCCGGCCCGATGTTCGACGCCGTCGAGGCCACCGAATACCGGCACCCGGTGCACGTGTCGGTGCGCGCGGCCATCGCGTCGGCTGGTGGGGCCGCGTCGGCGACCGGTGGCGCCGTCTGGATCGAGTCGGCCCGCGACGCCTGCGACGACCTGGCGTCGGCGGCGCTGGTCGGCGAGCTGTCGGTGGAGCCGCTACGGATCGACGGCGAACCGGACCCGCGGTACGTGTCGATCACGATGGCCCGGGTGCAGTTCGGGTCGGTGACGGCCCGGATCCGTGACCTCAAGTCACGGATCCAACGGATCAACCCGGTCAACAACAAGGACGAGTACTTCGCCGCCTTCGGTGAGCTGCTGTCGTTGGAGCAGCACGCCCGGGCGCTGCGCGAGCAGGCCGCAGGAGGGCTGTAGATGGGGCTGTTCAGCCGTAAGCCGAAGCTACCCCCGGCCGACCGGCCGCCACTGGCCGCCGACGAGCGGGTGCTGGCGTGGGCGGCGGCGGGCAACGGTGAGGGTGACGGGGTGGTGGTGGCCACCAACCTCGGCCTGTGGCTGCCCGGTCGTGGCCACCGGCTCGGCTGGCACGACATCCTCAAGGCGGTCTGGTCCGGCCGGGAGTTGACCGTCACGCCCGCCGAGACCCTCGCCGAGCGCGACGGGTACACGGCGGTCGTCGACGGCACCGCCGAGACGTACCTGCTGCTCGACCCGGGGGAGCTGCCACACCAGGTGCGGGCGCGGGTGACCCGCTCGGTCGCGTACACCGACCACCAGCCGGTGCCCGGCGGCGCGGCACGGGTCGCGGCCCGGCGGGCGCCCGGAGTGGACGGTCTGACCTGGACGGTCCGCCTCGACCCCGGCACCCCTCCCGACGACGAGCCGTTGCTAGCCGAAACCGACCGCCTGGTCGCGGCGGCCCGCGCCGCCACCGCCGCGCCGATCTAGGGCATATTGCTGCCAGTCGATCGCCAGCAACGACGATATGCCCTAGATCGACGATTCGGGCGCGGGGGCGGGGGATGTCGGTGGGGGCCGCTAGGGTCGGGCGGTGACTTCGGGGCGACCACTGATTCAGGCTCGCGGGCTGGTGAAGCGGTTCGGTGACTTCACCGCCGTGGACGGCATCGACGTCGAGGTGCGCTCGGGTGAGGCGTTCGGCTTCCTCGGGCCCAACGGCGCCGGCAAGTCCTCCACCATGCGGATGGTCGGCTGCACCTCCCCGCCGAGCGGGGGCGAGCTGCGCATTCTCGGGATGGACCCGGTCCGCGACGGGCCGGCCATCCGGGCTCGGCTCGGTGTCTGCCCACAGTTGGACAACCTCGACCCGGAGCTGACGGTCCGGGAGAACCTGACCGTCTATGCCCGCTACTTCGGCATCTCGCGTCGGGTGGCCCGGGAGCGGGCGGCCGAGCTGCTGGACTTCGTCCAGCTCAGCGAGCGGGCCGACAGCAAGGTCGAGCCGCTCTCCGGCGGAATGAAGCGCCGGTTGACCATTGCCCGCGCGCTGGTCAACGAGCCCGACATCGTGCTGCTCGACGAGCCGACCACCGGGCTCGACCCGCAGGCCCGGCACCTGGTCTGGGAGCGGCTGTTCCGGCTGAAGCAGCAGGGCGTCACGCTCGTGCTCACGACGCACTACATGGATGAGGCCGAGCAGCTCTGCGACCGGCTGGTGGTGATGGACGGCGGTCGCATCGTCGCCGAGGGCTCCCCGCGGGCGCTGATCGAGCAGCACTCCACCCGCGAGGTGGTCGAGCTGCGCTTCGCCGCCGAGTCGCAGGAGCCGTTCGCCAGCAAGCTCGACGGGCTGGGGGAGCGGGTCGAGGTGCTGCCCGATCGCATCCTGCTCTACGTGGCCGACGGCGACGCGGCAGTCGCCGAGGTCTCCAGGCTGGGGCTCAGCCCGGCCAACGTGCTCGTGCGACGCAGCGGTCTGGAAGACGTCTTCCTGCATCTGACCGGCCGCACCCTGGTCGACTGACGAGACTCCGGCCGATCGTTGGCAGTTCAGGCACAACCATCGCGGCGTGTCACACCGGTGAGCTGACAACGATCGCCGCTCATCGGGCTCTGGCCCAGGTGATGAAGCGTTCGGTCAACCGATCCTGGCCGGCGAGGTCCCCGGCCGCCTCGGCGAACAGCGTGGCGAGGTAGATGAGCAGGCCGGTCCGATTCTCGCGATACTCGCCGAGCAGCGCCAGACGAGCCGGAGAGCAGGGCCACGCGGCACCGCAGACCCGGCAGCGCCAGGAAGGGCGCGCCGCCACGTGCGGGTGGTAGCGGGGCATCAGAATCCTCCCCGGGTCTGAGCTGGCCAGCGGCCCCCGTTCGCCCGCCACTGTTGCGCCCGGGTCAGTCGGCCTGGGCGGCCCGGGCCGTCGGACGGGAAGACCTCGGTGGGGGCGGTCGCCCAGGTTGGCCGCTCGTTCGGAGTACGCCGAGCGAGCGCGGCGGGTGGTGCGGGGCGGCGGCGTCGCCAGAACCTGAGTCGCACGGATACCTCCGTCGGATGGGGAGGGAGCGCCCCGAACCTCGTTGTTACGGGACGCTCCCGGCCTGGTTCCGCCCGCCGTCCGATCCCGTGAGCGGTCCCGCTGCGTGACAGTCTGCTGAGACCCCGACTACGGTGGGAGATCACGCGCGCCGACGAACAGCGCGTACGCCGACCGGCCCAGCGCGGTACGAGGAAGTACGGAGGATGTCCGTGGAGAGTTCGTCCATGCTGGAGCACTTCGCAGAGGAGCTGCGGTTGGCCCGCGCCGCCAGTGGCATGTCCCAGGCTGCGCTGGCCGAGGCGTTGAGCTATTCCGGGGCGCTGGTCGCCAAGGTGGAGACCTCCGAGCGTCGGCCGAGCCTGGATTTCGCCCGCCGGTGTGACGCCGTGTTCACGGTCGACGGGCGGTTCGAACGCATCCAGCGGCGGATCAGCCGGGAGGCAGTGGTGCCGTGGTTCCGCGACTGGGCCGGCGTCGAGCAGGAGACGACGGCGCTCCGTTGGTTCGAGCCGCTCTACGTGCCGGGCCTGGTGCAGACCGAGGGCTACGCCCGCGCCATCCTGGCCGGTGCCGGGCTCTTCGCGGCGGACGAGATCGAGCAGCAGGTGGCCGCCAGGCTCGACCGCCAGGGCGTGCTCACCCGGGACCGACCGCCGCTGCTCAGCGTGGTCGTCGACGAGTACGCGCTGCGCCGCCACGTCGGCGGGCCGGAGGTGATGAGAGAGCAACTGCGCCACCTGGTGAAGGTCGGCTCGGCGCTACCCCGGGTGCGAATCCAGGTCGTGCCACTCTCCGCCGGTGCGTACGCTGGCCTCGATGGTCCCTTCGTGATCGCCACCGCATCCAGCGGGGAGGATGTCGTCTACCTCGACGGGCAGCGCCACGGCCAGGTGATCGACCGGGCCGAGTACGTGCGGCAGATGGTCGAGGTGTGGGAGTCGATCCGTGGTGAGGCACTATCGCAGCAGCAGTCCCTCGACCTGATCGCGGAAGTGGCGGAGACATGGAGTTGACCGGCGCCCGGTGGCGCAAGAGCACCCGCAGCAACGGCAGCGGCGGCGCCTGCGTGGAAGTCGCCGACAACCTTCCCGGGTTGGTGGCCGTCCGCGACTCCAAGGACCCGACCGGCCCGGTGCTGACCTTTGCGGCCGACGCCTGGCGCGCGTTCGTAAGGTCGGACTCCATCCGTCGGTAGTGTCCCCGACGGCATCCGCCTGTCGCCCCGACCCGCACGAAGATCCGCTTGGCTTTATCAGGGTCGGGGTGAGGCGGGCACCTCGACATCCAGGAAGCTGAGTTGATCAGCAGGGCGAACCCGGGCGAGCCGCCGTAGGGCGACCGGCGGCCTGTCGTACCCCTCGGGTAGGAATGGCGGTGGGTGCGGGCGCGATGTGGCGGGGGTGGTCGTGGTGAGCGTGGCGGGATCGGAGCGGGCTGGGCCAGCGTTGCCACGGGTGCCGGCGCTCGCCGTGTTCGAATATTTTTTGGTCGGCTACCGGCGCACCTGGCGGGCCGGGGTGTTCTCCTCGTTCCTGCTGCCGGTGCTGACCGTGCTCGGCTTCGGGCTGGGCGTCGGTGCGTACGTCGACCAGGGCGTCGGTGGGGTGTCCTACCTCGACTGGCTGGTCCCCGGGCTGATCGCCTCGACCGCCCTCCAGGTGACCGTGGGCGACTCGACCTGGCCGGTGTTCAGCAACTTCCAGTGGATCAAGACTTATTTCGCGCAGGGCGCGGCGCCGCTGCGGGTGGCCGACATCCTGGCCGGGCACCTGGCCTTCGTGCTGTTCCGGGTGCTCAGCACGATCGCGGCGTTCCTGCTGGTCACCGGGTTGTTGGGTGCTCTGCGCTCGCCGTGGGCGGTGGCCACCCTGCCGGTGGTGACACTGCTCGGGCTGGCCGTGGCGGCGCCGACGTTCGCGTACGCCGCGTCGGTGTCCAGCGACAGTTGGCTGGCGATGCTCTTCCGGTTCGCGGTCATTCCGATGACGCTGTTCGCCGGGGTGTTCTTTCCGGTCGAGTCGCTGCCCGACGCGCTTCGCTGGCTGGCGTACGTGACGCCCCTCTGGCACGCCGTCGACCTCTGCCGCGCGGCCACGCTCGGCGTCGCCCCACAGTGGTCGATCGTCGGGCACCTGCTCTACCTGGCGGCCTGGGCGTTCGCCGGCTGGCTGCTGGCGCTGCGCACGTTCCGGCGCAGGCTCGTCGTCTAGGGAGGATGTCGTGGTCACGCTGATCCTGCCTCGTCTGCTCGACGTCTCCGCCGCGTCCCGGCGGTCGGCGTCGGTGGTCGAGCGCAACGTCGCGGCGCTGAAGTCGGTCTACTGGCTGCTGCTGCTCTCCGGCTTCGTGGAGCCGCTGCTCTACCTGCTCTCCATCGGGGTGGGCGTCGGCACGCTGGTCGGCGACCTGCCGCTGCCGGGCGGGCGGCTGGTCTCGTACGCCGAGTTCGTGGCCCCGGCGATGCTGGCCTCCTCCGCGATGACCGGCGCGCTCTCGGAGACCACCTTCAACTTCTTCGGCAAGATGAAATACATGAAGCTGTACGACGGGGTGATCGCCACCCCGGTACGGCCGTTCGAGATCGCCCTCGGTGAGCTGGGCTGGGCGATGCTGCGGGGCAGCGCCTACTCGGCGGCGTTCCTCGGTGTGATGATCGCGCTGGGCCTGACCTCGGTGCCTCGGGCGCTGACGGCCCTCCCGGCGGCCGTACTGGTCGGCTTCGCGTTCGGCGCGCTCGGCATGGCGCTCTCCACCTTCATGCGCAGCTGGCAGGATTTCGACCTGATGGGCTCCGCCCAGTTCACGCTCTTCCTCTTCTCCGGCACGTTCGTGCCGGCGCAGGCCTATCCGACCCTGCTGCACTGGCTGGTCGAGGTCACTCCGCTCTACCGGTCGGTGCACCTGATCCGTGGGGTCGCGTTGGGCGTCGGCGGTTGGTCGTGGCTGCTCGACGTGCTCTACCTGCTGGCGATGATGGCCCTCGGGCTGCTGGTCGCCTCGCGACGAATGGGCAGGTTGCTGTACGCATAGTGGGTTATTCGTCACCGTCATCTGGGCATGTTCGCTGGTGACACCGCCAACGATGAGGAGGGGCCATGGCCCCCGACGAGACTTCCACCCAGCGTGACCCGGCGAAAGCGCCGGTCGGCCCCGATGCCGGGCCGGACAGCCCCGCCGACCTTCCCGGCAGCAGCTGGAAGGCGGCTCTGCGTCGGACGGTCAGCGAGTTCCAGGACGACAGCCTGACCGACTGGGCGGCAGCGCTGACCTACTACGGGGTGCTGTCCATCTTCCCCGGCCTCCTGGTGCTGATCTCCATCCTCGGCCTGCTCGGCACGAGCGCCACCGATGGTGTCAAGGACACCGTCAACCAGGCGGTGACCAACGATACGGTCCAAACGATCATCAGCGATGCGATCAAGCAGGCACAGGAGAGCGGCGGGCTGGCCAGCATCGCGGCGATCATCGGTCTACTGGCCGCCTTCTGGTCCGCGTCCGGCTACGTCGCGGCGTTCATGCGCGCCTCGAACACCATCTACGACGTGCCGGAGGGGCGGCCGATCTGGAAGACGCTGCCGATCCGGGTCGGGGTGACCGCGGTGATCGGCCTGCTGCTGCTGGCCAGTGCCGTGATCGTGGTCTTCACCGGTCGCCTCGCCGAGATCGTCGGCAACGCGATCGGGGTCGGTTCGACGGCGGTCACGGTGTGGAACATCGCCAAGTGGCCGGTCCTGCTCCTCATGGTCAGCCTGATGTTCGCCATCCTCTACTGGGCTTCGCCGAACGCACGGCACGGCGGCTTCCGCTGGGTCAGCCCGGGCGGCGTGCTGGCCGTGGTGCTCTGGCTGGTGATCTCCGGCCTGTTCGCCCTGTACGTGAGCAACTTCGGCTCCTACAACAAGACCTACGGCGCGCTGGCCGGGGTGATCGTCTTCTTGATCTGGCTCTGGCTGACCAACATCGCGATCCTGCTGGGCGCGGAGTTCGACGCCGAGCTGGAGCGCAGTCGGGCCATCGCGGCCGGCCACTCGGTCGACGACGAGCCGTACGTCGAGCTGCGCGACGACCGCAAGCTCAAGAAGAAGCGGAAGCCTGCCGACGGCCACTGACCTGTCCCACGAGCCGCCCCGCCATCCGGAAACGGGAGGCGGGGCGGTCTGGTGTCCGGGAGCGGTACGCCGCGCGAGCGGACGTGGGCGGCCGGTGATCCTTTTCTTGATCGACTAGTAGCTTTTGTTCTTTCGGACAAAAGTTGGGAACAGAACGGCTGAAGCTCTGGACAGGCGGTACGGAACGCTCCTACTGTGTCGGACACAACACATCGGCATTGCGTCGATGTGAACGACGCCGATGAAGAGGTGAGTCCCGGTGCGGACCGTCGACCCCCTGCACGTTCGACTGTTGCGGTTGCTCCGCGACGAGGGGGCCGTGTCCCGGGCCGAGCTGGGTGACCGGCTCCAGATGCCGCGCCCGCGCCTGCTGGCCGAGCTGGATCGCCTGGTCGCGCTGGGCTATGTCGCCGAGGCGGGGCTCGCCGCCTCCCGGGGTGGGCGTCGGTCCACGCTGGTCGAGCTGAACCCGAAGCTGCGCTTCGCCGCCGTCGATCTCGGTGCCAGCTCGATGGACGTCGAGGTGGTCAACGGCCGCCTCGAACCGGTCGCCCACTACGCCGAGCCGGCCGACATCCGCAACGGACCGAAGGTGACCCTGCAACGGGTCAACGAGCTGCTGCACAAGGCCCGGGTCGACGGCGCGTACGAGCGGCTGGACGCGGTGGGCATCGGAGTGCCCGGCCCGGTCAGCTTCCGCGACGGCGTCCCGGTCTCACCGCCGATCATGCCGGGCTGGGACCGGTTCCCGGTGCGCGAGCTGCTGAGCCGGGAGCACGGCTGCCCGGCGGTGGTCGACAACGACGTCAACATCATGGCGATCGGCGAACGTCACGGCGGGGTCGCCCACTCGGTGGACGACTTCCTCTTCGTGAAGATCGGCACCGGAATAGGGTGTGGCATCTACCTCACCGGCGAGGTCTACCGGGGCACCGATGGCTGCGCCGGCGACATCGGCCACATCCAGGTCGACGCGCACGGTCCGATGTGCTCCTGCGGCAACGTCGGCTGCCTGGAGGCTCTGTTCAGTGGAGCCGCATTGGCCAAGGAAGCCATCACCGCCGCCCGCAGCGGAGTATCGCCGGCGCTGGCCGAGCGGCTGGCCCTGCGCGGCGCGGTGACCGCGCTCGATGTCGCCGAGGGTGCCGTCGAGGGCGACGTCACCTGCATCCAGCTGATCCGCGACGGCGGACGGCGGGTCGGCGGGGTCCTCGCCGGCCTGGTCAGCTTCACCAACCCGTCGATGATCGTGATCGGTGGCGGGCTGGCCCAGCTCGGGCACATCCTGCTCGCCGAGATCCGCAGCGTGGTCTACCGCCGGTCGCTGCCACTGGCCACCGGCAACCTGCCCGTCGTGCTGTCCGAGCTCGGCGGTCGTGCGGGCGTCGCCGGCGCGGCCGTGCTCGCCAGCGACGTCGCCTTCGCGGAGGCGTCATGAGGCCGCAGTCGCGAACAAGGGCTGGCACCGTGAGCGCGAGGAGTGAGCCGGTTCTGCGAGCCCCGC
This sequence comes from Micromonospora sp. 067-2, assembly GCF_046549295.1. Classification (NCBI taxonomy): domain Bacteria; kingdom Bacillati; phylum Actinomycetota; class Actinomycetes; order Micromonosporales; family Micromonosporaceae; genus Micromonospora; species Micromonospora sp. 067-2. Next base: position 518,215 of record NZ_JAJPWB010000004.1, on the reverse strand, counting down.
AGTCGCGAACAAGGGCTGGCACCGTGCGGCCGCAGTCGCTGACCGAACAACCGTCGTGAGCGAGGAGGAGACCGTGGCCCTGCCCGAGGACAGCCCCGCCACCGCGTCGGCCGAGGCCGTCGCCGAGGCGCCGCTGGTCGAGGCTCCCGCAGACACCGTCGCGGGCGAGGTGGTCCTGCGCCTCACCGATCTGGTCAAGACCTTCCCCGGCGTACGCGCGTTGGACGGCGTACAACTGGAGGTGCGCGCCGGTGAGGTGCACTGCCTGCTCGGGCAGAACGGCGCCGGCAAGTCCACCCTGATCAAGGTGCTCTCCGGGGTGCACCAACCGGATTCCGGGCAGGTCGAGTGGCGTGGTGAGCCGGCCGCCTTCGCCAACCCGCAGGCCGCGATGCGCGCCGGCATCGCCACCATCTACCAGGAGCTCGATCTCGTCGAGGATCTCTCGGTGGCGGAGAACGCCTTCCTGGGTCACGAGCACCGCAGTTTCGGGTTCGTCCGGCGCGGCACGATGGCCCGGCACACCCGGCAGATCCTCGGTCGGCTCGGCCACGGTGAGATCCCGCCGGGGCGGATGGTCCGGTCGCTTCCCGCCGCCGGTAAGCAGATCGTCAGCATGGCCCGCGCGCTGTCGCACGAGGCTCGACTGATCATCATGGACGAGCCGAGCGCCGTGCTGGCCCACGACGAGGTCGGCAACCTGTTCCGGATCATTCGTGAGTTGACCGCTCAGGGCATCGCCGTCATCTACATCTCCCACCGCCTGGAGGAGATCCGCGAGATCGGCGACCGGGTCACCGTACTCAAGGACGGCCGGACCACGGCGGCCAACCTGCCGGCGCGCGACACCCCGACCCGCGACCTGGTCAGCCGGATGACGGGCCGCACCATCGAGTACGTCTTCCCGGACCGGCCCACCGACGACACCGTCGGCGCCGATCTGCTCCAGGTGGAGGGGCTGACCCGTACCGGCGAGTTCGCCGACGTCTCGCTGACGGTGCGCGCGGGCGAGATCGTCGGCATCGCGGGCCTGGTCGGCTCCGGCCGCTCCGAGTTGCTGGAGACCATCTACGGTGCCCGGCTCGCAGAGACCGGGGTGGTCCGGATGGACGGGCGGGTGCTGCGTCCCGGCGTCGGCGCGGCGGTGCGGGCCGGCATGGGGATGGCCCCGGAGGAGCGCAAGAGTCAGGCGCTGCTGCTCGGGGAGCCGATCTACCGCAACGTCACGCTGGCCACCTTCGGCCGGTACGCGCGGCTCGGCTTCACCGACGCGGCGAAGGAACGGGCCGAGGCGGACCGGATCGCCGAGAGTCTGGAGCTGCGGCCCCGGGACGTCAATCGGCCGGTACGCACGCTCTCCGGCGGCAACCAGCAGAAGGTCGTGGTCGGGCGGTGGCTGCTCGGCGGCACCAAGCTGTTGCTGCTGGACGAGCCCACCCGGGGCGTGGACGTCGGCGCCCGGGCTGAGCTCTACCAGGTCATCCGGGCGTTGGCCGCCCAGGGCGTCGGGGTGCTGCTGGTCTCCAGCGAGGTGCCCGAGGTGCTCGGTCTGGCCGACCGGGTGCTGGTGATGCGGGAAGGGCGGGTCGTCCGCGAGGCAGCGGCCGGCGAGCTCGACGAGAACACCGTGCTCGACCTCGTGATGGCGGGGTCACTGATGGAAGGCGCACCGGCATGAGCGACGCGACTCCCACTCCCACCGCGACATCGGAGCGCCCGCAGCTTCCGGCGCAGTCGCCACCGGTGGAACCGGCGGAGACGGCGGTGGCCAGCGACAAGGCAGCATCCACGGGTCGGCTCTCCTGGTGGCGGGGGGACGGCGGCGACGGCGCCAAGCGAAACCTCGGTCTGGTCGGTGTGCTGGCCGCGCTCATCGTGGTCGGCGCGGTCACCAAACCCGACCTCTACGGCGACCCGAACTGGGTCTGGAACAACGTCCTGGCCATCCTGCAGCTGGCCTCCGTCGTCGGTGTGGTCACCGTCGGCATGACCTTCGTGATCATCGGCGGTGGGATCGACCTGTCGGTCGGGGCGATCGTCGCCCTCGCCGGGGTCTGGTGCACGACGGTGGCCACCCAGAGCTACGGCGCCGCTGGAATGATCTTCACGGCCCTTATCGTCGGCATCTGCGTCGGCCTGGTCAACGGCGTGCTCATCTCGTACGGGCGGCTGGTGCCGTTCATCGCGACGCTCGCGATGCTGGTGGCCGCGCGTGGTCTCGCGGCGTCGATCTCCAACAAGCAGACCCAGGTGTCGGGCAGCACGTTCATCAACGACATCGCGGCGCGCAAGGTGCTCGGGATTCCGATCCTCGTCTACATCCTCGGCGCGGTGGTCCTGGCCGGGTGGGTCCTGCTCAACCGGACGACGTTCGGTCGGCGGACCATTGCGGTCGGCGGCAACCCGGAGGCCGCGCGGCTGGCCGGCATCAACGTCCGCCGGCACACCATGCTGCTCTACGCGCTTTCCGGCCTGTGCTGCGGCATCGCCGCCATCATGCTCACCTCGCAGGCCACCTCGGCGCAGGCGGCGATGGCCAACCTGTACGAGCTGGACGCGATCGCCGCGGCGATCATCGGCGGGACGCTGCTCAGCGGTGGTCGGGGCACGATCGTCGGCTCGCTGTTGGGCGTCATCATCTTCGCCACCATCACGAACCTCTTCGCCATCAACGGCCTCTCCATCGAGGCGCAGAACATGGTCAAGGGCGGCATTATCGTCGCCGCCGTCCTGGTCCAGCAGTTCCAGTTCAAGTCATTCACTCGGCTCCTCGCGCGGAACAGGCTCACCACCACACCCTGATGCACCGCACGTTGTTCCTGGCGACGTCGAGAAGCCTCGACAGTGGCCGGGCCCCGCACACCCTCATCCACTCACATCCCGCTCCCAGGAGGTCGTTCATGACCCAGCACAGTCGCGACCTGTCGCGCCGCCGGTTGCTCTTCGGTGGAGCCGCAGTCGGCGCCGCCACCCTGCTCACCGCCTGCACCAGCAACGACACCCCGGCGGCCAGCACCCAGACCAAGGCCGCCGGAGACAGCGCCGGCAACAACGCCCCGGGCAAGAAGGTCGTCATCGGCTTCTCGGCCCCGGCCGCCGACCACGGCTGGATGGGCGCGATCCACGCCAACGCCAAGGCCCAGGCCGGGGCCTACTCGGACGTGGAGTTCAAGGAGGTCGACGGTGGGTCGAACTCCGAGGCCCAGCGCTCCACGCTCGGCACGCTGATCGCCCAGAAGCCGGACATCATCGTCGTGCTGCCGCACGACGGCAAGGAGGTCAACGCCGTCGCGCTCCAGGCGATGCAGGCGGGCATCCCGATCGTCAACCTCGACCGCGCCTTCCCCGACGCGCTGGCCTCGCGGCTGGTCATCAAGGGTGACAACTACGGCATGGGCGTCTCCGCCGGCAACTACATCGGCAAGCAGCTCAAGGACAAGGGTGTCAGCGACCCGGTGATCGGTGAGATCGCCGGTCTGGAGATCCCGCTGACCGTCGAGCGAAGCGCCGGCTTCGCGGCGGCCCTGGCGACGTACGGGTTCAAGGTGCGCAACCGTCGCTCGGCCGAGTTCACCTCGGACAGCGGCCAGCGCGAGGCGGCCCAGCTGCTCCAGGCGCTGCCCAAGATCGACGCGATCTGGAACCACGACGACGACCAGGGCATCGGCGTGCTCGCCGCCATCAAGCAGGCCAACCGCACCGAGTTCTTCATGGTCGGCGGCGCTGGCTCGAAGCTCGCGATCGACGCGATCAAGGCCGACAACAGCGTGCTCAAGGCGACGGTCACCTACAACCCGTCGATGGCCTCGTCGGCGATCTCGCTGGCGCGACTCATCGCGCAGGGCCGGGGTCTGGGCGACTTCACGGAGCTGCAGGTGCCCAAGGAAGTGACGCTCGCCTCCGAGACGATCACCAAGGAGAACGCCGGCAGCTACGAGAAGCTCGGGTTCTGACACACGGGGGGAGACCCACCTTGTCCACGACAGACAAAGAACTGCGGGTCGGCATGGTCGGCTACGCGTTCATGGGCGCCGCGCACTCGCAGGCGTGGCGCACCGTGAACCGCGTGTTCGACCTCCCGGCGCGGGCCCGGATGGCGTTGATCTGCGGCCGGGACACCGGGAAGGTCGCCGATGCCGCCGACCGGCTCGGTTGGGACGCGTACACGACGGACTGGCGTGACCTGATCAACCGGGACGACATCGACGTGGTCGACGTCTGCACCCCGGGCGACAGCCACGCCGAGATCGCCCTCGCCGCACTGGCCGCCGGCAAGCACGTCCTGTGCGAGAAGCCGTTGGCCAACACGGTGGCCGAGGCACGTGCGATGACCGCCGCGGCGGAAACCGCCCGGGTCGCCGGGGTCCGATCGATGTGCGGGTTCAACTACCGACGGGTCCCGGCGGTCACGATGATGCGCCAGATGGTCGCCGACGGGCGACTCGGGGTGATCCGGCACGTCCGGGCGACGTACCTGCAGGACTGGATCGTGGACCCGCAGTTCCCGCTGGTCTGGCGGTTGCAGAAGGACAGGGCGGGCTCCGGCGCGCTCGGTGACATCGGCGCGCACATCATCGACCTGACCCAGTTCGTCACCGGTCAGCGGATCACCGGCGTCAGCGCGGTGACCGAGACCTTCGTCAAGGAACGGCCGTTGCCGGCCGGGTCGAGCGGGTTGGCGGCCACCCTGGACGGCGGCGGTCCGGTCGACGGCAACGGTCCGACCACCGGGAGGGTCACCGTCGACGACGCCGCGGTCTTCGTGGCCCGCCTGGACGGTGGCGCCCTGGCCACGTACGAGGCGAGCCGGTTCGCCACCGGCCGCAAGAACGCCCTGCGTGTCGAGATCAACGGCTCACTGGGCAGCGTGGTCTTCGACCTGGAACGCCTCAACGAGCTCGAGTTCTACGACGCCACCCGGCCCACCGTGGAACAGGGGTTCAACCGCATCCTGGTGACCGAGGGTGAGCACCCGTACATGTCGGCGTGGTGGCCCCCGGGCCACATCATCGGCTACGAGCACTCCTTCACGCACCAGATGCGGGACTTCGTCGAGGCGATCGCCACCGGTGTCGACCCGACTCCCTCGTTCGCCGACGCGTTGCAGGTCCAGCTGGTGCTGGACGCGGTGACCCGATCGGCGGAGATCGGCTCCTCCTGGACCGAGGTGGAACCGGCGCTGGCCGCAGTGGCCGTCTGACAGTTGTCCATCCGCGATGGCGGTGCTCGCGCCGCCATCGCCCGACCGGCTTTCCGGAGCCGACCGGCGAGGGACCGGCCGCGGTTTGCGCCCCGCGGCCGGGACGAGGTCGGCACCGGAGGGTGTGCGGCCGGGCCACAGGGCCCGGTGGCGCACGAGCAGGACGGTCGTCCGGTGCGGCCGGACCGGGATTCCCCGGCCGCACCGGGAGACCGCCACCACCCGGCGACACCTCGGAGACGCCGGCCTGAGACGTCCGGCCGGGGTGTGCCAATGCCCCGATCGGCTGGATAGCGGGGGAGGCAGGGTCAGACGCCGACAGACCCTGCCTACCAGCCCCGTCTGCCTGCACCCGTACCGGGAGCCGGTCCGACGTCGTCGCCGCCGACGCCGACGTCGGAATCCGGTGTCCTTCCGGTGCGAGGCGGGCGGGCGGGGCCCATCCACCTAGGCCGTATCTTTTCGAGAAATATTCTGATATTCCTATATTTAGCTTCACCGACGGTTCCTCCTGAACGGGAAGGAGCACCATGCGAACGGGTGTCTGGCTGGTAGGAGCGCGCGGTTCCGTAGCGACCACCAGCATCGTCGGAGGGCTCGCGCTGCGAGCCGGCCTGGCCGGGTCGACCGGCTGCGTCACCGAGCTTCCGGACCTGCGCGGCCCCGCCCTGCCGTCCTTCGCCGACCTGGTCTTCGGCGGGCACGACCTGTCCACCACTCCGCTGTGCAAGCGGGCCGAGGCATTGGCCGACACCGGTGTCATTCCCGGCCGGCTGGTCGCCGCGCTCCCCGACGAGCTGGCCGCGGTCGAGCAGGAGCTGCGCCCGGCGCCGGTCGGCGCCACCCAGGCCGACCGGGCCGCCGCCGTGGTCCGTGATCTCACCGCCTTCCGCGAACGGCACGGGCTGGACCGGGTGGTGGTGGTCAACGTCTCCGCCACCGAACCCGCCCCCCGACCGCACCCCGGGCACGCCGATCCGGACGCCCTGCGCGCCGCCCTCACCGGCCCGGACGAGGTGCTGCCACCCAGCTCGCTGTACGGGTACGCGGCGCTGCTGGCCGGCTGCCCGTACGTCGACTTCACCCCGTCCACCGGGCTGCGGCTGCCGGCCCTCACCGCGCTGGCCGAACAGGTCCGGCTGCCGTACGCCGGGCACGACGGCAAGACCGGAGAGACCCTGGTCAAGTCGGTGCTCGCGCCGATGTTCGCGATGCGCAACCTGGCCGTGCGGTCCTGGTCCGGGGTCAACCTCCTCGGCGGCGGCGACGGCGCCACACTGGCCGACCCGGCCGCCAACGCGGCCAAGGTGCAGAGCAAGCAGCGGGTGCTCGGCGAGACGCTGGGCTACGTGCCGCAGGGCGGCACCAGGATCGAGTACGTCGAGGAGCTGGGCGACTTCAAGACCGCCTGGGATCTGATCACCTTCGCGGGTTTCCTCGGCACCGGGATGCGGATGGAGTTCACCTGGCACGGCTGTGACTCCGCCCTGGCCGCGCCACTCGTGCTCGACCTGGCCCGACTCACCGCCGCGGCGCACACCGCCGGTCACGTCGGGCCGCTGGCCGAGTTGGGCTTCTTCTTCAAGGACCCGCTCGGCACGCCCACGCACTCGCTGGCCGAGCAGTGGGCCCGACTGGTCGACTTCACTGCTCGGCTGCACGCCGGTCGGGACGGTGCCCATGACCACGCTGGCTGACCTTGCCGAGCTGGTCCGGGCGCCGGCCGCCCTGTCGGTGCCCGGGGACGTGGTCGCCGGGGCGGCGGCGGCCGGCGCGCTGACCCGACGTACGCCCGCCCTGGCCGGTGCCTCGGTGCTGCTCTACTGGGCCGGCATGGCCGCCAACGACTGGGCCGACCGCCGGCTGGACGCCGTCGAGCGGCCCGAGCGGCCCATCCCCAGCGGCCGGGTGGCGCCGGCCGCCGCGGTCGGGCTCGCCGCCGCCCTCACCGCCGCCGGCGTGGGCGTGGCCGCCGCCGTGGGCGGTCGCCGCGCCGCCGCCCTCGCGGTGCCGCTGGCAGCCACCATCTGGGGGTACGACCTGCTGGCCAAGAACACCGCTGCCGGGCCGGCCGTGATGGCCGCCTGCCGAGGGCTGGACGTGCTGCTCGGCGCGTCCGGCGGCCGGTTGACCCGGGCGCTGCCGTCGGCGGTGACCGTTGCCGCGCACACCTGGACGGTCACCGCGCTGTCCCGCCGCGAGGTCACCGGCGCCGACGTGGCCCTGCCGCTGCGCACCCTGGCCGGCACCGCCGTGGTGGCCGCCAGTGCCGTCGTCCTGGCCCCCGCCACCCGGCCGGTTGCCGCCGGTGGTGTCCGGCCCGTCGCCGCCGCCCGCCGCGCGGGTCCGACCGCGAGCGGCGGTCCGGCCGGTGCCGGTGCCGGTGGCGGTGGCGGTGGCGGTGGCGGTGCCGGTGGCGGTGGCGGTGGCGGCCGAGCGTGGTCGCTGGGTCCTGCGGCGCTGCCCGCGGTTCTGGCCGGCTGGTACGCCGTCCGCTATGGCACCGCCCAGGCCCAGGTGGTCCGGGACCCGTCGGCCGGCCGGGTACGCGCCGCGGTCGGCGCCGGCATCACCGGACTGCCCGCCCTGCAGGGGGCGCTGACCGCGCGCGGCGGCGCGGGCCTGCTCGGGCTGGCCGTCGCGGCGGCGGCGCCGCTGGGTCGGCGACTGGCCCGGAAGGTCTCCCCGACGTGACCGCGCCGCAGCCCCGCTCCGCGCCACCGGTCGACGCCTCGACGCTGCGCCTCGGGTACGGGACCAACGGCTTCGCCAACCACCGGCTCGACGACGCGCTCGCCGTCCTCGCCGACCTCGGGTACGTCGGAGTGGCGCTGACCCTGGACCACGACCACCTCGACCCGTTCGCGCCCGGGCTCATCCGCCGGGTCGCCGCCGTCAGCCGGCGGCTCGACGAGCTGGGCCTCGCCGTGGTGATCGAGACCGGTGCCCGCTACCTGCTCGACCCGTGGCACAAGCACGCCCCGACGCTGCTGCACGACGACCCGACCCGGCGGATCGAGTTCCTGCGTCGGGCCGTCCGGGTCGGCGCCGATCTCGGCGCGGAGGCGGTCTCCTTCTGGGCCGGCGTCCGCCCCGCCCCGGTACCACCGCAGACCGCCTGGGACCGGCTGGTGGCCGGCTGTGCCGCCGTGGTGGACGCCGCCGACACCGCCGGCGTCACCCTGGGCTTCGAGCCGGAGCCGGGGATGCTGGTCGAGGACATCGCCGGCTGGCGCCGGTTGCGCGCCGCGCTCGGCGACCCGGCCCGATTCGGCATCACCCTCGACATCGGACACTGCCGGTGCCTGGAGCCGTGGCCGGTGCCGCAGTGCGTGCACGAGGTGGCCGAGCACCTGGTCAACGTGCAGATCGACGACATGCGCCGGGGGGTGCACGAGCACCTGGAGTTCGGCACCGGCGAGATCGACTTCCCGCCGGTCCTGGCCGCGCTGCGCGACGCCGGCTACCGCGGCCTGGTCGCCGTCGAGCTGCCCCGGGACTCGCACGCCGCGCCCGCCGTGGCCGCCCGGTCGATCGACTTCCTGCGCGCCGCCGCGGCCCGGGCCGCCGGCCTCGGCGGGAACGAGGACTCCGCCGAGCCCCTTTGCTCTGCTTCAGCGGACGCAACAGCCACTGTCCGAATACCGGACGGTGGCCGTCGCCTGGGTTGAAGCAGAGCAAAGGGGTGCGTGTCTGGAGACCTGCCGAGCACGCGGAGCACGCCGGGCAGCACGAGGGAGGGGACGGCATGACACCGGATTCACTACGGGCCGCGCTGCGGGGCGTACCCGATCCCGACTGGCTGGACACGGCGCTGCGCCGGGTCGCGGCCGAGCCCACCGCGATCATCCGGCTCTTCGCGGCCGCTGGCCGGCGGTGCGGGCGGGCCGCGCTGCCCGACGCCCCCGACTGGACCGCCGACGACGCGGCCCGGGTGCTGCTGCTCACCGCCCTACCCGTCGAGCACGCCGCGTACGTCGACGCCCTCTACCGCCACGGCGACGCCGGCGAACGGCGGGCCGTGCTGCGCGCCCTGCCGCTGCTGCCGATCGGCTCCGCCGGGGTGCCGCTGCTGCACGACGCGATCCGGACCAACGACACCCGGCTGGTCGCCGCGGCGCTCGGCCCGTACGCCCGGCACCTCGACCCGGCGGCCTGGCGGCAGGCCGTGCTCAAGTGCGTGTTCTCCGGCGTGCCGCTGAATGCGGTGGCCGACCTGGACACCCGCGCCGACACCGAGTTGGCCGCGATGCTGGCCGCGCTGGCCGCCGAGCGGCACGCCGCCGGTCGGGAGCTGCCCGCCGACGCCACCGACCTGCTCGACCGGCTCACCGCCCGCACCCCCACGGAGGCGTGAATGCGCATCTTCGACCCGCACATCCACATGACCTCACGCACCACGGACGACTACGAACGGATGGCCGCCGCCGGGGTCAGGGCGGTGGTGGAGCCGGCGTTCTGGTTGGGCCAGCCGCGCACCAGCGTCGCCTCGTTCGCCGACTACTTCGACTCGTTGATCGGCTGGGAGCCGTTCCGGGCCGGGCAGTTCGGTGTGCGGCACCACGCCACCGTGGCACTGAACCCCAAGGAGGCCAACGACCCGCGCTGTCGTGCGGTGCTCGACCTGCTGCCGCGCTACCTGGACAAGGACGCGGTGGTGGCGGTCGGCGAGATCGGGTACGACTCGATGACCCCGGAGGAGGACGAGGCGTTCGCCGCCCAGCTCGCGCTGGCCGTGGCGCACGACCTGCCGGCACTGGTGCACACCCCGCACCGGGACAAGGCCCGGGGCGTCGAACGAACCCTGGCCGTGGTCAACGAGTCCGGCATCGACCCGGGCCGGGTGGTGGTCGACCACCTCAACGAGGTGACCGTCAAGCTCGTCCGGGACACCGGATGCTGGCTGGGCTTCTCCATCTACCCGGACACCAAGATGACCCCGCTGCGGATGGTCGAGCTGCTGCGGGAGTACGGAACGGACCGGATGCTGGTCAACTCGGCCGCCGACTGGGGGCGCTCCGACCCGCTGCTGACCCGGGCCACCGGTGAGGCGATGCTGCTGGCCGGCTTCGGCGACGACGACGTCGACGAGGTGCTGTGGCGCAACCCGGTAGAGTTCTACGGGCAGTCCGGTCGGCTCGACCTGGCCGACGAGGAGACCACCGCCGTGGACCCGCGGACCGGCAACTCGATCCTGCGCGGCGGCAGCTGATGCGGCTGCGGCACGCCGGCGGCGACACCGTCCACCTCGGCTACTGCACCAACGTGCACCCCGCCGAGCAGTTCGCCGGCATCCTCGCCCAACTGGACACCTACGCCGTGCCGGTCCGCGAGGCGCTCGGCGGCGACCTGCTCGGGCTCGGCCTGTGGCTGGCCGCGCCGGTCGCCGCCGAGCTGGCCGCCGACCCGGCGCTGCGCCGCCGGTTGCGCGCCGAGCTGGACGTGCGAGGGCTGGAGGTCGTCACCCTCAACGGCTTCCCGTACGCGGCCTTCCAGGCGCCGGTGGTCAAGCACGACGTCTACCGACCCGACTGGACCACCGAGCGGCGGTTGACGTACACCCTGGACCTGGCCCGGGTGCTCGCGGACCTGCTGCCCGACGACGCGGCCCGCGGGTCGATCTCCACCCTGCCGTTGGCCTGGCGCCAGCCCTGGGGCGCCGACCAGGCCGATGCGGCCCGACGTCGGCTGGACCAGCTCGCCGCCGGCCTGGCCGCTGTGCAGCGCGACACCGGCCGCGAGGTGCGGGTCGGCTTCGAACCGGAGCCGGGCTGCGTGGTGGAGAGCACCGGCCAGGCCGCCGCGCTGCTGTCCGGCATGGACACCGACCGCCTGGGCGTGTGCCTCGACCTGGCCCACCTGGCCTGCGCCTGGGAGGAGCCGGCCGAGGCACTGCAACGACTGCGGACGGCCGGCCTGCCCGTGGTCAAGGTGCAGGTTTCCGCCGCCGTGGAGGCGGCCGACCCGGCCGGCGGCGCCGACGCGTTGCGCCGCTGGGTGGAGCCGCGCTTCCTGCACCAGACCCGGGGCGCCGGCTGCGCGGGCGGGTCGGACCCGGCCGATCCGGCGTACGCGGCCGACGACCTGGACGAGGCGCTCGACGCGGCGCTGCCCGGTGCGTGGAGGGTGCACTACCACGTGCCGCTGCACGCCCCACCCGAGGAACCGCTCGGCTCGACCCTGCCGGTGCTCCGCGCGGCACTGAGAGCGCTCTTCGACGGCCCGACCGCCGGCTGTGACCACCTCGACGTGGAGACGTACACCTGGGGGGTGCTGCCGGCCGCTCGGCGGCCTGGCACCGACGGGGAGCTGGCCGCCGGCATCGCCGCGGAGCTTGCCTTCGCCCGGGACGAACTGGTCGGCCTCGGCCTGACCGCAGAGCGAACCGTGAGCATGGGGGTGACGCGATGAGCCGGCGACTGGTGGTGCTCGACGTGGTGGGGCTGACCCCGCGGCTGCTGGCGCACATGCCACGGCTGCGCGGGGTCGCCGACGGCGGCTTCTCCGCCGAGCTGGGCACCGTGCTGCCCGCGGTGACCTGCTCGGTGCAGTCCACGTTCCTCACCGGCGAGCCGCCGAGCGGGCACGGGATCGTCGGCAACGGGTGGTACTTCCGGGAGCTGGGTGAGGTGTTGCTGTGGCGGCAGCACAACGCGCTGGTCGGTGGGGAGAAGCTCTGGCAGGCGGCCCGCAGGGCCGAGCCGGGCTACACCGTCGCCAACGTCTGCTGGTGGTACGCGATGGGCGCGGACGTCGACTGGACGGTCACCCCACGCCCGGTGTACTACGCCGACGGGCGCAAGGAACCGGACTGCTACACCGACCCGCCGGAGCTGCACGACGCGCTCACCGGTCGGCTGGGCACCTTTCCGCTGTTCACCTACTGGGGGCCGACGGCCGGGCTGCCGTCGTCGCGGTGGATCTGTCAGGCGGCCGAGCAGATCCTGGCCGACGTGTCACCGGACCTGACGTTGGTCTACGTCCCGCACCTGGACTACGACCTGCAACGGTTCGGCCCGTCCTCGGCGCAGGCCGCGGCCGCGGCGGCTGAGCTGGACGCGGTGCTCGGGCCGTTGCTGGACGCCGCCCGGGCGCGCGACGCCACCGTGGTGGTGCTGTCCGAGTACGGCATCACCGACGTGTCCCGGCCGGTGGACGTCAACCGGCTGCTGCGCGCCGAGGGGCTGCTGCGGGTGCACACCCAGGCCGGCATGGAGTACCTCGACCCGTGGACGTCACGGGCGTTCGCGGTCGCCGACCACCAGGTGGCGCACGTCTACGTCCGGGACCCGGCCGACGTGGCGACGGTGGCGAAGCTCTGCGCCGGGCTGCCCGGCGTGGCCGAGGTGCTCGACGCCGAGGGCAAGGCCGCGCACGGGCTGGACCATCCGCGCGCCGGTGAACTGGTGCTGGTGGCCGAGCCGGACGCCTGGTTCACCTACTACTACTGGCTGGACGACGCCCGCGCCCCGGACTTCGCCCGGCTCGTGGAAATCCACCGCAAGCCGGGTTACGACCCGGCCGAGCTGTTCTTCGACCCGGCCGCGCCGGGAGCGGCGAAGCGCCGGGCAGGCGTCGCCCTGGCCCGCAAGAAGCTGGGCATGCGCTACCTCATGAGCGCCATCGGCCTGGACGCCGGCGCACGGGCGGTACGCGGCTCGCACGGGCGGCTGCCGACCGACCCGGCGGACGCCCCGGTGCTGCTCTGCTCCGACCCGGCCGCCGCGCGCGACCGGATCGCGGCCACCGAGGTCAAGGGGCTGCTGCTGGAGCTGGCCGGGCTGGCCGTCGACGGCACGCAGGCGGACCGGCCGGGGGAGAAATCATGACGGTCACCGTCGCGCCGGCCGACGCGAGTGGGCTGCGGGCGCGCTTCGACGCGGAGTTGGCCGGTTTCCTCGACCGGCAGGGCCCGGACTGGCCCGACGGCGCGCCGCGAGGCGTGTTCACCGCGCTGTACCGCTTCGTGCTCGCCGGCGGGAAGCGGCTGCGTCCGCTCTTCTGCTACTGGGGCTGGCGTGGCGCCGGGGCGTCCGACGGCACCCCCATCGTGGTGGCCGCGGCGGCTCTGGAGCTCTTCCACGCGTTCGCGCTGATCCACGACGACATCCTGGACGGCAGCGACCGCCGCCGGGGCGAGCCGTCGGTGCACCGGCTCTTCGCCGACCTGCACGCCCGATCGTCGTGGCGCGGCGACCCCGAGACGTACGGGCGCAACACCGCGCTGCTCTGCGGGGATCTCTGCGCGGCCTGGTCGGACCAGATGTTTCACGAGTGCGGCCTGAGCACCGAGCAGGTGCACCGGGGGTACGGGGTGTTCGCGTTGATGCGGACCGAGGTGATCGCGGGGGAGTACCTGGACCTGGTCTCCGGGGTGGGTGACGGCTCGGTGGCCAGCGCTCTCACCGTGATCCGGATGAAGGCGGCCCGTTACACGGTGACCCGGCCGTTGCAGATCGGCGCGGCGCTGGCCGGCGCGGGGCCGGAGCTGATCGCCGCGCTGGGCGAGTTCGGTGATCCGCTGGGCGACGCGTTCCAGCTCCGCGACGACGTGCTGGGCGTCTTCGGCGACCCGGCGGTCACCGGCAAGTCGGTCCTGGACGACCTGCGCGAGGGCAAGGCGACGGTGATGATGGCGCTGGCCCGCAGCGCAGCCGACCGGCAGCAGACCGCCCGGCTGCGGGAGCTGTTCGGCAACCCCGCGTTGGACGCCGAGGGCGCGGCTGAGCTGCGCGGAATCATCGAGGCGACCGGCGCCCGGGAGCGGATCGAGCAGATGATCCGGGTCCGCACCGAGGCCGCGCTGGCCGCGCTGGAAAACGCGACGGTGGCCGCGGAGGCCCGTGCCGCTCTGGTCGCGCTGGCCGGGCAGGCGATCGACCGCCGCGCCTGAGCTGAGCGACTTTCAGTTGAATCGACGAAAGTTCACGGCGATTCGGCGGAAGGTATAGACACATCGACACGTGCAATTTAGTGTCGTGGCCAACACGACAATGTTTCGTCGAGGTGAACCGGCGGCGCGGTAAGCATCGATACCACCCCACCACCGCTACGGCATCTGGCGCGACGGCGCGCGCCCGGCCTGGCAGTCATTCGTCAGGAAGGGACAGCACAAATGTCCATGAAGGACGCTCCCACTCATCGATCCCGACGATGGTTCTCCGCCGGATCGGCACTGCTGTTGGCGGCCACGGCCGGCACTGTCGCCCTCGGCGCCGGCCCGGCCGCAGTCGGCGGCCCGACCGCCGCCCAGGCGCACCCGATCAACGCCACCGACTTCCAGCAGGTCGAGCTCGCCCGCGGTGTGGCCGACATGGGTGAGCCGATGTCGCTGGCCGTGCTGCCGGACCGCTCGGTCCTGCACACCGCCCGCAACGGTACGCTGCGCCGCACCGACTCGGCCGGCAACACCTCCGTGATCGGCACCCTGGCGGTCTACACCCACGACGAGGAGGGGTTGCAGGGCGTCGGGGTCGACCCGAACTTCGCCAGCAACCGGCAGATCTTCCTCTACTACGCCCCGCCGCTCTCCACCCCCGGCGGCGACGCGCCCGCCACCGGCACCGACTTCTCGGCCTGGCAGGGCGTCAACCGGCTCTCCCGGTTTACCCTCAACGCCGACTTCACCGTCAACCAGGCCAGCAAGGTCGACGTCCTCGACGTGCCGGCCGACCGCGGGTTCTGCTGCCACGTCGGCGGGGACATCGACTTCGACGCCGCGGGCAACCTCTACCTCTCCACCGGCGACGACAGCAACCCGTTCGACTCCGCGGGCTACTCGCCATTGGACGAGCGGACCAACCGCAACCCGGCGTACGACGCCCAGCGCAGCGCCGGCAACACCAACGACCTGCGGGGCAAGATCCTGCGGATCAAGGTGAACACGAACGGGACGTACTCGGTCCCCACCGGCAACCTGTTCGCGCCCGGCACGGCGAAGACCCGGCCGGAGATCTACGCCATGGGCTTCCGCAACCCGTTCCGGATCAGCGTGGACAAGGCCACCGGCGTCGTCTACGTCGGCGACTACGGGCCGGACGCGGGCTCCACCAGCGCCACCCGTGGGCCGTCCGGTCAGGTGGAGTTCAACCGGGTCCCCTCGCCGGGCAACTACGGCTGGCCGTACTGCACGGGCACCAACACCACCAACGAGACCTACAACGAGTGGGACTTCGCCGCCAACACCGGCGGGGCCAAGTACAACTGCGCCGGCGGGCCGACCAACAACTCGTTCCGCAACACCGGCCTGGGCACGCTGCCCGCGGCCAGGCCGGCCTGGATCCGGTACGCCGGCGACGCCGGCACCCCTCCGGAGTTCGGCGGCGGCTCCGAGTCGCCGATGGGCGGCCCGGTCTACCGCTACAACGCCTCGTCGACCTCGACGACGAAGTTCCCCCAGTCGTTCGACGGGCAGTTCTTCGCCACCGAGTTCGGCCGTGGCTGGATCAAGCCGATCCACGTCAACGCCGACGGTTCCCCGGGAACCATCGACACCTTCCCCTGGGTCGGTAAGCAGGTGATGGACTCGGCGTTCGGCCCGGACGGGGCGTACTACGTGCTCGACTACGGCACCGGCTACTTCAACGGTGACGCCAACTCCGCGCTGTACCGCTTCGACTACGTCGGCAGTGGCAACCGGGCGCCCAGCGCCACGGCCAGCGCGAACAAGACCTCCGGTGCCGCGCCGCTGGCGGTGACGTTCTCCTCGGCCGGCTCGTCCGACCCCGAGGGCGGCGCGCTGACGTACTCGTGGAACTTCGGCGACGGCACCAGCTCGACGGCGGCCAACCCGTCGAAGACCTACACCGCCAACGGCACCTACACCGCGACGCTTACCGTACGGGACCCGCAGGGTGCCACCGGCAGCGCCAGCGTGACGATCAGCGTCGGCAACACCGCGCCCACGGTGACCATCAACAACCCCGGCAACGGGCAGCTGTTCAGCTTCGGCGACACGGTGCCGTTCAGCATCACGGTCACCGACCCGGAGGACGGCACCATCGACTGCACGAAGGTCAAGATGACCTACGTGCTCGGGCACGACCAGCACGGTCACCAGATCACCTCGAAGACCGGCTGCTCCGGCACGATCACCATCCCGGTCGACGGTGAGCACGACGACGCGGCGAACATCTTCGCCATCTTCGACGCCGAGTACACCGACGCCGGCGGGCTGACCACGCACACCCAGCACACGCTGCCGCCGCGACACCGGCAGGCCGAGTTCTTCGGCACCTCCTCCGGGATCAACGTGTTCAGCAAGACCGCGGCCGAGGGCGGCAAGACCGTCGGCGACATCAACAACGGCGACTGGATCGCGTTCCAGCCGTACCGGCTGGGCAACGTGACCTCGTTCAGCGCCCGGGTCTCCTCGGGCGGCGCCGGTGGCACCCTCCAGGTCCGGGCCGGCTCGGCCACCGGCACGGTGCTCGGCTCGGCCACGGTCCCCGTCACCGGTGGCTGGGAGACGTTCGCCACCGTCACGGGGGCGATCACCAACCCACCCACCGGCACGACCACGCTCTACCTGACCTTCGCGGGAACGGGCACCGGAGCGCTCTACGACGTGGACGCGTTCACGTTCACCACCGGCAGCGGTGGCACCGGCGGGACCGGTCCGATCACCGGCCTGGCCGGCAAGTGCCTGGACGTCCGCAACGCCGCGACGGCCGACGGCACGCAGATCCAGATCTACACCTGCAACGGCAGTGCGGCGCAGACCTGGACCGTGACGCCGAACTCGACGGTCAAGGCGTTGGGCAAGTGCCTGGACATCTCCGGTGGCGGATCCGCCGACGGCACGAAGATCCAGCTCTGGACCTGCAACGGATCCGGTGCCCAGAACTGGTCCGCCCAGGCCGACGGCACCCTGCGTAACCCGCAGTCGGCCAAGTGCCTGGACGTGTCCGGAAACAGCTCCGCCGACAGCACCGCCGTGCACCTGTGGACCTGCACCGCAGCCGCCAACCAGAAGTGGACCCTGCCCTAACCGAGTGAGCGTGCGGGGGCCCCGACGGCCCACCCCCCCGGTCCGCCGGGGCCCCCGCCACCGAAAGGGAGAGCGACATGCGCAGATTCCTGCGACCCGTCCTCGGCGCGGCCACCGCCGTCCTCGCCGTCCTTGCCTGCACCACGCCGGCCACCCCGGCCAGCGCCGCCGACGCCCCCTACGACGTGCTGGTCTTCTCCAAGACCGCCGGCTTCCGCCACGACGCGATCCCGGTCGGCATCCAGACCATCCGGGACCTGGGCGCGGCGAACAGCTTCACCGTCACCGCCACGGAGGACGCCGCCGCGTTCACCACCGCCAACCTCAACCAGTACGAGGCGGTGGTCTTCCTCAACACCACCGGCGACGTGCTCAACGCCAGCCAGCAGACCGCCTTCGAGTCGTACATCGGCTCGGGCCACGGGTACGTGGGTGTGCACGCGGCGGCCGACACCGAGTACGACTGGCCGTTCTACGGCAACCTGGTCGGCGCGTGGTTCGCCTCGCACCCGGCCATTCAGCAGGCCAACGTCAAGGTGGAGGACCGGGGGCACGCGGCCACCGGACACCTGCCGCAGACCTGGACCCGCACCGACGAGTGGTACAACTACCAGACCAACGCCCGGTCGACCGCGCACGTGCTGGCCACCCTGGACGAGTCGTCGTACTCCGGCGGTGGAATGGGCGCCGATCACCCGCACTCGTGGTGCAAGAGCTACAGCGGCGGCCGGTCCTTCTACACCGGCGGCGGGCACACCCAGGCGTCGTACGCGGAGCCGGCCTTCCGGGCACACCTGCTCGGTGGCATCCGGTACGCGGCCGGTCGGAGCAAGGCCGACTGCCGGCCCGAGACCGGCTACACGTCGCTCTACAACGGCTCGACCGCCGGCTGGTCGCAGGCCGGCCCGGGCAGCTTCACCAACTCCGACGCCACCCTGACCTCGGTGGGTGGGCTGGGCCTGTTCTGGTACAACGCCAAGGAGTTCACCAACTACTCCCTGAAGCTGGACTGGAAGCTGGCCGGCGACGACAACTCTGGCGTGTTCATCGGTTTCCCCCCGTCGACTGACCCGTGGTCGGCGGTGAACAACGGCTACGAGATCCAGATCGACGCCACCGACGCGGCCGACCGCACCACCGGCGCGGTCTACACGTTCAAGTCCGCCGACATCGCGGCCCGGGACGCGGCGCTCAACGCGCCGGGCGAGTGGAACACCTACGAACTCCTGGTCGAGGGTGAGCGGCTGCAGATCTTCCTCAACGGAGTGAAGATCAACGACTTCACCAACACCAACCCGGCCCGCTCACTGGCCGGCCACATCGGCATCCAGAACCACGGCAACGGTGACGACGCCTCATTCCGCAACGTCCGGATCAAGGAGCTGGGCACCACCCCGCCGCCCACCGGAAACACCACAGTTCAGGCCGAGGCGTTCAGCTCGGCCAGCGGGGTCACCCCGTTCACCAAGGCGGGCGCCAACGGCGGCCAGACGCTCGGCTACATCGACCCGGGTGACTGGGCCGCGTACAACGGTGTGAACCTGACCGGGGTCACCTCGTTCACGTCGCGGGTCGTCTCCGGCGGTGCGGGCGGCACCATCCAGGTGCGAACCGGCTCGGCCACCGGCCCGGTGCTCGGCTCGGTCGCGGTGCCGAACACCGGCAGCTGGACGACCTATGCCAACGTCACCACCACGCTGTCCAACGTCCCGTCCGGGACCCAGAACCTCTACCTCACGTTCACCGGTAGCGGCACGGGGCTCTTCGACGTGGACGACTTCACGCTGGTCAAGGGTGGCGGCGGCGGCACGCCGGGGGTCGGGGCGGTCAAGGGCCTGGGCGGCAAGTGTCTGGACGTGCGCAACGGCGGCACCGCCGACGGCACGCAGATCCAGATCTACACCTGCAACGGCAGTACGGCGCAGACCTGGACCGTGACGCCGAACTCGACCGTCAAGGCGCTCGGTAAGTGCCTCGACGTGTCGGGCAGCGGTACCGCCGACGGCACCAAGATCCAGCTCTGGACCTGCAACGGCACCGGCGCGCAGAACTGGGCGGCCCAGGTCGACGGCACCCTGCGCAACGCCTCGTCGAACAAGTGCCTCGACGTCTCCGGCAGCAACTCGGCCGACAGCACGATCGTGCACCTCTGGACCTGCAGCGGCGCGGCCAACCAGAAGTGGACGCTGCCCTGACGGGCTGAGCGCGCAGGGGTCGCCCGCCATGACGAGTGACCCTTCCGCCAACCCCAGGTGATCCGGCCCGCCAGGCGTCCCCCGCCCGGCGGGCCGGTTCAGCTCCCGGCTCCCGGCTCCCGGCTTCCGGCTTCCGGCTCGCGGCTTCCGGCTCGCGGCTCGCGGCTTCCGGCTCGCGGCTCGCGGCTTCCGGCTCGCGGCTTCCGGCTCGCGGCTTCCGGCTCGCGGCTCGCGGCTTCCGGCTTTCGGCTTCCGGCTCGCGGCTTCCGGCTCGCGGCTTCCGGCTCGCGGCTCGCGGCTTCCGGCTCGCGGCTCCCGGCTCCCGGCTCCCGGCCCCCGGGATCCGGAGACCGGGGGCTGTGGGGTGGACGGGCGGAGGCGATGCCGCTCGGATGAGCGTGATGCCCGTGAGTCATCTCTATGCCTCACGGGCATCACCGCTTTCGGCGAGCCAGACCCGGGTCGAGGGGCCGACGCCGAGGGTCCGGGTCGAGGGTGGAGGCGATGCCGCTCGGTTGAGCGTGATGCCTGTGAGGCATTTTGATGCCTCACAGGCATCGCCGCTCCTGGCGGGGCCGGGCCCAGGCCGAGGGTCGAGGGGCCGGGGCAGGATGCAGGAGGTAGTACCGCTCGGTTGAGCGTGATGCCTGTGAGTCATCTTTATGCCTCATGGGCATCACCGCTCCGGCGGGACCGGGACTGGAAAAGGGAGAGATCGGAGCCGGGGCGGGGCCAAGGCGAGGGCGGGGCCAATACGGCGGGGCCAAGGCGAGGGCGGGGCCAATACGGCGGGGCCAAGGCGAGGGCGGGGCCAATACGGCGGGGCCAAGGCGAGGGCGGGGCCAATACGGCGGGGCCAAGGCGAGGGCGGGGCTAAGGCTGGGCGGGGCTGAGGCGCGGGGCCAAGGCTGGGCCGGGCTGAAGCGGGGGCCAAGGCTGGGCCGGGCTGAGGCGGGGGCGGGGGCCGGGCCGGGCGGAGGCGGAGGCGGAGGCGGAGGCCAGGCCGGGCTGAGGCGGTTGGCCAAAGGCTGGGCCGGGCTGAGTCGGGGGCTGGGGCAATGCCTGGCCGGGCCGTGGACCGACGGCGGGCAACGAGGCTGGGCCGGATCCCTGGCCGAGGCCGCCGATGGCGCGACGGCAGGCCGAGGTGGGGACGCGCGTTGCCGACACCCGGGCCGGCGCACAGCCTGCTGCCGTACCTTGACCGGCATGGAGCGTTTCGCGCGGTGGCGTCTGCTGGCGCGGGCGCATCCAACGGTCGCCGACGTGCTGCTGGCCGGCGCGCTGTTCGTACTCTCGCTGCTGCCGGTCGACCCGCCGGGCGGTCCGGCGCGCGCGCCGCTGAGCGGCGGCGCGGTGCTGATCGCTCTGGTCGGCTGCGCGGCGCTGGCCCTGCGTCGCCGCCATCCACTGCCGGTGCTCGCCGTGGTCACCGCCGCGGTGGTGCTGGCACTGCTCACCGACCACGGCCGCGGACCGTTCGTGATCTCGGTGGCCATCGCCGCGTACACCGTGGCGACCCTGACCGACCGGCGGACCGCCGGCGTCGCGGGCGGGGTGAGCGCACTGCTGGTCGGCCTCGCGGCGGTTGCCGCCCTCGGCGTGGCCTGGCTCGACCCGGCGGTGGTGGTGCTGCTGCTGTGGTTCGGCGTCGCGGTGGCCGGTGGTGACGCGGTCCGCAGCCGCCGCGCCTACGTCGTCGTGCTGGAGGAGCGGGCCCTGCGGGCCGAGCAGACCCGGGAGGAGGAGGCCCGGCGGCGGGTCGCCGAGGAGCGGCTGCGCATCGCCCGGGAGCTGCACGACGTGGTCGCGCACCACATCGCGTTGATCAGTGTGCAGGCCGGCGTGGCCGGGCATCTGCTGCGCGGGCAGCCGGAGGCGGCCGAGGAGGCGCTGGCCCACGTCCGCGCGGCCAGCCGTACCGTTCTCGACGAGCTGGCCACCCTGCTGGGGGTGCTGCGCCGCGCCGACGAGCCGGGCGCGGAGACCGAGCCGGCGCCCAGCCTCAATCGTCTGGACGCGCTGGTCGAGGGCTTCGCCGCCGGCCAGCCGGTGCACTGGACCCTCGCCGGGCAGCCCCGACCGCTGCCCAGCGCGGTGGACGTCGCCGCGTACCGGATCATCCAGGAATCGCTGACCAACGCGCACAAGCACGCCCCGGGCGCGCGGGTCGCGGTTCGGCTGCGCTACGACCCCGAGGGCATCACCATCGAGGTACGCGACGACGGCGTCGACCCCGCGCCGGCCGACCACGGAACGCCGGGCGCCGGGCTGGGGCTGCTCGGTATGCGTGAGCGCGCCGAGACGGTGGGTGGCAGCTACACCGCCGGCCCGCGCCCCGGCGGCGGCTTCCTCGTCCGCGCGATCCTGCCCGCTCCCGAGGAGATGGCCGAGTGACGATCCGGGTGCTGCTGGCCGACGACCAGAAGCTGATCCGCGCCGGCTTCCGGGCGCTGGTCGACTCCGCGCCGGACCTCAGCGTGGTGGGTGAGGCGGCCACCGGCCGGGAGGCGGTCGACCTGGTTCGCCGTACCCGCGCCGACGTGGTGCTGATGGACATCCGGATGCCGGAGCTGGACGGTCTGGCCGCGACCGAGGAGATCACCGCCGATCCCGAGCTGGCCGGGGTACGGGTGCTGATCCTGACCACCTTCGAGGTGGACGAGCACGTCTTCCGCGCGTTGCGGGCCGGTGCGAGCGGGTTCCTCGGCAAGGGGGTCGAGCCGGCCGAGTTGCTGGACGCCATCCGTACCGTCGCGGCCGGTGAGGCGCTGCTCTCCCCGACGGCCACCCGTGGGCTGATCGCCCGGTTCCTGGCCCAGCCGGAGGCCGACCCGCGCGCCGACCCGCAGCGGCTGCGGGCGCTCACCGAACGGGAACGCGAGGTGCTCGCGCTGGTCGCCGCGGGACTGTCCAACGAGCAGATCGCGCAACGGCTGGTGGTCTCGCCGCTGACCGCCAAGACGCACGTCAACCGGGCGATGACCAAGCTCGGCGCTCGGGACCGGGCGCAGCTCGTGGTGATCGCGTACCAGAGCGGTCTGGTCCGGGTGGCCGAGCCGCCGCGGTAGTCGGGCGGTCGGCGTACCACGGTCGCGGTATGCCGAAGTGTCCGCCGCTGGCCGACGTCGCGCCCCGGGTACGCGGGCCATCGTTGGCCCATGATTGAGGTGACCAACCTGAGCAAGCGCTACGGCGACAAAGTCGCCGTGGCGGACGTGACGTTCCAGGTCCGGCCCGGCATCGTGACCGGCTTCCTCGGCCCCAACGGCGCCGGCAAGTCCACCACCATGCGGATGATCCTCGGCCTGGACGCGCCGAGCGCGGGCACGGTGACCGTCAACGGCCGCCGGTACGCCGAGCACCCCGCCCCGCTGCGCGAGATCGGCGCGCTGCTGGAGGCCCGGGCCGTGCACACCGGCCGTTCCGCGCGTAACCACCTGCTCGCCATGGCCGCAACCACCGGCATTCCCCGGCAGCGGGTCGACGAGGTGATCGACCTGGTGGGGCTGCGCGAGGTGGCCGCCAAGCGGGCCGGTGGCTTCTCCCTCGGCATGGGCCAGCGGCTCGGCATCGCGGCGGCCCTGCTCGGCGACCCGAGGGTGGTGATGCTCGACGAGCCGGTCAACGGCCTCGACCCCGAGGGCATCCTGTGGATCCGCAACCTGCTCAAGGGCCTGGCCGCCGAGGGGCGGACGGTCTTCGTCTCCTCCCACCTGATGAGTGAGATGGCGTTGACCGCCGAGCACCTGGTCGTCATCGGCCGGGGCCGGTTGATCGCCGACGTGCCGGTCGCCGAGTTCGTGGCGCAGGCCGCGCACGACACCGTACGGGTGCGCTCGCCGCAGGCCGGCATGCTGCGCGACCTGCTGGTCGGGCCGGACGTGACGGTGACCGGCGGCGAGCCGGGCCTGCTGGAGGTGACCGGCCTGACCCTGGAGCAGGTTGGGGACCGTGCCGCCGCGGCCGGCCTCACCCTGCACGAGCTCTCCGCGCAGCAGACCTCCCTGGAGGAGGCGTTCATGACCCTCACCCGCGACGCGGTGGAGTACACCGCCGAGCCGACCGCCGGGAGAGTCCCGGCCGGAAGGACCGCCCGATGACCGCCGGCACGCTCGCCCCCCGTACCGCCACCATCCCGGCCGACGCCCGGGTCACCTGGTGGCGGGTGGTCCGCTCAGAGTGGATCAAGTTTCGTTCGTTACGCTCCTCCTTGATCATGCTGGCGGCCAGCGTGGTTCTCCTGGCCGGCCTGGGCCTGGCCTTCTCCGCCGTACTGGCCAACAACCCACCCCAGCCCGGCGGCCCGACAGCCCCCGGCGGTCCGTCCTCCCTCGACCCGCTGGGCGCGAGCCTCGGCGGGGTGAACCTCGCCCAACTGCTGATCGGCACGCTCGGTGTGCTGCTGGTCGCGGGGGAGTACTCCACCGGCATGATCAGGTCGTCGCTGGCCGCCGTACCGAGGCGCTGGCCGGTGCTCGGCGCGAAGGTCGTGGTTCTCGCCGCCGTCTCGTTCGCGGTGTTCGCACCGGTCGCGGTGCTCACCTTCCTCGGCGCCCAGGGCATCCTCGGCGCGGACGGAATCTCGCTCGGCGACGAGGGCGTGCTGCGGGCGGTGCTCGGCGCCGCCGTCTACCTGGCCGGCATCGGGGTGCTCGGCATGGCGTTGGGCGCGTTGCTGCGCAACACGGCCGGTGCGATCACCAGCCTGGTGGCGTTGCTGCTCGTGGTGCCCGGCGTGACCTCGCTGCTGCCGGACAGCTGGTCGGACGCCATCTCGCCGTACCTGCCGTCCAACGCGGGCGCGGCGATCACGTCGATCACGTCCAGCTCGGGCCAGCTCTCCCCGGACGCCGGCCTGGCGGTCTTCGTGGGCTGGCTGGTGGTGTCGGTCGGCGCGGCGACGCTCGCCCTGCGCCGCCGCGACGCCTGAGGGGTCCGGCGCCGGGCTCCCGCGAGGCCGCGGGGCTTTCGCGGGGCGGCGGGGCGCACATAGAGTGTGGGCGGCGACCCTGGTGGTGGCCGGTGACCCGGTGGGAGGCGCAACCCGCCGGGCCCTGGTGTGTCCCGCACTCACCGGCGCTCCGCCACGGTCGTCACCGCACCGGCTCGGCCGGTCACCTCGCCCCGGTCCCGCACACGGAATCCCCATCACATCAGGGGAGAAGGACAATGGCGCGACCCATCACGCTCTTCACCGGCCAGTGGGCCGACCTGCCGTTCGAGGAGGTCTGTCGGCTCGCCTCCGAGTGGGGCTACGACGGTCTGGAGATCGCCTGCTGGGGCGACCACTTCGAGGTCGACAAGGCGCTGGCCGACGACTCGTACGTCGACCGCAAACGGGAGACCCTGGCCAAGCACAACCTGAACGTGTACGCGATCTCCAACCACCTGGTCGGGCAGGCGGTCTGCGACCACCCCATCGACGAGCGGCACCAGGACATCCTGCCCGGCCGGATCTGGGGCGACGGCGAGCCGGAAGGCGTGCGCCAGCGGGCCGCCGAGGAGATCAAGGACACCGCGCGGGCGGCGGCGAAGCTCGGTGTCGACACCGTCATCGGCTTCACCGGCTCGTCCATCTGGCACACCCTGGCCATGTTCCCGCCGGTGCCGCCGTCGATGATCGAGCGCGGTTATCAGGACTTCGCCGACCGGTGGAACCCGATCCTCGACGTGTTCGACGAGGTGGGGGTGCGGTTCGCCCACGAGGTGCACCCCAGCGAGATCGCGTACGACTACTGGACGACGAAGCGGGCGCTGGAGGCGATCGGCAACCGGCCGGCGTTCGGGCTGAACTGGGACCCGTCGCACTTCGTCTGGCAGGAACTGGACCCGGTGAACTTCATCTTCGACTTCGCCGACCGGATCTACCACGTCGACTGCAAGGACGCGAAGGTGCGTACCGGGGATGGCCGGCGCGGCCGGCTCGCCTCGCACCTGCCGTGGGCGGACCTGCGCCGCGGCTGGGACTTCGTCTCCACCGGGCACGGCGACGTGCCCTGGGAGGACTGCTTCCGGGCGTTGAACGCGATCGGCTACGCCGGCCCGATCTCCATCGAGTGGGAGGACGCGGGGATGGACCGGCTGGTCGGCGCCCCGGAGGCGTTGCAGTTCGTTCGTCGGCTCGCCTTCGACGCTCCGAGCGCCGCCTTCGACGCGGCGTTCAGCAGCAAGGACTAGACCGCACCCGGACAGACCACGGGCCGGTCGCCCTGCGGCGACCGGCCCGTGAGTGTGCGGGTGGTCAGAGCGTGCTGGCGTTGGTGCCCGAGCCAGCCGGCTTGGTGCGGGGGGTGGTGGTCGACGGCGACCCGGAGGTCGTGCCGACCGTGCTGCTGGTGCCCGCCGAGCCGGAGCCCGCCTTGGCGCCCAGTGTGGCGGGCGTGCCGGCGAACGCGTCGTCGGCAGCGGTCAGCTGCTGCGTGCTGGTGCTGCCGTTGCCCAGCTTCTCGCCCAGCTTCGTCTGGCCGAGCTTGTCCTTACCCTCGCTGTAAAGCCGGTTGGCCTGGGCCTGCGCGACCCCGGCCGCCTCCTGGACGGTCGGGTGGTCGAGCACCTTGCGGCCCCGGACCACGAGCTCTTCGTACTTTTCCCGGCCGGCACGAGCGCCCAGGACGAATCCCGCAGCCAGCCCGCCAAGGAACATGATCTTTCCGCGCATGGCGGCTCCTTCCGTACCTGACGCGCTGTCGTCCCGGCGGTTGCCCGTCGGGAGCGACCAATTCGCGCCTGCGTCCTCTGTCCGCAGCTAACTACCCATCCTGCTACCCGCTCATACCTGCTTGTGCGGGGATGACGATTTATCCGGATTGTCGCTGGGTCGCCGGGGGCGGAACCCACTGGACCGCCACCCCCGAATGTCCTGTACTCTTGTCCCGTCGCAGGGCACCGGGGAGATCCGGCGCCGGGCGATGTTCGATCCCCTGTAGCTCAATTGGCAGAGCAGCCGGCTGTTAACCGGCAGGTTATTGGTTCGAGTCCAATCGGGGGAGCTTTCCACCAACGCCCGTCGGCACGCGCCGACGGGCGTTCGTGCGTACCCGGGCGACGCTCTCCGATCATGGAAGTGTCCTGCCCGCCTCGCCGGGGATGGGTGTTTGGGCCTCCCTGGGGTTTCCTGCCCGGCAGGATGGTGGATGTCGGCTTAGGCTCTTGCTGCGTCGATTGATGCGTCGAATCGTGGGGTGAGTGCGAGTGTCCGGAAGAGGGGGACGCGGCCGGGCCACGCTGATCGCGGTGGCGGTCGTGCTCGCCTGGCTGGTCATCGGAGGCGTGGCCGGGCCGTACTCCGGACGCCTCAGCGATGTCGCCACCAACGACAACGCCGCCTTTCTGCCCACCGACGCCGAGGCGACCCGCGCCCAGGACCTCGCCGGCGAGTTCGTCGACCGGCAGACCGTCCCGGCGCTGGTCGTCTACGAGCGAACCGCCGGGATCACCGATGCCGACCGTCAACGGGTGAACGCCGACGCGGCCAGATTCGCCCAGATCCCCGGTGTGGTCGCGCCACTGCCCCCGCCGATCCCCAGCGAGGACGGTCAGGCACTCCAGGTCGTCGTGCCGGTCGACGACGCCGAGGGGGAGGAGATCGGCGCGGTCGTCGACCAGTTGCGCGACATCACCGGCGGTGACCGGGACGGGCTCAGCGTCGATGTCGCCGGACCGGCCGGTCTGCTCGCCGACCTGATCAAGGTGTTCTCCGCCATCGACGGACCACTGCTGCTGGTCACGCTGGTCGTGGTGCTGATCATCCTGCTGATCGTCTACCGCAGCCCGGTGCTCTGGATCTTTCCGCTGCTGGCCGCCGGCATGTCCTACGCCCTGGCGTCGGTCTTCGTCTACCTGCTCGCCGACGCCGACGTGCTGAAGCTCAACGGGCAGGCGCAAGGCATCCTGACCGTGCTGGTCTTCGGCGCCGGCACCGACTACGCACTGCTGATGATCGCCCGCTACCGGGAGGAACTGCACCGGCACGAACGACCCTGGCACGCCATGCGTACGGCGTGGAGGGGCGCCGCGCCGGCCATCATCGCCTCCGGCGGCACGGTCATCGTCAGTCTGCTCTGCCTGCTGCTGTCCAGCCTCAACTCCAACCGGGCGCTCGGCCCGGTCGCTGCCATCGGCATCGCCGCCACCCTGCTGGTCATGCTCACCTTCCTGCCCGCGCTGCTGGTGCTCGGCGGCCGGTGGGCGTTCTGGCCCCGGCGACCCCCGGTCGACCAGACCGACCCGACGGCCGAGCACGGCGTCTGGAGCCGGATCGCCGGCTTCGTCGCCCGGCACGCCCGACCGATCTGGCTGAGCACCGCCGTCGTCCTGGCCATCCTCACGCTCGGCCTCACCCAGCTCGGCGCGACCACCCTCGGACAGTCCGACCTGTTCACCCAGCGCACCGACTCGGTCGACGGCCAGGACGTCATCTCCCGGCACTACCCGGCCGGCACCGGCAGCCCGGCCACCATCTTCGCCACCGAACGGACCGCCCGGCAGGTGGCCCAGGTGGCGCAGGCCGTGCCCGGCGTCGCCGCGGTCCGCCCGGTCGGCGCCGGCCAGCAGACCGGCCCGCCCGACCCCACCGCCGCGCCGAAGGTCGTCGACGGGCGGGTCCAGTTGGAGGCCACCCTGGCCGATCCGCCCGACAGCGACGGCGCCGAGCGGACCATCCGTCACCTGCGGGTGGCCGTACACCAGGTGGCTGGTGCGGACGCGGTGGTCGGCGGCTTCACGGCGATCAACGTGGACACCTCCGACGCCGCGAGGCGCGACCAGGACGTCATCATCCCGGTGGTGCTGGTCGTCATCGCGGTCATCCTGGCCCTGCTGCTGCGCGCACTGCTCGCGCCGCTGCTGCTGATCGGCACCGTGCTGCTCAGCTTCGCCGCGACCCTCGGCCTCTGCGCGCTGCTGTTCCGCCACGCCTTCGACTTTCCCGGGGTGGACTCGTCGTTCCCGCTGTTCGCGTTCGTGTTCCTGGTCGCCCTCGGCATCGACTACAACATCTTCCTGATGAGCCGGGTGCGGGAGGAGTCGATCAGACGCGGCACGCGGCCCGGGGTGCTGGCCGGCCTCGCCGTAACCGGTGGAGTGATCACCTCCGCCGGCATCGTGCTCGCCGCCACGTTCTCCGCGCTGGCCGTCCTACCGCTGGTGGTGCTCGTCGAGTTGGGTACGGCGGTCGCGATCGGGGTACTGATCGACACGATCATCGTCCGGTCGCTGCTGGTGCCCGCGCTCGCGTACGACATCGGGCCGAAGATCTGGTGGCCGGGCCGGATGTCCCGGGCCAACGGTGAACGGGAGGCGCGCGATGCTGGCTGAGACCGACGTCGTCATCGTCGGCGGCGGTCTGGCGGGTCTCGCCGCCGCCCGCCGACTGCACCGCGCCGGCGTGCCCTGGCGGCTCCTGGAGGCCGGCAGTCGACTCGGAGGTCGCGTCGCCACCGACGTCGTGGACGGCTACCTGATCGACCGCGGTTTCCAGGTGCTCAACACCGCCTACCCCCGACTCGGCACGTTGCTGGACACCGACCGGCTCAACCTGGGCTACTTCACCTCCGGGGTGCTGGTGCGCAAGGGCGACGACCTGCTGCGGCTGGTCAACCCGCTGCGTGAGCCGACCGGCGGGCCGCGCACCGCGCTCGCCGGGGTCGGCTCGCTGCGCGACCGACTCCGCTTCGCCGCACTCGCCGCCGGCTGCGCCACCCTGCCCACCTCCCGGCTGCTCGCCGCACCGGAGACCAGCGCCGAGGCGGCGCTGCGCCGGGCCGGGCTCTCCGACACGATCATCGAGGAGCTGCTGCGGCCCTTCCTGTCCGGCGTGTTCGTCGACCGGGAGTTGGCGACCTCCAGCCACGTGCTGGCGATGGTGCTGCGCTCCTTCGCGCGCGGCAGAATCGGCCTGCCCGCCGAGGGGATGGCCGCGCTGCCCCGGGCCATCGCCGACCCGCTGCCGGCCGACCTGATCGACCTGGACACTCCCGTCGCCGAGGTCGTGCCCCGCCGGGTCCGCACCCAGGCCGGTGACATCCACTGCCGGGCCGTCGTGGTCGCCGTCGACCCGCCCGCCGCGGCCGCGCTGCTGCCGGCCCTGGCGACGGTACGGATGCACAGCTACACCACCTACTACCACAGCGCTCCCGAGCCGCCGCTTACCGAGCCGATCCTGCTCGTCGACGGCGACCGACGCGAGCTCGTCGCCAACACCGTGGTGCTCAGCAACGCCGCTTCGACGTACGCGCCAACCGGCCGGCACCTGATGGCCACGTCGGTGGTCGGCCCGACGGCCCCACCCGAGCCGACCGTACGGGTCGAGTTGAGCCGACTGTACGGCCGTTCCACTGCCGACTGGACCCACCTCACCACCGTGTCCATCCCGGACGCGCTGCCCGCCGCACCGCCACCCCAGGGGCGGCTGCGCAAGCCCGTGGCGCTGGGGGAGGGGCTGTTCGTGGCCGGTGACCACCGGGACAGCCCGTCCATCCAGGGGGCGCTGGCCAGCGGCTGGCGCGCCGCCGGGGCGGTCCTGGACGAGCTACGGGCGAGCTAACCGCCATTGCGGAGCGCGCTGTTATATTCCTGTTGCCCATCGTGCTGGTGCAGGGCGTGGGTGCCGGCCGGCTCGGTGCTGGCTGTTGACCGCCGGGCGGGATAAGATCCGGCGCGGTGTTCGGGGCGGTAGCTCAGCCGGTTAGAGCAGGGGACTCATAATCCCTCGGTCGCGGGTTCGAGCCCCGCCCGCCCCACCAAGCAAATCCCCTGATCAGGCATGATGACGACGATCCGTGTGAACCGCGTCGAGGTCCGGGCCGACGCTCTCAGTCCGCACTGAGTCCGCAGCAGCCCGACCCGCCGCCCGGTCGAGGCGGTCCGCCACCTGGTCCAGGTCGTCCTCGAACAGGTCCGCGTACACGTCCAGCGTCATCGCCGCCGAGGCGTGCCCGAGCATCCGCTGCACCGCCTTCACGTTGGCTCCCTCAGCCACCGCCAGACTTGCCGCTGTGTGCCGCAGCTCGTGCGGTGTCAGGCCGGCGAGGCCGATCGACTCCGCAGCCCGATCGAAGACCCGACGGCGAAAGTTGTTGTTGCGCAGCACCCCGCCGGCCGGGGACGTGAACAGCAGCTCGTCACCCGCGCGATCAGCGATCTGCCCAGAGAGCGGCTCGACCAGAAACCGGGGAAGCGGCACCGAACGGCGTTGGTGCGTCTTCGGCGTGCCGAACACGGCCCGACCATTTACCTCGGTCACCGACTCCGCCACGAGCAGCCGACGCTTCACCAGGTCCACGCGTCGCACCCGCAGCGCCGCCAGCTCGCCCCAGCGAAGGCCCGTGTAGGCGAGCACCCTGATGATCAGCCCATGCGGCTCTGCCCCCGCCGCGAGGTCGGCCACCTGGACGTGCGTCAGGAACACCTTCTCGGCGCGGCCCACCCGTGGCAGCCGCACTCCGGTCGTGACGTTGCGGGTCAACCGGCCATCCCGAACGGCGAGGGCCAGCAGCAGCGAGAACACCCGGTGGGCTTGCCGAACGGTGGACGGAGCAAGGCCGGCCTGCGTCATGCGGCGCACCCACTCGCCCACGTCCGCGTGCGTGACTGCCGAAAGCGGGACCCGTTCCCACACCGGGAGCACCTGCATCCGAAGGAGACTGGCGTACCGCTGGCGAGTCGACGGCTTGAGCTGCACCTGATTGGCAAACCACCGGGCAGCCCAGTCACCAACGGTGATCCGGGCAAGGGCCGGATCAACCCACTCACCGCGGGCGAGTGCCGTCTTCATTGAGGCATGCCACCGCTCAGCGTCGACCTTGCGGTCGAAGTGCCGAGCGTGCTCCTTCCGCGTCAACAACGAGCGCGCGGACTACCTCGTCCTTGCTGACTCGGTGCTCGTACTCGACCAAGCCGGAGACGCCCCCGTGGTGGTCACCGACGACCGAGAGGCAATCGTCGGCAGCCACTACCGCGCTGCCATGGACGCCGCCGTTAACGGAACCCCGGAGCACGATCAAGCCCGACGCGAATACATCGAAGCTCTGCGTGCCTACCGCAACCAGCCCGGCGGTTTCTGGGTAGCCGCGGGCGACGCTCAGGCAGCATCCGAAGCCCTCATCGGAAGCCGACCAATCCAGGGCCTCACCAGCGCCGTCCTGCTCAGTGATGGGGCAAGCCGCATCGCGGATCGCTTCGCACTCGCAGACTGGCCGGAAGTTCTCGCCCTCATCACTAAGTCGGGACCAGCCGAAGTCATCAGGCAAGTCCGAGCAGCGGAAGGCAGCGATCCGCAGGGTAGGAAGTGGCCGCGTGGCAAGACCCACGACGACGCCACCCTGGCCTACTGCACTCAGCTTGGCGAGACGGTTTCACTGCCGAATTGACCTTTTAAGAATCAAGGCGGCCCGCAAGCGAGCCGCGCCGGACGCGCTCGGCCTGCTGGCGGCGCAAGCGCCGGCATCGGCCGGCGCGCCGGCCGATTAAGGGCATGCCTCCGGCGGGGGCCAGACGACTCCGAGATGGAGTTGCCGAACGGTTCCGGTTCGTGGGTGGTGGGATGCCATCCCGCCAGCCACCGACCCAGGCGAGCCGAGCAGACCAGGGCCAGGGCGCCAAGGTCGTTCGTCCGGTAGGGCGCTCCACCTTGGCGCCCTGGCCCTGGCCCGCTCCACGGTGTGTGGGTCGGCGGCAGACGGGATGGCGCAGGCGGAGCGCAGCGCGCATCTCCGGGGTGCTCACTGAAGAGACGGGCAGCCATCAGCGATCTTTCTCAGCCGCTTCGGCATAAGGACGCAGCACCTCTGGCGGGTTCTTCACCTGCCCCTTGAAAACTATCCCCTTGGCTGCCGGCGGTTTGCGGAAGTTCACGTCGTCGAAGTCTACGTTTCCCTCCAGGAGACAATTCTCCATAGTGACGTAGCCGGCAAAATTAGATCCTTCGAAGTAGGTATTACCATGGAACGTCGCGTCGTCAAACCAAGCAACACCGTCAAACTCGCAGGCGACGATATAGGCGGTTCCGTAAACCGTCGCTCCACTGAAGAAAGCGCGACGATCGAATGTGCACCCGTGAAGCTGGACGTGACCGTAAAAATTAGCTCCAGTAAAGATCGCATCCTCAACATGGCAATGCCACAAGTCGAGATCATGCAATGAGGCACCCGACAGATCGATGTTCAGGCGACCCCAGTAGTGCAAGCTTGGTGCCGCTTTCCCCGTGTCGAAACTGAGTTTCTTGAGATGTCGGGCCAGCATATCTTGGGCCGCCCTGCGGACCAGCAGCTCTTCTCGCGCGTCCTTGACCTCTGCGCGTTGACTGAGGTCTGGGTTCCCGCTTGCGGCCCCTGTTGGCAGGTCGAAGGGCATGCGGAGGTAAGCGCAGATTATGTCGACAATGCTCTGGCGGTGGGGCGGGTTCCCCTGCGCTACTCGCTCAAGCGAGTAGAGGCCGCCCAGCCGCACAGCCGCACTGCTGCTCCCCAGCTGCTCGACGGCCTTTGAGTAGAGTTCGGTTACTCGACGCTCCGTAGCGTCACTTTCCGTATGCTCGTGGGACCTGGTTGCCAACTCCTGCGCCCGAACCGCTAGTTCATGCGATCTCTCCGCTAGCCGTTGTCGGCGAACAGCTAGAAGTAGAGCTGCTAGCGCACCGCCGCTGGCGACAAATCCCAGACCGTATTTAATCGCCTCCATTTGCAGCTTTGCTTGCTCATTGCCTGGGGAAGCGCTTTTGGCAACCGCCAGCATCACGATCAAAGCGGCGACACCGACGAGAGCGACCGCTGTTGTTGTCGACCCGATGCCAACGTCAGAAAGAATCCAATGAAGCTCGGCTCGCTCGGAGTTCTGCATACCGCCCTTGCCCCGCGCTGACCACTTGGCAATTAGCCGGCGCGAGCGCACTGAAGCGAAAATGCCTAGCCCAGCCGCCATGACAAACGTCGCGGGATGACGTACAAGCCAAGGCCAAACGTTCCACTGCCACGGCGACGCGGCTAGAGTTGCTCCAGCGATCAAGAGGGCAAGACCGAGCGACTGCACGAGGGTGCCGGGCCTGATCCTTCTAGGCATGACTCGATCATCACCCCTGCGTCAACACCGGCAAGCACCAAGAGAGGGTCGGGCGGATGTTGCCGGGTCGGCAGCACGGAGCCGACGAGAGCCGAGAGTGGCCTTGATCTTCAAGGCAGGGCCGTCTCCTTTGGCTAGTGGCTGTACAGCCATCCGTACAGCCAAGAGCACCGTCCGACCCCGACGCCATCCGACAACAACGGACGGCCTCACCAGGTGCGCAGCCACCCGACCAGCCATCGGCGATCTTCTTCTAATCCCGAGGCCATGCAGTCCGCATCCAGTCCGCAAGAGGTCGACGGACGGCGGGGGAGTGGTGAGAGATGTCGAGAGGCGTTTCCGCTGCTAGTAGGCCACTCGGGCAGGTCGCCGGGCCGCCCATCTTGATCTCATAATCCCTCGGTCGCGGGTTCGAGTCCCGCCCGCCCCACCAGCAGTCTTCCCTGGTCAGCCATTTTGCCGGCGACCCGGGCGAAGCGCATCGAGGTCCGGACCGACGCCCTCAGTCCCGCACCGAGTCCGCAGCAGCACGACCCGCCGCCCGGTCGAGACGGTCCGCCACCTGGTCCAGGTCGTCCTCGAAGAGGTCCGCGTACACGTCCAGCGTCCCCGGACGGGGCCAAGGCCGTTCGGCTGGTGCGGCGCTCCGCCATGTCCCCGTCTTGGGACGCTGGACGGTCTGGCGACTGCCCGACGAGGAGATCCGCTTCAACCTGATTGCTGCGCCACTGCGTGTGCTCAGCTCACAACGGCGACGGGTCGTTCCTCAGGCGGCTGTACAGGTACCCGTCGCACCATCGGCCGTCCCGGAACTCACACGCTCGCACCACGCCCTCCAACTGGAATCCGGCCTTTTCCAGAGACTTCTGTTCGGCGATGTTCTCTGGGTGGGTGCCGGCCTGGATGCGCTGTAACGGCGCGTGCGTGAACAGGTAGTCGCACAACATCGCCTGCGCACGCCAGCCAATCCCGTGTCCGCGCCGCTCCGGCAGCAGCGCGATCCCAATCTCCCAGTGCTTGGTCGGGCCACCGAAGTCCCGCAGCGCCCAACTCACGAACCCGGCCGCGACCTGTTCATCCTCTACCTCGACCATGAGCCGGCCGCTTTCCGCCCCGAGGTAACTATCGGTGGCGAAGCGCCGCGCCGGTGCCTGCGGGTCCTTGAATCCGGTCCAGTCCAGGCCGATGAGGCCTGGCTCCGTCGCGAATCGACGGAACATGGCCAAGTCCACTTCGACTACCGGCCGTAACCGAATGGAGTGTTCGCTCGGCATATCATCGCCCCGTTCCGCGATGGACGAGGACGCTCCTCTGCGCCCACCGTGGGCAACCCTACTGGCCCTGGCCACGAGGGATCATCGGCCGCCGTGGACGTCCTCTCCGTCAGCCGAAGAGGGCAGTCGGGATGTCGGCGTAGAAGAGGGCGGGGTCCTGTGACAGGGAGGCCTTGACGTTGGCGGTCGGAGAGTCGGCGATCACTTCGAGTCGGCCCGCTTCCAGGCCGTCCAGAGCCATGGCGACCACCTCGTGGGGCGGGAGTTTGGGGATGTCGTAGGCGGCCATCATGTCGGTGTCGGCGATGGCCAGGGCCAAGGCGGTGACCTGGGTTCTCTGGTCGGCCAGTTCGAGTCTGACGCCGTTGGTGAGAGACCATTCCGCCGCCTTGGAGGCGGCGTAGCCGTTGCTGGCGGGGGCGAAGGTGTACCAGCTCAGCGCCGAGATGACGTTGAGGATCGCGCCGCCGGCAAGTCGGGGGGCGAAGGCCCGAGTGACGTTGAGGGTCCCCCAGAAGTTGGTCTCGAACTCGCGGCGGACATTTTCGATGGAGGAGCCGAGTAGGGGGGCATCTGTGGAGATGCCGGCGTTGTTGACGAGGATGTCGAGGTCGCCGACCTCGGCCGCCGCGGCGTCGATGGACGTCGGGTCGGTGATGTCCAGTTGGAGGGGGACGACGCCAGGGATGTTGATGCGTTCGGGGCGGCGGGCGGTGGCGTAGACGGTGGTGGCGCCGCGGGCGAGGAGAGCCTCGGCGAACGCCCTGCCGAGTCCGCGATTGGCGCCGGTCACGAGAGCTTTTGCACCGTTGATCTGCATGTCGCTACGCTAAAACCTGACGCCGACGTCAGAGGCAAGTATTGCGAGGTGGATCACTGTGCGGATCGGGGACCTGGCAAGCAGGACGCGCGTGAGTGTGCGGGCGCTCCGTTACTACGAGGAGCAGGGTTTGCTGGCCGCGACGCGTAGTGGAAGCGGGCAGCGGCTCTATGCGGACGCGGCGGTCAGCCGCGTGCGGCTGATTCAGCAGTTGTACGGCGCGGGACTGTCCAGCAAGACGATCGCGGAGCTGCTGCCGTGCGTCGATGCCAAGGTGAGCACGCCGGAGTCGCGGGAGCGGCTGGTGTGGGAGCGGGACCGGATCACTACGCAGATCGCCGAGCTGACTGTCGCCCGGGACAGGCTCAACGACATCATCGACGTGACGTCGGGGCCGAGCCCGGAGTGCGACTACCTGTGAGTGTTGGTCCGCGATGCAGGCCGATGCCGGGACAGTGGATCACGGCGAGGCTGTCGCGGTGGCGTCAGGCGCGGACGGCGAAGACGGGCCAGCGTGCGTCGTCGACCGTGTTCCTGGTGGCCTGGTTGATGGTGGACGCGATGACGCTGATCGAGCTGCGGTTTTCCACGAAGTCGGCGTAGAACACCGTGTCCGCCCCTCCGCTGTACGGGACGGCGACGTCGAACCTGGTCGCCACGGCACCGCCGGCCGGCGTCCATCGCTTCGACAGCAGTCGCTTGTTGTCCACGCTCGCGTAGACGATCTCCACGCTGCTTCCGCTCGCGACCAGGTCCTTGAAGTTCGACGTGGTCGAGTCGAGGGTGGTGCTGGTCCAGCCGCTGCCGTTGAAGGTGGCGAGCACGATGCGTCGGGTCGTCCTGGTGTGCACCCCGTACCCGAGCACGATCGTCCCGTTCTCGAGCCGCACCGTCACCGGATTCTCCTCCGGCAGGAACTTGTCGGCCGGGATGTCTGCCGGGTTGGTGGTGACGGCCGTGACCCTGCCCAGCTCGCTGCCGTCGATGGTCGTGCCCAGGCTGGCCCCGGCGACCGTCCGCATGCTCGAGTCGGCGGTGTCGAAGTATGCCGTGTAGATGTTCCTGCCCTGCTTGTTGTGGCCCTGCGGGCCGCCGTGCATCGACCAGGAGAGGTAGATCCGGTTGTCCCGCCGGAAGACACCGAAGGTGTAGACCTCGGCGAACTGGTCGGCGATGCGGCCCGAGTCGATCACCGTCTGCGGCGCCGACCAGGTGTTTCCCGAATCCAGCGATCTGATCACCCGGTACGTCCGGTACGGATAGTGCAGGTCGGTGCTCTGGCTGTAGAAGAGGTAGATCGTGGCACCGACCACGACCGGCTCGGGATAGGTGTTCAGGTCGGTGCTGATCCGCCGTCCCGACCAGGTGCCGGTGATCGACCGCGGCGTGGGGGAGACGTACAGCCAGGCGGCTTTGTTGTGTTGCGCCCGGAAGATCGCCAGGCGTCCGTCGCTGAGCTGGGTCAGCACCGGGTAGTCGTGGTAGGCGTTGTCGTCGGTGAGGTTCAGCGTCGCCACCCTCACCGCAGCCGACCAGGCGTTGCTCGCGTGGTCGTACGCCTTGACGTAGATGTCGTGGTTGGTGCCGCCGTAGGCGGTGAACGTCTTGTTCGCCGTGGCGTCGTAGAGCGCGACACCATCGGTCCGTGGGCAGTTGTACACCCCGGACGCGACCGTCTCCGTGCTGCCGGCGGCCTGGGCCACACCCGGCGTCGCCGCCAGTAGCGCGCCGGTCAGTAGGGCAGCGGTCACCCGCCGCCGAAGGTTCACCATCGGGCGGTCCTCTCTCGATCGATTGCCTACGACGCCAGCTTGGACAACTCCGAGCCACCCAGCAGGAAGGCGCCCACCCCGAAGTCGGCGGTCTTGGTGACCGTGACCGGTTGGCTCGACGACGGTTTGTGCCCGACCCCCTGGACGTAGCCCAGGAACCCGTCGGCCTGTCCCGCGGTGGCGACCATGCCGTTCCAGGCCCGCGCGACCACCGGCAGGTAGGTCGCGCGGTCGAGCAGGCCGACCCGGATGCCGTACGACAGCCCGAAGACGAACAGGGCGGTGCCGCTGGTCTCCGGGCCCGGGTAGTCGGCGGAGTCGCCGAGATTGACGTTCCAGAAGCCGTCGCTGCGCTGGGTACGGGCCAGCGAGCGGGCCACGCCCTGAAGGTTGGCGCGGTATTCCGGCCAGCGGGTCTCGGTGGCGTCGAGCAGGCCGAGGGTCTTGGCGTGCGCGGCGATCGCCCAGCCGTTGCCCCGGGACCAGAAGACCGGCTTGCCGTTCTTCGTGGTGCTCTCGGAGCCACCCGGAACGAACTTGCTGTCCCGGTACCAGAGCTCGGCGGGATAGTCGTACAGCCTGGTGGTCTTCTTGGTGTGGGTGTAGAGGCCGAACATCTTGGTCAGGTACGCGTCGTCGCGCCGGAAGCGGGCCACCCGCGCGAAGACCGGCATGGCCATGTGCAGCGCGTCGACCCAGGTCCAGTCGTTGATCTTGCTCGCCTGGGCGCCGTAGACCATGAGTCGGATCGACTCGTTGGTCGACGTGAGCGTCGCCGGATCGGCCGAGGTGTCGTAGAGGTCGTAGTAGACCTGCCCGGCCGTGTGGTTGTCGGCGTGCCGGGTCGCCGTCCCGCCGTTGAGGCCGTAGTTGGCCTGCTCGGCCCATCGCCGGGCGTAGCTGAGATAGCGGGCCTCGCCGGTGACGCGATGCAGTGCCATGTCGCCGCTGAAGTAGGTGGCGCGCGCCCACTGGTTGTCGCCGGGATCGGCGTGCGCTCCGATCCAGTGGTCGTTGACCCGCCGGCAGACCGCGATGAGGTCGGACCGCGTCGGTAGCGTCGAGGGCACCGCGGCGGCGGCGGGAGCCGGCCCGAGCATCGCGGGTGCCGCACCGACGGCGGCGGCACCGGTCAGGCCAGCCGCACGCAGCAGGGTGCGCCGGCCGATCGTAGCGTCGCTCATCGACGTCTCCCTTGCCGTGTCAGCCGGTCGCCCGCGTTGCAGGGTCCCGCCGAGCTGCCGATCAACCTCGATTCATCTGACCTAAACACCGGTGCTGCGTGGCAAGCACGACCCGCGCGGCGCTCATCCGGTCATACATCTGATGTCTAGTCGAAGACATGGATGGATGTCAACCCGTGCGGCCGCTCGCGCAGGCACTGACCGCCCAAGCGGGATGGGCGGTCCGGTCATGACGCCAGCCGCGGACAGAGCAATGCGCCCGGCAGCAGCCGAGCGCATTGACATCAGCGGAGTCGCGTAGCGGCAGGCCACGGCGATCAGTTCCTGGTCAGAAGGGAGGTGCGTCCTCGCCCATCAACGCCAGCACGACGCCACCCTTGCCGCTCTTGAGACTCTGGACCACGACCCTGCCGGTGCTGCCGTCGGGCAGCTCCAACGTGAAGGTCTTTCCGACCGCGTTCTTGGGGCCGTTGCCGGCGCTGTTGGCGGGTCGGAAGTCGCCTGCCCAGGGCGGGGTCCCACCCCTGCGGGCGGGCTCGGCGAAGAGGGCGGCGGTGCCGGGGGTCCTGGTGCCGTCCGAGGAGAGGAGCACTGAGGCGCTGCGATAGGTAGCCATATGCGCCAAGGATATCCCGGACTGCGCCCTTTCGCGCACGACAACTGCCCCGGAACGCGAACGGCCACGGGAGGTGACCTTGACTTCTGGGACGAGTGACAGCAGTTCCCTCAGATTGAACTCGGTGCCGACATGCGAATCGGCTGTGCCCGCCCGATGACGGTCACAGCCGATCGGCTGGTCGGAGCGCGGTCAGGGCACCGAGCAGGCGGCGTCCAGATCCTTGATGGCTGCTTCCAGTTTCTTCCTGCTGGGCTTGGCATTGGCGGATTTGTTGTACTCGTCGCTCAGGCCCATCATCTCCTGCTGAACCTTGTCGGCAGCAGCGCTGACCGTCTCGCTCGCGCCGATAGAGTGCGCGATGACTGCGGCCGAGCCAGCGGTCCACTGCGCACTCACCGCGATGTGTCCGGCCGGCGGACCGATCTTCTCGGCCTTGGCAATTTTATCCGCGTTGTCCTTAATATCTTTCCTGATGGCGTCGCAGACCTTCGCGGTGGCCGCGTCGTTGGTCGGGGCAGCGCTCGTGGCCGCAGGGGCAGCACTCGTGGCCACTGGGGCCGGCGAGGCTGTGGTTGCCTCCGACGTTGGTTGCGGGTCGCATCCCGACATCACGATTACCGCTGCGACAGACAAACCGCTCAGGACTAACTGGTTCCGGTGCATCGATGTTCCCCCGTGATCTTCAGGTCGGGCTGCACGCTACCAGTCGCGGTCGAAGGGGTAGATCAATTAAGGAGCCCTCTTCATCCTCGGCGGGTGGCGGGCGACCGTGCGGCGTTGACCCACCGGCGCACCGAGGACGAGGCCGGGTTGGGGCTCCCAGATTCAGTCGGGCACGGACAGAAAGGTACTGACGGTGGCGGCGAACTGCGCTTGCGCATCGTGGTGCACGACGTGACCGGCTGGCAGTTCGGCGAGACGGGCCCGTCCGGCGCGACGGGTGATCATCTCGCGGGCGTGCTCGGCGGCCAGCTCATCACTGCGCGTTCCACGGATCAGCAGGGTGGGGCAGCTCACCGAGATCCAGTCCTTCCAGTGGTCCCCGTTGAGTGCCTTCTGGGACGCCACCGTGTCGTCGATGTCGAACGAGAAGCCCCAGCCGTCCTTCGACCGGCGGAAGGAACATTCCAGGTAGGGAGCCGCCGTGCCCAGGGCGGCGGCCAGCGCATGGCGGGTTGGCGCGTGGCGGGGGAGCCTGGTGGTGAACGACCAGTCGCAGTCCACGACCGCGCCGATGTCCTCGACGATCAGCGCGGTCACCCGGTCCGCGTGCCGGCCGGCGTACTGGTAGGCGTTGACACCGCCGAGAGAGTGACCCAGCACCGCCGCAGGGCCGACCCGCAGATGCCGGTGAAAGGCGGCGACATCGGCGACGTAGTCGTCACGCTCATAGCTCTCGGCACGATCCGACGCGCCGTGCCCACGCTGATCGAGGGCGATCACCCGCCACCGCGGTGCCAACGCCTCAGCCAGTGGTGCGAATGCCGACGCTTCGTTGTAGTGCCCGTGAAGAGCCAGGAGCGGAGCACCCGAACCGCCGAAGTCCAGATACGACAGCCTTCGGCGCCCAGCCGTAAAGAACCCACGCATGACCGGGAATGGTAGATCCGAGTACCGATCGCCGTCCAAGTCGATCGGCGGGAGCAGCGCGGACCACAGAGAAGCGTCTCGTGATGATCGTTGAGGCGTCCGCCCCTGTCGATGCTCGACGCAACTCGGTTGGCACCCGTCTCTACGAGGCCGCTGCGCGAATCCCCGTTCGGGCCGTCACGATGCGGTGGCGGCGTACCGGGTACAGCACCGGGTGGGAGATCCCCCAGGCCGCGCCCCTGCAGACGACCTCCTTGTAGCGGGCCGCCAGCCTTCCGGTGAGGAGGGACGGCTTGGCCCGGTCGTCGGCTGTCACGTACTGGATGATGCCGTCGCGGCGGCCGAGGCTGACGCACTGGTTGAAGTAGCGCAGCGGCGCCCTGGGGATCTTCCGACCGGTCAGGCGCGCGGCGATGGCGTCGGCAGCCTGCCAGGCCATCGGGATCCCGGAGGCGCAGGACATCCGCAGTGGCCTGCCACCCGGACCTTCGGCGAGCCCGGCGTCGCCGACGGCGTACACCTCGGGGTGTGAGACCGAGCGCATCGTGGCGTCGACGATGATCTGCCCGGTCGCCGCGACGGTCAGGGTCGTGGCGGCGGCGATGGGGTGGACGGCGAAGCCGGCCGCCCACACGGTCACCTGGGCAGGGATGGCCCGACCGTCGACGGTGATCGCGCCGGTCGCCTGAACCCGCGCGATGTCGGTGTGTTCGTGGACGGTGATGTCGAGGCGGTCGCAGACTCTGTGCAGGTGCTGCTGCGCCTTCTCGTTGAGCCAGTCGCCGAGGCCGGCGCGGACGGCGATCGCGACGTCGAGGTCCGGCCGGGCCTCGGCAATCTCGGTGACCGCTTCGAGGCCGGTGAGGCCGCCGCCGACGACGAGCACGGTCCCGCCGGCTGCGACCTGGTCGAGGCGGTCGCGCAACCGCAGCGCCGAGGGCCTACCGGCGATGTCGTACGCGTGCTCGACGGCGCCGGGAACGCCGTGGTCCGCGGACGCGCTGCCGAGGGCGTAGACGAGCGTGTCGTACGCGATCTCCTCGGCGCCCTGTTCGTCGACGAGCGCGACGGTCCTGCGATCCGCGTCGACGGCGGTGACCCGCGCCGGGCGAACCGTGACGCCGGTGCCGGCGTAGATGTTGCTCAGCGGGCGGGGCTTGAGGTCCTGTCCGGTGGCGAGCTGGTGCATGCGGACCCGCTCGACGAAGTCAGTGTCGGCGTTGACGACGGTGATCTCGGTGTCGCCGGGGTGCAGCCGCCTGGCGAGGCGCCCCGCAGCGGTGGCGCCGGCGTATCCGGCCCCGAGGACGACGATGCGGTGCTTCATGGTGGTACTCCTGTCTCGGTCGTGGTCGCTTCCTGAACCGGACAGCGACGCGATTCCTGACAGGAGTGGGCTATGACCTGGGTCACCAGCCGCCGTGGAGAGGTTCCCCGTGCTCGGAGGCGGCCCACTGGCGCGTGGCCCGTACGAGCTTGTCGGGGTTCACCTGGCTCTGAATGGCAGCGACACCCTCCGATGTCACCTCCAGGGACATGACGCCGAGGACCTGGCCGTCGATGACGACGACCACTGCGGGACCACCGTTGACGACCTCGGCGTAGAACGCGGGGCTGCCGCCGACCAGGTTCCGCTTGACGTCGGTGGGCTTGAACAGTCCGCGCAGGAACCTCGCCACCGCCGGCGCACCAACGAGCGGGCTGGTACGGGCCGGGATCTTGCCGCCGCCGTCGCCGATGCTCGTCACGTCGTCGCTGAGCAGCTCCACCAGCCGGGAGATCTCCCCGCTGGTGGCGGCGGCCAGGAACTCCGCGACGATCGTCCGTACGGCCGCCCTGTCGAGCTCCGCGCGGGCCCGCTCGGGGGTCGTGACACGCTGCTTGGCACGCCGGTAGGTCTGCTGACAGCTCGACTCGGTGACGCCGAGGATCTCGGCGATCTCGCCGTGCGAGTAGCCGAAGGCCTCCCGCAGCACGTACACGACACGCTCCTTGGCCGACAGCCGCTCCATCAGGGTGAGCACCGCTATCGAGACCGACTCGCGCTGCTCGGCGGTGTCGACCGGGCCGAGCATCCGGTCTCCGGCGAGCACCGGCTCGGGCAGCCACGTGCCCACGTAGGTCTCACGCCTGGCCCGTGCCGAGGTGAGCTGGTTGAGGCACACGTTGGTGAGCACCTTCGTCAGCCACGCCTCGGGCGTCTCGACCCATCCCCGATCGGCCGCCTGCCAGCGCAGGAACGTGTCCTGGACGGCATCCTCGGCATCGCTCGCCGAGCCGAGCAGGCGGTAGGCGATCGCCTCCAGGCGCGCCCTGGAGCGCTCGAACAGCTCAACCTCGTCCGGACCGAGCGGCATGCCTCGACAATATCCACGATGCCACCAGCAGCACGAGTGACAGCGGCGCCAGCACGGGGCGAGGGACCTCCGTGTCAGTGGGTCGCAGGACCCGGTCCGGCCGTTCGGCTGGCGTGGCGCGGCCTCAGCGCTCGGTCGGCCGAGGCGGCCGCGGCGCTCAGGCAGATCGCGACGGCGGCGAGGAGCGGCGGCCGGGCACCCAGGTGAACGGCCGCGCCGCCGAGGGGGATTGCCACGACGAGCGGCCCGAACATCGCGGTGTTGGCCGTCGCGGAGACCCGGCCCAGCAGCGCCGACGGCGTGTGCGTCTGCACGGCGGTCACCGCCGCGACCAGGGTCCAGGGCAGGCCAACGCCGGCGACCAGCGCTCCGGCGATCGTGGCCGGCCACCACGGCAGGCAACGCGCCAGGCAGCCGAGGGCGAACAGCATCGTCCCGGCGACGCCGACAGCAACGGGACCGTGTCGAGTGAGCAGCCGGCCGACGATCAGCCCACCGATGATGGAACCGGCGCCCTGCGCGCTGGCCAGCACACCCAGGAAAGTCGTCGGTAGGCGCAGTTCCCTGACGACGATCGCGTAGATCGCCGCGGTCGTGAAGCCGGACATGGCAATCGACACGGCGGCGAGTGCAACCGGCACCCGCGTCGCTCGCTGTCCCAACAGGACCGACAACCCGGTACGCAGGCCATCACGCCGCGCCGTGGGTTGGTCGGGTGGCGTCCGGCTCAGACGTACCGCTGCGTACAGAATGGCGACCAGGACCGGCGCGGCCGCGCTGAGGACGACGACCGCGTGACCGCCGTGCCAAGCGTAGAGGCCCGCCCCGGCCAAAGGAGCGATGAGCTTCGTGCCTTCCTGCGCGCTGGAGCGCCAGCCGTTGACGTCGCCGAGTTCCGTCGGGGACAGCGCGGACGGCAGCAGCGCCGTCTCACCCGCGTCGATCAGCACGTAGCTGACGCCGTAGGCGCACGAAACGGCAAAGATGAGCCAGGTCTGTCCCGGCCCGCGCACCGCGAGGAGCGCCAGCAGCGCGGCGGCCAACAGGAGGTTCACGGCGATGACCACGGGTCGCCGGGGTGCACGGTCGAGCAGACCGCCCAGCCACGGACCGGCGAGGACCGGGGCGTACACGCAGAGCCCGGCGAGGGCCGCGAGGCCGGTAGAGCCGGTGAGGTCGAGGAGCCAGATGCCGGCCACCAGGGTCATGGCGCTGCTGCCGAAGCCGGACAGCAGTGAGATCGCCACGAACAGTCCCGCGTTGCGCCGCATGAGCCCTCCAGGTTGAGCCAAGATGACTCACATCCTGAATATTGAGTCCGGTGCAGGCAAGGCTCTGGCGACTCTGTCAATCAATCGTTGACAGGGCCGCTTTGATCTTCGCTGTGGTGAGGCGAACGGGTGCCGGCAGGCGCTCGCCCGCTTCGGTGAGATCGGCAACGAGATACTGGGCCAACGCGTACAGCGAACCCGGGGCGGCATCCAGGGCGACCTCCACCGTGCTCCGGACGAGCCCCGCCCGATCGAACCGAGCGTCCCAGCGGCGATCTGCGGCGATCCA
This sequence comes from Micromonospora sp. 067-2, assembly GCF_046549295.1. NCBI lineage: Bacteria > Bacillati > Actinomycetota > Actinomycetes > Micromonosporales > Micromonosporaceae > Micromonospora > Micromonospora sp. 067-2. Next base: position 473,597 of record NZ_JAJPWB010000004.1, on the reverse strand, counting down.
CCGCCCGAGCTCGGCCACGGCGTTTCGCAGCGCCACGATGCGCGGTGCGAACCGGAGGTCGAGCTGCTGGCGTCGTGACCACCGCGCGGCAACCAGTCGCTGCCGGCGCTGCTCAGCGGCCTGCCGGCTGCCGAAACCCAGAGCCGTGGCGATCTGCGCCCACGTCGCGCCGTCGTGACGCGCCCGGTCGATGAGGTCCAACTCCTCCTCGTCGAGGCGGGCGCGGGTGGCACGAACCTCGGCCAACCCGGCCAGCTCCGACGTCATGTGTCAACGCTACATTGACACACTCACGGCGGCACCATCGCACATCCTGCCCGTGACCGAGCAGTACGGGCTCGGCGTGCTCGCGTGGAGCCCCCTTGCGTCAGGCTGGCCGTCGGGCGCGATCCGTGCCCCGGCAAGTGCGTTGGGCGACCTCGCTGGAGTCAGTCGTGTTGCTCAGACGCACGGCCCGCAGCGGTGACGCGCTTCTTCGCTGCGGTGATCGGCGTCGCTGGTCGCCTAGGATAGGGCCCATGAGCGCTGAGGCTGTTGGCATGCACATGCCCGCCGTTGTGACGCTCAACGACGTGGCGGCGATGAACGCTGCCGATGCGAACGGTCACCGCTACGAGACCAGCCCCGAGGGTGTCCTGTCGGTCGTGCCGCCACCCGACTCGGAACACGCCATGATCGCCAGCCGCCTCTTCGCCTGGTTGATCATGGCCGGATGGCCCGCGGATCAGGTGCTTCAGGCCGCCGGTGTGCGCATCTCCGGACCGGACGGTGACGGTGGCCGGATTCCCCACCTCAGTGTGTGGCGTAAGCCGCCGATCCGCAGCGTCTGGGCCACGGTCGCGGACGTCGTACTCGTCGTGGAAATTGTCTCGCCAGGCTCGGAGGCGATGGACTCGGTGACCAAGGTCCGTGAGTACGCGTCGGCGGGGATCCCGCAGTACTGGGTCGTCGACCGGGACGGCGCGCAGACGGTCACCCTGCACCGGCTGAGCCGGGATGGTGCCTACGAGGACTCTGCACGAATGCCGCTGGCCTGGCTGCTCCAGACTGCTCCCGCCGACCATTTCGACTGAACGCCAGCGCGAACAGGGCGACGAGTGGCGCCACCGGCCAGCTGGCCGGTGGCGCCACGTCAGGGACTCTCGGGCGCCGGGTGCGGGAGTGCTGCCCCGCACCCGGCGACCACCTCGCTACAGCACCCGCACCCGCACGTCGCGCAGCTCGATGAGGTCGTTCGTGCCGTGGTTCTGCAACCCGACGAACCCGCTGAGGAACTGACGCAGGTCGGTGGGCGGGTCGCTGGGACGAGACGACGTCTTGCCCGGCGTGTTGTCGAACTCGTTGATCACGACACCGTTGCGGATGATCGTGTAGTGCTGCCCGACCACGCGTACCTCGTAGTCGTTCCACTGGCCCTTCGGGGTCGGTCGGGCCTGGCCCAGGTCGACCGGATCGAAGTTGTAGACCGAGCCGGTCTTCTGGGGCTCACCGGTGGGGCCGTCGTAGATCTGGATCTCGTGGCCGCAGTAGATCGCGACCCAGGCCTCCGAGGACCGGGCCGAACCGACCGTGCCGCAGCTTCCCTCGGGCCGATCCGCCAGTGGAGTACGCGGATCGGGGAACCGGGTGAAGACGCCGCCGTTCGCGTACGTGGTGCCGGCGGAGACGTCGCGGAACTTGAGCCGCAGCGAGAAGTCGGCGTACTCGCGGCCGGCGTACCAGAGCATGCCGAGCCCGCCGCTGCTGCGGATCGAGCCGTCGCCGCGCAGCGCGAACGACCCGCTGGGTGCCTGTCGCCAGTCGGCGAGGGACTTCGCGCTGCCGTCGAAGATGCTGCCGTAACCGGCGACCGTGCCGACGTTCGACTGGGCCGCCGCCTTGTTCAGCGCCGCCGTGTCCTTCTTGTCGAGCACACCGTCGAGGCGAAGCTCGCTGGTGACCCGGTCGACGTGCGCCACGAACTGCTGGTGGTCGGGCCAGCTGCGCTCGTCGTCGATCAGGTCGTTGACCGTGCACCCGCCGCCGACGGCGTAGTTCGCCACCCCGGTGTCGGTGTCGAGCAGGTGCACGGTGGGCCGCGTGTCGGGCGCCGTGCAGCCGACGTCGACCTGCCTGATGCTGGTGGCCACCTCACCGTCGGCGTAGGTCACCTCCAGGGTGACCTGGTGGGCGCCGAAGTCCGTGTACCGGTGGGTGGGGTTGGCCTCCTGCGACGGCGGGGTGCCGTCGCCGAAGTTCCACTCCCAGGCCACGCCTCCGGCGCGGGCGCTGGAGAACTGGACCAGCTTCGGGTCGCTGGACGTGACGGCCCCGATGGTGGCGTCGCTCGGCCTCGGTGTGGCCGAACCCCCGGTGTAGACGATCCGGACCAGCTTCTGGTTGGGGTGCAGGCTGAAGAACCCACCGGCGTAGTCGAGCAGGTAGAGCGCGCCGTCGGGCCCGAACTTGGCGTCCATCCACGACTGCACCTGATTGGCGCCGGTGCCGCCCGGGATGATCGCTCGCAGGTCCTCGGCGAAGGCCGGCCTGCTCTGGTTCTTGACGGCCTTCTTGTCGGCCGTCACGGCGATCCGGTTGTTGGCGTTCGACTGGTCACCGATGAACCACTTGTTGTCCCAGTACGCCGGCCACGCCACGCCACTGGTGGTGTCCACCTGCTCGCGCTGGTAGGTGGGGCCGTCCATGATGGCTTGGCCGCCACCCTTGAGCCACGGCTCGGTGAACGTCTGGTCGTCGAGCTTGTAACTGGGCAACCCCGAGCCGTCCGCGCGCTCACCGAAGACCGGGCCGCCGCCCTGCGGCGAGTACCAGATCATGTTGTTGCGGGCGGGCGGGATGTCGACCAGGCCGGTGTTGCGTGGCGAGGTGTTCTTCAGGTTGTCGCAGTCGTACCAGCCGGTGAGCACGGTGGCGTCGGTGTTGCTGCGGTCCCGGTACGGCTGCTTGTTGCCCATGCAGTACGGCCAGCCCTGGTTGCCGGCGGACGTGATGATGGTCGCCGTCTCGTACTTGGCCGGCCCGAGTTCGGGGTCGGGGGCACCGGCGTCCGGGCCCACCCAGGCGGCGGTGAGCCAGTGGTTGACCGGGTCCCAGGCGATCCGGGCGATGTTGCGGACGCCCATCACGTAGATCTCCGGTCGGGTCTTGCCGCCGCCCTCCTCCTGGCCGGTGAACAGGTTGCCGGCGGGGACGGTGTAGGTGCCGTCGGCCTCCGGGTGGATGCGCAGGATCTTGCCGTTGAGGTCGTTGGTGTTGCCGGAGGTCCGGCGGGCGTCCTGGAACGAGATGCCCGCGTACTCCTGGGTCCAGTTGTTGCCGGAGTAACCGCTGGAGCCGCCGGAGGAGTTGTTGTCGCCGCTGCCGACGTAGAGGTTGCCGCTCTCGTCGAACGTCATGCCACCGCCGGCGTGGCAGCAGCTGTGGATCTGGGTCTCCCAGGCGAGCAGATCCTTACGGGTGCCCTGGTCGATCGACGTGTTGGCGGCGTCGTAGGTGAACCGTGAGATCGTCCGCTTGCCGACGCGCCGCTCGCGGTCGATCGAGTCGTGCGGCATCCAGTACGCGTAGACCCAGCCGTTCTCCTCGAACTTCGGGTCGAGGGTGATGCCGAGCAGACCCTCCTCGTTCTTGACCAGCTCGCTGCCGCTGCCCCGGTTGCCCATCACGGGCAACGTGGTGAGCAGCTTGACCTGCTTGGTCTGCGGATCCCACTGGTGGATGGTGCCGCAGCCCAGGCCGACCTTGGGGTCGTCCCAGCTGACGATCGGGCCGGTGGGGCAGGCCGCCTTGCCGACGTAGAAGACCGTGCCGTCCGGGGCCACGGTCAGCCCGTGCGGTTCGCCGACCTGGTCGAGCTGGCCAGGCTGGTTGGCCGCGGTCAACCGCTCGACGCGGTAGTTGGCGGCGATGGTCGCCTGACAGTCACCGCGGACCATCCCGGCGGCCCACTTGATCGCACCGGTCAGGTGGCGTTGGAACTGCTGGTCGCCCGACCAGCTGTTTCCGGTGCGGCCCATGCCGGTGTAGAACGAGCGGCCGCCGTCGTAGTCCTGGCACCAGGAGATCGGGTGGAACGACCCGTTGCCGCTCAGCCCCGGCCGGTAGGTGCCCTCCTCGACCTGCGCGACGGTGTGCACCTTGCCGAGCGGGCTCGGATCCCAGTTGATCCACTGGTCGGAGCGGGTCAGCGTGAGCGGCAGACCCTTGTTGGCCGGGTGCTGCCGGTCGACGAGGTCGACCACCGCCTCCTGCACGCCGGCGTCGGGCGTGGGGCCGGCGTCCGGGCCGATCAACCACAGCTCGGCCAGCTGGATCGACGGCTCACCGGCGTTCGCCGTCACGTTCAGCCGGTAGTGCTGGTAGGGCGTGGTGTTGGCGAAGGTGTACTGCTTGGTCTGGAACCGCTGGCCGAAGCTCTCACCCGTACGCTTGTCCAGGTCGGTCCAGGTCGTACCGTCCGTGGAACCCTGCAGGGTCCAGTCCTTCGGGTCGCGGCCGGGGAAGTCGTTGGCCGAGGTCAGCGCGTACCGACTCACCGCCACGGGCTTGGCGAGCTGCGCGGTCAGCGAGGCGGTGTTCGTGAAGACCAGCCACTTGGTGCCGGTCGACCCGTCGACCGCCTTCGCTGCCGTCTCGTTCGGCGCGTTCTCGCCGCTCGCCGTGGCGGAGACGACCTTCTCGGCGTTCGGCAGGCTGGTTCCCGGCCGCGCGCCGAGCAGGCCGGTGAACCAGGTCGAGCTGGGTTGGGCGCGCACGGCGTCGTGGACCCCGACGAAACCACCACCCCCCTTGATGTACGCCTGGAAGGCCGCCTCCTGGGCGTCGTTCAACGTGACGCCGTTGGCGGAGAGGAACACGACCCCGCGGTAGCGGGCCAGATTGTCGAAGGTGAACACCCCGGGGTCGGCCGAGGTGTCGACCGTGAAGGCGTTCTGACGGCCCAACTTCTTGATCGACTCGGCGGCCTGCGCGACGGGGTCGTCCTGCTTGCCGGCTGCGCCGTGGAAGACCAGCACCCGGACGGCCGCGGCGGCCGCCGGTGCGGCCGGTGCCGCCTGGGCGGCCTGGCCGGGCAGGGGTTGCAGGCCGAGCGCCAGGGCGGCGACGCCGGCGAGGGCGACGGCCCGACGGAGCAGACCGCGCCGACGGTGCGGTAGTGCGACGGGCATGGTCGGATCGGGTCGGCGGCCGGGTTCCGTGGTGATCGGGGACGGGTGGTCGTGAGCCATCTAGACTCCTTCAGGTCGAAGGCTGGCCTGGGCTGTCCGGGCGATGTGGCGGTGCCGGGCGCCCGCGTGGCCGTCGCATCCGACGGCCACGCGGATCGGTGACATCACCTGTGCTGGTGGGTGGCTTGTTGGCCGCCGCTGGCCGGCTGTGCGGCCCCGTTGGCCGGTGCGGCGTTCGGTGCGGCGTTGCCGGCGCCTCTCGCTGCGGCCCCGGCGTGGGCGTGGTCGTGGCCCGGCGGCATGTTCCCGTTCTCGTCCAGCACGTGCAGCATCGTGGACATGCCGGCATCCGAGTGGAACTGCATGTGGCAGTGCACCATCCAGTGCCCCGGCCCGACCGAGTCACCGGCCGTCACCTGGACCCCGAACGAGTCACCCGGGCCGAGCGTCTTGTTGTCGATGATCTGCACCGAGTCGACGTCCCCCTGGGTGGGTAGTCGTCCGGTGCGGGTGTCGGCCCAGGAGTGCCCGTGCACGTGGAACGTGTGCATGTCGTTGCCGATGCCGACGACGATGAACTCGACCTTCTCTCCCTTGCGGGCGATGAGGCAGGTGGGGCCGGGCTGCGGGTTCGTCTCGTCGCAGGTGTCGGTGGCGGCACCCCGGCGCAGGTTGATGCTCTGCTGGTCACCGAAGACGGTCACGTACGTCCGATCGGGCTTCGGGTCGCCCGACCGCCGGACGACCAGGCCGCCGAAGAGGCCGGCACCGAGCCCCTGGGTGCCGTGCGGGCCACCCACCACGTGGTCGTGGTACCACCAGTAGCCGGCCGTGCCGGGGGAGCCGGTGGCCTTGTTGCGCTTCGCGGCGTACCAGGTGTAGGTGCGCGACTGGCCGGGCGGCACGTACGAGGAACTCTGCGCCGTGCCGTCGGACAGCTGGGTGTACTTCACCCCGTGCACGTGCAGGGAGACGCCGAGCGGGTGCAACGGGTTGGTGCGCAGCTGCTCCAGCGTCGCGACGGGCACCTGGTTGTAGAGGGTGATGGAGAGGCACTCACCCTCGGTCATCTCCATGGTCGGGCCCGGATAGGAGGCCGTCTCCGGTGTCAGGCCGTAGCCGAGCCGGATCAGGTTGCCGTCGCGGGGCAGTTCCACCGCGTACAGCTTGATGCTGCGGTCGGGTCGGTCGCACCCGTCGGGTCGTTCGGGCAGCGCGACGGCGGCGGAGTCGGCGGCGGCGAGTCCGCCGGCGCCCACGAGGGTGAGCAGCAGGACCGCGGCCATGACCAGCATCCGACGGCTGACCGAGCCGGACCGGCGCGGCGAGGCCGGGGTCTGCGGGTGCGGCTGCGGGTCCTCGACCAGCCGCCACGCGGAGGTGGTCACTTCGGGGCCCGCAGCTGGCGCAGCCGCCGGTAGCTGCGTTGGGCGGCGCCCAACGAGCCGGGCGGGTTGGGCTGGGCGTTCGGCGCCGAGTCCTGCTCCCACAGGAACTCGAAGCGCTGCCGGTCCTTCAGCTCACTGAGGAACTCGGTGTACGGAATGACGCCGGCGCCGAACTCGACGTCGAGATAGGAGTTGCCCTGCTGCGGGTCGGGCAGCGGGACGCCGTCCTTGACGTGGAACAGCGGGTAGCGCTCCGGGTGGGCGTTGATGTAGTCGACCGGCTTGAAACCCGGGTACTTACGGGCCCCGCCGTACGCCCAGAGGATGTCCATCTCCAGGAACACGTAGCGGGGGTCGGTCAGCTGCAGGAACAGGTCGTACAGCCGGACGCTGGGCTGGTCGACCGCGAAGCTGAACTCGATGGTGTGGTTGTGCTGGTAGAGCTTGATGCCCCGCGCGGTGGCGGCCTCGCCCCAGGCGTTGAACTCCGCCGCCGCCGCCTGGTATCCGGCGATCGTGCGGTTGTTGGTGGGCGCCGAGGCGGTGCCGAGGGCGGGCATGCCGAGGATCTCGGCGATGTCGAGCTCCTGCTGCAGGTTGGTGCGGAAGTCACCCAGGCCGCGGTGGCTGCCCGCCGCCTTCAGACCGTTGTCGTCGAGCAGCCGGCGGATCTGCTGGGGCGTGATCGTGCCGACGCGATCCTGGGTGTAGCCGGCGAACTCGACCTCGCGGTAGCCGATCCGGGACAGCTCCTCGAAGACGGCGGCGAACCCGACCTGGGCGATCCGGTCGCGGACGCTGTAGAGCTGGATGCCGAGGTGGTCCTTCGGGATCAGTCGGCCCTTCTCGCCCGCGAGGGCGGCCGGGGCGTCGACGAGGCTGGCGGCGCTGACCGCCACCGTGGAGGCGGCGAGCCCCCGCAGCAACGTCCGGCGGTCGATCTTCTGCTGTGCCATGGTGATGGTCCCTTCGCTCAGTGGTGCTGGTGCGCGTCGTGCTGGTGCGCGTCGTGCTGGTTCGGGCCCGCCTCGGCCGGACGGCCGAGCGCGGCGTGGTCGACCACCGAGAGTTGGTGCGGGGACTCACTCGGCCGGTCCGTCATCGGGGCAGGCTTCGGGGCGCTCGCCCGCACCCGGAAGGTCGTCGAGGCGGTGCCGGAGGTGTTGCCGGCCCTGTCGGTGGCGCGGAAGCTGAGGCTGTGCAGCCCCGGCACGTCGACGGTGACGGGCCGCAGGTAGCGGACGTACGCGCCGCCGTCCAGGGCGTACTCGACCCGGGCGACGCCGGAGCCCGCGTCCTCGGCGGTGAGCGTCACGGTGGCGCTGCCGACGTAGACGCGGCCGTCGACCTTGCCGGTCACCGAGGCGGTCACGGTGGGTGCCGTGGTGTCGTCCGACGGCGGCGCGACGACGCTGAACGAGACCGACTTGACCGCGGAGGTGTTGCCGGCCTTGTCGGTGGCCCGGTAGCTGAGCGCGTGCGCGCCGGGCTGGGTCACCGTGACCGGCGCGGTGTAGGCGGCGTAGGGCTGCCCGTCGAGGGAGTATTCGATGGTGTCGACGCCGGAACCGCTGTCGCTGGCGACCAGCACCACGGTGGCACTGCTGACGTAGGCGCCCTGGGCGTTCTTCTGGCCCTGTACGGCTATCTGCGTGGTCGGCGCCGTGGTGTCCGCCGGCGGCGCTGCCACCACGGTGAACGTGACCGACTGTGCGGCGGAGGTGTTGCCGGCCTTGTCGGTGGCGCGGTAGCTCAGCGTGTGTGCGCCGAGCGCGGTGACGCTCACCGGCGCCGGATAGGTGGCGTACGCGGCACCGTCGAGGGCGTACTCGATCTTCTCGATGCCGGAACCGGCGTCGGTGGCCGACAGCGTCACGGTGGCGGTGCCGACGTACGCGCCGGCATCGTTGCGCTGACCGGTCAGCGCGGCCGACGCGGTCGGCGCCTCGGTGTCCGGGCCGGGCGACTGCGCCACGGTGAACGAGACCGACTGGACCGTCGACGTGTTGCCGGCCTTGTCGGTGGCCCGGTAGGTCAGGGTGTGCGCGCCCGGCTGGTTCACCACGACCGGCGCCGAGTAGGTCGCGTAGGGCTGCCCGTCGAGGGCGTACTCGATGGTGTCGACGCCGGAGCCGGCGTCGGTGGCCGTCAGCGTCACCGTGGCGTCGCCGAGGTAGGCGCCACCGGCGTCCCGCTCACCGGTGACCGCCGCCGTCGTGGCCGGCGCCGTGGTGTCCTCCGCGGGTGGTGCCACCACCGTGAACGCCACCGACTGCGCCGCGGAGGTGTTGCCGGCCTTGTCGGTGGCCCGGTAGACGACCGTGTGCTCACCCGGGGTGTTGACGCTGACCGGTGCGGCGTAGGCGGCGTAGGCACCGCCGTCGAGGGAGTACTCGATGGTGTCGACTCCCGAGCCGGCGTCCGTGGCGGACACCGTCACCGTGGCCGCCCCCAGGTACGCGCCACCGGCGTCCTGCTGGCCCGTGACGGCGGCCGTCACGGTGGGTGGCGTGGTGTCCTCCGACGGAGGCGCCACCACGGTGATCGACACCGACTCCACCGGAGAGGTGTTGCCGGCCTTGTCGGTAGCTCGGTAGCTCACCGTGTGCTGGCCCGGGGCGTTGACGGTCACCGGGGCGGAGTAGACGCCGTAGGGGCCGCCGTCGAGCGCGTACTCGACCTTGTCCACCCCCGAGCCGGCGTCCGTGGCGGACAGCGTCACCGTGGCGCTGCCCAGGTAGGCGCCGCTGGCGTCCCGATCGCCGGTCACCGCCGCGGTCACCGTCGGTGCGGTGGTGTCCGCGCCGCCGCCGGTGACGACCAACTGGCCGGTCATGCCGCCGTGACCCGGGATCGCGCAGAAGTACCGGTACGTCCCGGGTGTCAGCACCACGTCCACGGTCCACCGACCGCCGTTGGCGTCGTTCGGGTCGGCGAGGATGTTCACGTCGACGTCGCTGTTGTAGGCCGGATCACCCGTGTCGAACGTCAGGGTGTGCTGCATGCCGGTGGTGTTGCCGGTCGCGGCGCTGTTCTCGAAGACGAGCGTGGTCGGGCCCGCCACGGCGGTGGCGGGTGCGGAGCGGTACGCCCGGAAGTCGTCACCGGCGGTCCAGGTGAGCACCTGTGCCTGTGCCTGCCGGCGCTCGGCCCCGGCTGTCGGCGTCCGCTGCTGGTCGTTCGCGTGGCTGGTCGTCGGTGCCGCGGCCAACGTGCCGAACAGCAGTAGTGCTGCTGCGACGCATGCCGCGCCGGCTCTCGTCAGCCGGCGACCGGGTCTTGGATAACCGCTCATCGATACCCCCATCAGGTGAATCCGGGTCGGACGACGGCATGCCGGCCACGGCGCTGCCGACCGCCGCTGGCCGCGAGGCTGGTCAGCGCACCCGCCGCGTTTCGGGCGCGGTCAAGCGGTGCCACGCCCGCGTTACTCGATGAAACATATTTACGAACGCCGACACTACTGACTTGGCATCGAAGCGTCTACATCTTTTGTCGATGTGATGCCAACTTTTTTACAAAGCAACAAAAGTCCACAATGGCCGGTGCCCGAACCGTCACCTGGATCACCGGTGGCGTGACCCCGGCGGGTGGCAGGCGGACGGGCGGCCAGGAGGTCCGACCGGATCCGAGCTCTCCGCCATGTCTGGCCCAGGTGGACAGGGCTGGGCACCATGGCGGCATGCGCCGATGGCAGCGACCCTATTCACTGGACTTCGCGATGAGCCTCGCGGTGCTGGGGCCGCCCGGTGTCATCGGCTTCGCGGTGTTCATGGTGATCCAGTTCGTGCACGGACGGATACCAGCACTGATCGTGATCCCCCTGCTGGTGTGGACGGCCGTCTGCCTCGTCGGCGCGGTGCGGCAGGCGATGCTCGGGGTCTACGTCGGTGACGACGGCGTCCGGTCCCGGTCCATGCTGCGAACGACCACGGTGCCGTGGGCATCGGTCTCGGAGATCCGCAACGGTGTGGCCACCATGGCGGGCCTGGACATGGGCCGCGCCGCGATCACCATCGACCGAACCGACGGTGGGCCGGTGCAGACCCCGCTGCAACGCGGCGACATCCTCCGGCCGTTCACCTTCCGGCCCGAACTGGGCCGTCTGACCACCTGGCCGGAGCACTACGACGAGATCCTGGCGACGCTGCGGGCATGTCACCGCGACTGGCAGAGCCGTACGCAGACCACCGGTCGGGTGGCAGACGCCTCCTCGACGGGTACCCGACCGACGAGCCCGTCCCTCCGAGTGAACCGGACAGGCGCCCTCCGTGAGGTGCCCGTCGCTGACAGGCGGCGCGACATCCACGCGTTGACGCGGCAACACCAGCGCGGTGCGCTCACCGACGCCGAGTTCGCCGCGCAACTGGCGAAGATCCACGGCGGCGACCAGATCGACGGTGTCGCAAACCGGACAAGACGGTAAAGCCCCTGGTAGAGCACTGTTGGGGCAGGTGGAGAGGCTGACGGATGTCGGGCCACATCCCACTCCTCCGGCCCGGCGGGGACAGCATCGTCCGCACCGGCGCCCCACACCGCTCCGGGCGCCCGCAGCGGTACGACCGCCCACCGGGACAAGGACGTCATCACCCGCCGGAAGCCGGGCGACGCCGCTTCTTCTCCGCGCCGCCGTGCCCCGCGCCCCACCGGCCTCTCCGCACCGTGGACCCCGTCGGTCCGGCGTCGCTCTCCCGCGCCCCGGCCCCCGGCGACCGAACCAGAGAGGGCCCGACATGGCCACTCCCACCGCGATCGCAGCTCTGAACGCATCGGTCTACACACCGGGTGATCAGATGCTGCTGACCGTCACGTACGCCGACGCCGACACCAAACCGCTCACCGTCACCATCGTGGTCACCGACGCGCAGGGCAACAGCAGCGCCCCGGTCAGGGTCAGCGCGATCATCGACCCGCTCGCTCTGACCGTCACCGACGACTCCGGACGCACCTGGACCCGGGTTTCCGACAACGGCGCGGTCGCCGTGTACCGGGCGGTGGCGTGATGCCCCGGGTCACCGTCCAGGTCCGCGACGGCGCCGGGAACACCGCGACCGCCACCGCCGACTACGCCCTGAGTCAGCCCGTGCTCGGCGGCTACTACCTCTCCGGTGGTGCCGATCCGACCGCCGACATGGCCGGCGGCAACTTCCGCTCGCTCACCCAGTACCGCAGCTTCGCCGACGGCTACATCTTCCCCGGCTACAACCGGCCCTGGCTGACCAGCCTGGGTAGGACCGGGGTGCAGATGAACATGGTCCTCGAGTTGAAGCACTACGGGGCCCCGAACGCCGGCTCGCAGAGCTTCACCGTGGACGGCACCAGCTACACCGTGCCGGCGCCGTCGATGACCATCCAGCAGCGTCCCGGCGCGACCTGGCCGAGGGCGTACGGCTACACCCAGGTGCTCAACGGCCAGTGCGACGGGCTGTTCCACCGCGCCCTGGCGCAGTACCGCACGCTCGGTTTCGGGGTGAACATCCAGCTCGCCTCGGAGCTGGACACCGACCACGAGTTCGGCACCACGGAGGACGGCAAGGCGTACACCTGGGCCGAGTCGGACGCGCGGGCGGTGCAGGCGATCAACTACATCCTCACCTGGTTCAAGGCGCGGACGCTGCCGGCCGGCACCACCTTCTCGGTCGGCCTCGGCGGCTTCGACCGGGCCTGCTTCCAGCGCACGCATCCGGAGTCACTGATGTCCCGGCTGGACTTCCTCCAGTGGAACGCCTACGCCACCAACGCCAACGACACCGCGTTGTCCCGGTTTCGGCGCGCGAAGGACTGGGCGGTCGCGGATCTCGGCCCGGTGGCGCTGTCCCGGCCCGTGATCATCGCGGAGTGGGGGGTGCGAGCGGCCGAGATCCCGGACCAGCCCGGCTGGATCGCCACCGTCCCGGCCGCCGTGGCGAAGCTCAACGCCGAGCGCGGGCCACGGATCGCCCGGACCAACTACTTCAACTCCGGGTGGGGCACCCTGTCGCCGAAATCGGCCGGGATGGCCGCGCTCCGGACCGCGTACGCCACCCGGCCGTACGTCTGACCGGTCCGGTCCCGGCCGGCGCCCCGGCCCGGGTTCCTATGCTCGACGTATGGAACTGCGGATCTTCACCGAACCCCAGCAGGGCGCCAGCTACGACCAGCTGCTCGCCGTGGCCCGCTGCGCCGAGGACGCCGGCTACGGTGCGTTCTTCCGGTCCGACCACTACCTCATGATGGGCGCGGTGACCGGGGAGCCCGGCCCCACCGACGCCTGGACCACGCTCGCCGGCCTGGCCCGGGACACCAGCCGGATCCGACTCGGAACACTGATGACGGCGGCCACCTTCCGACTGCCCGGCCCACTGGCGGTCACCGTGGCGCAGGTCGACCAGATGAGCGGCGGCCGGGTGGAGCTGGGCATCGGGACCGGCTGGTACGCCGACGAGCACACCGCGTACGGCATTCCCTTCCCGTCCCTCGGGGAGCGGTTCGACCGGCTGGAGGAGCAGCTCGACGTCATCACCGGGCTCTGGGCAACGCCGGCGGGGGAGCGGTTCGACCACGCCGGCCGGTACTACCCGATCGGTGACTCGCCCGCCCTGCCCAAGCCGGTCCAGCAGCCCCGCCCGCCGATCCTGCTCGGCGGGATGGGACCGAAGCGCACCCCGCGGCTGGCCGCCCGCTACGCCGACGAGTTCAATCTGCCGTTCGCCTCGACGGCCGACACGGCGGCGCAGTTCGACCGTGTCCGTGCCGCCTGCGCGGACATCGGACGGGACCCGACCGGGATGGTCTGGTCCAACGCCCTGGTGCTCTGCTGCGGCCGCGACGACGCCGAGGTGGCACGGCGGGCCGCCGCCATCGGCCGTGAACCCGACGAGCTGCGGGCCAACGGCCTGGCCGGCACGCCCGCCGAGGTCCTCGACACCATCGGCCGGTACGCGGAGAACGGCAGTCAGCGGATCTACCTGCAGGTGCTTGACCTCGCCGACCTCGAGCAGATCGAGCTGGTCGCCAGCGAGGTGATGGCGAAGCTCTGAGCCCGACCCGGGCGGCGGCTGGGCTGCGCGCGGTCAGAGGTCCCGGTGCGCCCCGCCGCCCGTGGAGACCGTGCCGGGGTCACGCAGCACGGTGTCCAGCCGGCCGTCCCGATCACTGTCCAGGTAGGTGACGTCGGTCACGCCGTCGCCGTTCAGGTCGACCTGCACGATGTCGGCGACACCGTCGCCGTCGAGGTCCGTGACGACCTCCACCGACCCGTCCAGGTGTCGGGTCACGATCGACTGCCCGCCCGCGCCGGGGGCACGAGGCGGCGGCCCGGGCGCGGGCACCGGCGTGGGGGCCGGTGCGGGTGCCGGCGTCGGTCGGGGACCGGGTGTCGGCGACGGATGGCTCGACATCCCGCCGACCGGTGGAGCGCTGGCCGGCTCGACACCGCTGCCGGTCGGGTCCAGCTCCTCCTCGGAGGGAAAGACGTCGCCCCGCGCGGCCGGATCACGATAGGTGCTCATGAGCGTAGGGTTCCCCGACGATGGCGAGAACAACCGTGCCCGATCGTCCGGTGTCCGTGGCGCCCCGTCTGTCGGAGGATGCGGGAACCGACGCCACGGTCAGAAACGGGGGTCCGAGCGTGGAACTACGCCGGAGTCGGGGAACCCTTGTCCTCGCCCTGGTCTGCGTACTCGGTGGGGTGGTGTTGCTGGCCCTGCCCCGCGAGGGCGCCCTGCTACGGACGATCATCGCGGTGGGAGCCGTCGTGCTCGGCGTCGTGGCGCTGGCCAGCGCGCTGCGGCCGTTCCGGTTCGGGATCGACGCGGACGGCCTGACCATCCGGCGGCCGGGTCTGCGCCGGTCGATCCCGTGGGCCGAGGTCGACGCCCTGGTCCTCGACGAGCCACCCCGGCGCGACGGCCGGCCGGAGCCACCGCGACTGCTGCTGGTGCCCACGCCGGACGTGGCCCTGGGCCCCCCGGTGACCGCCAGCCACCCACTCGACGGCCGGCCCGCCGTCGAGCTGCTCATCCTCGATCAGATCCGGGAGCAGCCGGAGCAGGTGTCCGCCGCGCTCAGCCGCTACGCCGGCGAGCGATTCGTGGACCTGCCGGTGCTACGCCGTGCCGCCTTCGCCGACCCGGACCTTCCGGCGGGCGTGCGGGGCTACCGGATGGACCAGGTCGACCAGTTGATCCGGCGGGGTCAGGACGCCCTGGTGTCCGGTGACGCCACCACCCGGCAGGCGGCCCGGGCGGCGATCGAACGGATCGTGACGGCCGGCCTGCCGGTCGCCCAGCGCGGGTACGGTCGGGCCCAGGTCCACGCGGTGCTGGACGCACTCCTCGCCGCGTTGGCCGACCAACCGTCCACCGATCGGAAGACCGCCACGTGACCGCAACAGAGCAGGACCGCCCGGTGGCCGACGTGCCGCGCCGCAACTGGGCCGGGAACGTGCGCTACGCCGCTCGGGCGTACCACCGACCCACCTCCATCGACGAGCTGCGCCGGCTGGTCGCCGGCAGCAACCGGATCCGGGCGGTGGGCAGCGGACACTCGTTCAACCGCTTCGGTGACACCGACGGGGACCTGGTCACCCTGGCCGGGCTGCCGCCGGCTGTGGACGTGGAGCCCGACCGGGCGCGGGTCACCGTCTCCGGCGCGCTGCGCTACGGCGACGTCGCCCGACAGCTGTACGCCCAGGGGTACGCGCTGGCCAACCTCGCCTCGCTGCCGCACATCTCGGTGGCCGGTGCGGTGGCCACCGCGACCCACGGCTCGGGCCAGACCCACGGCAACCTGGCCACCTCGGTCGCCGGCCTGGAACTGGTCACCGCCGACGGCGACCTGCTGTGGTTCGACCGCGACACCGACGGCGACACCTTCGCCGGCATGGTGGTCGGGCTCGGCGCGTTCGGCCTGGTCACCCGGGTCACCCTGGACCTGGTGCCGTCCTTCGAGGTGCGCCAGTACGCGCGGCTCGACCTACCCAGGGAAGCGTTGGACGAGGCGCTCGGCTCGGCGTACAGCGTCAGCGTGTTCACCGACTGGCGGACGCCGCGACTGCGCGAGGTGTGGCGCAAACAACTGGCGGACCAACCGCCGCCGCCGGCGGACTGGCTCGGCACCACCGCGGCCGACCAGCCGCGGCACCCGGTGCTCGGGATGCCGGCGGAGAACTGCACCCCGCAGCTCGGCGTGCCCGGCCCGTGGCACGAGCGGCTGCCGCACTTCCGGCTCGGCTTCACCCCGAGCAGCGGCGACGAACTCCAGTCCGAGTACCACGTGCCCCGCGCGGCGGCGGCCGACGCGCTCGCCGCCCTGGACGACGTGGCGCATCTGATCGCCCCGGTGCTGCAGGTGTGCGAGCTGCGTACGGTGGCGGCGGACGAGCTGTGGCTCAGCCCGAACCACCGGCGGGACAGCCTCGCCCTGCACTTCACGTGGATCGCCGACACCGCCGCGGTGCTGCCGGTGGTGGCCGCGGTGGAGGACCGACTGACGCCGTTCGCGCCGCGGCCGCACTGGGGCAAGGTCTTCGTCACCGACCCGGCCGAGTTGGCGGCCCGCTACCCCCGGTACGCGGACTTCGCCGCCCTGCTGGGCAGCCTCGACGCCAGGGGCACGTTCCGCACCGACCAGCTGGACCGCTACTTCCCCCGCTGACCCCGCACCCGGTGCCATACCGCGGTGGCATGGGGCGGCTGGGATTGATGTGGGCAGCCGTATCCGACGACAATGACGAATGTCGATGGATGCCCTCGGCCGGTCCCCGTCCCGGGACCGTCGGCTCCTTCCCCCTCGGAGGAGACATGCAGCCCGTACCCGCCATCACCGGAGTACCACCGGCGCGCCGGCCGCGGCGCGCCGCCCGCTGGGCGATCGCCCTGGCCGTGCTCGGTGCCGGCCTGGGCGCCGCGCCCGCCGCCCACGCCGCAGCCAGCCCCTACCAGCGCGGCCCGGCCCCCACCGTGGCCAGCATCGAGGCCACCCGCGGGCCGTTCGCCATCGCCCAGAGCACCGTCCCGTCCGCCAGCGTCACCGGATTCCGGGGCGGCACGATCTACTACCCGACCAGCACGGCCGAGGGCACCTTCGGCGCGGTGGCGATCTCGCCCGGCTACACCGCCACCCAGTCCAGCGTGGCCTGGCTCGGGCCGCGACTGGCCTCGCAGGGGTTCGTCGTGATCACCATCGACACGCTGTCCCGGTACGACCAGCCGGCCAGCCGGGGTACCCAACTGCTCGCCGCCCTGGACTACCTGAGCAACACCAGCACCGTGCGTACCCGCATCGACCGCAGCCGGCTCGCCGTGATGGGCCACTCGATGGGTGGCGGCGGCAGCCTGTCGGCGGCGAACACCAGGCCGCAGTTGCAGGCAGCCATCCCGCTGACCGGGTGGCACACCGTCAAGAACTGGTCGGGCGTGACCGTGCCGACGTTGGTGGTAGGCGCCGAGAACGACTCGGTGGCGCCGGTGACGTCGCACTCGGAGCCGTTCTACACGAGCCTGCCGGCGAGCCTGGACAAGGCGTACCTGGAACTGAACGCCGCCAGCCACTCGGCGCCCACCTCGCCGAACGTGACGATCGCGAAGTACAGCATCTCCTGGCTGAAGCGTTTCGTGGACGACGACACCCGCTACGAGCAGTTCCTCTGTCCCGCCCCGCGCGCCAGCACCATCCAGGAGTACCGCGACACCTGTCCCCACTCCTGACCGCACGCCGCCGAGAGAGGTCGATCATGAGGTTAGCGGCGTCGGTGTCGGCGTGTCGCGCCGCTAACTCCATGATCACCGGGAGGTGGCGGGGGTGGGACTGTTGGTGCGCAGGGTGCCCCGCTGGACGGCCCGGGAGATGTCGCTGGGCGAGACGATGCCGACCAGCCGGCCGTCGGTCACCACGAGGGCCCGGCCGTCGGCGCACTCGCTGAGGCGGGGGAGCAGGTCGTTGAGCTGTTCGTCGGGCTGGGCGAGCACGAGTTGGTCGGCCCGGCAGGCCACCTGGGCCAGCGTGGTCGACGCCCGCCGGTCGGCCGCCACGCCGCGTACCCGATCCAGGGTGACCAGGCCGGTCGGCCGGCCCTCCTCGGTCAGTGGCAGCGCCGAATGCCGGTACGCGAACAGATAGTGGTCGACGAAGTCGGCCACCGTCATCTCCGCCGAGGCGGTCTGCGGCTGCGGCGTCATCACATCGCCCACCCGGATCCCGCGTAGCGCGCTGCCCGCGCGGGCCTGCCGCTCCTCCGTCCCGGCGGCACCGATCAGGAACCAGCCGATCAGCGCCAGCCAGAGCCCACCGAAGCCGACCCCGGACAGGAACTGCCAGAGTCCGAGACCGATCAGCAGCGCGCCCAGCACCCAGCCGGCGCGGGCGGCGACCACCGACGCTCTGTTCCGGTCTCCGGTGGCCCTCCACACCGCGGCGCGCAGCAGTCGACCGCCGTCCAGCGGCGCGGCCGGCAGCACGTTGAAGACCGCCAGCAGCACGTTGATGCCGGCCAGCCAGGCCAGCGCCCCGAGCAGCAGCCCGCGCTGCCCGGCCAGCGCGAGCAGCCCGGCGACGACGCCGAAGAAGGCCCCGATCAGCAGGCTGACCAGCGGGCCGACCCCGGCGATCCGCAGCTCCGCGCCCGGGTCGCGCGGCTCGCCCTTCAGCTCGGCCACCCCACCGAACAGCCAGAGCGTGATGCCGTCGACCGTCAGCCCGTTGCGCTTGGCCACGATCGCGTGCGACACCTCGTGGGCCAGCAGGCCGACGAAGAAGACCACCGCGGCGGCCAGGCCCGCCAGGGTGTACGCCACCGCAGAGCGGTCGGGATAGGAGCGGGGGAACTGGTTGGCCGCCAGCCCCCACGTGATCAGGGCGAAGATGACCAGAACGCTCCAGTTGACCCCGACCGGTACCCCCGCGATCCGGCCAAGCCGGAAGCTCGCCCTCATCGTGGTGCGATACCCGGAATCGGCCCCGCCATGCTGACGGCAACCGGCGATGAACGGCCGCCGCCCAGGACATTCACAGCGTGACGCTCGCCGGTGCGGGAGTGACGCCGTACCGGACGGGGCAATGGAGGTTGACATCCACGGGGCGGGGCTACGCGAGGCACCGGCGGGGAATCGATGGAGGAAGCGTGATCATGCGACGTCTGAAGCTACCCACACTCGTGGCAGTCGCGGCGCTGGGACTGACCGCGGTGGCCGGCTGCGACAGCACGGGCGGCCCGACCGCGTCTGCGCCGACTCCGGTCGCCCCAGCCTCGTCGTCCGCGGCGACTCCCACGGCGACCCCCAGCGCGGCAGCGACGACCGGCGCGGCTTCGACCTCGGGTGCCGGCTGCACGTCGAACGGGGTGGCGATCCCGGCGGGCTCGCGGAAGGCCACCGTCGCCGACCTGGACGGCGACGGAAGGTCCGAGACGCTCTTCCTGACCCCGGACGCGATGTTCGGCGTCCGCACCGCGAGCGGCGCCACGTCGTCGGTCCGGTACGACACCGCCGACCCCGCTGAGCCGGGCGGCGAGGCGTTCCGGAACTCCGACGGGTCCGCGGTGATCCTGCTCGGCGGCGGGCGACAGTGGAAGCTCTTCGCCCTGGTCGACTGCAAGGTGGTGGCCACCAGGAACGCGCAGGGTGAGCAGTACGCCTTCGACAAGAGCTTCGCGACCCCCGGCACCGGGGTCGGATGCGTGCGGAACGCCAAGGGCGAGACGCTGGTGGGCCTGCGGGCCGCGAAGATGGGAATGAGCACCGACCAGTACGAGATCGAGCAGACGACGATCGTCCTGGCCGGGCACGGCACCTCGGCCAGGAACGGTCAGGTGACCGCCACCGAGTCCGGGCTCACCCAACGGGCGGCGTGGGACAAGGCTCAGGGCACGCCGTGTTCCCCGGACTTCTCGCTGGGCAGCTGAGGGCCAGCGGGTGGAGCGGACGAGGGCCCGTCTGGCGGCTCTCCCACCGATCGGTGACGAGCAGCATGCCCGCAAGAGGCGGAAATTGATCGTGTGTGCCGGCCCGGTTACCGGTTCAGCGGCGCGGGCTCTCGCTGGCGATGGTCGCCTCCCGGGGCAGCGCCGCCGCGCGCAGCGCCCAGTCCAGCGCGTAGTCGGCGATCTTCTCCCAGCCATCCTGCCCGGCGGTGAAGTGCGACCGTCCGGGAAACTCCTCGTACGCGGTGAGGGCCCGGGACTTCTGGTAGAGCCCGGCGTTGGTGCGCACCACCGACGCCGGCACCACGTGGTCGACCTCCCCGGCCATCAGCAGGAGCGGCGCGCGGTCGTCGCGCCCGAAGTCGACCTTGGCAGGTGAGCGTGGGTCGATGTTGGCGAACGACCCCTCGAAGAGCACCCGCCCGGCACCCGGGACGGCGTACCGCTGCCAGGCCCGGTCGGAGTCCGCGCGGGTCATCGTGTTGCCGAACGCGTAGTGGAAGTCCTCCTGCGTGAACGGGACGGCCCGGTTCCGGTTGGCCGGATTGCGCAGGATGGAGAACCCGGAGCGCAGCGTGCTGAGCGGCACCTTGAGCACTCCCCTGGGGGCTGCGGGGTGCACACCCACCCCGGCCGCGCCGAGCCCCCGGTCGAGCAGGATCTGCGTGAACAGCCCACCGAACGAATGCCCCATGATGATCGGCGGTCGGGGCAGTGCCCGGATGATCCGGTCGTAGTGCGCGACGATCGTGGTGATGCTCTGCTCGGCGATCGGGGCGGGGTCGTCGCGTAGCCGCTCGACCTCCCGGTCCATCCCCGGCCAGGCCGGGGTGAGCACCCGCAGACCACGTGCGCCGTACCGGTCGGCCCACCCCTCCCAGCTGCGCGGAGTCATCCAGAGCCCGTGGATCAACACGACCGTGTCGACCTGACCCTGCCCTGTGGCACCCATCGCGTCCTCCCGGTGTCGCGGCGTTCCGGCGGGCGGTTACCCGTTGCCGTGCGCTGAATGCCTCCACTGGCAGGACCGGCTCGCCGCCGGCCGCGAACCTGACAAATGTCATGGGCGGAACGTGACGGGCGTTG
The DNA here is from genome assembly GCF_046549295.1 of Micromonospora sp. 067-2. Lineage (NCBI taxonomy): Bacteria > Bacillati > Actinomycetota > Actinomycetes > Micromonosporales > Micromonosporaceae > Micromonospora > Micromonospora sp. 067-2. The sequence continues at coordinate 453,057 of NZ_JAJPWB010000004.1, read as the reverse complement.
CGGGTAGCGGCTGCCGGGGCGCCGGAGCATGAATGACATGACCAGTACGCATCCGGCCGTCGAACTGAACGGCCTCACCAAGACCTTCGGCGCGGTCACCGCGGTCGACGGGCTGAGCCTGCGGGTTCAGCCCGGCGAGGTGGTGGCGTTTCTCGGCCCCAACGGCGCGGGCAAGACCACGACCATCGACATGCTGCTCGGGCTGGCCCGTCCGGACGCGGGTACGGTCCGGATTCTCGGCGGCACCCCGGACGAGGCTGTGGCCCGGGGGCGGGTCGCCGCCGTGTTGCAGACCGGCGGCCTGCTCAAGGACCTCACCGTCGGCGAGACGGTCCGGATGACCGCGAACTTCTACCGGCACACCCGACCCGTCGCCGAGGTGCTGGAGCGGGCCGGGATCGCCGACATCGCCGACCGGTTGGTCGGGCGCTGCTCCGGCGGCCAGCAGCAGCGTCTGCGCTTCGCGCTGGCCCTGCTGCCCGACCCGGACCTGATGGTGCTCGACGAGCCGACCACGGGAATGGACGTCGAGGGCCGGCGGGACTTCTGGCAGGCACTGCGCCGTGACGCACGGGCCGGGCGGACGGTTCTCTTCGCCACCCACTACCTGGACGAGGCCGACGCGTACGCCGACCGGATCGTGCTGGTCCGGCAGGGACGCATCGTCGCCGACGGCACCACCGCGGAGATCAAGAACCTGGCCTCCGGCCGTACGGTCCGGGCCACCCTGCCCGGCGCCGACCAGGCCGCGCTGGCCGCCCTGCCCGGCGTGGAGGCGGTGGAGATCCGCGGCGACAGCGTGCTGGTGCGCACCAACGACTCGGACGGAATCGCCCGACACCTGCTCACCCGGACCCCGGCCCGGGACGTGGAGATCACCTCCCGCAACCTCGAGGACGCCTTCCTCGCCCTGACCACCGAGCACACCGGAGCCTGAGATGACGACCCTGCCGGCCACTCCCGTCGCCACCCGCACCGACCGGCCCGAACAGCCGGACCGCCGACTGCCCGCCCTCGGCGGGTTCGCCCCGGCCGTCCTGGGCATCGAGCTGCGCCGCGTGCTGCGCAACCGCCGCACCCTCGCGTTCACGCTGATCATGCCGGGTGTCTTCTTCCTCATCTTCGGCCTGCCGCAGCGTGGGCAGACACTCGACAACGGCCGCCCGGTGACCGCGTACGTGATGATCAGCCTCGCGGTGTACGCGGCCATGGTGGCGACCACCAGCGCCGGCGGCGCGGTGGCCACCGAGCGCGCCCTGGGGTGGAGCCGTCAGCTGCGGCTCACCCCGCTGCGCCCGGCCGCGTACGTGGCCACCAAGCTGATCACCGCGATGACCCTCGGCCTGCTCGCGGTGGTGGTCGAGTTCGGTGTGGGTGCCGCTGCCGGGGTCCGCCTGCCGGCGCACGTGTGGCTGCTGGCCGGGCTGGCCGCCTGGGTCGGCTCGCTGGTCTTCGCCGCGTTCGGGCTCTTCGTCGGCTACCTGGTGCCGGCCGAGAACGTCATGCAGTTCATCGGGCCGATCCTGGCCATCCTGGCCATGTTCGGCGGGCTCTTCGTGCCGGTCGAGGTGCTGCCGCACGTGCTGCAACAGGTCGCGACGTTCACCCCGGTCTACGGGATGGGTGAGTTGTCCCGAGCGCCGCTGACCGGTGACGGGGTGAGTGTGGCCGGTGTGGCCAACATGGTGGCCTGGGCGTTGGTCTTCGGCATCGGCGCGGCCCGGCTGTTCCGCCGGGACACCGCTCGGGTCTGAGCCGGCGACCGCTAGCGTGGACCCGATGAATCCGCCCGCGGGTCAGCCCTGGCCGGTGAGCCGCTACTGGCGGATCACCGGCTGGTTGCTGGCCGCGGTATGGCTGTTCTTCCTCAACGTGCCCCTCACCACCGCGCTGCAGCAGCCGCAGCCGTGGCGGCGGGTCGTCGGCGTGGCCGCCCTGGTCGCCTTCGGCGTCGGCTACGTGCTGGTCTTCCAGCGGGCCCGGCACCTGCGCCAGCACCTGCGGCCGATCCCTCGGCGCCGAGCGTGGACGGCGCTACTGCTGCTGCTCGGGCTGGGCCTGGCCAGCATCCCGGGTGCCGCCGGGGACTGGACGGCCACGCTGGTGTTCGTGGCCGCTGCCGGGGTGTTCCTGCTGCCCATCCGGCAGGCACTGGTCGTGGTGGCGTTCTGCGCGGTGACCCCGATGGTGGCGGGCTGGCTCATACCGACGTGGATGGGGGAGGGCACCGTCACCGCGGCGGTGCTGCTCGCCTCGTTCGCCATGTTCGGGGTGTCCCGACTGGCCCAGCGCAACAGCCAACTCCAGGCCGCCCAGCAGGAGATCAGCCGACTGGCGGTGGCCGAGGAGCGGGCTCGCGCCGCTCGGGACCTGCACGACATCCTCGGGCACTCGCTGACCGTGGTCGCCATCAAGGCGGAGCTGGCCGGCCGGCTCATCGAGGTGGACCCGACCCGGGCGGCCACCGAGATCGCCGAGGTGGAGGCGCTGGCCCGGGCGGCGCTGGCCGACGTACGGCAGACCGCCGGGGCGTACCGCGAGGTGACCCTCGTCGGTGAGCTCGCCGGAGCCCGGACCGCCCTGGTCGCGGCGGGCATCGCGGCGGAGCTGCCGGCCGCGGTGCCCGAGTTGCCGGCGGAGCGCGACCAACTGTTCGGCTGGGCGGTACGGGAAGGAGTGACCAACGTGGTCCGGCACAGTGGGGCGCGGTGCTGCACGATCCGGGCGCACCAGGATCGGGTCGAGGTGAGTGACGACGGCCGAGGTCCGTCCGTTCCGGACTCCGCCGGGCACGGCCTGGTCGGCCTGCGCGAACGGGCGCGGCGGTTGAACGCCGTGGTGAGCGTCGGTCGCGGTCCGGACGGTTCCGGTTTCCTGCTGGCGGTACGCGTGCCCCCGGCCGAGGTTCCGCGGTGAGCGGGCCGATCCGGCTGCTGCTCGCCGATGATCAGGCGCTGGTCCGTGGGGCGCTGGCCGCGCTGCTCGCGTTGGAACCCGATCTGCTCGTCGTGGCCGAGGTCGGTCGCGGTGACGAGGTGGTGCCGGAGGCACTCCGGACCACACCGGACGTGGCCCTGCTGGACGTGGAGATGCCTGGCCTTGACGGGATCGCCGCCGCCGCCGCGCTGCGGGCCGCGCTGCCGACCTGCCGGGTGCTGGTGGTGACCACCTTCGGTCGGCCCGGCTACCTGGGCCGGGCGATGCAGGCCGGTGCGAGTGGCTTCGTGGTCAAGGACACCCCGGCCCGGCAACTCGCCGACGCGGTCCGCCGCGTGCACGCCGGCCTGCGGGTGGTCGACCCGACGCTGGCCGCGGAGACCCTGGCCAGCGGGGTGAGCCCGCTGACCGAGAGGGAGACCGAGGTGCTCCGGACGGCCCGGGCCGGCGGCACGGTCGCCGACCTGGCCCGGGTGCTGCACCTGTCCGAGGGGACGATCCGCAACCACCTCTCGGCGGCGATCGGCAAGACCGGTGCCCGCAACCGGGCCGATGCCATCCGGGTCGCCGAGCAGAACGGCTGGCTTCTCGGCGCGTGAGCGTTGCCGCGGAGCGAGTGGCGCTCAGGCGGTCGGCGGTGGGGTGGGCAGCCGGTCGACCACCACCACGCTGCTGCCGGGCCGGACCTCGGCGAGCAGCTCCCGCTGGCCGCTGGGGGTCAACCGGATGCAGCCGTTGGTGGTGTTCTCACCAAGGTCGTCGTCGTTGTACCAGGTGTGCACCCCGATGTGCGCACCACGCAGCCCGGATGGCACCGACTCCGGGTCGTCGGGCACCGAGCCGAGCGCGTAGATGTCCACCCCGCCGTAGACCTGCTCCGGTGGTGGCGTGCGGCCCAGGATGAAGGTCCGGCCGAGCGGGGTGTCCTGCCCCGACTGGCCGAGGCTGACCTCCCAGGAGCGCACCGCCTTGCCGGCCCGGTACCAGGTGAGCCGGTGGACCGCGCGTTCCACCACGATCTGGTCGCGCAGTGCCACGGTGGCGAACCCGCCCGGCGGCAACCAGGCGAGTCGCCGGTTGGCCGAGGGCAGCAGGACCGCCGTCCAGCCGACCCGACGCTGGGCGATCGGCACGGTCAGCTCGACGCCGGCGAGGGTGGGTTCGAGGAACGCCAGCGGGCGCCCGCCGGGCGCGTTGTAGGCGGCGATCCGTCGCGTCGGGTGCGCGCCCTCGGTCAGCGGCGTGGTGTCCATGGCGGCCGGGTCGGACGGAAAACCCCGGGGAGCGGGATCGTAGGCGACCACCGGCAGGTTGGCCGGGGCGGGCGCGGCGGCCGGCACCTGCTCCTCGGGGCTCTGATCCATGCTGCTCGGCGTCGGGTCGAGGGCGGTCGCAGCCGACCGGTCGGGGGTCTTCGAGCGCGGGGTGAGGGCCTGGCCGATCAGCAGCGCGCCGGTCAGCAGGGCGACCACGGTGACGGCGGCGGCGACCCACACACCGCGACGACGATTCATTCGGTCAAACGACACTAAATTACTCTATCGGACTTTTCATCCGGAGAAGGTGTCCCTGCCCGACAAGAAACGACAGCAGGGACACCTTCTCCGCGAGGGTCAGAGGCGCGCGCCGATGTGGATCGCCACGGCGTCGTGCGCCGGTACGGTGGCGGCGAACCACCCGTCGCCGTCCACAGTGATCACCGGCCCGCTGCACGCTCCGCCCGCGTACGTGCCGTGGATGACGTCGCAGTACCGGCCGGCGGGCAGCCCGGTGTAGTAGGAGCGCCCGTTCACGGCGGAGTCCTCGTCGTTGACGGTGAGGAAACCCTTGCCGAGACGGCTGAACGCGATGTGGTTGTTGCCGTTGTCGTACCAGTTGGCCACGCCGGCACCCTCGGTGGCGTTGCGGAAGCCGACCATGTTGGCGATCACCGGCCAGCGGTGCTCGCACTCCCATCCGGAGTAGCAGGTGGTGTTGAGCGTCTTGTTGGCGCCGTCCGACGGCGGGCCGGCGTCCCGGTTGCTGAAGGTGTAGCTGGACATGACGGTCGGGGAGCCGTACGGCCAGGCCAGCATGAAGGCGTTCGCCAGGGCGTAGATCCCCCGGTCGCGGTAGGTCAGCACCCCGCTGTTGTCGCGTTGGGTGTCGTGGTTGTCGACGAACACCGAGGACGGGCCACTGGGCAGATGGCCCCAACCCTCGCCGAAGTTACGCAGGTAGGCCAGCCGCTCCGAGCGGAAGACCCGGGCCAGATCCTTGCCGTAGCGGAACTCGTGCACGTCACCGTTGCCGGTGTACTCGGTCGGCTGGACCGGCTCCCCGGCGCCGTAGATGACCTCCTGCACGACGTACGCCGAGCGGGAGAGCTTGCCCCTGATCGCGGCGATGTCGGCGGCCGGCATGTGCTTGCTGGCGTCCATCCGGAAGCCGTCCACGCCGAGGGAGAGCAGGTCGTTGAGGTACGACGCGATCTTCGTGCGGACGTAGTCCGACTCGGTCCTCAGGTCCGAGAGGTTGACCAGTTCACAGTTCTGCACCTCGTACCGGTCGTTGTAGTTGGCGATGTCGTCGCCGCCGTTGCGCCCGCAGTGGTGGAAGTCCTGCGTCTGGTAGATGCCCGGATAGTCGTAGTGCGAGAAGGACGATCCGGCCCACCCGGTGCCGCCGTTGTCCTGACCGGACATGTGGTTGATCACCGCGTCGACGATCACCTTGACCCCGGCCGCGTGGCAGGTGTTCACCATCGACTGGAACTGGGCGCGGGTGCCCTTGCGGGACTCGATCCGATAGCTGACCGGCTGGTACGCCACGTACCACTGGTTGCCCCGCACGTGCTCCTGCGGGGGTGACACCTGGACGTAGCCGTAGCCCTTCGGGCCCAGCGTGCTCTGGCACTCGCTGGCCACCGAGGGCCAGTTCCACTCGAAGAGCTGGACGATGACCTTCTTGGCGCCGGACGGGGCGGCGACGGCCGGGGGAGCCGTCACGGTGGCGGGGACGAGCAGGCTGGCGACCAGGGCGACGGCGAGGATCGCCGAGCCGCGTCGAGGTCGGTGCATCGGGGACTCCTGACGGGGCGGGGGTGGGTGGCGCGGCAGGGGGAGGGGGCCCGGTTGCCGGAATCTTGCAAACCAGGCTGAAATTGTCCGAAAGGTTACAAGCGTGTTGCGGCGACTGTCAATGCATGGACACCTGTCGCTGTCCGCCTCGGGCCCAGAAAAATTCCACCCCCGGATGATCCGCAGGCCCCGCCGTTCCGTACTGGATGGGGGAGCAGGGGTCGGCCGGTGGTACGCCGCCGCGAGACGATCGAGGAGCAGATGGCCCGGGCACAGCAGAAACAGAAGGCGGCCACCGTCCGGACCGGTGCCAGCAGTCGGGGGGTACGCACCCGCTCGCGGTCGGCGACCACCATGCTGATCGCGTCGGCGCTCGCCGCGCTCTGGGCGGCGACCATGCTGACCGGCGCCGGTCAGACGGCGTACGCGTACGGCTTCTTCTTCACCGAGTTCTTCGCCGGCGTCATCGCCCTGGTGACACTGAGTCTCACCGTGATGCTCGGCCTGCTAGCCACCGACCGGTTGGTGCTGCGCATCTCGCACCGGGTGCTGCTGCAGTCGTCGCACCGGGCCACCGGCGTGCTGGGCGTGGCCGGGCTGGTCTTCCACGTGCTCACCAAGATCGCCACCGGCCGGGCGGCGGCGACCGACGCGCTGGTGCCCTTCGTCGGCGGCCGGGGCCTCTACGTCGGGCTGGGCACGGTGGCAGCCCTGCTCATGGTCAGCGTCATCTGGACCGGCATCATCCGGGCCCGCTTCGCCGGTGTCGGTCCGAAGTGGTTGTGGCGGGCGCTGCACTCCACGGCGTACGTCGCCTGGCCATTCGCCCTGTTCCACGGCCTGAACGCCGGTCGGGCCGCCCAGTCCTGGGTGGTGGTCAGCTACCTCGGCTGCGTCCTGCTGGTCGTCCTGGCGCTGCTGGTCCGACTCTCGGTCACCGTCGGCCGGCGCAGCCGCGAGCAGCACCAGGCCGCGGTGCGGAACACGGCGATGGCCGGCCGCGCCGGCGAGGAGAGTCGCGGCCGATCGTTGCTGGCCGGGCTGGGACGACGCCGCGAGAGCACCGAGGAGAAGCGTCCCGCCTGGGCGGAGACCACCACCACCTCGTGGACCGCGCCGGCCGGGCCACGGCGGCGCGACCCCGAGCGGTTCACCGTTCCGGTGGTCCCCGAGCCCGGCTCGCTCAGCGAACCGGTCCGGCCCAGCCGGCGCCGGCGGGACGAGGAGCCGGCCGTTGAGCGGTCCCGCCGCCGGTCCCGGACCGACGACGACGGCAGGTACTCGGTGCCGGCGCAGCGGGTGGTCGACGAAGCCGAGGAGCCGTGGGACAGCCCGCGTCGGTGGCAGCCGGCCGAAGCCGTCTCGGCAGGCCCGGTCTCCGCCGAGCCGATCTCGGCGGGGCCGATCTCCGGAGGGCCGATCTCGGCGGCACCGCGCAGCGGCAGCGGCCGGCACAGCGCAGAGGACGACCTGCCGGAGGAGCCGGACTACTGGCGCCCGCCGACCCGGTACGTGTCCGACGAGGTGCCGTCGCCCGTCGACGACACCCCCACGCTGGTCGACCTCGCGTCGCGGCGGGCACGGCGGGCCGCCGGCGAGAGCCGGTCCGGCAAGCGCCGCAAGGCCAGCGCGGACGCGGTCGACGGCGCGTACTGGGCCGGGTTGCGGGGTGAGGCGAAGTGATGCGCACGGCCGTGCCTCCGGTGGCCTGCGTGGGCGAGCCCCGGCTGACCGCCGGCTTCGCGGAGTTCGGCCGGCTCGACCTGGCCGCGCACGAGGAGGTGCACGGGCCGATCGGCCCGATGGAGCCGGCCCAGCTCCTCCGGCTCGCCGAGGGCATGCAGCTCAAGGGCAAGGGCGGGGCGGGCTTCCCGTTCGCGCGCAAGCTACGCGCGGTGCTGGAGTCCTGCGAGCGGCAGGACCTCGCCGCCGTGGTGGTGGTCAACGCCAGCGAGGGGGAGCCGGCCAGCTGGAAGGACAAGGTACTGCTGACCCGCGCCCCGCACCTGATCCTGGACGGCGCGGCGCTGTCCGCGTACGCGTTGGACGCCGAGGAGATCATCATCAGCGTGGCCGACAACGGCGTCGGCCGGGAGTCGTTGATGGAGGCGCTGGCGGAACGGCGGATGCCGGTACCGGCCACCATCGTCACCGTTCCGCACCGGTTCATCTCCGGCGAGGGTGGCGCACTGGTCAACGGGATCAACGGGCTACCGCACATCCCACCGGGCACCAAGAAGCGCTCCAGCGACTCCGGCGTCGGCGGCCTGCCCACCCTGCTCTCCAACGCCGAGACGTACGCCCAGCTCGCCATCGCCGCCCGGCTCGGCCCGTACGAGTACGCGGCGCTGGGCACCGACGACGAACCGGGCACCGTGCTGCTCACCGTCACCGGCGCGGCGGCCCGACCCGCGGTCGTGGAGTGCGCGGCGGGCACTCCGCTGCGGGAGATCCTCGACCTCTGCGAGGTCCCGGACTCACCGGGCATCCTGACCGGTGGCTACCACGGCAAGTGGATCAGCCCGGAGGCGGCGGACCGCGCGGAGGTCTCCCGCAAGGGCTTGGCGGCGGTCGGCGGCACGCTCGGCGCGGGCATCATCATCCCGCTGGGCGTCGACACCTGCCCGCTCGGCGAGGCCGCCCAGGTGGTGCGCTACCTGGCCGGCGAGTCCGCCGGCCAGTGCGGGCCGTGCAAGATGGGCCTGCCGGACCTGGCCCGCGCCGTGGACCTGGCGGTCGCCGGGAGCCAGCCCGCGGACGTGGTGCGGGCCGCCGCCGGCGAGGTGAAGGGCCGGGGCGCGTGCAGCCACCCGGACGGCACGGCCCGTTTCGCCCTCTCCGCGATCGAGGTCTTCGTCGACGATCTGCGGTTGCACAGCACCGGCGACGGCTGCGGCCGGCGGGCCAAGGGCGTGATGGGGCTGCCCGGAGCACCCGACGCGAACCCGCAGAAGCTCACCCTGGACTGGTCGCGCTGCGACGGGCACGGGCTCTGCGCGCACGTGGTGCCGGACTTCATCCGACTCGACGGCAACGGATTCCCCGCTTTCCCGCCCACCCCGGTGCCCACCTGGCTGCGGGAGGGCGCGCTGAAGGCGGTCAAGGTCTGCCCGTCGCTCGCCCTCCGACTCGCCAGGGCCGAGTAGAGAGGCAGACGCCAATGCGCAGCTGGTACGCACGGAGGCGCCCGCCCCGGGTCGGCGCGGGACGCCGGGCCGCGACCGCCGGTGCCCTGGCGGCCGCCCTGCTCGGAGCGGCATCCTGCACCGGTACGGCCGACTCCGCGCCGACCGCCGCCGGATCCGCGCCCGCCCCCACAGCCTCCCCGGCCGCGGCGACCAGCTCCGGAGCCGCCGCGTCGACCGGCCCACCGGCCGCCACCGCGTCCCCCGTGCCGGACACCCTGCGCTTCACCGGCACCACCCTGGCCGGAACCGCGTTCGACGCGGCGAAGCTGGCCGGCCGGCCCGTGGTGCTCTGGTTCTGGGCACCCTGGTGCGCCACCTGCGCCAGTCAGGCCTGGACGGTGGCCGAGATCGCGCCCCGGTACCGGGACACCGTTCCGATCGTCGGCGTCGCCGGCCTCGGCGAGCAGCGGGCCATGAAGACCTTCGTCACCGAGTTCGACCTCGGCGACATGCCGCAGATCGACGACCGCGCCGGGACGCTCTGGCGTCGTTTCAGGGTGACCGAGCAGAGCATCTTCGTCATCATCGACCGTGACGGCACGGTCGTCCACCAGGGTTTCCTGGACGGCGAGGCGCTCGCCGCCCGGGTCGCCGCGCTGGCCGGGGCGTGACCGCCCCGCTGCTGCTCGCGCTGACCGCCGGGATGCTCGGCGCGGTCAACCCGTGCGGCTTCGCCCTGCTGCCCGCGTACCTCTCGCTGTTGGTCGCCGGGCCGCCCGGCGCTCGCGGCGCGGTCGGCCGCGCGCTGACCGCCGCGGTCGGGCTGACCCTGGGGTACGTGCTGGTCTTCGGCGCCTTCGGCCTGGCGCTCGCGCCGCTGGCCGGCTGGCTACGGCCGCGGTTGCCGTGGCTGACCGTCGCGCTCGGGCTGCTGCTGGTCGTGGCCGGGTGCTGGCTGCTCGCGGGGCGGCGACTGCCCGCGCCCGGCTGGTCCGCCCGGGCGCCCCGGCTGACCCGGTCCTGGCCGTCCATGGTCCTGTTCGGCGCGACGTACGCGATGGCCTCGCTCGGCTGCGCCGTCGCACCGTTCCTGGCCATCGTGGTGACCAGTCTCCAGACCGGCTCGACCGGCCGTGGGCTGGCCCTGTTCGGCGCGTACGCCCTCGGAATGGGGCTGGTGGTCGCGGTCGCCGCCCTCGGCGTGGCGTTGCTGCGCGACGGGCTGGTCGCCCGGTTGCGCGTCGCCGGCGCGCTGGTGCCCCGACTCAGCGGCCTGGTGCTGCTGGCCGCCGGCGGCTACGTCGCCTGGTACGGCTGGTACGAGGTGCGGCTGGCCGCCGGTCGCCGCGAAGCCCCGCACGACCCGGTGATCCGCGCGGCGGCCCGCCTGCAACACGGCCTCGCCGGCGCGCTCGACGCGGCTGGCCCCGCCGTCCTGGCCGTCACCCTGACGGCCCTCCTGCTCGCGGCGGCCGTCAGCCGCCACGCCCGTGCCCGCTCCCGCGATCGTGCGGTTGCCGCCATTGCGGAGACTGCAACCGCACGATCGACCGGAGGGTGACGGTCAGCGGGGGGTGAGACGGTCGGTGCCCACCCGGTCGCGCAGGACCTCGGGGACCAGCACGGAGCCGTCGGGCTGCTGGAACTGCTCGAGGATGGCCGGGAAGAGCCGGCTGGTGGCCAGCGCCGAGCCGTTGAGGGTGTGCACGAAACGGCTCTGCTTGCCGCCCGGCTCGCGGTAGCGGATGGCCGCCCGGCGGGCCTGGTAGTCGCCGGCCCAGGAGACCGACGAGACCTCCTTGTACTTGCCGGTGCTCGGCATCCACACCTCGATGTCGAGGGTCTTCTTCATCGACGCGCTGGCGTCGCCGGCCGAGAGCAGCGTGCGCTGGTAGTGCAGGCCCAGCCCCTCGACGAGGCTCTCGGCGTGGGCGAGCATCTCCTCCAGCGCCGTGTCGGCCTGCTCCGGCAGCGTGAACTGGAAGATCTCCACCTTGTTGAACTGGTGCCCGCGTACCGTGCCGCGCTCGTCGGAGTGCGAACCGGCCGACTCCCGCCGGTAGCACGGTGTGTAGGCGAACGCCTTCAGCGGCAGCTTCGAGGTTTCCAGGATCTCGTCCTGGTACGCACCGAGGATCGCCGTCTCGGAGGTGGGCAGCAGGAACTGGCCGCGCGGGGCGGAATCGGAGTCCAGGTGGTAGACGTCGTCGTAGAACTTGGGGAACTGCCCGGCGGCGTAACCGGCCGAGTCGAGCAGCAGGTGCGGCGGGAGCAGGAACTCGTAGCCCGCGGCGATGTGCCGGTCGATGAACCAGTTGAGCAGCGCCCACTCCAGTCGGGCGCCGACACCGGTGTACATCCAGAAGCCGGAGCCGCCGAGCTTGACGCCCCGCTCGTAGTCGACCAGACCCAACGCGCGGGACAACTCGACGTGGTCGCGGACCTTCTCGATGGCCGGCGGCTCACCGAAGGTCTTGACGACCCGGTTGGCCTCCTTGCCGCCGGGAAGGACGTCGTCGCTGGGCAGGTTCGGCAGCTCGCTCATCGCGTCGCGCAGCCGACCCTGCACCTCGACCAACTGGGACTCCAGCTCGGCGAGCTGCTTACGCTCGGCCTCCGGCGTGGTGGCCTGCGGCTCGGTGCCGGCGCGCTTCGCCTGCGCGTATGCCCGGGCATCCGCCTTGCGGCGCTGCCGCTCGGCGTCGATCTCCGTGATCAGGGCGCGCCGCTCCTGGTCGAGCCGCTGAATCTCGTCCAGGGCCCGATCGACCTCGGCGGGATCCAGTCGCTTCGCCAGCGCGGTCGCCACCGCCTCGCGATCCTTCCGGATCAACTCCATGTCGAGCATGCTGCTCCGTACGCCTCCGTCCGGGGTCGGGTGGAACCCCCGAATGCTACCGTCGCCGGTTCTCCGGGCCCGCACTGCCCGGTGGATCACCGGTCCGTGCTCTGCACCGCCGTCACCGGCCGCCGCCCTCGCGGCGGCCCCTGCGGCAGGGTGTCGCACCGACAACCGTGATGCCACCCGGGCATCAATATGCCTGGGTGGCATCACGCTCGCGAGCGGATGCGGCCCGGCGACGGGCCCGCCGCGGGTCAGAGCCGGATCGGCATCAGCACCGAGAAGGTGTCCGGGTCGCCCGGGCGGCGGACCGCCAGGGGCGTGATCGGGCCGTCCAGCTCCAGCACCAGTTGAGGTCCGCCGGCCGCGTGGAGAGCGTCCAGCAGAAAGCCACCGTTCACCCCGACGCGCAGCACGTCGGTCTGCCCCGGCCCCGCCAGCGGGTCGTGCGACAGGTCGGCGGCGGGGAGGTCGGCGGCGGTCAGGTCGGCAGCGGGAAGCAGGCGCAGGCCGCCCCGGTCGTCGAGGCCGAGCACGGTGACCGCCAGCGGCTCGCCGAGGTGGGCGCGGGCCACCGTGGGAGCCGTCGGGTCGGTCAGCGCCGCACGCAGCGCCGCCACGTCCAACGGGATCCGGTACGTGGCCGGCTGCGGTCCGAGGGCCTCCCGCAACAGTCTGCGGTAGTCGGGGAAGTCGTGGGGCAGGGCGGTGCCCGCCAGCGTCCGGCCGGCCACCGCGACCCGCAGGTCCGCGCCGGACACGGTCAGCCGCACCGGCCGAGCGTCGGCGGCGTCGAGCAGCGCGCGGATCTGGTCGACCAGGTCCACCCCGACGAGCACCCGCACCGGCGGCCCGTCGACATTGGCCCCGGCCCGGGCCAGCGCGAGCCGGTGCCGGTCGGTGGCGACCAGCCGTACGCCGTCCGGCTCGACGTCGAGCAGCACGCCGCAGAGCACCGGCAGCTCCGGGTCGGCACCGACGGCGAAGCGCACCGCGTCGACGGCGGCGGCCAACTCGGCGGGGGAGAGCAGCAGCGTCGTGTTCGACGACGGCACCGGGTCGACCAGTGCCCGGAGCCTGCTGATCTCCCGGTGGGCGTCGGCGAGCCCGTCCGACAGCCGGCGCAGATGCGCGTCGAGCATCCGGTGCACCGCTGCCGGCTCCGCGCGTACCGCCGCGGCGATCTCCGGTACCGGCATGCCGACCCGGCGCAGCCCGGCCACCAGCCGGGCCGGGGCGATCTGCTCGTCGGCGTACCAGCGGTAACCGGTCACCGGGTCGACCAGGGCCGGCTCCAGCACTCCGGCGGAGTCGTAGAAGCGCAACGCGCTGACGGTCAGGCCGCTGGCCCGGGCCAACTCGCCGATGCTGTGCAGGTCGCTCTCCACGCCGGGCATCCTGCCCCCTCGACCCGCTCGAGGGTCAAGCGGCCGCTCCGGCCCCGGGCGTCGGCGCGCTCTCCGGCCCCTGCGTCGTCGCCTCCCGCTTGAGCACCCGGAAGGTCACCCCGGCCCGGACGAGCCGGTCGAGCAGCGCGTCGCCCATCGCGCCGACGGGGGTGAGCTGGCCGCTGGTCGGCGGCAGCTCGTCCAGCGCCAGGCAGAGCGCCGACTCGGCGAGCATCTTCGCCGTCTCGTCGTAGCCGGGATCGCCGCCGGCGACCTCGGTGACCACCCGCTGCCCACCCCCGCTGCCGACGAACCGGACCCGGAACCAGGACGCCGCCCGCTGCTGCGCGGTGGGCCCCTGCCCCGAGGCGAGCCGGCCGAGCAGCCAGCGCCGGGTGGGCGGCAACCTGACCAACCCGACCAGCGCGCCGAGACCCGCCGCGCCGGCCAGCACCGTCGGCAGCCGCTTCACGGCGGCGAAGTGCCGGTAGCGGAAGTCCGGGCCGTACTCCGGGCGGGCAGCCGCCGACCGGCGGACCACCTGCGGGTCGATGGTGGGCAGCGGCACGGTCCAGATGCCCAGCTCTGCCGAGCGGGCCAGTCGACCGGACACCGCCCGGACCCGACGGTCGGTGGGGCGCGGCTCGACCGCCCGGCGGTCCCGGGCGGCCCGGCTGGCCTGCCCGGTGCGGGAGAACGCGGTGAGTACGGAATGGTAGGTGCCGGCGGAGAAGCGGCCGCCGGCGCGTACGTAACCGTCCACGGTGATCGGCACGTCGGTGGGCAACTGCTTGACGGTGAACCAGACGCCCAGATCGTGCGGGACGGAGTCGAACCCGCAGGCGTGCACCAGCCGCGCGCCGGTGCTTCTCGCCTCGGCGTCGTGGCGGACGTACATCAGGTCGACGAACTCCGGCTCACCGGTGATGTCCACATAGTCGGTGCCGGCGCGCGCGCAAGCGGCGACCAGCGGCTCCCCGTGGTGGATGTACGGGCCGACGGTGCTGGCCACCACCCGGGCGCTGTCCGCCACGGCGCGCAGCGACCCGGCGTCGGTCACGTCGGCGGTGAGCAGCGGCATCCCGGCCAGCGCCGGGTCGATCGCGGCGAGCCGGTCCCGTACGGCGGCGAGCCGATCGGGGTTGCGCCCGGCCAGCGCCCAGCGCAGCCCGGAGGGCGCGTGCCGGGCCAGGTATTCGGCGGTCAGAACTCCGGTGAACCCGGTGGCCCCGAACAGCACCACGTCATACGTCCGCTCCTGAGCCATTCCGAGAGTCTGCCACCTTCCGCTGCCGGCGGCAGATCATGACGGGGCTGACTCGATGCGCTGTTTGACCTGCCGCAGCATCCAGCGGACCAGCGAGCCCGGGTCATCGTCGAACAGGTGCGCGGCCAGTCCGGCGGTCGGTGTGGCGCCGCCCAGTGGGCGGGCGGCGAGCTCGGTTCCCCGGCCCCCCGGCGTCGGTCGCATCCGCACCTCGACGGCGCCGTCCAGCCGGCGCAGCGGCTCGGGGAGCCGGCCGCCCGGCAACACCTGGTCCGGCGGCCGGCCCACCGTCACCACCTCCCACCGGGCCGGCGCGGCGGGGTCGCCGTCCGCGCCGGTCCGGCCACGCCGACGGGGTACGCGGAGCAGTCCCGCCGCCCCGGCCAGCACCGCGCCGCCGAGGGCGGATCCCGCCCGCGTCAGCCGTCCCATCGGCCCCACCCGTCCTCCCGGTCCACGTCCCTCGACCCTCGGCCAGGAACGGGTGAAGCGGGCTCGCCCGGAAGGGGTGAACCCGTCCGGGTCGGGTAACCGCTCGCCGACCGTGGGGGTGGAACGCGTCGTGGGGGTGGAGCCGGGTGGTGGACGAGCAGGATCGCGCGCGCCTCGGCACGGTGCCGGGGCGCCCGGCGGACACACCGCTGCTGGCGTCCCGGCTGACTCCGTCCGCTCCGCCCGAGCCGGTGGTGGCCCGGCCCCGCCTGCTGCGCAGGCTCGACGAGGGCAGCGCCGGGCCGGTCACCCTGGTCGCCGCCCCCGCCGGCTGGGGCAAGACCACCCTGCTCGCCTCCTGGGTGCGGCTGACCGCTGGCACGTCCGACGCCGGTCCGGGGCCGGCGTGGATGTCGGTGGAGGCTGGCGACGACGGCGACCGGCTCTGGGCGTACCTGGCGGAGGCCCTGCGCTCGGCCATCGGGGCGGCCGACCGGCCGGCGGCGCCGGTGCCGGACCGGGCGCCGCGCCCTGACCAGCTGGAACTGCTCGCCGCCGCGCTCGCCGCCGCGGACCGGCCGGTGCTCCTGGTCCTGGACGACCTGCACCGGGTCGCCGATCCGGCGGCGCTGGCCGGGCTGGAGTTCCTGCTCCGCCACGCCGGTCAGCGGCTGCACCTGATGGTCGGTGCACGGGCCGGGCTGCCCCTGCCCCTGCACCGGTTGCGCCTCGCGGGCGAGCTGACCGAGATCGGTCCCGACGAGCTGGCCTTCACCGACGAGGAGGTGGCTGACCTGCTCACCGCGCACGGCGCGCCGGTGCCGGCCGGTGCCGTGCGCCGGCTGCGGGAGCGCACCGGAGGCTGGCCGGCAGCGCTGCGCATCGCCGCGCTGGCGGTGCGCGGGCAGCCCGATCCGGAGCGCTGGGTGGGGCAGTTCGGTGGCGATCACCCGGAGATCGCCGGTTATCTGCACGAGGAGGTGCTCGCCGCGATCGACCCGGCCGACCGGGATCTGCTGCGCCGGACCGCCCTCGCCGAGACCGTCTGCGCCGACCTGGCCGAGGCGTTGACCGGCCGCGACGACGCCGCGGCCGCGCTGGCCGACCTGGCGGGCGCCGGCGGTCTGCTGCACCGGGAGGACGGCCGTCCGCCCTGGTACCGCTGCGACCCTCTGCTGGCCGACCTGCTGCGCGCCGAGTTGGCCCGGCTGCCCGCCGACGAACTGCGCGAGCTGCACGCCCGGGCGGCCGACTGGTACGCCGGCGACGGGCGCCCGGCCGACGGCCTGCGGCATGCTCTGGCCGCCGGGCGGTGGAACCGGGCCGGTGACCTGTTCGTCGAGCACTGGCCGGAGCTGACCCGGTACGACGGTGACCCGGTGAGCGGTCCGACGCCCGCGTCCCCGCCGCCGGAGGTGCTCCGCGTCGATCCGGAGGTGGCGTTGGCCTGCGCCGCCGAGCGGGCGTACGCCGGTGACCTGCCGGCGGCCACCGCCCACCTGCGCGCCGCCGCCGGGTACGCGGGCGGCCTGCCGGTGCCGCGTCGGGACCGGTTCCTGCGGTTGGCCACCGCGCTGGAGTTGACGGTGGCCCGGCTCGCCGGCGATCCGGCAGGGGTTCGGGCGGCTGCCGCCCGACTGCTGCGGACCCGTCCGGCCGAGGCGCCGGCGACCGGACTGCCGACTCCCGCGCAGGCCGTCGACCCGAGCAGTGCCGCCGACGACGCGGACCTGCGGGCGTTCGCGGGCACCGCGCTGGGGCTCGTCGAGCTGGCCTCGGGCGCGCTGCCCGACGCCCGGTTCGTCCGGGCCCGGGCGGCGGCGCGGGAGGCCGGACGGCCGCGCACGGAGCTGGTCGGGGCCAGCCGCTCCGCGCTGCTGCTCGCGGTCCGGGGAGAGTTGCGCGCGGCCGAGCAGGCGGCCCGGGACGCGCTCGGTGTGGCGCCCTGCCAGGGGCGGTCCTGTCGGCTCGACTGTGGCTATGCCTACCTGGCGTTGGCCCTGGTGGCACTGCATCGCGACCAGCCCGAGGAGGCCGCTGCCAACCTGGCGTTGGCCGCGCCGGTGACCGGCCCGCCCGGGCACCCCGAGGCGCAGGACGGCTGGCCGGAGTCGACCGCGGAACCGGTGGCGGCGGCGGTGGCCGCGCTGTGCCGGGCGCACCTGCACCGCGACGCCGGTGACCCTGCGGCCGGCCAGCGGTTGCTCGTCCGCGCCCGGGAGTCGTTGGCCGATCGCCCGGCCGCCGTCGAGGTGGCGGGCCTGCTGCGGGCCGCCGAGGCCGACCTGCGAGCCGAGCGGGGCGACGTGGACGCGGCCCGCGATCTGCTGGCCGGTGCCACCGACGACGCGGCCGCCCCGGCACTCGCGGTGACACTGGCCCGGGTCGAGTTGCGCGCCGGTGACCCGGCCGCCGCCGGCCGGGCCCTGCCGGACTGGCAGGCGCTGCCGTCCGCAGCCCTGCCCCTTCCGGTACGCCTGGACGCCGGTCTGCTGGATGCGGTGCTGGCCGAGCGGGGCGGCGACGGGCGTCGGGCCGGACGGATCCTGGAGCAGGTGCTCGACCTGGCCGGGCCGCAGGGCTGTCGGCGGGTCTTCACCCGGGCCGAACCGCCGGTGCGGGCCCTGCTGGCCGCACACCTGGATGCCGGCACGGCGCACTTCTCGCTGGTCAGCGACCTGGTCCGGGGCACCGAGCAGACGACGACCCGACCACCGGTCGAGCCGGGGGGCACCCTCGACGAGCCGCTCACCGAGCGGGAGTTGACCATCCTGCGGTACCTGCAGAGCATCCTGTCCAACGTGGAGATCGCCGCTGAACTGTCGCTCTCGGTCAACACGGTGAAGACCCACGTACGCAACATCTACCGCAAGCTCGACGCGACCCGCCGGCGTGAGGCGGTCCGGCGGGCGCGCGAGCTGCGGCTGATCTGAGCTGCCGGCGATCAGGCGTTGGCGGCGGCGTCGACGGCGGCGAGCAGGTCGGGCAGGTCGTACCCGCCCTCGTGCCGCACCTCGTTGACGAAGAGGGTCGGTGTGCCGTTCACGCCGCTCCGGATGCCGCCGACGAAGTCCCGTCGCACCCGGTCGGCGTGCGCCCGCTTCTCCACCTCGGCGTTCAACTCGTCCGGTGGCAGTCCGAGCTGCTCGACGCCGAGCGAGAGGTGCACCGGATCCAGTTGGTCCTGGTGCTCGTAGAGCCAGTCGTGCATCTCCCAGAACCTGCCCCGCACGGCGGCGGCCTCGGCCGTCTCGGCGGCGCGTTCGGCGTACGGGTGCACGTTGGCTATCGGGAAGTAGCGGTAGACCATCCGCACCGTGTCGGCCCGCTGCCGCAGCACCTCGTGCAGATTCAGGTACGCGGCGCCGCAGAACTGGCACTGGAAGTCGCCGTACTCGACGACGGTCACCGCCGCGTCCGACGGCCCCCGGACATGGTCCTGATCGGTCACCGGGTCCCGAAGTCGGGCGGTGACCTGCAGTGGCGTGGTCATCCGACCGTCACCTTCCGATCGTTGGCGAGCCGGTCCAGGGCGTCGATGATGCCGTCCGCGCCCGGGTTGATCTCCGGCGGGGACAGGTGGCTCCAGGCGACCGTCCCGGCCGGATCGATCACCACCAGCGCCCGCGCCGCCTCACCCCCCGGTGTGTACGCGCCGTACCGGCGGGCCACCTCACCCTTGGGCTCGAAGTCGGCCAGCAGCGGAAACTCGATCCCCCGGCTCTCCGCGAACGCCCGGTGCGACCAGATGTTGTCCACCGAAAGACCCAGCACCACCGCCTGGTACTGGTCCAGTATCGGTTTGGCCGCCTGGTAGAGCGACATCTGGTCGCCGCAGACCGGGCTCCAGTCGGCGGGATAGAAGGCGAGCACGACCGGCCGCCCGCGGAACTGCTCGGGCCCGACCTGGTGCCCGTCCGGTGTGCCCGCCAGGGTGAAGCCGGGCGCGGAACGCCCCGGTTGGATCAGCCCGTTCGGATCACTCATGCCCCCAGCCTGTCCCCGGAGCGGGTGAGGCCGACTCACCCGCCCCGGGTGGTTCCACGCTCGCTCAGCTGAGCACCGGTGCGACCGCGATGTGGTTCTGCACCTCCCGGATGCCCGGCGCGGACCACACCACCTGCTCCACCTCGGCCCGTTCGGGCATCGAGTGCACCAGTCCGGCGAGTACCGCCGTGTCGCCGTGCACCCGGACGCTGATCCGCTCGACGTCGGTGGCACCTGCCCTGGCGAGCGCGTCGACGATCCGTTCGGCGATGGTGTGCCCGTCCGGCGGGGCGGCCGGGCGGACGGTGATGCCGTTGCTCACCCCCCGTACCCCGGTGAGCCGGCTGACGGCCCGCTCGGCGGCCCGCCGCTGGTACTCCCACTCGACGTCGCCCTGCAGCGTGACCCAGCCGGCGGAGACGGTGACCTGGAGTTTCTCCACGGGTACGAACGCGTCCCATTCCAGTGCGTGGCCGGCCGCGGCGGCCAGGTCGGGGTCGGCGCGCTCGGCGCCGCCGGGCAGTCGCACGGCGAGGTCGTTCGCGACCGCCCGGACCCGGGCGACCCGGTGTGCGGCCCGCTCGGCGGCCCACTTCTTCGCGTAGCTGTCCACCCGCCCGGTCAGTGTGACGACGCCCTCGGCGACGGTCACGCCGATCTCGTGCGGCTGCACCCGTGGCTCCCAGGTCAGTTCGTCGAGTACGGCGGACTGGATGTCCTGGTCGGAGCGGCTGATCGTCGCTGTGGCCATCTGTCCCTCCTCCGGTCCGTGGTGGCGGACGGGCACAACGGCCGCAGCCGTTGGTCCGCCGGTGGCCAGCCTGCCGCCGCCCGGGGTGAGTCGGCCTCATCCCGACCGGGTGACGGCAGGGCCGGCGCGCCCGGGGGCATGGACGTCGATGGTGGGAGCGCTTCCATAGGGGCTGGGGATCGGTTACGGTAAGCGCGTTCCTCGATTGCGGGAGCCGTCGCGTCGGGTGGCGGGAGCCAGGGCAGCTCCGGTTCGTTCCCGGCGTCGTGCCCGTCCCCCGGGCGGCGGCGCCACCAGCCGGTCGACCCGTCCCCGGGCGTCCATCCCCCGAGAGGAACCGCAGATGCGGAGAAGTCTCGCCGGCGCGGTCGTGTCCGCGCTGGCTGCCGCCACGGCCGTCGTGACGGTCCCGTTCACCGCCGCCGAATCGGCCCCGGCAGCGGCCGCCGCCGAGGCGTACACCTGGCGCAACGTCCGGATCGACGGCGGCGGTTTCGTGCCCGGCATCGTCTTCAACCCCACGGAGAGGAACCTCGTCTACGCGCGGACGGACATCGGTGGCGCGTACCGCTGGGAGCAGTCCAGCCAGTCGTGGACGCCGCTGCTCGACTGGGTCGGCGCCGACCGCTGGGGCTACAACGGCGTGGTCAGCATCGCCACCGACCCGGTGCAGACCAACCGGGTGTACGCGGCGGTCGGTATGTACACCAACAGTTGGGACCCGAACAACGGCGCGATCCTGCGCTCGGCCGACAGGGGCGCCACCTGGCAGGTCACCGAACTGCCGTTCAAGAACGGCGGCAACATGCCGGGCCGGGGAATGGGGGAGCGGCTGGCCGTCGACCCCAACCGGAACAACATCGTCTACTACGGCGCCGAGGGCGGCAACGGCCTGTGGCGCAGCACCGACCACGGCGCGACGTGGGCCCGGGTCACCGCCTTCCCCAACGCCGGCAACTACCGCGCCGACCCCAGCGACCCGAACGGCTACAACGGGCAGAACCAGGGCCTCACCTGGGTCAGCTTCGACAAGGGCACGGGCACCGCAGGCTCCGCCACCCAGACCATCTACGTGGGCGTCGCGGACAAGGAGAACCCGGTCTACCGCAGCACCGACGGCGGCGTCAGTTGGCAGCGGATCCCCGGGCAGCCCACCGGATACCTGGCGCACAAGGGCGTCGTCGACCCGGTCGGCGGCCACCTCTACATCGCCACCAGCGACACCGGCGGCCCGTACGACGGCGGCAAGGGCGACGTCTGGAAGTTCACCCGGTCGACCGGGGTCTGGACGAGGATCAGTCCGGTGCCGTCCACGAGCACCGACGACTATTTCGGCTACAGCGGCCTGACCATCGACCGGCAACACCCGAACACCCTGCTGGTGGCCACCCAGGTCTCCTGGTGGCCGGACGCGGTCTTCTTCCGCAGCACCGACGGCGGGGCCACCTGGACGCGGATCTGGGAGTTCAGCGGCTATCCGAACAAGACCCGCCGGTACGTCATGGACGTCAGCTCGGTGCCCTGGCTCACCTTCGGCGGCAACCCGGCGCCGCCGGAGGAGTCGCCCAAGCTCGGCTGGATGAACGAGTCGGTGGAGATCGACCCACACGACTCCAACCGCATGATGTACGGCACCGGCGCGACCATCTACGGCACCACGGACCTGACCCGGTGGGACACCGGCGGCCAGTTCACCATCCGGCCGATGGTCAGGGGGCTGGAGGAGACCGCGGTGCTCGACCTGATCAGCCCGCCCAGCGGCGCCCCGCTGATCAGCGCCCTCGGCGACATCGGCGGTTTCCGGCACACCGACCTCGACGCGGTGCCGCCGATGATGTTCGCCCGGCCCGGCTTCACGACCACCAGCAGTCTGGACTACGCCGAGGCAAAACCGGCGGTGCTGGTGCGGGCGGGCACCTTCACCGACGCCGACCGACCCGCCGACAACCATGTCGCCTTCTCCACCGACGGCGGGGCGAACTGGTTCCAGGGCACCGAGCCCTCCGGCGTCAACAGCGGCGGCACGGTGGCCGTGGCGGCCGACGGCAGCCGGTTCGTCTGGGCGCCGGGCGACGCCGGCCAGCGGGTCGTGTACTCGGTCGGCTTCGGCACCTCCTGGGTGCCCTCGGTCGGCATCCCGGCGAACGCGACGGTCGAGTCCGACCGGGTCGACGGGAACCGTTTCTACGGTTACGCCGGGGGCCGCGTCTACCTGAGCACCGACGGTGGGGCCAGCTTCGCGGTCACCGCCGCCACCGGCCTGCCCGCCTCCGGCGGAAAGGCGAAGGCACTGCCCGGCCGCGCGGGCGAGCTCTGGCTGGCCGGGTCGGGCGGGCTGTGGCGCTCCACCGACTCCGGTGCCAGCTTCACGAAGCTGGGTGGCGTGAGTGCCGCCACCACCGTCGGTTTCGGCAAGGCGGCACCCGGGCGCAGCAACCCGGCGGTGTTCCTCTACGGCACCGTGGCCGGGCAACCCGGTGTGCACCGCTCCGACGACGGCGGCGCGAGTTGGGTACGGATCAACGACGATCGGCACCAGTACGGCAATCCGGGTGAGGCGCTGACCGGTGATCCGCGCGTCTACGGACGGGTCTACCTGGGCACCAACGGGCGCGGCATCCTGGTCGCCGACCGCGCCGGCGGTCCCGGTCCAACCCCGCCGCCGACCACTCCACCGCCGACCACCCCACCGCCGACCACTCCACCGCCGACCACCCCACCGCCCACGACTGCGCCGCCCACCGGAGGGTGCTCGGCGACCTACCGGGTGACCGGCTCGTGGTCGGGCGGCTTCCAGGCCGAACTGGTGGTGCGTAATCCGGGCAGCGCGCCCCTCACCGGTTGGACGCTGGGCTGGACCTACCCGGACGGCCAGCGGGTCACCCAGCTCTGGGGCGGCACCTGGACCCAGACCGGCGCGGTCGTCTCCGTACGGGACAGTGGTTGGAACGGCGTGCTCGGTGCAGGGGCCAGCACCACGGCGGGTCTGCTCGGCTCCTGGACCGGCAGCAACGCGCCACCGGCCACCATCACCTGCACGAGCCGCTGACCGGGTGGTCCGGGCGCGGTCGGCGGCGCCCGGACCATCCCCGATCGCCGGTCCGCCGGGCTCGCCTGAGGGGTCCGGCACCCCGGCGGACCGGTCCGGGCCCACCGGACCGGGCGGAAAACACCAGGGGCTCCGCCCGACCATCGGTCAGGCGGAGCCCAGCAGTGCCCGGAGGTGTCAGCCGTCCAGGCCGATGGGGGCGTTGGGGCGGTCGACGTCGACGAACTCGACGTCGTCCACCGCGTGGTCCTCCCGGCTGCCGGCTGCTCGCGCGGCCGAGCCGACGGCCCAACCGATCGCCGCGCCGACCAGGGCGGCACCGATCAGCAGCGTCCAGGGCAGTGCCGGCTGACGGCCGGCGAGCGCGTCGAGGGCCAACGAGGCCCGACGTCGCGCCTCGACAGCAGCGGAGCCCACCAGGTCACCCGCCCCGTCGGCAAGGTCGCTTCCGCTGCGGCGGGCCGAGCGGGCGGTGTCCCGCACGCTGTCGCCCGCGAAGCCGACGGCGGAGGACAGGTGTTCCCACGCCTGGTCCGCGATCCGCTCCGGCTTGCTGCGGCGGTCCAGCAGGTTGGTTCCGAACATCTTGGTTACCTCCTCGGGTGCCGAAGTAGCCGGCCACTTCGGACTTCGGCGTCTGGCCAAACGCGTCACGCTCGCTCATCCGGCAGTGCCCCGTGCCGGCCGGGCGCAAACCCGGGCGGCACGATCGCCGGACACGTCAGTGCAGCACCACCACGGCGACGCCCCGGGCGAAGTCGTCGTCATCGTCGTCGTCGTCTCCACCGCCGAAACCGCAGGCCAGTACGAGGGCGAGCAGGACGCCGACGCCAGCCAACCCGGCAAGTCTCTTGATCATCGATGAGCCTCTCCGTCGCGGTGGGTGTCCCGGACCGATGCTAGGGGGCGCCGGCAACGGTGGCACAGACCGAGCCGGGTGGACGCGAGGCGACACGCCGCTCCCACACGAGCTGACACGGCCGGCAGACAGGTTGTCGGGTGTGTCCGGTCGGGACCGCTACCCTGGTCCGGCGGCGTCGGTTCCGACCGCTCGTCGAGGAATCAGATGACGAAAAATTGCGGGGATCGGCGGCGTCATCTGCCCGAATCCGCGAATTGCTCATCCCGAGGGGTGGCGACCGAGGCCGCCGGAGGAATACTCTCGGTCGCGGCCCGCGTACTGATGAGGCGCCCGGGGGACGGGCGGGTGGAGGTGCTCGCGTGAGCCTGTCGATCGTGAAGTCGGTTCTGTCCGGTGGTGTCGTGGAGATCGCCCCCCGCGGTGAGATCGACGTCGATACCGCGTACGAGGTGCGCGAGGCGATCGCCGAGGTGCTGGCCAAGAGCCGCCCTCTCCGCATCGAGCTGAACATGAGGTTGGTCAGCTTCATCGACTCGGTCGGCATCAGCGCCATGGTCGCCGGTTTCCAGACGGCCGAGGTCAGCGGCGTCAAGCTGCTGGTCACCGAGCCGAGCCGGTTCGTGCACCGCCAGCTCTGGGTCACCGGCCTGCTCGGCCTCTTCGGTGCCCCCGAGCCCTACTTCGCCGGCGCCGTCACCCGCGAGGTGCTCCCCGGCGCCTGAGCGCCCTCGGCCGACGCCGTCAGGGCTGCTCCTCCAGGCCGGTCAGGTCGACGTCGCTCATCTCGGTGACCGCTCGGATGGCCGTCACCGATGCGTACCCGGCGGCCAGTAACGCCACATCGGTGCCGGGCTGTGCGGCCTGCCCGGGCTCCTCCAGCGACGTGCGAACGAAGCCGTGCCCGGCTTCGGCCACGGTCATCTGCACCTGACCGAAGCTGGCCAGCGTGCCGTGGCGCACCCCACGTAGCCGCCCGTGCGGCAGGTCCGGCGCGTTGACGTTGAGCACGCTCTCGATCGGCGCGGCGGTGAGCCGGGGGAGCAGATCCAGGGCGACCCGCGCGGCGGTGCTCCAGTGCCGCTCGGCGTCGCGTACCCGGGCGGCGGCGTCCACCGCGGCACCACCGCTGGCTGCCGTCGCCTCGCCGGCCGAGAGCACGTCCAGCGAGACCGCCATCGCTCGGCAGCCGTTCGTGGCGGCGGTGAACGCCGCGCCGACCGTGCCGGAGTGCAGCACGGCGCGGCCCGCGTTGGCACCCCGGTTGATGCCGGACAGCACCACCGACGGCGGCGGGCCGAACGCACCGTGCAGCGCGATCAGCGTGATGAAGCCGGGGGAGCCCCCCACCCCGTACGCGGGCACGCCAGCCAGATCCGGCAGCGGGTGGTCGCGAACCACCACGCGCCCGTCCTGCTCCACGGCGCTCATGGCGGCGCTGGTGCCGCTCGCCTCCTCCAGCGGCGCGGCGACCACCACGTCCAGGCCCCGCTGCGCCGCCGCCCAGGCCAACGCCTGGATGCCCGGTGCGGCGATCCCGTCGTCGTTGGTGATCAGCACCCGCAGCGTCATCGCTCGACCACCCGGTCGGCCAGCTCGTCGGGTGTGGTCCGCTCCTGCGGACGGCTGTCGGCCGGAACGAGCCGCACCCGCTCCACCAGACCGGTGATCGAGTCCAGCCGCCCGGTGCCCAGTCCGTGCCGCGTGACGTTCAGCGCCCCGGCGGCGGCGCCGGTGCGGATGGCGGTTCGGATGTCTCCACCACCGGCCACCACGGCCGCCACCCCGGCGGTCATCGAGTCGCCGGCACCGCGCGGGTCGGCTGCCTCCAGGCGGGGCATCTGCACCTCGAACAGCTCTCCGTCGAGAAGAGCCAGCGCCGGCCTGTCGGCCCGGCTCACCACCACGGTCTCGGCACCGGCGGCGTGCAGGTCGTCCATCACCCGGCTCAGCTCCGCGCTGTCCTCGCTGCGGGCGCGGCCGTCGCGGATCAGCTCCTCGTGGCTCACCTTGAGGAAGAACACTCCGCTCTCCAGCACCGCGTCGAGGTGGTCGCCGGAGAGGTCGACCACCACCCGGCCGCCGTTGGCGCCGAGGTCGGCGGCGAAGCGCCGGTACAGGTCGGCCGGAACGAGCCACGGCGCGTTGGGTCCACTGAGCATGCTCACCGACGCGCGCAGACCCTCGCCGAGGGCCAGGTTGTACAACTCGTCGAGCTCGTGTCGGCTCAGAGGCTGCCCGGGTACGTCGACGATCTCCAGCCGGGAGCCGTCCCGACGGTCGTGCACGTATCCACCACTGCCGGAGTCGCGGACCACCGCCCTGAGGTCCACCCCCTCACTGACCAGCAGCGGCTCCAGCACCTGGCCGATCTCGCCGCCGAGCGCGGCGCACAGCACCACGTCGACCCCGAGCGACATCACCATCCGGGCCTGCCAGACGCCCTGCCCGCCGGGGTGCAGGTGCAGCTCGGGCTGGTCGCTTGGCTGGTCGACGGTCACCGTCAGCTGCGGGGTGGGCGCGAAGACCATCACGTGCCCGCTCACCGGTCGTAACCGTCCATGCGTCCGCCCTCCGTCACAGTCGGTGATCCCCCATCAGCCGACGGTAGTGGGAACGTTGCGCGAACGCCGGGACAACAGCCCGTGTCCGTCCGGGCGTTGCCAGCCCTGCCGGCGTACGGGACGATCGGGCGACCATCGACGGCAGGAGACGGTGTGCTCAGGAGCGACACCTTCAGCTACACCGTTCAGGCCCGCTGCTCGACCGCCGACGCGGCGGCACTGCTCAGTGACCTGACCCGGCAGGGTGAGCTGCATCCGCTGATCGTCCGGGTGCGCCGGTTGCCGCCCCGGCCAGGCGCCCAGGCCAGCTACGCGATCAGCGACCGGCTGGCGACGGGGCCGGTGCGCTTCCGCACCACCTACAAGGCGGACGTGTTGATCAGCGAAAATGACGAGATCGTCATGGTGGCCCGCCAGTGGCCGGCCACCACCGTACGCAACCACACCCGGCTGCGTGCCGAGCCGGACGGCCTGGTCCGGATCGATGTCGAGATCACCCTCACCGCACCGGCACCGCTGTTCCGGTACGCGTTCCGCCAGGCCCGCGCGGCCCACCTGGCCCTGGCCACCCGCCTCGGCGCGGCCCTGGACCGCCCCGACGCCCTCCCACCTCCCGCCTGAGCCCGCACTACATCCTGGTCGCAGCGCGAACACGGCCGGTCCGGCCGGCGGCGGGTCGCGTGGCCGATCGTCGCCCCCACGGCTTGTACGTGGAGAGCACCGTCGCGATGATCATCAGGATGGTCGACACCGCCGGCGCGATCACCAGGTCGGCGCGGTCGCGGGCGGACAGTGCGGTGCTGAGCGCTCCGGCGTGCCGCAGCTTCGGGGTGAGCAGGAACAGCACCAGCCCGACCATCACGGTGGTGATCACGAGCTTGGTCAGCACCCACCGGTGGCGCAGCAGACCCCACGGGGTGAGCAGCGCGCTGGCCACGCCAACCAGCCAGGCCAACACGCTCAGGGGCGCGAACAGCACGGTTCCGACCAGCGCGGCGACCGGGTAGACGACGGCCGGGTCGGCACCACGCAGCGCCGCGACACCGAGGGTCAGCAGCACCAGGTCGGTGCCGAGCCAGCCGAGCGAGGTGACCAGGTGCAGAGTGAGCAGGGCCTTGCGGGCGGTGGGCGGTATTCGGCGCATGACGTGATGCTGCCCGCCGGGCTCGGCCGGGTCGTCCGACCGCCGGCGACATCCGCGCTACGCCCGTCGACGTAGCGGGGCCGGTGCCCCCGCGTCGAGGGAGACACCGGCCGGGGCGGGTCAGTACACCGACAGGTGCACGTGGTTGGTGTGGGCGCTGGACGGGTCGCCACCCGCCCCGCTGTACGACTTCCACCCGCTGCTGGGCAGCCAGATCTGCCGGTACCAGATCACGTACAGCACCGCGAGCCGGTCGGCGTTGCGGATGAAGTACGCGGCGAGGTTGTTCCCGTACGTCTTGTCGCCGCCGGTGGCGTTTCCGCCGAAGCCGGTCTTCTGCGCGGCGAAGTCGCAGGCCCGGCCCTTCGGGTGTTCGCCGGAGCCGCCGGAACGGTGGCAGGAGACGTACCGGGTGAAGCCGGCGGCCTTGGCCTGGTTGAGCGCGTGCAGGGTGCGCGGGGTGACGCAGCCGGTGGCCGGGGTGGGGTCGTCGATGCTGCACGACTCCGATGGCCAGGAGCCGTCGGAGTTCCGGGGCGCGGCCTGGGCGTTGGCCGCGGAGGTGCCCCGGTCGGAGTCGCCGCTGTCGGCGGTGGTCGGGGGCTGGGTGGTGGTGGCCACGGTGAGGGCCCGCTCGGCCTGGTCCTTGCGCTTGGCCATCACCGCGACCTGCTTGCGCTGTTCGCGGATCTCGCCGTCGAGGGCCAGTCGGGTGCGGTTGGCCTGGTCCTTGGCGGCGAGCAGGTCGCGCAGCACCTGGTCCTCGTTGGCGGCGACCGCGTCCAGCACGGCGGCCCGGTCCATGAAGCCCTCGGGGGTGTTGCTGTTGAGCAGCGCTGACAACGCGCCGAGTCGGCCGGTGCGGTAGGCCACCCCGGCGATCTCGCCGACCCTGCCGCTGCGTCGCGTGAGCTCGGTCTCGGTGGTCTTCAGGTTGATGCTGAGCTGCTGCTGCCGCAGTACGGAGCTGTCCAGAGCCCGCTTCGCGTCCAGGTAACCCTTGCTGGCGGCTTCCAACTGGGCCCGCAGCGCCGGGGTGCCGCCCTCCTCGTCGCCGTCGGGTGCCGCGGCGGCCCGCAGGCCGGTCGGGGGAGCGGCCGAGGCGACGCCGGCCGGCAGTGCGACGCCGAGAGCGAACATCGCGACGATCAGGGCCGCCAATCGGGCGGCAGGTGGTCGTGCTGGTGCCACTGCGCATGTCCTTCCGTCAGCCGCCGACCGGGTTAGCTGACGGGTTCGGGACGGAAGATCCCTACCGCTGACGCGGATGCACCCCAGGAACGTGGTTCCCCGGTTCGCCCACTGTGGCGATTAGGCGGCGGCCGCCACCGGCGCCGTTTGGGCGCCGCCGGGTGGGGCCGGGACCGAGCCTACCGGGGCGGATGGGACCTGTGCAGCCAATGTGACGGACGGTGCGTGCGTCATCACCACTATTTCCGACAAAACCGAGGAAATCTTCAGAAAAGTCCTACCACGCGGTCGAACCGCAGGCGCCGGAGGCCGCTCCGGGCTCGATCTGCAACGTCGCGTGCTCGATCTGGAAATCCTCGTGCAGGGCGGCACGCGCGGCGGTGAGCACCACGCCGACGTCCGCGCCGGGCGCCATGGTCAGGTGTGCGGAGGCCACCTCCATGCCGGAGGTGAGTGTCCAGACGTGCAGGTCGTGCACCTCGACCACGCCGGGCACCGCGGCCAGCCGGTCGTGCACGACGGTCACCTGCAGGTGTTCCGGGGCGGCCTGCACCAGGATGCGGACCGCGGCCCGCCCGAGCCGCCAGGTGCGCGGCAGGATGAACACGCCGATGGCGACCGCGACCAGCGGATCGGCCCACCACCAGTCGGTGACACCGATGAGCAGCGCCGCGCCGATCACGCCGAGCGAGCCGAGCAGGTCGCCGAGCACCTCCAGGTAGGCGCCCTGGAGGTTGATGCTCTCCCGGGCGCCCGCCCGGAGCAGGGCGAAGGCGGCGAGGTTGGCGAGCAGGCCGAGCGTGGCCACCGCGAGCATCGGGCCGGCCAGCACCTCGTGCGGGTCGCCGAACCGGCCGATCGCCTCGATCACGACGTAGACCGCCACGCCGGAGAGCAGGACGGCGTTGGCGAGCGCGGCGAGCACCTCGAGCCGGTAGAGCCCGAACGTGCGTTGCGGATCGCCGGTGGCCCGTCGGGTGGCGGTGATCGCGGCGAGCGCCATGCCGATGCCGAGCACGTCGGTGAACATGTGCCCGGCGTCGGAGAGCAGGGCCAGCGAGCCGGTGTGGAAGGCGGCCACCGCCTCGACCACCATCAGGGCGGCGAGCAGCCCGAACGCGGTCCAGAGCCGGCCCCGGTGCTGGTGCGCGGCGTTGGCAACCGACCCATGGTGGTGGTCATGACCTGCGCCCACGAAACAACCCTCCGCCGTACGCCGGGACCTGGTCAAACATATGCTCACATCGCTATGTATGCAACTGTAGGGCCGGCGGCCGTCTCGCGGGGCGGACCGCGCAGGTCAGCCGATCGGGTCGATGGTGGTGAGGCGCTGGGTGGCCCGCGAGAGCGCGACGTAGAGGGTGCGCACCCCGGCCCCCGGATCCGCCCGGATCTCGCTCGGGGCGACCAGCACCACCCCGTCGTACTCCATGCCCTTGGCCTCCAGGCTGGTCACCACCTGCAGTCGCGGCGCGGCGAGCGCACCGAGCCAGCCGGCGACCTCGTCGCGGCGGGGGACCGGCGTGATCACCCCGACCGTGCCCTCGACCTCGGCCAGCAGGCCGGCGGCCGCCGCCACGGTGCTGGCCGCCAACCCGGCGGGAGGCACCACCAGCTCGATCGGATCGACCCCGGTGGAGCGGACCGCGCTCGGTAGCGGCAGATCCGGGTAGAGCCGGCGGATCTCCGCCGCCGCCACCGCGAAGATCTCCGAGGAGTTGCGGTAGTTGGTGGTCAGCGTGAAGTCGTGCCGCTTGCGCCGGCCCAGCGCCTGGTCCCGGGCCTGGTCCAGCTCATCCGGGTCACCGGTCCACGCCGTCTGCGCCGGATCGCCCACCACGGTCCAGGAGGCCAACCGGCCGCGTCGGCCGACCATGCGCCACTGCATGGGCGAGACGTCCTGCGCCTCGTCCACCACCACGTGCGCGTACTCCCGGTAGTCCGCCGGACGCTCCCGCGCCGACGCCCGGGCGGCCCGCTGCCGGTCGGCGAAGGTGCTCAGTTCGCGGACCCCGCCAGAGAGCTGGTACGGGTCACGCCGCGCGCGGGCCGGTTGGGCCGGCTTGCCGAGCAGCGCGTCCAGTTCGTCCAACAGCGCCACGTCGGCGATGGTCGGCCCGGCGTCGTCCAGGCTGCGGTAGGCCTCGGTGAGCAGCCGGATCTCGGCGGTGGAGAGGATCCCGCCGGCGTAACGGCGCAGCCGGTCCGGCCGGGCCAGCCAGCCGAGCACGTGCCGGGGATGCAGCCGTGGCCACCACGCCTTGAGGAACTCCCGGAACTCCGCCCGTTCGGCGATCTCTGCCTCGAACGCCGGCTGTTCCGGCAGGCGTCCGATGCTCAGCCGCCGGGCCTGCGCCCACAGCGCGGCGAAAACCCCGTCGAAACCAGCCCGGCGCACCTCGTTGCGCCGGGCGCCCCGGTGCAGCGCGCGGTCCCGGATCCGGTCCAGTTCGGTCCGGTCCAGTCGCAGCAGCCCGCCGCGGTAGAGCAGCCGCAACTCGCCCGGCCCGCCGGGCACCGCGTCCCGGACCGCCCGCTCCAGCACCCGGCGCATCCGCAGCGAGCCCTTCACCGACGCCACCTCCGGCGGGTCGGTGCGGGTTGCGGTCATGCCCGGAAAGAGCGTGCCCAGCGAGTGCAGGGTCGCGGTGTCCTCGCCGAGCGAGGGCAGCACCGAGGCGATGTACTCGACGAAGACCGAGGACGGGCCGACCACCAGGATGCCGCCGCCGGCGTAACGGCTGCGTTCGGAGTAGAGCAGGTAGGCGGCCCGGTGCAGGGCCACCGCGGTCTTTCCGGTGCCTGGGCCGCCGGCGACGATCGTGACCCCGGAGCCGGGCGAACGGATCGCCTCGTCCTGCTCCCGCTGGATGGTCGCCACGATGTCGCGCATGCCGCGGCCGGTCGCCCGGGACAGGGTGGCCAGCAGGGCGCCGTCGCCCACCACCGTCATTCCCTCCGGTGCCGCGGTCGGGTCCAGCAGGTCGTCCTCGATGCGGGTGACCCGCTCGTTGCGGGACTGGATGGTGCGGCGGCGCACCACGCCCAGCGGCTGGGTCGGGGTGGCCTGGTAGAAGGCCGCGGCAGCCGGTGCCCGCCAGTCGACGACCAACGTCGTGGCGTCGTCGTCGCGGATGCCGAGCCGCCCGACGTGCAGTACCTGCCGGTCGCGTTGGTCCAGCCGGCCGAAGACCAGCCCCTCGTGCTCGGCATCGAGGGTGTGCCGCCGCCGCGCGGCGTGGAAGACCATCGCGTCGCGCTCGACCAGCGCGCCGAACGTGCCCACCCGGGCCATCCGGTAGCCGTCGCGCTCGGCGCTGACCGCCGACCGCCGCAACTCGGCCAGTCGGGCGTACACCCGGTCGAGGTGCCGCTGCTCGACGGCGATCTCCTGCTCCAGGGCGGTCTGGTCGGTCAACGCACGCTCCTTCTGTGTCGCCGGCAAGCGGCGCGAACCGCGCGGGCCAACCGCAGAAGGGTACGGCCCCCGGCCGGGCTGCCCGCGCCCGAGGTGCGGGAACGTGGTCAGGCACCCGCCGCGACGGCGCTCGGCGCGGGCGCGCGGGGTGTCGGCTCGGCGAGCACCCGGTGCAGCACGCCGGTCAGCGCGGCGTTCACCTCGTCCGGGCGTTCCATCATCAGCATGTGCCCGGCACCCGGGCAGACCGTCAACTCGGTGGCCGGCAGGGCGGCGGCGATCGACTCGGCGCATGGCGGCGGGGTCAGCCGGTCCCGGTCGCCGACCAGGGCGGCGGCCGGCAGGTGGGCCAGTGCGGCGAGGGTGTCCAGCCGATGCTGGGCGCCGAACGAGGCGCGGAACCCACCGATCGAGCGCAGCGAGGCGCGGGCCACCGCCGAGGTCACCAGCCGGATGTCGGCCGGCTCGCAGCGGTCGCCGAAGAGCATCCACCGGATGCTCGGCTGCAGGGCGTGCAGCAGCGCCCGGGGTGGCCGCCACGAGCCGCACCGGGCCAGCACCCCGGCACCGGTCGTCTCGGCCAACCGGATCAGCCGGGTGATGCGCGGCGAGAGCCCGTAGGCGGTGTGCGTGTGCCCCTCGGCGGTGGTCGAGACGAAGACCAGGCCGGCGGTGCGGGCCGCGAAGTGCGCGGGGTGGCGGTGCGCGTACTCCATGATCGTCATGCCGCCCATCGAGTGCCCGACCAGGACGACCCGCCCGACCGGCGCCACCGCGTCGATCACCGCGGCCAGGTCGTCGCCGAGCTGGGTCAGGGTGGCCGTCGGCAGTGCCATGCAGCTGGACCGCCCGTGCCCCCGCGCGTCGTAGGTGACCACCCGCACCGCGCCGCCGGTCGGCTCCGTGAGCGCGTCGACCTGCCGGTGCCAGGCGCGGCCATCCAGCGTCCAGCCGTGCAGCAGGAGAACGGTGACCTGGGCATCCGTCGGCCCGGTCGCCTCGACGTGCAGCCGCACGCCATCGGGCAGACCGACCTCGAACCGGTCCGGCATCGCCACCTCCCCAGGGCCGCTCCGCACCACGAGCACCGGGATACCCGGCGGTAACACCGGCTACCCGCCATGACACCACGCCAATCGCGCCGGTGGGAACATTCCCGACCCCGCCCGTGGCAACCCGGCGTGAGGTCGTCGGAGGTGACGCCCGGCCCTCGGGGCGTGGCGTGGAGTGCTTCCGGGCCGCGCCCTGGACGCGAAACCGCCCGCCGGGAACTCCCGGCGGGCGGTTTCGGGTGACGCGGTGGGGGAGGGCTCAGCCCTCGAAGACACCGGCGGCGACCAGGCGCTTCTCGGTCGCCTCCCAGCCGTCACCCGGGTGGGTCACGGCCAGGTTGTTGATCTCCGCCCGGATCTTGGTGGCGTGGCCGGCGGCGGCCAGCACACGGATCTCCTCGACGAAGGCCTCGGAGTCGGTGCGCAGGTGCGCGGTCTTGCCGTTGGTCAGGTTCCGCACGTAGGCGTGCTTGCCGTTGTTGAGCGGGATGAGGTACTTGAACTCGCCCAGCACGCTGAGGGCGCCACCCTGGCCAGCCTGGCCGGCCCGGACGGACGCGCGCGCGGTCTTAGAGGTGTTGCTCGCCACGGAGGTACTCCTTGCAAGACGTACGGGAGGACTGGACGTCCGGGGGCTGTGTGCGGGCGACACCAGGTCGGCCCGCGAAGGTGTAACGCGGCAGAAGCCGCCGATGGAACTGTACATGACCACGACATCAGGCTGGTCGTCGCGGTGTCCTGAGAGGCAACGGAGACCACCCGTCCGGCTATTCCAACCGGCGTTTTTTCCGATTCTCTGGCGCACCATCCGTCACAGGAGTAATCATGTGTTGCAGCAGCCACTCGGGTGGACGAGGTCGTAGGGGAAGACGCACCTCGCTCTCCGGGAGGTCACCGTGCCAACGCGTGGCGTCGTATACGTCCACTCGACCCCACTCGCCGTGTGCTCGCACGTCGAGTGGGCGATCGCGCGCGTCCTAGCCGCGCCGGTCAACCTGCAGTGGACGGCTCAGCCCGTCGACCCCGGCGCACGCCGGGCCGAGTGCGGGTGGACCGGTCGTCCGGGGACGGGCGCCGAGCTGGCTGCTGCCCTTCGGCAGTGGCCCATGATCCGTTTCGAGGTGACC
This sequence comes from Micromonospora sp. 067-2, assembly GCF_046549295.1. Lineage (NCBI taxonomy): Bacteria > Bacillati > Actinomycetota > Actinomycetes > Micromonosporales > Micromonosporaceae > Micromonospora > Micromonospora sp. 067-2. Next base: position 418,862 of record NZ_JAJPWB010000004.1, on the reverse strand, counting down.
GAGGAACCGAGTCCCGGCGCCGACGGCGAGCGCTTCATGTTCGTGCCCGCGCGCGGCCTGTTCCGGGCCACCGTGGGCGCGGCCGGCGACATCCAGCTCGGCGAGGACCGGCTGCGGGCCCTGATGGCCGCCGCCCGGGCCCCGGAGGCGCTGGCGCACGCCCTCGACAAGGCGCTCGGCACCGCCTGGGACGACGACCTCGAGCACTACCGGTACGCCGGCGACGGTGCGCCGGTGACGTTGCTCACCCGGGTCGGCTGAGCGACCGCCCGGCCGGCTGCCCGCACGCTGTCGGGACGGCGGTGCGGATCGGCTGGCCGGAAAGGTCAAGTTGCCCCGATAAGGGCAAACTGGTGGGATGGGCGGCGTGCCGATTCGCCTGCGTCGCGCCAGCGTCGCCGTCGCCGCCCTGACCGCCCTGCTCGTGTCCGGCTGCTCGGGTGCCCCGGGCCGCCCCGCCGCGACACCCGGCCCAGCCGGCGCGTCCGCCGGCCCGAGCGCCTCCGCCGCGACACCGACCGCCGACCCGGCCGACCCGGCCGCGCGGGCCGCCGCGCTGGTCGCCACGCTGTCCGACGAGGATCTGGTCGGCCAGGTGCTGATGCCGTACGCCTACGGCGACTCGGCGTCGAAGGTCTCGGCCGGCTCGGCGGCCGGCAACCAGGCGCTGGCCGGGGTCGACACACCGGCCCAGATGATCGCCAGGTACCGGCTGGGCGGGCTGATCCTGGTGGGGTTCAGCGCCGACGACCCGACCAAGGGCAACCAGGAGACCACCAACGTCGACAACCCGAAGCAGGTGCACGAGTTGACCGGCGGGCTGCGGGCCGCCGCCGGCCGGCTCGCCGCCGGCCCGGCGCCCTTTCTGATCGGCACCGACCAGGAGTACGGCGTCGTGACCCGGATCACCGACGGGGTCACCGTGCTGCCCAGCGCCCTCGCGGCCGGTGCGGCCGGCAATCCGGCGCTGACCGAGGCCGCCTGGCGGGCCGCCGGCACCGAGCTGGCCGCGATGGGGATCAACGTCGACTTCGCCCCGGTGGCCGACGTGCTGGCCACCCGCAGCACCGTGATCGGCTCCCGGTCGTTCGGCTCGGACCCGAAGCAGGCCGCCGCGCAGGTCGGCGGCGCGGTCCGCGGCCTGCAGGCTGTCGGCGTCGCCGCCACCCTGAAGCACTTCCCGGGTCACGGCCACAGTGCCGACGACTCGCACCAGGACCTGCCGGTGCTCACCCAGTCCGCCGCGGCGTTGCGGAGCGGCGCGTGGCCGCCCTTCACGGCGGGGATCGACGCCGGGGCGATGGCGGTCATGTCCGGCCACCTGGACGCGCGGGCCATCGACCCGGGCACCCCGGCGACCTTCTCGCACAAGCTGCTCACCGACGTGCTCCGTGGTCAACTCGGCTTCCAGGGCGTGGTGATCACCGACGGCATGAACATGCCGCCGGCGAAGCGCTGGGCACCCGGTGAGGCCGCCGTCCGGGCGTTGAACGCCGGCAACGACCTGATCCTGATGACCCCGAACGTCGGCCAGGCGTACGACGGGCTGCTCGCCGCGCTGCGCGGCGGGTCGCTGACCCGGGCCCGGCTCGTCGAGGCGGTCACCCGGGTGCTCACCATGAAGTTTCGGCTTGCGGCGCTCCCGCCCGCGCAGATGTCCACGCTCAACACCCCGGCGCACCGCGCGGCGGCGGACGCGCTTGCCGCCGGTGCCGTCACCGTGCTGCGCGGCGCCTGCGGTGGCGCGGTGCGGGGGCCGGTGACCGTCACCTCCTCCGGCGGCCGCGACGGCACCCGAGCCGCGCTCACCGCCGCGCTGACCGCCGCCGGCGTGCCGGTCAAGCCCAGCGGCGGCACCGTCGTGCACCTGGTCGGCTACGGCGACGACACGAGCGACCTACGCGCCGACGCGGCGGTCACCGTCGCCATGGACACCCCGTACGTGCTGGCCACGGCGACGTCGCCGACGCTGCTGGCGACGTACTCCTCCAGCCGTGCGTCGATGACCGCGCTGGCGGCCGTGCTGGCCGGCAGGGCCCGCCCTGGCGGCCGGTCCCCGGTGGTCGTGCCCGGCCTGCCCGCCACCACCTGCGGCACCTGACCGGGCGCGGCCGGCCGCGGGCCTGCCCGAGAAACCGGTCGCGCCGGTAGCCGCGGGCCTGGCAGGGTGTCGGCCATGGGTCAGGCGCGTGAGTTCGACTGGGTGGAGCGCTCCAACGGCACCGTGGTGATCATTCACCACGGACGGATCGCCGGCACGCTACGCGGTGCACGGGCGGCGGAGTTCCTCGCCGAGGTCGACGACGACCCGCAGTTGGTGATGGCCCGCTGGACCGGCAACTACCGCCACGGCAACGAGCGCACCGCGAAGCAGCATCCCCGCAACCGGGGCTGAACGACGGCAAAGGGCCCTCCTCGTCGAGGAGGGCCCTTTGCCGTGCCGAGCGGGATCGTGCGCGGTGCGCCGGAGAGGCCGACGCTCGGACAGCCCCCGCCGGTCTTAGCCTGCCGTCAGGGCCGGGTGAAGACGAGAGCCACGTTGTGGCCGCCGAAGCCGAACGCGTTGTTCAACGCGGCGGGGATCTCCATGTGACGTGCCTTGTGCGCGGCCACCTCCAGGGTGAGGCCGGCCTCCGGGTCGTCGAGGTTGATCGTCGGAGGAACGACACCGTCGCGGATGGCCAGGATCGTGGCGATCGACTCCAGCGCGCCGGCCGCACCGAGCAGGTGACCGGTCATCGACTTGGTCGCGGCGAGCACCGGGTGGTCGCCGAGCGCCTTGTGCAGCGCGCCGATCTCCAGCATGTCGCCGACCGGGGTCGAGGTGGCGTGCGCGTTGACGTGCACGATGTCCCGCTTGGCGATGTCCGCGTCCGCGATCGCCTTCGCGATGGCACGGATGGCGCCCTCGCCCTCGGCGTGCGGCTGCACGATGTCGTACGCGTCGGAGGTGAGCCCCGCGCCGGCCAGGCGCGCGTACACCCGGGCGCCCCGGGCGGCGGCGTGCTCGGCCCGCTCCAGCACCACGATGCCGGCGCCCTCGCCGAGCACGAAGCCGTCGCGACCCTTGTCCCACGGGCGGGAGGCCCGCTCCGGGTCGTCGTTGCGGGTCGACATGGCCCGCATGGAGCTGAACCCGGCGATCGGCAGCGGGTGGATGACCGCCTCGGTGCCGCCTGCCACCACCACGTCGGCGCGGCCGGCGCGGATCATGTCCAGGCCGAGCGCGATCGCCTCGGCACCGGTGGCGCAGGCGCTGGCCACCGAGTGCACGCCGGCCTTGGCGCCCAGCTCCAGCCCGACCCAGGCGGCCGGCCCGTTCGGCATCAGCATGGGAATGGTGTGCGGAGAGACCCGGCGCGGCCCGGACGCCTCCAGGATGTCGTCCTGGGCGAGCAGGGTGGTGGCGCCGCCGATGCCGGAGCCGACGCTGACAGCCAGCCGCTCCCCGTCGAGGCCGGCGTCGGCCAGGCCGGCGTCCGCCCAGGCCTGCTGCGCCGCGATGATGGCGATCGCCTCGGAGCGGTCCAGTCGGCGCAGTCGGACCCGGTCCAGCACCTCGGACGGGTCCACGGCCAGCTGGGCGGCGATCCGGACCGGCAGTTGCGCGGCCCACTCCTGGGTGAGGGCACTCACCCCGGAGCGGCCGGCGAGCATTGCGTCCCAGGTCGACGCGACGTCCCCGCCGAGCGGGGTCGTCGCGCCGAGCCCGGTGACGACGACGTCAGGACGACTCATGATCAGGACTGCGCCGCGATGTAGCTGACGGCGTCGCCGACGGTCTTGAGGTTCTGCACCTCGTTGTCCGGGATCTTGACGCCGAACTTCTCCTCGGCGGCCACCACGACCTCCACCATGGAGAGCGAGTCGACATCGAGGTCGTCGGTGAAGGACTTCCCCTCGGCCACGTCGTCCGGGTTCACCCCGGCAACCTCTTCGAGGATCTCGGCGAGGCCGGTGGTGATCTCGTCACGGGTCGTCATTGCGGTTGGTTCCTCTCATCGGGGGTTTCCCGGCGGCCGGCGTCGCCGGCCGCCGCTCCCCGGCGCGTACGCGCCGGGACGGGTCTTCAGGGGCAGCGGACGACCTGACCGGCGTAGGTCAGGCCACCGCCGAAGCCGAACAGCAGCACCGGGGCGCCCGAGGGCACCTCCCGCCGCTCGACCAGCTTGGACAGGGCCAGCGGCACGCTCGCCGCGGAGGTGTTGCCGGACTCGACGATGTCCTTCGCGATGATCGCGTCGGGGATGTTGAGCCGCTTGGCGATGCCGTCGATGATCCGGGAGTTGGCCTGGTGCGGCACGAACGCGGCCAGCTCCGACGGGTCGACACCGGCACGCTCGCACGCCTGTAGGGCCAGCGGCGCCAGCGCGGTGGTGGCCCAGCGGAAGACCGACTGCCCCTCCTGCTGGACGTACGGGCGCCAGCCCTCGATGCGTACCGCGTCGCTCTTCTCCGGCGCCGAGCCCCAGACCACCGGGCCGATCCCGGCCGGCTCGTCGTCGGCGGTCGCCGTGACCACCGCGGCGCCGGCGCCGTCGGCGAAGATGATGCAGGTCGACCGGTCGGTCCAGTCGGTGAAGTCGGATAGCTTCTCGGCACCGATGACGAGTGCGTTGCGCGACGCGCCGGCCCGGATGGCGTGGTCGACGATGCCCAGCGCGTAGGCGAAGCCCGAGCAGGCGGTGTTGACGTCGAACGCACCCGGCGCGGCGATGCCCAGCTTGGCGGCGACCCGGCAGGCCACGTTGGGGCTGCGATCCACCGACGTGCAGGTGGCGACGACGACCAGGTCGATGTCGGCGGCGGTGAGCCCGGAGTTGGCCAGCGCCTTGCCGGCGGCGGCGGTGGCCATGTCGGCCACCGTCTCGCTGTCGGCGATCCGGCGGCTGACGATGCCGACCCGATCGCGGATCCACTCGTCGTTGGTGTCGACGAGCTGGGCGATGTCGTCGTTGGTCACGACCCGGGAGGGCTGGTAGTGCCCCATCGAGACGATGCGACTGCCGGTCATGACTGTCCTCCAGTGCGGGCGGGCGGTTGGCCCGGCGTGCCGTGTCGGGTGATCAGGTCCCGTGCGGCCGGCAGGTCGTCCGGGGTGTTCAGGGTGACGATCTCCGGAGCGCCGTCGCCCTTGAGCTCCCGCTTGACCAGCCCGGCGAGCGTGCCGGCCGGGGGCAGCTCGAGCACGCCGGTCACCCCGAGGTCGGCCAGCGTGCGCATGCACAGGTCCCAGCGCACCGGGGCGGTGACCTGGCGGACCAGGCGCCGCACCATCTCCCGGCCGTCGTCGACCGCCGAGCCGTCGAGGTTCGACAGCAGGATCCGGGCCGGGTCGGCCGGGGTGATCCCGGCCGCGACGGTGGCCAGCGCGGTCTCGGCCGGCGCCATGTACGGGGTGTGGAACGCGCCGGCCACCTGGAGCCGGATGATCCGGGTCTTCGCCGGCGGCTCGGCGGCGAGCTTGTCCAGCCCGTCCAGCGCGCCGGCGGCGACGATCTGTCCGGCGCCGTTGCGGTTGGCCGGGTGTAGGCCGTGGGCGGCGATCGCGGCGAGCACCTCGTCCGGGTCGCCGCCGAGCACGGCCGCCATCCCGGTCGGCTCGAGCGCGCACGCGGCGGCCATCTCCCGGCCCCGCGCCCCGGCAAGGGTGATCGCGGCCTCGGCCGACAGGACTCCGGCCAGCGCGGCTGCGCCCAGCTCGCCGACGCTGTGCCCGACGGTGAGTGTCACGTCGTGCAGCGGAAGGTGCTCGGCGGCGAGCAGCGCCGCGGCGACCAGCAACGGCTGCGTGCGGGCCGTGTCCTTGATCTCGTCGGCACCGGCGACGGTGCCGAGGTGTACGAGGTCGACCCCGGCCAGCGCGGACCACGAGCGCAGGCGCTCCTCGGTGCCGGTCAGGTCGAACCACGGGGTCAGGAAGCCGGGCTTCTGGGAACCCTGGCCGGGACTAAGTACGGCGAGCACGCCTATGACTCTCCCGGATACGCATGGGTAACGCGGTGCCGGCTTCGACCAAACCGCACTAGGACCTTTGGAGGTTTCCTACAAAGATCGGCGGGGATCATCACCAGTCTGGGAGGATTTCCGGCCAGCCGGGGCCAATGTCTGGCTTGGGACAGGAGGAATCGCCGGGACGACCGGATCCAGCCGGCCCACCGTCAGCGCCACCTGGAGGGTGAACGCGTCCCGGGGAGACAACGGCGAGAAGGTGGTCACCTCGGCGATCCGACGAAGCCGGTACCGCACCGTGTTCGGGTGCACGAACAGCGCCCGGGCGGCGCTCTCCAACGTACCGCCGGCGGCCAGGAACGCGTCCAGGGTCTCCAGCAGCTCACCACCGGCGCGCACCAGCGTCGCGTACACGTCGTGCCGCAGCCGGCGGCGTGCCTCCGCGTCGCCGGCGAGCGCCCGCTCCGGCAACAGCTCCGCGGCCGGCACCGGCCGGGGGGCGGTCGGCCACGCGGGCGCCGCACGGAAGCCGGCCAGCGCGGCCCGCGCCGACTCCGTGGCCTCGTCCAGACTGGGTACGGCCGGACCGACCACCACGGGGCCGTCCCCGAACGCGCTCAGCAGCTTGCCGGTGGCGGCCAGCGGGTCCGCCGCACCGCCCAGCACGATCACCAGCCGATCGCCGTGCACCCCGCCGATCACCTCCACGCCGATCCGACGGGCCTGCCGGTAGACCACGTGCAGTACGGCGGAGACCTCCCCGCCGGGGGAGCGGCCCACCGCCACCGCGACCGGGGGCGCGTCCGCCCAACCCAACGCGGCGGCCCGACTGGCCAGCACGTCGGGCGAGTCACCGCGCAGCAGCGCGTCGACCAGCAGCGCCTGCAACCGGGCGTCCCACGCGCCGCGTGACTCGGCCGCCCGCGCGTACACCCGGGCGGCGGCGAACGCGATCTCCCGGGAGAAGCGCAGCACCGCCTCCCGCAGCCGCTGTTCCTCGCCCTCGGCGGCGAGGTGTGACACCTGCTCCTCGACCACGTCGATGGTCACCTTGATCAGCGCCACGGTCTGCTGCAGGGTGATCGACCGCGCCAGCGCCTGCGGTGCGGCGGCGAAGACCTCGTCGGAGACCTCCTGGGTGCTGTCCGCCGTGCCGCCCCCGTCGCGCAGCCACTGCACCAGCGACTGGGCGCCGGCCTGGGCCACCAGCATCACCCAGGAGCGCTGGTCGGCCGGCATGGCGCGGAACCACGGCAGCGTCTCGTCCATCCGGGCCACGCTGGCAGTGGCCAGCGCCCCCGCCGCCCGCTCGATCCGGCGCAGCGTGGCCGTCAGCTCCCCGCCGCCCGGCGTGCTCCCCACGACACCAGCCTGGCATGTCCTGACCTGGATCTTCACGCCGGGCCGGGCTCACCGTGGCGGGGCGGGCGCGGGCAGGCCCAGCTCCTGGGCGAGGATCGCGGCCTGTACCCGGCTGCGCAGGTCCAGCTTCGCCAGGATCCGGCTCACATGTGTCTTGCTGGTGCTCTCCGCCATCGCCAGCCGGTCGCCGATCTGCTGGTTGGACAGGCCCAGGCCGAGGCACGCCAGCACGTCCCGTTCGCGCGGGGTGAGTGTGCCCAGCGCGGCCCGGGTGGCCGCCGACGCACCCGGCGCGGTGGCCGCGAACGCCGCGATCAACCTGCGGGTCACCGCGGGGGCGATGAACCCCTCCCCGCGCGCCACCGTCCGAACCGCCGCGACCAGCCCCGGGGCGTCGGTGTCCTTCAGGAGGAAACCGGCCGCGCCGGCGCGCAGCGCGCCGAAGACGTACTCGTCCAGGTCGAAGGTGGTGAGCACCAGCACGTCCGCGAGCCCGTCGGCGACGATCGCCCGGGTGGCGGAGATCCCATCCTGGCGCGGCATCCGAATGTCGAGCACCGCCACGTCGGGGCGCAGCTCCCGGCACAGTCGGAGCGCCTCGTCGCCGTCGCCCGCCTCGCCGACCACCTCGATGTCCGGCGCGCCGCCCAGGATCAGCGTCAGCCCGGCCCGTACCGCCGGCTGGTCGTCCGCCAGCACCACCCGTACCGGCGCGTCCCGGGTCGGGCCGGCATCGCCCGGGTCCCGGGCTTGGCCGGCATCGCCCGGTTCCCGGGCTTGGCCGGCGCCGCCCGGGTCCCGGGTCGACTCCGTCATCCGTCCGCCCGGGTGGGCAGGGTGGCACGGACCAACCACCGGCCGTTCTGCGGTCCGGCGCTGAACCGGCCCGCCAGCAGCGTCGCGCGCTCCCGCATCCCGATCAGCCCGGCCCCGGCGCCCGGCAGCCCGGCCCCGCCCCGGCGTACCGGGTTCTCCACCGTCACCACCACCTCCGCCGGCCGGTAGGCGATCGTCAGCTCCGCCTCGCCCGCGCCGTGCTTGAGTGCGTTGGTCAGCGACTCCTGCACGATCCGGTACGCCGCGAGATCCACCCCCACCGGCAGGGGACCCGGCGTGCCGTCGGTGCGGACCCGCACCGCGAGGCCGGCGGCCCGGATCCGGTCGACCAGACGGTCGGCCTCGGCGAGCCGAGCGGTGACCGCCTCGGGCAGGCCGCCGCCGTCGACCGCGGAAGCCCGACCCCCGCCGGACTCCGGCTCGCGCAGCAGCCCGATCATCTGCCGCATCTCTGCCAGGCCCTGCACGCTGCTCTCGCGGATCACCCGCAACGCCGACTCGACCTGACCGCGGTCCAGCCCCGGCACCGACAGCGCGGCCGTGGCGTGGATGGCCACCGCGCTGAGATGATTGGCGACCAGATCGTGCAGCTCACGGGCCATCCGGGCCCGCTCGGCGCTGACCGCCTGCCGGCGGTCCAGCTCGACCAGCCGGGCCGTCTGCTCGGCCCGGGCCCGCTCGGCGGCGGCCTGGTCGCGATACTGCCGCACGCTGATCCCGGTCAGCACCGGCAGCAGGCCGGCGAGCACCACCGGCACCCCGAGGCCCACACCGCGCCACTGGTCGTAGGCGAGCACGCCGACCACCGCGCCGACCAGACTCAGCCCGACGGTCACCCGCAGCAGCCACCGCCACAGCCGTGCCGGGCCGTACACGCAGGCGTCGTAGAGCACCTGGGTGAAGATCAGGATCGTTCCCAGCGAGCTGCCGAGCGCGGTGTCCACGACCAACGCCCCGGTGCCGACGGCCAGGCTGGCGCGGGGAGCCACCCGGCGCAGACCCACGGCCACGCACATCGCCAGCAGCGGAGGCAGGAACAGCGCGGGCGGCACGTCCGGGTGCGGATGGATCTGCGGCTGCCAACCGAGGGCGTACAGCACCAGGCCACCGGCCAGCGACCCGCCGGCAAGCGTGAGGTCCCGGCCGAGGGTGCCGGGGCCGAGCCACGCTTGCGGTCGCATGCCCCCGATCCCACCACAGTCGCCGACCGCCGGGCTCCGACCGGAGGAGGACACCGCCGAACCCGACATGCACCGAAAGGGGTACGCCGCGTACCGCCGGAATCGCCCGGCGGCGGGCGGGTCCGTCGAAGGGCGGACCCCGATCTCCTTCCCCCCGTCGAGGCCCGAACCCCGCCGAACGGCGACGCTGGACGAGACGGGGGAGGTCGACGTGTTGATCGCAGTGATCATCGGGTGTGAGATCGCGTTCTGGGTGGTGCTCGCCGCAGGCCTCGTGGCCCGCTATCCGCTGCGCCGGCCACGGCTCGGGGCGGCGCTGCTGGTCTGCGTACCCCTGGTTGACCTGGCGCTGCTGGCCGCCACGGTGATCGACCTGCGCCGCGGTGCGACCGCCGGCTGGAGTCATGGTCTCGCCGCCGCCTACCTGGGCTTCTCGGTGGCCTTCGGGCACTCGATGGTGCGGTGGGCGGACCAACGCTTCGCCCACCGCTTCGCTGGCGGCCCGCCGCCGGTCCGGCCGCCCCGCCACGGCTGGGCGCGCACCCGTCACGAGTGGCGTGAGTGGGCCAAGGGGCTGCTCGGCTGGGCCATCGCCTGCGGGCTGCTCGGCGTCGCGATCCTCTGGGTGAACGATGCGGAAAGAACCCGCGAACTGCTGGGCTGGATCCAGAAGCTCACCGCCGCCATCGTGATCTGGCTGGTCGCCTTCCCCGTCTGGGAGACCCTGTTCCCGCGTCGCCCGAAGCGCTGACCCCGGGGTACGCCGTGCGCGACGCGTCGGTCCCGGCCAGTACGGTGGCAGGGCACGTCGGGGGAGCACCCGGGGGGTGAGTGCGAGCGTGAGGAGACCGGGGATGGCGCACGGGGAGGCCGAGCACGGCTGCGCCCAGGGCGAGCCCTGCCGGCCGGGGCACGACCCACAGGCGGCTGCCAAACACCGTCGGTCGGTCGGCGGCGTCCCGTCCCACCCGGCGGAGCCGCTCGCCGGTCGGCCCGACGAGGAGGTCCCGATCCCGCGTCAGCGGTCCGGTGAGTCGTCGGCCCTCGGTGAGCCGGAGCCCGACCTCACCGGTGGTTGCCTCAGCGAACTGCCCGGCTGGGCCGGCGCCCACCGGCACGGTCCGGTCCGGCCACGTCAGCGGGCCACCCGCCGGGAGCGCCCCCCGCGCCGGTGGTGCTGAGCACGCGGCCGGGCAACGGCGCCGAGCCGGGACGGGGCCCTGCCGACGCGGGTCCGCGGACGCGGGCCGCCTCATCGAGGCGGGCCACGTCGGCGGCGAGTTGATGCTGAACGCCCGACCGGTCAGCGCGCGGGCCGGGCGTTGGGTCAGCGGGTGCGGCGGCGGATCAGCAGCGCGATCCCGGCGAGGCCGACCGTGATGGTCAGCATCACCGCGACGTTGAGCAGCAGCAGTCGCTGCAACTCGCCGAGCGCCTCGTCGAGATCCTTGGCCGGGTCGAGAGTGTCCTCCGGGAGCACCCGCTCGCCGCCACCGACGCCGCCACTGACCGTGTCGAACTGCCGTTCCAGCGGCACCCCGGCGGTCCGCAGCGTCTCGGACATGCTGAGCCGGCCGAGGAACCAACCCGCGCTGACCCGGTGGCCGTCCGGCTGCTTCGCCGGCCGGTAGATGCGCGGGCCGCCGGCCGCCCTCGGGTAGAGGTCGTAGGTCTCCTTCGGCGTCTCCCCGGCGAGCACCACGACCGTGTACTTCGGACCGAGGTCGGCCGCCTTCGGCCCGCTCGGCTGGCCGGTGCGACCGAGGAAGTTGACCTGGTCGATGACCCCGACCACGTGCAGTGGCTGCGTTTCCGTGCGCAGCCGTAGCGGCTCGGCCAGCCCCACACCGGTGACGTCCACCCCGGCGGGTGCCGGCTTCGGTGCCGCCGTGGCCGGGCCGGCGGTGCCCAGCGACAGGAGCGCTGCCGCCAGCGTGCCGGCCAGCACGGCGACCCACCGCCTCATCTGTCGGACCATCCCGCCTCCTCGCCCCGTTCGATGGATGGCTTCGTGTGACGTCCGGATCGGTCGGTCGACGGCGGCACCGACCGGTGGTCGGGGCCACTTTCACAGACTCGCAGAACGTCGATGGATTGCAGCTTGTGGAACACGTATTTGGAACTATCTGCGATCTCTGCTCGACTAATGAGGAGCCGTTTGATCAGCGGGCGGATCGTACCCTTACGGAGGGTTTCATGGGGGGCAGGGTTACACGTTTGGCGCGAGTCGCGCCAGTGGTGCTCGGCGTGGCGTTCGGTGTGTCGTTGCTGGTCCCGGCGACGCCGGCGGCCGCGCACAACTCACTGACCGGCAGCGACCCGCGCGACGGCGCCCGGGTGGCCACCGCGCCCACCCGGATCGAGCTTCGTTTCCTGGCCAAGCCATCGCCAACTACGACGAAGATCACAGTAACCGGTCCGGACAATGTGGTCGCCGGTGGCCCACCGGCCTTCAGCGGCACAAGGGTGAGCGTGCCCTTCAAGCCGGCTGCCGCGGGGCTCTACATCGTCGGCTACCAGGTCGCCTCCGACGACGGGCACCCGGTGAGGGGCGAGGTGCGGTTCACCCTCACCACCGGCACGGCCGCCGACCCGTCCGCCCAGCCCTCGCCGGCCGGCGGTGCGGGTCCCACCGCCTCGGCGGCAGGTCCCACCGGTTCGGCAGCCGGTCCCGCCGGTCCCGCCGGCACGGTCGGCGGGCCGGCGCCCGGCCCGTCGTCGGGGACGTCGGGCTCGCCCGCGCCCGCTGTGCCCGCCAGTGCGGACACGCTGGCCCGGAACGCGTCGGGCAGCTCGCTCGGCTGGCTGTGGGGGCTCGGCGCGATCCTGGTGCTCGGCGCGCTCGCCGCCGGGCTGCTGCTGCGCCGCCGGGGTGCCCGGCGCTGACCGCCCGGCGCCAGCGACTGCGGCGCTGGGCGGCTTCCGTGGTCGGGACTGAAGATCTTGGAGCGAAAACGCCCGGTAGGGGCGTTTTCGCTCCAAGATCTTCGCGGACGGACGTCGTCAGACCAGGCGGAGGCGGGCGGCGCGGATTCGGGTCAGGGTGCGCTCGCGGCCGAGCACCTCCAGCGACTCGAACAGGGGCAGGCCCACGGTGCGCCCGGTGACCGCGACCCGCACCGGTGCCTGCGTCTTGCCGAGCTTGAGGCCGCGCTCGGCGCCGACCGCCTCCAGCGTCGACTTCAGCGACTCGGCGTCCCAGGACTCCAGCGCGTCGAACGCCGCGACGGCGTCGTCCAACAACTCGGCGGAGCCGTCCTTCATGGTCTTGGCCCAGGCGGCCTCGTCGATCAGCGGGGACGCCAGGAAGAGGAAGTCGACGTTCGACACGATCTCACTGAGCACCGCGATCCGGGTCTGGGCCAGCGGCGCCACGGCGGCGAACGCCTCGGCGTCGAACTCCTCGGGCTGCCACGGCGGCGGTGCGATCGTCCCGGTGCCGGTCAACCACGGCTGGCAGGCGTCGACGAACTCGGCCACCGGAAGCGCGCGGATGTAGTCGCCGTTGAACGCGCGCAGCTTCTTCTCGTCGAAGAACGCCGGGGAGGGGTTGACCTCCTCCAGCCGGAACTCCTCCTCGATCACCGACCACGGAACGATCTCGCGGTCTCCGGAGGGCGCCCAGCCGAGCAGCATCAGGTAGTTGCGCATCGCGCCCGCGAGGTACCCCTCGTCCCGGTACGCCTCCAGGGCCACCTTGTCGCGACGCTTGGAGAGCTTCTGCCGCTTCTCGTTGACCACCACCGGCACGTGCGCCCAGATGGGCGGCTTGACGCCGAGAGCGTCCCAGAGCAACTGCTGCTTGGGAGTGTTGGGCAGGTGCTCCTCGGCCCGGATCACGTGGGTGATCCCCATGCTCATGTCGTCGACGACGTTGGCCAGCAGGAAGACCGGTGAGCCGTCGCCGCGCGCGATGACGAAGTCCTCGATGAGCTTGTTCTCGAAGGTGGGCTCGCCACGGATCAGGTCCACGACCACGGTCGCGCCCTCGTCGGGCGTACGGAAGCGCAGCGCCCGCCCCTCGCCGGGGCCCAGGCCCAGGTCGCGGTGGTAGCCGTCGTAGCCCTGGTGCTGCGAGCCGGTGCGGGCCTGTACGTCCTCGCGGGTGCAGTCGCAGTAGTAGGCGCGGCCGGACTCGTAGAGGCGGGCCGCGGCGGCCCGGTGCTCGCCGGCGTTCTCCGACTGGAAGTGCGGGCCCTCGTAGCTGCCCCGGGAGATGCCGATCCAGTCCAGCGCGGAGAGGATGCCCTCGGTCCATTCGGGCTTGTTGCGGGCCGCGTCGGTGTCCTCGATGCGCAGCACGAACACCCCGCCCTGCTGCTTGGCGTAGATCCAGTTCTGCAGCGCCGAGCGGGCGCCGCCGACATGGAACATACCGGTCGGGGAGGGGGCGAAGCGCACACGTACCGTCACGCCCTCCAGCCTACGGGCGGCGGCCAGCGCATTCCCAGCGGGCTGCTCAGGGAACCGATCGGATCTTGACGACCAGGGCGCTGCCGACGAGGGTGACGACGGCGGTGACCGCGTAGAGCGTCGGGTAGCCGCCCAGGTGGACGACGAGCGGGGCGGAGAGCGCCGGGCCCAGCACCTGCGGCGCCGAGTTGGCAATGTTGATCACGCCGAGGTCCTTGGCCCGGTCGGTGGCCCGGGGCAGCACCTGGGTGATCAGGGCGGCGTCGACCGAGAGGTAGACGCCGTACCCGGCACCGAGCAACAGCGCGGCGACGATCGCCATCGGCCAGACCGGCGCGACCGCGAGCAGGAGCGCGGCCACCGCCATGATCAGCCCGGAGACGATCACGTAGATCTTGCGCCGCCCGGAGCGGTCCGACAGCCGGCCGGCGACCACCGCGGTCAGCATCATGCCGAGCGTGTAGAGCAGGATCAGCACCAGCAGCCCACCCTCGGGGTCGGGGTGACGGACCCCGTCGGTGAGGAAGTACAGCAGGTAGAGGGTGCCCAGCGCGTTGCCGAGTTGGACCAGGAACCGGGTGATCCAGGCCCAGGCGAAGTCCGGGTGCCGGCGCGGGCTGATCCACATCGAGGCCAGCAGTGCCCGCGTTCGCAGCACGGGCCGGTGCGCGCGCGGCAGCCGGTCGTCGGGGGTGAACAGCGCGAAGGGCAGTGACAGCAGCAGGATGGCCACGGCGATGGCCAGATAGCCCGCGGCATTGCCGGTGACCACGGCGGTGACCAGCACCGCACCGAGCACCAGCCCGAGCGCCTGCGGGATGCCCACCCAGCCGGACACCCCGCCGCGCTGCACCACCGGCACCCGGTCGGGGATGGCAGCGGTGAGGCTGGCCAGCATCGCGTTGAAGCAGACCTGGGCGGCGACCCAGCCCAGCGCCACCCCGAGGATGGTCCGCTGCTGCGCCAGCAGCACCAGGGCCGCCGCACCGAGCACGGCACCGCCGGCGGTCCAGACGTGCCGACGGCCGAACTCGCGGCCGGCCACCCGCAGGCACGTCCGATCGGACAGCGCGCCCGCGAGGGGGTTGACCAGCACCGCGGCCAGCGCGCCCAGGCCGGTGACCACGGCGAGCATGGCCTCCTTGTCGCCGGGTGCGATCTGCTCGATCTGCTGGGGCAGCAGCACCTGGATCGGCGTGAAGAACGCCATCCAGACGCCGAGGTTGGCCGCGAAGATCAGCCCGATCCAGCCGCGCCGCACCGGCACGGTCGGTTCGGCGAGCGCGGCCGGCAGCGACGCCGGGGTCGGGTCGAGGGTGGTCACCGCGCCGACCCCGGCCGGCTGGCCGCGATCACGTCCCGCAGCCAGGTGTACGAGGACTTCGGCGTACGGGCCTGGGTGGCGTAGTCGACGTGCACCAGACCGAAGCGTTTGGTGAACCCCTCGGCCCACTCCCAGTTGTCCAGCAGCGACCAGACGAAGTACCCGCGTACGTCCACCCCGTCGTCGAGAGCGGCCCGCACCGCCCGCAGGTGCCCGTCGAGGTACGCGATCCGGTCCGGGTCCGGCACCTGCCCGTCCGGGCCGGGCGCGTCGTCGTACGCGCAGCCGCTCTCGGTGATCTCAATCGGCGGCAGTGCGTCGCCGTACGTGTCGCGCAGCCAGCGGAGCAGCTCGTGCAGCCCGTCGGGTGCCACCGGCCAGTCGAAGGCGGTACGTGGGTAGCCCTCGAGCGGAACCAGCTCGAACGGCAGGGGCGAACCCTCCTCGGCGGCCCGTACACCGGTCGGGTTGTAGTAGTTGACCCCCAGCACGTCGATCGGTGCGGCGATCGTGTCGAGATCGCCGGCGTGGACCACACCGGCGTCGAAGCCGGGCAGCTCCGGGTAGCCCCGACCGAGCAGTGGGTCGGTGAAGAGCCGGTTGTGCAGGGCCTGGTACGCGGCCCCGGCGGCCCGGTCGGCGTCACCGTCGCCGAGCACCCGCACCGGGGAGTAGTTGTTGGCGATCGCCACCGGGCTGGCGGTGCGGGTTCGCAGCGCGGCGACCGCGAGGCCGTGGCCGAGTAGTTGGTGGTGGGCGACCGGGAAGGCGTCGAAGAGCAGCATCCGGCCGGGGGCGTGCACGCCCATGCCGTAGCCGAGGCTCATGTGGATGAACGGCTCGTTCAGGGTGATTCAGAGCCGGACCCGGTCGCCGAGGCGCGCGGCGGTCCGGTCGGCGTAGTCGGCGAAGCGGGCGGCGGTGTCGCGGTGCAGCCAGCCGCCGGCGTCCTCGAGCGGTTGGGGCAGGTCCCAGTGGTAGAGGGTGGCCACCGGGTCGATGCCGGCGGCCAGCAGGTCGTCCACCAGCCGGTCGTAGAAGTCCAGGCCGGCCGCGTTGGCCGGGCCGGCGCCGGTGGGCTGCACCCGGGGCCAGGCGACGGAGAACCGGTATCCCGAGACGCCCAGCCCGGCCAGCAGTGCGACGTCCTCGCTGTGGCGGTGGTAGTGGTCGCAGGCCACCTCGCCGGTGCTGCCGTCGCTGATCCGGCCGGGGGAGTGCGCGAAGGTGTCCCAGATGGAGGGCCCTCGGCCGTCGGCCGTGGTGGCGCCCTCGATCTGGTGGGCCGATGTGGAGACGCCCCAGCGGAAGCCGGCGGGGAACTCGGGCATCCGTGCGGTCGACATGCGCCCTCCCGGTCAACGTGAAACGTGCTCGGGACTTTAGGACGCTCCGCAGAAATGCGCCATAGGCCGGTCTGACGGAATGCGCAATGGTTGATCGGCGTGTCTTTTACCGAACCCGTCCAGGTAAGTCCGATTTAGCGCATAGAGTGCCGATATCGTGGGATGTCCTCACTGGAGGAAAGACGGAAATGATCCTGGTGGAACGCAGTGCGCACGTGGCGGCGCCGGTGGAAGTGGTCTGGGACGTCGTCCAGCGGGCTGAGCAGTTGCCGGCCTGGCTGGCGGGGGTCCGCGCGGCCGAAGTCCTCTCGGGGGAGGGCTTCGGCCGGCGGCAGTTGGTCCAGGCGGGGCGCGGCTCGGCGCATGAGGCCGAGGTGATCGCCTACCAGGAGCCGACGCTGATCGGCTGGCGTGAACGGTCCAAGGGCGCCGGTGCCCGCGCGGAGGCGCGCACCGAGATCTACGTCCAGCTCACCTCCGACGAGGAGGAGGGCGGGACCATCGTGCGGCTCATCGTGGTCCGCTGGCCGGCCGGCCCGGTCAAGGCGGCCATGCTGCGCCTCGGGCTGCGTCGGGTCGGCGCCGACCTGGAGGACTCGCTGGCCCGGCTCACCGACCTGGCCGCCGTCGGCTGACGAGCGCCCATCCTCCCGGCGTCACCCGCGACGGCGGTGGTCCGGCGTACCCACCAGGCACGCCGAATCACCGTCCGCCCGTGCGCTGCGTCCGCCCGCGCGCTGCGTCCGCCCGCGCGCTGCGTCCGCCCGTGCCTAGATCGCGCTCGATCCAGGATTTAGTGGTCTCGACCGGACCGGAGGCCACAACAACCAGGATCGAGCGCGATCTAGGTACGGGCGCGGCACGCGGAACGCCTTGGGCCTCCATGGCATCTATGCGGAGGGCGCGAGCCGCGTGACGCCCCTGCGAGGACAGCGGGGCCCGGCACGCGGTCGCGTGCCGGGCCCCTTCGTTCGGACTGACCGAGGGTCAGCTGTCGCCGCCGGTCTCGCCGACCGGGGCGGCGTTGACGTCGTCGATCGCGTACTTCTTGGCGGCCTCGGCCGGCACGGTGGCGGCCACCGCTCCGCTGCGGGCCAGTTGCCGCAGCGTGGCAACCACGATCGACTCGGCGTCGACGTGGAAGTGCCGGCGCAGCGCGTGCCGGGTGTCCGACATTCCGAAGCCGTCGGTGCCGAGTGACGTGTAGTCGCCGGGCACCCAGCGGGCGATCAGGTCCGGCACCGCGCGCATCCAGTCGCTGACCGCGATCTTCGGCCCGTCGGCCTCGGCCAGCTTGTGCTGGATGTACGGCACCTTCGCCTCGGCACCCGGGTTGAGCAGGTTGTATTCCTCGGCTTCCACCGCGTCGCGGCGCAGCTCGGTCCAGGAGGTCACCGACCAGACGTCGGCGGCCACCCCCCAGTCCTGGGCGAGCAGCTGCTGGGCCTTGAGCGCCCACTGCATGCCGGTGCCCGAGGCCAGCACGTTGGCCTTCGGGCCGTCGACCTGCGGGGCCGGGGAGTAGCGGTAGATGCCCTTGAGCAGGCCCTCCACGTCCACCCCGGCCGGCTCGGCCGGCTGCAGGATCGGCTCGTTGTAGACCGTCAGGTAGTAGAAGACGTTCTCCTGCGCGTCCCCGTACATCCGGTGCAGGCCGTGCTCCATGATGTGCGCGATCTCGAAGGAGAACGCCGGGTCGTACGCGACGACCGCCGGGTTGGTGGCGGCGATCAGCATCGAGTGCCCGTCCTCGTGCTGCAGACCCTCACCGTTGAGCGTGGTCCGCCCGGCGGTGGCGCCGAGCAGGAAGCCCCGCGCCATCTGGTCGGCGGCTGCCCAGAGCCCGTCGGCGGTCCGCTGGAACCCGAACATCGAGTAGAAGATGTACATCGGGATCATCGGCTCGTCGTGCGTCGCGTACGCCGAGCCGGCCGCGGTGAACGAGGCGACCGAGCCGACCTCGTTGATCCCCTCGTGCAGGATCTGCCCGGTGGTCGACTCCTTGTACGACAGGAACAGCTCGCGGTCGACCGAGGTGTAGCGCTGGCCGTGCGGAGAATAGATCTTCGCCGTCGGGAAGATCGAGTCGAGGCCGAAGGTGCGTGCCTCGTCCGGAATGATCGGCACCCAGCGCTTGCCGAACTCCTTGTCCTTCATGATGTCCTTGAGCAGGCGGACGAAGGCCATGGTGGTGGCCACCTTCTGCCTGCCCGAGCCGCGCTTGACGTCGGCGAAGCGCTCCGGACCGGGGATGGTCAGCCGCTTGGTGCTGGTCCGTCGGGACGGCAGGTAACCGCCGAGCTGCTCGCGCCGCTCCTTGAGGTACTGGATCTCCTCGGACTTCTCACCCGGGTTGACGTACGGCGGCAGGTAGGGGTTGTCCTCCAGCGCCTTGTCCGGGATGTCCAGGTAGAGCCGGTCGCGGAAGGTCTTCAAGTCCTCCAGCGTCAGCTTCTTCATCTGGTGGGTCGCGTTGCGGCCCTCGAAGTGCGAACCGAGCGTCCAACCCTTGATCGTCTTCGCCAGGATGACGGTCGGCTGACCGGTGTGCTCGGTGGCCGCCTTGTAGGCCGCGTAGAGCTTGCGGTAGTCGTGGCCACCTCGCTTGAGGTTCCAGATCTCGTCGTCGCTGAGCGGGTCGACCATCTTGCGGGTCCGCGCGTCGCGGCCGAAGAAGTGCTCCCGCACGTACGCGCCCGACTCCGCCTTGTAGGTCTGGTAGTCGCCGTCGGTCGTGGTGTTCATGAGGTTGACCAGCGCGCCGTCGGTGTCGGCGGCGAGCAGCGGGTCCCACTCGCGGCCCCAGACGACCTTGATGACGTTCCAGCCGGCGCCCCGGAAGAACGACTCCAGCTCCTGCATCACCTTGCCGTTGCCCCGGACCGGGCCGTCCAGCCGCTGGAGGTTGCAGTTGATCACGAAGGTGAGGTTGTCGAGCTCCTCGCGGGCGGCCACGCCGATGGCGCCCAGCGTCTCCGGCTCGTCCATCTCACCGTCGCCGAGGAACGCCCAGACGTGCTGCTGGGAGGTGTCCTTGATGCCCCGGTGCTGCAGGTAGCGGTTGAACCGGGCCTGGTAGATCGCGTTGAGCCCGCCCAGGCCCATCGAGACCGTGGGGAACTCCCAGAAGTCCGGCATCAGCCGTGGGTGCGGATACGAGGGCAGCCCACCGCCGGGGTGCGACAGCTCCTGGCGGAAGCCGTCGAGCTGGTGCTCGCTCAGCCGCCCCTCCAGGAACGCCCGCGCGTACATCCCGGGGGAGGCGTGACCCTGGTAGAAGATGTGGTCGCCGCCGCCGGGGTGGTTCTTGCCCCGGAAGAAGTGGTTGAAGCCCACCTCGTAGAGCGACGCCGAGCTGGCGAAGGTGGAGATGTGCCCGCCGACGCCGATCTCCGGGCGCTGCGCCCGGTGCACCAGCATGGCGGCGTTCCACCGGACGTACGCCCGGATCCGCCGCTCGACGTGCTCGTCGCCCGGGAACCACGGTTCCCGCTCGGACGCGATGGTGTTGATGTAGTCGGTGGTGGTCAGGGGCGGAACCCCGACCTGGCGCTCACGGGCCCGCTCCAGCAGGCGCAGCATGACGTAGCGGGCGCGTTTGGCGCCGCGATCGTCGATGACACCGTCAAGCGACTCGACCCATTCGCTGGTCTCTTCAGGGTCGATGTCCGGAAGCTGGCTCGGTAGGCCGTCGCTGATCACCGGGCGCTTGCGTTCCGTAGCCACAGGCGTTCCCTCGGTTGTGTGTGGGATAGGTCTCTAGCGCCATCCTGCCTCGTAGTGGCACCCGGCGTCACGTCTAGGCCCCTCGGACGCGACGCTGAACACAGGTACCCGCCGGTAACTTAGTGCTACGGCCGGTCCGACTCGACCCGGACGGGCTTGCCCGCCACCCCTACCGTGCCGGTCATGAAGAGGAGCCACGCAACGGTTGCCGTGCTCATGATCGTCGGCGGGGTGGCGGGCATGCTGGCCGGAGTGGTCACGCTCGTCTCCGGTGACGCGGCGGCGGTGGGAGTCATCGCGGTGGGTGCGTTGCTGGTGGTGCTCGGCGCGGCCCTTCTTCGGGACGCCGGCCGCGCGGGCAGGGGGCAGCGCCGTCCCGGCCGCCACGGTGCGGATGCGACCGGAGGCGGTTACCTGTATGCCGGACCGACCGGGGACAGCGGCGCGGACCACGGCCGTGCCGACCACGGCCGCCACGACGGGGACGGGGGCGCCGGCAGCCCGGAGCCGGTCGGCGGCTGGAGTGGCGGTGGCGACTCCGGTGGTGGCTGGAGTGGCGGAGGTGATTCCGGTGGTGGCTGGAGTGGCGGGGGCGACTCCGGTGGAGGCGGGTTCTCCGGTGGCGGCGACTCCGGTGGCGGTGGCGGCGGTTTCTGACCCGCCGCTGCGGCAGAATGCGACGTATGCGCAGCGACGTGATCACCGTCCAGACCGGGTCCCGGCCGGCGGTCCGGGACATCACCGCCGAAGCCCAGGGTTTCGTCACCGGCCAGGGCGACGGGCTACTGCACGTCTTCGTGCCGCACGCCACCGCCGGCCTGGCGATCATCGAGACCGGCTCCGGCTCCGACGACGACCTGCTCACCGCGATCGACGCGCTGCTACCCACCGACAACCGCTGGCGACACCGGCACGGCTCGCCCGGCCACGGTCGCGACCACGTGCTGCCGGCGTTCGTCCCGCCGTACGCGACGCTGCCGGTGCTGGACGGACGCCTGGCCCTGGGCACCTGGCAGTCGATCTGCCTGGTCGACCCGAACGGCGACAACCCGACCCGCCAGGTCCGCTTCTCCTTCCTCCCCGCCTGACAGCCCGCACGCTGGGGCCGCCTGCTGCCCGCCGGATCGCGGAAAGGGGGCGAGGGGCGCGGGTGACGGGGGTGGCGTGGTCGGCGCGGTGCGTACGATGTGGCGGTGGCGCAGGAGGTGGTTCCGGGAGGGCCGGTGGGCCGTGCCGGCCTGGCCGCCGACGTGGTGCGCCGGATGGCGCACGTGACCGCCGCGCTGCGGCATCGGCAGGACTCCGCGTTCGCCGAGTTGGGGCTCACCCCAGCGGCGGCCCGGGCGCTGAACGAGCTCGACCCGGACCATCCCCTGCCGGCCCGTGACCTCGCCGAGCGGTTGGGCTGCGACCGGTCGAACGTGACCGCGCTTGTCGACAAGCTGGAGCAGGTCGGCCTCGTCGAGCGCCGCACCGACCCGGCCGACCGGCGGCAGAAGACGTTGGTGGTGACCGGTAAGGGCCGGGACGTGCGGGGCCGGGTGACCGAGGTGATGTCCGACTCCCGACTCCTGGCACCGCTGACCGACCAGGAGCTCGACACCCTGCGCGACCTGGTCTGGAAGGTGTCCGACGGTGGCTGTCCGGAGCCGTGCGGGCCGGAGTGAGTCGACCTGTGCCCACCGTGTCCCACTGGGCGACCAGGGCTTGCGTCGGTAATGCTGTGCGACGTGACCACCCCGCAAGATCTCGACGACCGCTTCCGGGAGACGCTGGCGGCGCTGCCCGCCGCCGAGCGGCGGCGTGACTCCGCCGACCCGGTCACCGACGACGCACCGCTGAGCGGCGCGCAGCTGCTGGATCTGTTCGACGCGCAGGTGACCAGCCGGCAGCTCGACCTGGCGGCCCGGTGGCTGCGCAGCTTCGGGGAGGGCTTCTACACGATCGGCTCGGCCGGGCACGAGGGCAACGCGGCGGTCGCCGCCGCGCTGCGCCCCACCGATCCGGCCCTGCTGCACTACCGCTCCGGCGCGTTCTACTGCGTGCGCGCCGCCCAGGCCGCCGCCGCCCAGGCCGCCGCCGCCCAGGCCGCCGCCGACCCGGGGGCCGCCGCCGTCCCGCAGGCCGCCCCCATCCGGGCCGCCGCCGTTCCGCAGGCACCCGCCGACCCGGAACCACCCGCCGAACCGCAGGCACTCGCCGAGGTGGACGGATCCGCGCCGCCCGCCGGCGCTTTCGCGGCGTACGCGGAGGCCGCCCGCGATGTGCTGCGGGGGATGGTCGCCTCCAGTCGGGAGCCGATCGCCGGTGGCCGGCACAAGGTGTTCGGTCGGGCCGACCTGGCCATCGTGCCGACCACGTCCACCATCGCCTCGCACCTGCCCCGGGCGGTCGGGATGGGACTGGCCGTGGAACGGCTGCGGCGGCTGGACACCACCGGGCGGCGCGGCGGCGCCGGGCCACGGGCCGGCGCCGTGGACGCTCCGTGGCCACCGGACGCCATCGTGGTCTGCTCCTTCGGCGACGCCTCGGTCAACCACGCCAGCGCCACCGCCGCCTTCAACACCGCCGGCTGGTACGACCACGCGGGGCTGCGCATCCCGGTGCTCTTCGTCTGTGAGGACAACGGGCTGGGCATCAGCGTCCGCTCCCCGGAGGGCTGGGTGGAGGCGGCGCTGCGGTCCAAGCCGGGCATCCGCTACCTGAGCGCCGACGGTGCCGACCCGGTGCAGGCGTACGCCGTGGCGGCCGAGGCCGCGGCCTGGGTACGCCGGCACCGGCGGCCGGCCGTGCTGCACCTGCGCACCGTACGGCTGATGGGGCACGCCGGGGCCGACGCGGAGTCCGCGTACCGCAGCCCGGGTGAACTCGCCGCGGACCTGGACCGGGACCCGGTCATCGGCACCGCGCGGCTGCTCGTGAGCGCCGGCGTGGCGACCGGCGAGGAACTGCTGGCCCGGTACGACGAGACCGGCTGGCAGGTCCGCCGCCTCGCCGAGGAAGTGCTGGGCGAGCCGAAACTGGCCTCCGCGGCCGACGTGGTGTCGGCGCTGGCGCCCCGCCGGCCGGTGCGGGTGGCGCGGGCGGTGGCGGACGCGGCGGCCCGGGCCAGCGGGCCGGGCGCGGGTGCGCGCGCGGAGGCGTTCGGCGGCAGGCCGCCGGAGCTGGCCGGCCCGATGACCCTGGCACAGAGCATCAACTCGGCGCTCGCCGACGGGTTGCTCGACCACCCGCAGATGGCCGTCTTCGGCGAGGACGTGGCCGTCAAGGGCGGCGTCTACGGGGTGACGAAGGGGCTGCGCGACAGGTTCGGGGCGGCCCGGGTCTTCGACACCCTGCTCGACGAGACGTCGGTGCTCGGGTTGGGCCTCGGCGCCGGGCTGGCCGGGATGCTGCCGGTCCCGGAGATCCAGTACCTGGCGTACCTGCACAACGCCGAGGACCAGCTGCGGGGCGAGGCGGCCACCATGCAGTTCTTCTCGCGGGGCGCGTTCCGCAACCCGATGGTGCTGCGGGTGGCCGGGTTGGCGTACCAGGAGAGGTTCGGGGGGCACTTCCACAACGACAACTCGGTGGCCGTACTGCGGGATGTGCCCGGTCTGGTGGTCGCGGTGCCGGCGCGGCCGGACGACGCCGCGCCCATGCTGCGGACCTGCCTGGCCAGCGCGGCGGTGGACGGCAGTGTCTGCGTGTTCCTGGAGCCGATCGCGCTCTACCACACCCGCGACCTGTACGCCGATGGCGACGGCGAGTGGTTGGCCGGCTATCCGGAGCCGGGCGCCTGGGTGGCGGGGCACGTGCCGATCGGTCGGGCCCGGGTCTACCGGGTCGGAACGGCCGACGACCTGACCATCATCACCTTCGGTAACGGGGTGCGGATGTCGCTGCGGGCCGCGGCCGTCCTCGCCGAGGAGGGGGTGGGTACCAGGGTCATGGATCTGCGCTGGCTGGCCCCGCTGCCGGTGGCCGACATCATCCGGGAGGCCTCCGCGACGGGCCGGGTGCTCGTGGTGGACGAGACACGCCGTTCCGGGGGTGTCGGGGAGGGAGTGATCGCCGCACTGGTCGACGCCGGATATGTCGGCGCCGCGCGACGTGTGGCGGGAGTTGACTCGTTTGTACCATTAGGTCCGGCAGCGCGTTCTGTTCTGGTCTCCGCGGAAGCCATTACCGACGGTGCCCGTACGCTGCTGGCACGGTAAATTCCGATCCACCCGGTGCGCCACTTGCGCGCAGAGGCACAACTGTGTGGACTCTGCCTGACGGCGTCGCACCGACGCCGCGAGCAGGGACGAGATGAGGAGGCACGCGACAGTGAGCGCGACCGCTGGTCAGGCCGCCGACGGGGTACGCAGCCTGGCGGACCGGTTCGGTATCGAACCGGGGATGGTCGTCATGGAGATGGGGTACGACGACGACGTCGACCAGGATCTCCGAGACGCCCTGACCGACCGCTCTGGAGAGCTGGTCGACGAGGACACCGACGAGGTCGTCGACGCGGTTCTCGTCTGGTACCGCGACGGCGACGGTGACCTCTTCGAGCTTCTCGTCGACGCCCTCGGCCCGTTGGCCGACAACGGCGTCGTGTGGCTCCTCACCCCGAAGGCGGGGCGTGACGGGCACGTCGAGCCGAGTGAGGTGGCGGAGTCCGCGCCCACCGCCGGCCTCCAGCAGACCTCGACCGTCAACGCCGGCCGGGACTGGAGCGGCGCCCGGCTGGTGCTGCGCCGAGGGGTCAAGGGCAAGAAGTAGCCCCCGCACCGTTGCCCTTCCGGTCCGGCGGTCACACCGCCGGGCTGAGACAGCCTGATGCCGTCCCCCCGACTCGATCCGAGGAGTTCGCATGCCGATTGAGGTTGGCGCGGAAGCGCCGGACTTCGTGCTGAAGGACCAGAACAACCAGGAGGTCCGGCTCTCGGCCTTCCGCGGCAGGCGGACCGTGCTGCTGGTCTTCTACCCGCTCGCCTTCACCGGCACCTGCCAGGGTGAGCTGTGCGAGGTGCGAGACAATCTCAACGAGTACGTGAACGACGACGTCCAGGTGTTGACCGTCAGCGTCGACTCGGTCTACAGCCACAAGATCTGGGCCGACCGGGAGGGCTACGAGTTCCCGATGCTGGCCGACTTCTGGCCGCACGGCGGCGTCGCCCAGGCGTACGGGGTCTTCAACGACGTGGCCGGCTTCGCCAACCGGGGCACCTTCGTCATCGACAGGGCCGGCGTGGTCCGCTTCGCCGAGATGAACGGCCCGGGCGAGGCCCGTGACCAGCAGGGCTGGCGTAAGGCCATCGCCGAGGCGACGGCCTGACCGGAGCACGCCGTGCGCCCGGGCCGGCGGCGAGCAGGTAAGCTTGCCAACCTCCGGCCCGCCGCACGGGCGTTCCGGGCGCGTAGCTCAGTGGGAGAGCACCCGCCTTACAAGCGGGGGGTCGCAGGTTCGAAACCTGCCGCGCCCACCCCTCATCCGTCCCTCGCTCACGTGGTCACTCGTCCACCTGGTCACTTCGTGACGAGGGTGCGCAGTGCAGCGATGGCAGCACGATCGCTGACCTCGGCGTAGATCTTCCTGTCGGCGCCGACCATCACCACGTACGGGCATTTCTGGTCGTCGCCGTTCATCTTCCTGTCCAGCAGCTTGCGGCCGGTCGCGGCCTCGTACACCCGCAGTCGCCAGGTGGTCCGC
This sequence comes from Micromonospora sp. 067-2, assembly GCF_046549295.1. Lineage (NCBI taxonomy): Bacteria > Bacillati > Actinomycetota > Actinomycetes > Micromonosporales > Micromonosporaceae > Micromonospora > Micromonospora sp. 067-2. The sequence continues at coordinate 393,038 of NZ_JAJPWB010000004.1, read as the reverse complement.
ACCAGCTGCACCGTCTGGGGCTTCGGGTCGTCGAACTTGCAGCTGCGGATCGTCGAGCCGGTGCCGACCCGGTCGAGGCAGGCCACCATCTGCACCTTCCTGGGGTCCTTCGCCGCCCACGTCTGCTCGACCTTGGCCGACAGGCCCAGGTCGTAGTAGTAGCCGCTGTCCTGGTAGCGGAGGCCCGGGTATTCCGAGAGGAGCAGGACGACCGGGTGCGGGGCCTTGCCGGCGCGCTTCGGCAGCTCCGGGTAGAAGATGTCCTCGTCGCACACCCGGTCCAGGTCCTCGGTCTTCTCCGCCGGGTACGCGCTGGCCTGCGGCCCCTGCGCCACCGGTTCCTCGCTCTGGTCGGGCAGACCGCTCGCGGTGGGGCTGCCGCCGGTCGTGGGACGCAGCGGCGCCCGGGAGGTCGGGCTGCTGGCCAGCGGGGTCTTCTCGGCACGGAGCAGGAAGAAGCCGCCGACCAGCCCGACGCAGGCCACCAGCACCAGCACCACGACACCCGCGACCGCGGCGACGATGACGCCGGTCTGGCTGGGCTGGGTGGGCGGTGCCGGCGGGGGCGTCCACGTGCTGGCGACCGGCACGGGGTCGACGGGCATGCCCGGAACCGTTCCCGGGGCCCGCGCGTCCTGCGGCGCCTGCGCGTCCTGCGACGTCGCCGGGGGCACCGGATCTGGAACCGGAGTCGGGCTTGCGTCAGGTTCAGGCCCGGTGTCGGCCATGCGGGCGTCCTCTATTCGATCAAGGGGGAGGCGCGACTGTACCAATTCACCGCGTTGGACGTGACACCGTGACCTGGGGGTCGACGTGGCCTCACCGCATCGATGAACCGCTCGGGTCGGCCCGCGTCGACCCCGCCCGGTTCGCGCCTCTGCTTCGGGCGACACCATGATGGGCGTGTGCAGGACACCGTCGCCGTCGCGCTGATCACCTCTCTGTCCACGTTGGCCGCCGCGGCCCTGACCGGGCTGGTCGGCGCGCTCAGCACCCGCCGGCAACTGACCCACCAGCTCAGCGCCGCCCGGCAGGACGACGCCGAGCGGCGGGCCACGCGCCGCGAGGAGCTGCGGCGGGACGCCTACGTCGGGTTGCTGAGCGCCTGCGACCAGGCGTACCGGCGGTTGGACCGGCGGTGGGTCGAGGTCGGCGCGCAGGAGCCGGCGCCCGGCTACGACGAGTCCTACGTGGCGATGCGCGCCGTGGACGAGGCGTACAACCTGGTGTTGCTGGAAGGCCCGGAGGAGGTCGGGTCGGCGGCCCGGTCGGTGCTGGCCAGCATCACCACGGAGTACGCCGACCAGCGCCGCCTCGCCGGTGAGGCGGGCGGCGCGACGGTGCCGCTACGCGAGCGGCACCGGGAGCGCTGGCTCGCCGCCATCGAGGTACGGACGAACCGCCGGATCGCGTTCGTCGACGCCGTACGCCCGGTGCTGAACCGGGACGGGTGATCGCAGCCGGCGCGGATCCCGGTGGCCTTTCGGGGACGTTCGCGCCGGTGCCGTCAACAGGTCAGGACGAGGAGGTCCAGGGCGTCCACCACGGGTCCGGTCTCGGTTCGCGCTGCCTTGTGCAGTCGGGCGACGCCCGCGGCGTACTCGTCGTCGGTGATCAGTTGCAGAGGAGTGTGCGCCTCGCGGCGCAGCGCCGTCGATTCGAGCCATGCCGTCGACTCAACCGCTCGTGCGCTCACACAATCAAGGGCACAGCGGTGTGACGTGCTGCCCAGTCCCACTGTGTGTGACTCGGCCCAAGAAGGGCGAAAGTGCTCGGTGTGGGTGTCCGAGCTGGGACCCCCGGCAGGACTGTTCACCCACCCAGCGGGAACCCGGCCCGTACCGCACCTGGGGAGGAGCGACGGATGACGCACGGCACCGGACTGACCATTGGTGTGCTCGGCTCGTACGGTGGCCGAAACCTCGGCGACGAGGCGATCCTCACCGGTCTGCTCACCGATCTGCGGACGCAGGAGCCGAACGCCCGGATCATCGTCTTCTCCCGCAACCCGGAGCACACCCGAGGCGCCCACCCGGACGTGGAGGCGGTGCCGTGGGAGGGCGTCAGCCGCACCGACTCCGCCCTGGTCCTGGCCCAACTCGACCTGCTCATCCTGGGCGGCGGCGGGATCCTCTACGACCGGGAGGCACGCCGCTACCTGCGGGTGGTCCGGGTCGCCCAGGAGCGGGGCCTGCCCCTGATCACGTACGCCGTGGGCGTCGGGCCGCTCAGCGAGTCGGTGGACACCGGCATGGTCCGGGAAACGCTCTCCAGTGCCGCCCAGGTGACCGTTCGGGACCAGGAGTCCCGGATGGTGCTGGAGGAGGCCGGGCTGCTCAACCCGATCACGGTCACCGCCGATCCGGCGTTCCTGCTCAAGCCGGCGGACTTTCCACCCCACCTGCTGGCCGAGGAGGGTGTTCCGGCCGGCAACCGGCTGGTCGGGATCAGTGTGCGGGAGCCGGGACGGGCCGCCGAGCGCCTCGACGTGGACGGCTACCACCGGTTGCTGGCCCAGATTGGCGACTTCCTGGTGCACCGGATCGACGCGTACGTCCTGTTCGTGCCGATGGAACGCGACGACATCCGGCACGCCCACGGGGTGCTGTCGCACATGGTCGCCGCCGACCGGGGGCGGATCCTGCACGGCACGTACTCACCGGAGCAGGTGCTCGGGTTGATGCGCCACTTCGACCTGGCGGTCGGCATGCGCCTGCACTTCCTGATCTTCGCGGCGATGGTCGGCACCCCGTTCCTGCCGCTGCCGTACGCCGGCAAGGTCTTCGACCTGGCCCAGCGGCTCGGCGTGCCGGCGCTGCGCGGCGTGGAACGGGAGGTCGAGGGGCCGCTACTGGCCGAGGTGGACCGGCTCTGGGACGAGCGGGAGCAGCGCGCCGAGGACACCGCCCGGCGGGTGGCCGAGGTCTGTGAGCTGGCCAGGGGCACCTCCGAGGTCACCCGCGGGGTGCTGGACAGTCTGCGCAGTCACACCCTCACCCGGGTCTGACCAGCCGGTCACACGGCCGGGCCGGTCCACCGGTAGCGCCACTCGCGGTCCTCCTCGCGGGCGGATTCCAACTCGTAGATCTGCGCCTCGGCCAGCCCACCGGACCCGAGGTGGTGGTGGGTCAGCGGTGGGCGGTCGTTGCTGTCCAGCTCGACGGTGACGCTCTGCCCGTCCGCCGCGCCGCCGACGAGGAGGATCTGCACGGATGAAGCCATGCGCCCATCCTGCCCGTCGCGGGGGCCGCTCGCAGCGGATAGCGGGGCAGCGGGACGCTCGGCGCGGAACCAGGGTCGGTGGATGGAGCAGACGATCGATCCGACGCTCGGCCCGGTGCTCGCCCGCACCGGTGACGAGCGTGCCGTACTGGACTCGTTCCTCGACCTCCACCCCGCCGTGGTGCTGGGCGACCGGCGCGGTCTGAGCCTGCGCGGGCGGGTTGCGTGTCGGTGAGTGGGCGCCGACGCCGACCGGTCCGGGCCGCCTATCCTGGGCGCGGGCGGCGACGAGGGGGAGCACGTGCTGGTCATCCACGGGCTGTGGCTGCCCGGCGACGGTTCGACCGCCGGCCTCGCCGTGTGGGCCGAGGACAGCGCCGCGCCGCCGGCCGCGCCGCCACGGCCCGGCCGGGCACCCCGGGAGCGCCCGCACCCCTTCGCCGCCGGGCACGCCGCGCTGGCCACCGCCCTGGCCGGCGCCGCCGAGCCGGCCCGTCCCGACACCGCCCTGCTCACCCTGCCCACCCGGGCCGGCGCGCCGACCGACTCACCCGAGCTGATCCGGACCGACGTCGCACCCCCGGCCCGCGGCCGGCTCACCCTCGCCGGGTGGCGGGTCCCCATCCTGGTGTACGCCCCCGACGACGCCCTGCCACTGCTCCGCTCCCTGGACGACCTCCCGACGGTGCCCGGGGCAACCCTGCGCCACCTCGCCGAACTGGCCGACTTCGCCGCCGACCTGGTGACCCGGGGTCGGGTCCTGCCCGGCGTCGGCACGGCGACGTCGGCCGTCGGCGCGTCCGTGCCGCCGACCGGTGCGGAGTCGACGGACCCGGACGCGCAGGTGACCGCGCTCGCCGTCTGGCGACCGCTGCTGACCGGCACCGACGCCGGTTGGGCGCGGTCGCTGGCGCTGGCCCTGCCACCGGTCGCCCGCGCCGCCGGCACGCTGGTCGGCACTGGGCCGGCGGCTGCCGCGCCGGGTCGGATCGCCTCGGCCCTGCCTCGGTCGGGCAGCACCGAGCTGACGGCGGGTGCGCTGGTCGCGGGCGCGCTGGACGCGCTGACCGACGCCGCCGCCCGGGCGGCACTCGCGACCACGACACTGGGCCGGGGTCTGCGGCCGGGCGGCCCGGCACCGGCCTGGCTGGGAGCGCTCGCCGGCCCGCGCCGCGACTTCACCGTCGACCCGGCGGCGCTGGCCACCCTCCGGGCCGAACTGGACACCTGGCAGCGCGACGCCGCCGGCGGCCCGGTCCGAGCCAGCTTTCGACTGGTGGAGCCGGCCCCGGACGAGGTCACCGAACCGATCCTGGCCACCCGCCCGCACGACGGAGCCGGGCACGTCGCCGCCGACCTGGCCGGCGGTGAGCCGGTCGCCAAGGAGCCGGTCGACGAGGGCCGGTGGCGGCTCGAGTTCGGGTTGCAGGCGGCCGACGAGCCCGGCCTGCACGTCGACGCGGGGCAGGTCTGGCGGGCGCCGCACACGCTCGGGGGCCTGACCGGCCGTACGGGTAGCCCACAGGAGACACTGCTCGCCGAGCTGGGCCGGGCCAGTCGGCTCTGGCCGGACCTGGACGCCGCGCTGCGTACCGCCGCGCCGGAGGCGATGGAGCTGGACGTCGAGGGGGCGCACCGGTTCCTCAGCGAGGGCGCCCCGGTGCTGCACGCGGCCGGCTTCGGGGTGCTGCTGCCGTCCTGGTGGCAGCGCCGGTCGGCGCGGCTCGGCGCTCGGCTGCGCGCGCGTAGCCGGACCGCCCCGGGCACGGTGGCCGGCGCCGACGCCGGGGTCGGGCTGGACGCCCTGGTCGACTACCGCTGGGAGGTGGCGCTCGGCGACCAGCCCCTGTCGGCCGAGGAGTTGGCCGCGCTGGCCGAGATGAAGACGCCTCTGGTGCGGTTGCGCGGCAGGTGGGTGGAACTGGATCCGGGGCGGCTCGCCGCCGGGCTGCGTCTGCTCCGCTCGGCCGGGGAGCTGACCGTCGCCGACCTGCTCCGCCTCGGGTTGGCCGACGGCGAGGACAGCGGGGCGCTGCCGGTGCTGGAGGTGACCGCCGACGGCGCGCTGGGTGACCTGCTGGCCGGTGCGGTCGAGCGCCGGCTCACCCCGCTGGACCCGCCGCCGGGCTTCCAGGGCACGCTGCGGCCGTACCAGCGGCGTGGGTTGGCCTGGCTGGCCTTCCTGCGGTCGCTCGGTCTGGGCGGTGTGCTCGCCGACGACATGGGGCTGGGCAAGACCGTGCAGCTGCTCGCGTTGCTCGCCGGGGACCCCACGGATGCCGGGCCGACCCTGCTGGTCTGTCCGATGTCACTGGTCGGCAACTGGCAACGGGAGGCGGCGCGGTTCACACCGGGGTTGCGTGTCCACGTACACCATGGGGCGGAGCGGGCGCGGGGGGCGGAGTTCACGGCGGCCGCGCACGGCGCGGACCTGGTCCTCACCACCTACTCGGTGGCCGCCCGCGACGCCCTGGACCTGGCGGGAATCGACTGGCACCGGGTGGTGGTGGACGAGGCGCAGGCGATCAAGAACGCCTCGACACGGCAGGCCGAGGCGGTCCGCGCGCTGCCCGCCCGGCAGCGGGTGGCGGTCACCGGTACGCCGGTGGAGAACCGGCTCGCGGACCTGTGGTCGATCATGCAGTTCGCCAACCCGGGCCTGCTCGGCCCGGCCGCGACGTTCCGGAAACGGTTCGCCGAGCCGATCGAGCGGCACGGCGATGTCGAGGCGGCCGAGCGGCTGCGCCGGATCACCGGTCCGTTCGTGCTGCGCCGCCTCAAGACCGACTCGTCGATCATCACCGACCTGCCCGAGAAGTTGGAGATGGAGGTGGTCTGCAACCTCACCGCCGAGCAGGCCGCCCTCTACCGGGTGGTGGTCGACGACATGCTGGCCCGGATCGAAGCCAGCGACGGCATCGAACGCCGGGGTCTCGTGCTGGCCACCATGACCCGGCTCAAGCAGGTCTGCAACCACCCGGCCCAGTTGCTGCGCGACGGCTCACCGCTGGACGGTCGTTCGGGCAAGCTGGCCCGGCTCACCGAGATCCTGGAAGAGGTTCTGGCTGCGGGGGAGCGGGCGCTGCTGTTCACCCAGTACGCGGAGTTCGGCGGGATGCTGCGCGGCCACCTCTCCGCCCGGTTCGGCCGGGAGGTGCTGTTCCTGCACGGTGGGCTCGGCAAGGCCGAGCGGGACGCCATGGTGCAGAGGTTCCAGTCGGCGGACGGGCCACCGCTGTTCGTGCTCTCGCTCAAGGCCGGCGGTACGGGCCTCACCCTGACCGCCGCCAACCACGTGGTGCACGTGGACCGCTGGTGGAACCCGGCGGTGGAGGACCAGGCCACCGACCGGGCGTTCCGGATCGGGCAGCACCGGCGGGTGCAGGTACGCAAGTTCGTCTGCGCCGGCACCGTCGAGGAGAAGGTGGCCGCGCTGATCGCCGACAAGCGCAACCTCGCCGAGCGGGTGGTCGGCACCGGCGAGCAGTGGATCACCGAGCTGTCCACCGGGCACCTGCGGGAGCTGTTCACGTTGGAGGCCGGGGCGGTGGTGGAGTGAGCGAGCGTAGCGAGCGAACCATCAGGCACAGCCGCGTGGTGCCTCATGTCGGCACGGAGCGCAGCGGAGTGCCGGCGTGAGCGACTTCGCCGACTACGGCCGGCCTCGGCGGGTCGACGGCGGTCTGCGGGCACGCAGCGCCCGGGGTGCGATCGGGCGGTCCTGGTGGTCCCGGCGGTTCCTGGAGGTGCTGGAGTCGTTCGCGCTCGGCACCCGGCTGACCCGTGGCCGCTCGTACGCGCGGGCTGGGCAGGTGGTTCGGCTCGCCATCGCGCCGGGCCTGGTCAGCGCCGCTGTCCAGGGCTCCCGGCCGCAGCCGTACGAGGTTTCCATCGCGCTGACGCCGTTCCCGGCCCGGCTCTGGTCCCGGGTCGAGAGGGAGTTGGCCGGTCAGGCGTTCTTCAGCGCCCGACTGCTCGCCGGGGACCTCCCCGACGAGTTGGAGGAGCTGTTCGCCGCCGCCGGGGCGCCGCTCTTTCCGACCGGTGTCACGGAGCTGAAGCAGCGGTGCAGCTGCCCCGACTTCGCGGTGCCGTGCAAGCACCTCGCGGCCACCTTCTATCTGCTGGCCGAGGCGTTCGACGAGGACCCGTTCGAGTTGCTGCACTGGCGCGGCCGTAGCCGCGCGGAGCTGCTCGACCGGCTTCGTGCCCTGCGGGCCGAGGCCACCGGAGCCCCGGTGCCACCCGGACCGGTCACCGCGTCCCCCGCAGACCCGGACGTCGCCGGGTCCCCTGTGGATACCGTCGCACCGCCGGCCGGCGCGGCCCGGGCGCTCGCCGGGCTGTCGGCGACCCCGCTGGCGGAGGCGGTGGACCGGTTCTGGCTGCCGCCGGTACCACTGCCCGATCGGCCGCCCCGGCTGGCGACCGGGCCGGACCTGCTGCTGCGCCAGCTCGGGCCACCGGCGCCGGCGATCGGCGGGCCGGGACTGCTCGAACGGCTGCGCCGGGCGTACCGGGCGCTCGGCCCGCCCGACCGGTGACCGGTCACGTCCAGCGGCGACGGAACCGCCACATGAGCGCGGCGTTCGCCACCAGCACCACCGCGCAGATCGCGCCGGCCAGCCGGCCGGCGAACACGGTCATCGCCGGCAGCGACGCCCACAGCACGATGGTCAACAACATCAGGTAGCGGCCTCGCCGGGCCCGGACCCGATGGTCCAGCCGGTTGAAGAAGGCCGGGTCGCTCTCCCGGAGCTGACGGGTGATCTGGTCGAACCTGCGCTGATCCTCTTTGCTGAGCATGGCGCTGCCTTCCCCTCACGCGTCCAGCGGTTCGGCGGCATACCCGCTGCGGCGGCGGCTCACGCTCACCCTCTGGTGCTACTTTTCCTCCGCTCCGAGGACGTCTCACGTCCGGCTTATCCGAACCTTAAGTTTGTCTGTGGTGGCGAACGGCGCCGAAAGTGTCGCGGAGGGCGGCGCGGTCCGATCCGTACCCGGCTGCCGGACGTCCGCCCTGCTGGGAAGGTCCGTCGACCGCCCCGGTGCGCGGCTCGCCACCGATGCGGCGCTGAGCGCTGTCTTAAGTGCCCCCACGAGGGCGTTCAGCCCGTCTTGAAGGCTTCTCACGCACTGGCTACCTTGCCGTAGCAACCCCCTCAGGCAACAGTCGCCGCACCTGCCGCACCTGCCCGGTCGCAGCTTTCGGCGCTCATCAGAAATCGGGATTGGTACATGGCCGACCAGAATGTGCCACCACGTCGACCGCGGGACGACCGCGGCTGGGACGGACGCCAGCACCACACCTCCGACGCGTACGGCGACCACAACACGTCCGCGCCGTACGGGTACGAATCGCCCCACCCCTACCAGGGCGGCTACCCGGCTGAGCAGTACACCGACGGCTACGCGAACCCCGGACACCCCGCCCCCGCCCCGCGCGGGCCGCAGTGGGTCGGCCCGGAGGGTCTCGGACGCCCGGCTCCGACCGGTGGCGGACTGCCCACCCTGGACGATGGCGACGAGCCCGGCCGCAAGGTCGGCCGGCGCAAGGCCATGGTGGCGCTCGGCGGCACCGCCGCCGTCGTCGCCGGTGGCGCGGCACTCGCCATGACGCCGCAGTTCCGCGGCCTCTTCTCCGACGACGCGGCGGCCGGCGACGCGACCGGCAGCACCGTCACGGACGGCACCGCTGCGCGGCCCAGCGGCCAGCAGCCCAGCACGGTGCGCACCTACACCGAGCAGAACGAGAGCTACATGGGCTCCCGGGCCGGCGAGGCGCTGAAGAAGAACGCGCCCGTGGGTGGACGGACCTTCTCCGGCCCGGCCGCGGCCGCGGCGGAGACCAAGGTGACCGTCAAGACGGTGCTCGCCAAGGACCCGATCCTGCACCTGGCCAGGCGGGCCACCTTCGGGGCGACGCCCGCGGTGATCGCCGACATCAAGTCGCAGGGCATCGACGGCTGGATCCGCTCGCAGCTCACCCCGGAGAAGCTCGAGCCGAGCAAGGCCGAGCTGAAGCTCGCCGAGCTGCCCACCCAGAAGCTCAACGTGGAGCAGTTGCGCACCCAGCGGGACCAGCTCAACGAGCGCGGCGCCCAGCCGGAGCGTGAGGTGGTGGACGCGACCATCGCCCGGCAGATCTGGTCCAAGCGCCAGCTGTTCGAGGTGATGGTCGACTTCTGGAACGACTACCTGCACGTTGCCGCGGACTTCGACGGTGGCGAGGTGTACCGCACCTCGTTCGACCAGGACGTGATCCGCAAGCACGCGCTGGGCAGCTACCCGGAGATGCTGGTCGCCGCGAACAAGCACCCGGCACTGCTGATCTACCTGAACCAGAAGGACTCCAGCAAGGACGCGATCAACGAGAACCTCGCCCGGGAGAACCTGGAGCTCTACTCGGTCGGTGTGGACGGCGGCTACCAGGAGGGCGACGTCCGGCAGGCCGCCATGCTGCAGACCGGCCGGGGCGTCAACGACAAGGGTGAGTACGTCCTCAACCCGTTCAACCACTACATCGGCAAGGTGAAGATCCTCGGCTTCACCAACCCGAACGCGTTCACCCTGCCCAACCCGAACGACGAGAAGGCCGTCAAGAAGGTTGCGACGGCCATGGACGTGGCGATCGACAAATACATCACCTACATCGCGCTGCACCCGTCGACCGCCAAGTACGTGGCGCAGAGCCTGGCGACCCGGTTCGTCTCGGACACCCCGCCGAAGTCCCTGGTGGACCGGCTGACGAAGACCTACATCACCAACAAGGGCCTGATCAAGCCGGTGTTGATCGCGTTGTTTAGCTCCTCGGAGTTCTGGGCCGCCGTGGGTCAGAAGGTGCGCCGGCCGATGGAGTACCTGGTCTCCACGTACCGGGTCCTGGGCGTGTCGCCGGATCCGTCGCCGAAGCACAACAACGGTGACAACAAGCGCACCCCGTACGCGCAGGGCCTGCGGCAGATCCAGGACAAGCTGCGCGAGCTGGGCCAGTACCCGATGGGTCAGCCCACCCCGGACGGCTACCCGGACGTCTACGTCGCCTGGACCTCGGCCGGCACCATGGTCAACGGCTGGAACGAGGCAGGCGAGATCGCCGCCGGTTACCGCACCACCTTCACGTACACCGCTCCGGAGAAGCTGGTCGCCAAGCCGCCGGCCACCGCCGGTGCGTACGTGGACGCGCTCGCCCAGCGGTTGGTGAACCAGAAGCTGACCGCCCGCGAGAAGAACCTGGTCCTCGGCGTGGCCGGTGTGCCGGCGACCGCCAAGGTCGACGCCACGTTGAACGGGGCCATCACCGCCGTCGCGCGGGCGATCCTCGCTTCCCCCCAGCACCACCTCCGGTGAGGCACCCGATGGAGAAGACTGTGTACAACACCTTTCCGCTGCACCCCGAATGCACCGACCTGAGCCGGTTGGCCGACAACCCGGCCGAGGCGCTGCTGCGCGCCGAGGCCGACATCGTCGCCGCCGAGAACGCCGCCGAGGTCGACCGTTACCGCCGCCTGGAGGACCTGGAAGAGGCCCAGCAGGACGGTCGCGGCGTCACCCGACGGACCTTCGTTGCCGGTGCCGCGGCCACGGCCACCGCGCTGGCCACCGCCCAGTTCGTCACCACCTCGGCGTCGTTCGCGGCGACCAAGACCGGCACGCTGATCCACGTCTTCCTCTACGGCGGGTTGGACGGGTTGAGCCTGGTCGCGCCGGACAACGACCCGGTGCTCGCCAAGGACCGCCCCGACCTGCTGCTCGGCAACGACTCGCTGGCGCTGAGCCGTGGGTTCAAGCTGACCAGCGCGTTCAAGCCGCTGGAGCAGTGGCTCAAGAACGGCCAGTTGGGCTTCATCCCGGCGGTTTCCGACGAGCGGCTGTCCCGTAGCCACTTCCAGGCCGCGGATGCCTGCAACCTGGGCGGGCTGCCCAACGAGACCGGCGGTCGGGGCTGGCTGGACGGTCTGGTCGACAACCTCGGCAAGGGCACCGCGTTCCGCAGCGTCGGCATCGGCGGCACGCTGCCCCGCTCGCTGGTCGGCAACAACGGCGCGCTGTCGTTGAACAACGTCGGCTCGCTGCGGCTCAACGGTGACGACCGGTTCCGGGCCGCCACCGAGAAGGCGATCAGGGGGCTCTTCACCGGGATCAACCACCCCGTCGAGGAGGCCGTGCAGGAGGGCATGGGCGCTCTGGCCACCGCCCAGAAGCTCGCCGCCAAGCCCTACCAGCCGGCCGAGGGCGTCAAGTACGAGGGCGTCGGCAACGCGTTCGAGCAGCTCGCCCAGCTCATCAAGGGCGGCGCGAACGTGCGGGTCGCCACCGTCGGTATGGGTGGCTACGACACCCACGAGAACCAGGGCACCCGCGAGGGCGGTCAGCTGCACCGCCGGCTGGGCGAGCTGGCCAGCGCGATGGCCGCGTTCTTCACCGACCTCGGCCCGCAGGCCGCCGACGTGACGATCCTGGTGTCCAGCGAGTTCGGCCGGCGGATCGCCTCCAACAAGGGTGGCAGCGACCACGGGCACGGCGGAGTGGTCACCGTGCTCTCCGGCAGGAAGCTGGCCGGCTCGCTGCTCGGCGCCTGGAACGGCCTGGACAAGCCGGACTCCGGGGATGTGCCGGAGTACAACAACATGTTCAACGTCTACGGTTCCGTGGCGCAGGGGCGGTTCGGGCTCACCAACGCGGAGGTGCAGAAGATCTTCCCCCGCATGAAGTTCGCCCCGATGAAGCTCTACGCGTGACGCATTCGCACACCCACGCCGCCGGCCGCCGTACCGGGACTCCGTCCCGGCACGGCGGCCGGACGGCTGAGCCCGTACCCCCGCAGATCCCGGCCCGACGCGGGCCCGGCGGCCGGCGGCTGCTGGCCGCGCTGCTCCTGGTCGGCCTGCTCGCCAGCGTGCTGCCCTGGTGGCTGGGCACCCCGGCCGGTTCGCTGCGGACCACCGCGGCCACGGTGACCGCGGCGGGCCGGATCACCGGCCTGGTCGCCGGCTACCTGCTGCTGGTGCAGGTGCTCTTGATGAGCCGCCTGCGGCTGGTCGAGCGATGGATCGGCGGCGAGCACCTGAGCCGCTGGCACCGCGACGTCGGCGCCACCCTGCTGGTCGCCATGCTGGCGCACGTCTCGCTGATCCTGGTCGGCTACGCCGATCTGCGTAACCACTCGGTCCTCGCCGAGGTCGGCACGCTGCTCGGCACCTACGAGGACATGGTCTCGGCGTTCGTCGCCGCCGGCATCCTGGTGGTGGTCGGCTTCAGCAGCATCCGCGGAATCCGGCGGGCGCTGCCCTACGAGCTGTGGCACCTGCTGCACCGGTCGAGCTACCTGGTGCTGCTGCTCGGCTACGGGCACCAGTTCAGCCACGGCGGTCAGCTCTACAAGCCCGGCCCGGTGCGCACCGGTTGGATCGCCCTCTACCTGCTGGTGGTCGCCGCCCTGCTCTGGGGTCGGGTGATCACGCCGTTGGTGTTCAATCTGCGGCACCGGCTGCGGGTCGCCGACGTGGTCGCGGAGAGCCCGGACACCATCTCCATCTACCTCACCGGCGACCGGCTGGACCGGTTGGAGATGCTCGGTGGGCAGCACTTCCGCTGGCGCTTCCTCACCCGCGGCTGCTGGTGGCAGTCGCACCCGTTCTCCGTCTCCGCCGCGGCCAACGGCCGCTGGCTGCGGCTCACCGTCAAGGTCGTCGGCGCGCACACCGGGGACCTGCGCAACCTGGAACCGGGCAACCGGGTCTGGGCGCAGGGCCCGTCGGGCACCTTCACCGCCGCGCACCGGGTCCGCGACCGGGCACTGCTGATCGCCGGCGGCAGCGGCATCACCCCGATCCGGGCCATGCTGGAGGAACTGCCGCCCGGTGCCGCGCTGATCTACCGCGCCCGTACCCCGGCGGACGTGCTGCTCGGCCGGGAGCTGGACTGGCTGGCCCAGGCCCGCGACACCTCGATCTGGTACGTCATCGGCTCCCGCGACGATCCCGGCCCGCGCCAGATGATGAGCCCGGACGGCCTGCGCCAACTGGTGCCCGACGTGGCCCGGCGCGACGTCTACCTGTGCGGGCCACCCGGACTGGTGGAACAGTCGGTAGCCGCGCTGCGGCGCGCCGGCGTGCCCCGCCGGCAGATCCACCTGGCCACCTTCGAGTTGTAGGAAGGCATTCCATGCGCCGCGCGTTCCTCGCGATCACCGGTCTGGCCGCCAGCACCACCGCGCTGGTGGTGCTCAAGGGCTCGCCGGGCACCTCCCAGGTCGCCCAGGACCTGCCCACCGGGCAACTGGTGACCCCCACCCCGCAGGGCGTGGGCCCGAGCGTCGCACCCGGGGCTCCCGGTGCCGGCCCGGCCGGCCCGAATCCGTCGGAAAGCGCCGACGCCCCGGTGTCGCCCAAGCCGAGCAAGAGCACCGCACGCCCGTCCGGCACCCGCACCACGGCGAAGGCACCCGCCGCGCCGCGCACCACCAAAGCACCCCAGCCGACCACCCGCCGGGTCACCGGACCCCCGGTGGACACGGCCAACGGCTACGGGACGGTGGTGGTGCAGATCGTCGTCTCCGGCAACAGGATCGTCGACGCCACCACCGTGTCCCTGCCCAGCGGCGGCGAATCCGACATCCACAGCGGTGACGTCCGGACCAAGTACAACAACCCCGGAGGCGAGGTGGTGCAGAAGCAGAGCGCCAACCTCAACACCGTCTCCGGCGCCACCGCGACCAGCAACGCGTACAAGACCTCGCTGCGAGCCGCGATCGAGGAGGCGTTCTGAGGTGCCGGCGGCGCTGACCCGACCCGGGCTGTGCCGGGTCGAGCACATCATGGGTACGACGATCAGCCTGGACCTCGCCGACGATCTGCCCCCGGCACGCCTGCACGAGCTGGCCGATCAGGTCTTCGACTGGATGCGCGAGGTGGACGCCCGGTTCAGCACCTACCGGGCCGACAGCGAGGTGTGCCGCTTCGACCGGGGCGAGGTGCTGCTCTCCGAGGCATCTGCGGACCTGCGGTTCGTGCTGGAGGCGTGCGCCGACCTGTGGGGCGCCACCGACGGGTTCTTCGACGCGTACGCCACCGGACGACTCGACCCGTCCGGCTTCGTGAAGGGCTGGGCGGCGCAGGTCGCCTCGGACCGGCTGCTCGCCGCCGGCGCGGCGAACCACTGCGTGAACGCCGGCGGCGACGTACGGGTGCGCGGCTTCTCCCCGTCCGCCGAGCCGTGGCGGATCGGCATCCGGCATCCCTGGGACGAGATGGCGGCCTGCCTCGTGGTCGCCGGGACGGACCTGGCCGTCGCCACGTCCGGCGTCTACGAGCGGGGTCGGCACGTGCTGGACCCGCGCCGGGGCGTGCCGGCCGGCGGGCTGCGCTCGGTGACCGTGGTCGGCACCGACCTCGGGGCGTCCGACGCGTACGCCACGGCGGCCCTGGCCATGGGGGCCGCCGGAATCGGGTGGCTGGGCCGACTCGCCGACCACAGCCACGCCGTGATCACCGACGACGCCCGCCAGTTCCTCTCCGGCGACCTGCCCCTGACGGACTAGCGGGACGGTCTAGCGGAGCGGGCGGTGGGTGCCGGCAGGACGGGAACCGGTGGGCCGGGGACGGCCCGGCCGGGAGCCGGACGGGCGGGTGCCGGCCCACCGGTGCCGTGGGTGGCTGCGCCGGGGCGGCTCGGTGCCGCCGGGATGAGGCGCTCTGTCGTCCGTGGACATCGGTCCCCCGTTCGTGGCGCGCGTTCGCGCCGTCCCCCTGTCAACGAGCACCGACGCCCCGGCGACGCTGTCGGCGACCGGATGGAATCGCCCACCGGGCCGGTTCACGTGCCCCGTCGGGGCAGCAGCCGTCACATGCCCCGCCGGGGCAGCGGCAGGTGACCGGGGAGCAGATCGGGGGCGAGCGTCACCCCGGTGGCGTGCAGCGCCTCGATCAGGGTGTTCTGCACGAGGTAGGAGTCGGGAAGCTGCCAGCGGGCCTGCTCCGGGGCGACCGCCCAACGCACCGGCCCCTCCGGCAGTCGGGTGGGCGGCGCCGGGATCCACGAGCCCGGCCCGTGCCGGACGACGTGGAAGCAGTGCTCCAGCTCCGGCCGGAGCGGATCGCCGGGGCGGACCAGGAACATCCACCGCCCGGTGGGGGTGACCAGCACCGGCCCGCGTACGCCGGTGCCGGCCGGGTGGGTCTGCACCGCGTCGAGCACGTGCCGGCCGAGGTGGGCGGGCACCTCCAGCACGTCGAAGGCCCGACCGGTGGGCAGCAGGACGCCGTGCGGGCGGCTCCGCCACCAGGTGGCCACCCGGGCCGGGTCGGCGCTGGCGGCCAGCTCCCAGTTCTCCAGCGCCGGGTGGCAGCCCACGGTCGGGCAGCCGGCTCGGCCGCAGACGAAGCGGCTGCGGGCCAGACAGGCGCCCGGGGTGACCTCCCACCCGTGTGCGGCGTACCGCACGGCGACCCGGCGCAGCCGGACCCGTTCCAGCGGTGACAGTTCAGCGACCCGCGGTCCGACGTTTCCCCACATGTTTCCCATCTCCCCTGGCCTGGCCCGGCTGACGCCAGGTCGCATGTCGAGCACCGTCACTGCCGTAACCCACGATCGTTGAGGTTGACGAACGGCTCGTGCAACTTGCACGAAAAGTACGAGGACTGGCTGTACGGCTGACGTACTAGCTGTGCGACCAGGGAAAACCTGAAGATGAACGAGTATCGCCGCGCCCGCGGACATCGCCCAGGCCCGATGGGTCGGGGCGGCAGGGGAGGGGATGGGGAGATGGACGAGCTACCCATAGGGCGGCGAGTGGCCTACTGGCGGGGGCGACGCAAGATGTCGCAGCAGGTCTTCGCGGACCGGTTGGGCAAGTCGAAGAGCTGGGTGGACAAGGTCGAGCGGGGCGTCCGTCGGTTGGACAAGTTCTCGGTCCTCTACGAGATCGCCGACATCCTCCAGGTGGACGTCCAGCTGCTGATGGGCAAGGACCCGGAGCGGCGCACCGATGCGCTGAACTGCATCGACCAGGTCGAGGTGCAGGAGATCCGTGCCGCGCTCGAGCGGTACGACTCGATGAGCGCGTACTTCGACGCGGCGCCGTGCCCGCCGCCGCTGGACGACATGCGCAAGGCCGTCAACCACGCCTGGCTCACCTACCAGTACGGCCGCTACGGGATGCTCACCCGGGCGCTGCCCAAGCTGCTGCGCGACGCCCAGGCGGCCGACGCCGGCCACGGCGGTGACCAGGCGCCGGAGGCCGCCCACCTGCTCGGGCAGGTCTACCAGATCGCCTCCTCGGTGCTGCGCAAGCTCGGTGAGTGCGAGCTGGCCTGGCTGGCCGCGGACCGGTCGATGGCGGTGGCCCAGCGGGCCGACGACCCGCTGCTGGCCGGCATTGCCACGACCCGGGTCTGCAACGCCCTGGTCGCGATGGGTCGGGCCCGCCCGGCACTGGAACTGAACGTCCAGATCGCCAACCGGCTGGCACCCGGCGGAAGCAACGAGGTCTCTCCGGCCCGGCTCTCCGTCTACGGGATGCTGCTGCTCCAGGGTGCGATGGCGGCCTCCCGGATCGGCGACTCGGCCAGTGTCGACGACCTGATCAACTGCGCCGAGGAGGCCGCCAACCGGCTCGGCAGCGACCAGAACCACTACTGGACCTCGTTCGGCCCGACCAACGTCGAGCTGCACCGGGCCGCCGCCGCGGTGGAGCTGGGCGACGGGGGCCGCGCGGTGGAGGTGCACCAGTTGCGCATCCTGGAGCCCTCGTTCAATGCGCTGCTGCCCGAACGTCGCGCGCACCACCTGCTCGACATCGCCCGCGGGTACGCCCAGATGGGCGACGTGGCGAATGCCGGCGAGATGCTGCTGCTCGGCGATCGACTCGCCCCGTCCGAGATCCGCTGCCGGCCGATCGCCCACGAGGTGATGTCGGACATCCTGCGTCGCACACGTGGTGCGCCGCCTTCTCCGGTAGCGGAGTTGGCTGAGCACATGGGAGTAGGGGTATGAGCGCGGAGCCGGTTTGATGGCCGGTTCGCAACACGTCAGCGAGCACCGCGAGGTGCTCTATGTCATCGCCTGCGGTTCGCCGCTGGCGCGACACGTCGGGCGCCTGGTCGACCTGGCTCAGCAGGACGGATGGGAGGTGTGCGTCGTCGCCACACCGGACGGCGCCAAGTTCGTCGACAAGCCGGCCCTGGCCCGGCAGACCGGCCACCCGGTGCGGACGCACTACAAGAACCCCGGTGATCCGGATGTGCTGCCGCCCGCCGACGCCATGATCGTCTGCCCGGCCACCGTGAACACGATCAACAAGTGGGCGGCCGGGATCGCGGACACCCTGGCGCTCGGGTTGCTGGTCGAGGCGCAGGGCAAGGGGCTTCCGATCGTGGCGGTGCCGTACACCAACGCCGCGATGGCCGCCCACCCGGCGTTCCGGGCCGGTATCGCGCGGTTGACCGAGTGGGGCGTCACGGTGCTCTTCGGCGACCACGTGGTCGCCCTGCACCCGCCGGGAACGGGCGAGCAGCACCTTGACGCGTTTCCCTGGCCGATGCCGCTGGCAACGCTGGGCAGCGTCTCCTGGAGCGCCGCCTAGCGGCCAGATCGCCCGCCTGACCGGCGCGGCCGGGCCGGGCGTCGCCGCCGGACGGCCGCGCGCCGGTAAGCTGGCCCGCCGTGAGCGTATGCGGATCCACCCCCACGGTGACCGACGTGGTGGCCGAGCTGGAACGGCGCTATCCGCCGACCTGGGCGGAGGAGTGGGACCGGGTGGGCCTGGTGCTCGGCGAGCCTGCGGCCCCGGTCCGCCGGGTGCTCTGCGTGGTCGACGTGGTGCCGGAGACGGTCGCCGAGGCGCTGGCCGTCGGCGCCGACATGATCGTCGCGCATCACCCGCTCCTGCTGCGCGGGGTCTCCTCGGTCGCCCCGACGACGGTCAAGGGGCGGATCATCCACCAGTTGATCCGGGCGGGGGTGGCGCTCCACGTGGCGCACACCAATGCCGACGTGGCGTCCCCGGGGGTCTCCGACGCCCTCGCCGCCCGGCTCGGTCTGACCGGCCTGCGCCCGCTGCAGCGGCCCGCGCCCTCCTCGCCCGCGTACGGCCACGACCGGGGTGTCGGCCGGATCGGTGAGCTGCCCCGCCCGATGACCCTGGCCGAGCTGACCCGGCATGCCGCCGCCGTGCTCCCCGTCACGTCCTGGGGAGTTCGCGCGGCGGGGGACCCCGGGCGTATGGTTCGTACCCTCGCCGTCAGCGGCGGGTCGGGGGACAGCTTCCTCGGCGCCGCGACCGCCGCCGGGGTGGACGCGTTCCTCACCGCCGACCTGCGGCACCACCCGGCAAGCGAGCACGTCGCCGCCGATGGTCCCGCCCTGATCGACGCCGCCCACTGGGCGACCGAACGACCGTGGCTGGACGATCTGGCGGCCCTCCTGCGGGAGGCGCCGGGCGTCGAGACGCTGGTGTCCGACCTGGACACCGACCCATGGACCGTACACGCCGCCGCACCCGTTGTGGACGACAAGGAGCCCGACCGTGAAGGCTGACCCCCAGGTGCAGCGCCGCCTGCTCGACCTCCAGGCGATCGACACCAACCTCGCCCAGCTCGCCCATCGTCGGCGTTCGCTGCCCGAGCGGGCCGAGCTGGAGGCGCAGGCCCGGGAGCTGTCGTCGCTGGAGGACGAGCGGGTCCGCGCCCAGGTGGCGGTCGACGACCTGGACCGCGACATCGCCCGGTTGGAGAAGGACGTCGAGCAGGTCCGCGCCCGCAAGGAGAAGGACCAGAACCGGCTGGCCGCCGGCACCGGCCCGGCCCGGGAGCTGGAGGCGCTCCAGCACGAGCTGGTCTCGCTGAACCGGCGCCAGGGCGACCTGGAGGACGCCGAGTTGGAGTTGATGGAGCAGCGGGAGACCGCGCAGGGCGTGCTGGACGGCGTGGAGCAGCGGCTGGCCGACACCCGGGACAAGCGGGCCGCGACCGAGCAGCGCCGCGACGACGCGCTGGCCGAGATCGCCAAGGAGGAGGAGTTCAAGCGGGGGGCCCGCGGGCCGCTCGCCGCCGACCTCCCGAGCGAGCTGGTCACCCTCTACAACAAGATCCGCGAGGACACCGGGCTCGGTGCCGCGCTGCTCACGGCGCACCGCTGCGGCGGGTGCCGGCTGGAGCTTTCCGGCGCCGATCTGGCGCGGATCCGCAAGGCCGCCCCGGACGACGTGGTCCGCTGCGAGGACTGCCGACGGATCATGGTCCGCACCAACGAGTCGGGTCTGTAGGTCGTGGCGCCGCGCGTGGTCGTCGTCGAGGCCGACGGCGGGTCCCGGGGCAACCCCGGCCCGGCCGGCTACGGCGCCCTGGTGCGGGACCCGGAGACCGGCGAGGTGCTGGCCGAGCGCTCCGAGTCGCTCGGCACGGCGACCAACAACGTCGCCGAGTACCAGGGGTTGATCGCCGGTCTGACCGCCGCCGCCGAGCTGGGCGTCGCCGAGGTGGACGTCCGGATGGACTCCAAGCTGGTGGTCGAGCAGATGTGCGGTCGGTGGCAGATCAAGCACCCCGGTCTGCGACCGCTCGCCGCCCAGGCGGCCGGGCTGGTGGGACGGTTCAGCGCGGTCCGGTTCACCTGGATCCCCCGCGAGCAGAACCGGCACGCTGACGCGCTGGCCAACGCCGCCATGGACGCCGCCGCCGGTCGACCAGAGCCGGCCACACCCGCCGCCCCGGTCGTGGGCAGCGACCCGGCGACCGCGCCGCCGTCCTGGGAGCCGCGGCCGAGCTTCACCGCCACCCGGTTGATCCTCGTCCGGCACGGCGAGACCGCGTACACCGAGCAACGGCGCTACTCCGGCCGCGGCGACGTCCCGCTCTCCGGGCGCGGCCGGGCCCAGGCCGGGGCCACCGCCACCCGGGTGGCCGCGCTGGCCCCGTCCGTCGCGGCCGTGCTCAGCTCACCGCTGTCCCGGTGTACGTCCACCGCGGCGGCGATCGCCGGGGCGCTCGGGAACGTGCCGGTCCGCACCGAGGACGACCTGATCGAGTGCGACTTCGGCCAGTGGGAGGGTCGCACCTTCGCCGAGGTACGCCAGCAGTGGCCGGGGGAGATGGACGCCTGGCTCGCCTCTGCCCGGATCGCCCCGCCGGGTGGTGAGTCGTTCACCCGTGTCGCCGAACGTGCACACCGCGTCATCGCCGGGCTGCTCACCGCGTACCCCGGGGAGACCGTGGTGGTCGTCTCGCACGTCTCGCCGATCAAGCTGGTGCTGCGCGACGCGCTCGCCGCCGGCGACGGTTTCCTGCACCGGCTCTTCCTGGACGCGGCCGGTATCTCGGTGCTCGACATGTGGCCCGACGGCGGCGTCGCGGTGCGGACGGTCAACGACACCGCCCACCTCGCCAAGATCGACTAATTCCCATCTGTCGGGAGGGTTTCGGCTCCACGGTCCGAACCTGTGCGGTAACTGTTGACAGTGGATGGCGGCCGATTCAAGATCGGTTGGTGCGAAGCGTTCACCTGACGAAGCGGGGTCACATCGACCTCCTGCGCGTCGCCAGCGCCGCCTGTCGACGCTCCATCTGACGCCGGGTCCCTCTTTCTCGCACGCAGCAGGCACATCCCACCACCGCAGGTCTCCGGCCCTGCGGCGCGTTCGCCTGCGCGTACCTCCCGACAGGAGATCTGTCCATGCTGTCCACAAGACGATCACCCCGGCTCGCCGCAACCGCGGTGAGCACCGTGCTGCTCGCCGCCGTGGCCCTGAGCGGGCCGGCGTACGCCAGCGCGCTGCCAACGGTGCCGTCGCGCCCCGTCGACCTCTCCGACGTCCGCGGCTACCCCCGGCAGAGCACCCTTCCGGTCTGGCCGGACAACCCGGCCGACGCGTCCATCCCGATCGGCGTCATCCCGTACGACGAGATCGCGCCGAAGCTGAACGCCCTCCAGCAGGCGAGCGACCGGGTCTCCGCCCGGGTCGCCGGGAAGTCCGCGGGCGGCCACGACCTGTACGCGGTCACCGTGACCGCGCCGGAGAGCCGCACCGAGGCGCGGCAGCAGGAGACCTGGAAGCGGCTTCTCGAGGACGAGCCGGCCCGCGCGCAGCGGGACCGTAGGCTGCTCGCCGGCTACAAGACCCCGCTCTTCGTCAACGCCAACATCCACGGCAACGAGTGGGAGGGCACCGACGCGGCGCTGCGGGTCATCGAGGAGTTCGCCGCCGACCGCAGCCCCGAGACGGCCGAGCTGCTGAAGCGCAACCGGTTGGTCTTCAACATCACCTCCAACCCGGACGGTCGGGTGGCCGGCACCCGGGCCAACGCGGCGGGCTACGACCTGAACCGCGACCTGACGATCGTCGCGCAGCCCGAGACCAACCTCATCCGCGACCTGATCATCGACACCAAGCCGATCATCACGCTGGACCTGCACGGGTACGTCAACCCGACCCTGCTGCACCCCAGCACCCCGCCGCACAACGTCAACAACGAGTACGACCTGTACATCAAGCACGGCCTGCCCAACGCCCTGGCCATCGAGCAGGACCTGCGCGGCCTCGGGTACGCCGAGACCCAGCGGGCCCGGATCCCGTTCCGCGACGACGAGCCGGGCGTGTGGGACGACTTCCCGCCGATCTACGTGCCGTCGTTCGCCATGCTGCAGAGCAGCATCCCGTACACCATCGAGGCACCGCTGAACCCGCGCGGCAGCACGCTTCCCCCGGCCGAGCGGGTACGCCGCTCCGCTATCAACACCGACGTGCACGAGGTGGCGATCCGCACGTCGCTGCGCTACATCCAGGACCACCGGGCCGAGGTGCTGCACGACCAGGCCGAGGTCTACCGCCGGGGCCTGGCCGGTGAGCCGCTGCGCGACATCCCCGACGGCTACGTGCCCGGCTGGGGACCAGAGGACAACTACAAGACCACCTTCCCCCGGGCGTACGTCATTCCGAGCGGCACCGGTCAGCGCTCGGAGCCGGCGGCGGCCCGCCTGGTCGACCTGTTGATCAGCAGCGGTGGCCGGGTGTGGCGTGCGAAGAAGGCGTTCACCTCCGGCGGCAAGCGCTACCAGGCCGGGTCGTACGTCGTCGACCTGCACCAACCCAAGCGCGGCCTGGTCAACTCGCTGCTCGAACCGGGCGCGGACATCACCGACCGGGTGAACGACCTCTACGCCGGCCCGGCCGCCTGGAGCCAGGGACTCACCTGGGGCGCCACCGTGGACACCCTCTGGAACGACCTGCCCCGGGTGCGCCTGGAGCGGACCTACGACGGGCGGGCCGAGGGCACACTGCCCGCCGGTCGGTCGGACCTGCGCCTGGACCTGCGGGACGCCGCCGATCTGCTCGCGGTGAACTCGTTGCTCGCCAAGGGCGTCGCCGTGCACCGGCTCGCCGACGGGTCGGTGGTCGTTCCCGGCACCCCGGCCAACCGCAGGCTGGCCCGCGCCGAGGTCCGGGCCCATGCGGTCAGCTTCGAACGCGCGCCGACCGGTTGGCAGGGCACGCCGCTGGACCGGGTCGTGGTCGGCTACCTCGGCTCGGTCGAGGAGCGGGACACCCTCGGTGAGTTGGGCTTCGAGGCGCGTGCGCTGACCGCCGCGACGCTCGCCGGCACGCTGACCGACGACGTCGACGTGCTGCTGGTCGCCGGCAACGTCAACCTGGCGACCCTCACCGCCGAGAACCGGTCCGCCCTGGACCGCTTCCTCGCCCGGGGCGGCGGGGTGGTCGGCCTCGGCACCGGTGGGGCGTCCTTCAGCAACGGCACCGCGCTGCTGAGCGTGACCGCCACCGCGGGGGCCGGTCTGGCCAGCGGAGTGGCCACCATCGTGAACAGCGGAGGACCGGTCACCACGTCGGCCATCCCGCACGCGTTCATCAGCCAGCCCGTCTGGTTCACCAACCTGGGTGCCACCGTCGAGGTCGAGCAGTCGTACGCGGCTGACCCGCTGCTCGCCGGCTGGTGGGCCACCGACGGCGCCAACGGGCAGGCCGCGGCGGCCAACCAGGCCAGCATCGTGCGGGGCGTCTCCGCCGCCGGAAACGGAGTGGTGCTGTTCGGCACCAACCCGACCTTCCGCCTGCACCCCAAGGGCCTTCAGTCGCAGCTCGGCCGGGCGGTGCTCTGGGCTGCCCGGCGGTAACCCCGACCGGACAGTCCACGACCGGCCGATGTGGGGCCCGGGTGCCAACCGCACCCGGGCCCCACACCGTCGACGGGCCGGCCTCCTTTCCGGCGGGCTGGTCGGCCACACCGTTCGGCGCAGCCGATCGGCCGTTCGGCGCAGCACCCTCCCGAGGGGCGACGTGACGGCCATCACAAAGTCATAGCCTCCGGCCGTTACATCGAGAGCCTCGACTCCCCGGAGGTGTGTCAGATGGCTGCACCGGAACCGGAGGCGCCGACCACGGCGCCAACCAGGGCGAAGGACCACAGCCCCTGGAACTGGTTGCTCTTCCTCCCCATCGTGGTGCCGCTGATCCCGGTCTTCTTCAACGGCGACTCGCCCCGGATCTTCGGGTTCCCCCGCTACTACTGGCTGCAACTGGCGTACATCCTGCTCGGCGTCGCCACCACGACGCTGGTCTACCAGAGGACGAAGAAGCGGGGTGGGCACTGATGTGGAAGGACCATCTCACCGAGATCATCGTCTTCTCCCTGCTGTTCCTGCTGGTCAGCGCGATGGGCTTCGTGGCTGCCCGATGGCGGGCGCCGAAGGACATGGCGCACCTCGACGAGTGGGGGTTGGGCGGGCGCAGCTTCGGCGGCTGGATCACCTGGTTCCTGGTCGGCGGTGACCTCTACACGGCGTACACCTTCGTGGCGGTGCCGGCGTTGATGTTCGGCGCCGGGGCGGCCGGGTTCTTCGCCGTGCCGTACACCATCGTGATCTATCCGCTGGTCTTCCTGGTGCTGGTCCGGCTCTGGTCGGTGTCGCACCGGCACGGGTTCGTCACGCCGGCCGACTTCGTCCGCAAGCGGTTCGACTCTCCGGTGCTGGCGCTGCTGATCGCGATCACCGGCATCGTGGCCACCATGCCGTACATCGCGCTGCAGCTGATCGGCATCGAGGCCGTGCTTAAGACGATGGGGGTGACCGGCGAGAGCACCGTCGCACGGCACCTGCCGATCATCATCGCGTTCGCCATCCTGGCCGCCTACACCTACCAGTCCGGGTTGCGCGCGCCGGCGCTGATCGCCTTCGTCAAGGACACCCTGATCTACATCGTGATCCTGGTGGCGGTCATCTACCTGCCGTACAAGCTGGGCGGTTGGGGCGACATCTTCGCCGCCGCCGACGCGAAGTTCGACGCCTCGCCGAACGTGAACGACGGCATCCTGCTCAACGCCAACAACCAACTGCAGTACATCACCCTGGCGTTCGGCTCGGCGCTCGCGCTGTTCCTCTATCCGCACAGCATCACCGGCGTGCTGGCCAGCAGGAACCGCGACGTGATCAAGCGGAACATGTCGGCGCTGCCCGCGTACAGCCTGCTGTTGGGGTTGATCGCGCTGCTGGGCTACATGGCCATCGCGGCCGGGGTGAAGCCTCTGCCGGGGGCGTCGGCCGGCACCGTGGACAACAACACCGTCGTGCCGCTGCTCTTCGACCAGCAGTTCCCGGACTGGTTCGCCGGTGTCGCGTACGCGGCGATCGGCATCGGCGCGCTGGTGCCGGCGGCGATCATGTCGATCGCGGCGGCGAACCTGTTCACCCGCAACATCTACAAGGAGTACCTGAAGCGGGACGCCTCCCCGGCGCAGGAGGCGACCGTATCGAAGATCACTTCGCTGGTGGTCAAGGTCGGCGCGGTCGCCTGCATCGTCTTCCTCGACCCGCAGTTCTCCATCGATCTCCAGCTCATCGGCGGTGTGATCATCCTCCAGACGCTGCCGGCGGTGGCCCTGGGCCTCTACACCCGCTGGTTCCACCGCACCGGCCTGATCATCGGCTGGGCGGCCGGCATGGGGCTCGGCATGTGGATGCTCTACCAGGTGGCGAGCCCGACCCGGAAGCACTTCGGCGGCTCGGCGTTCCCGCTGTCGGAGTTCGGCTTCGACACCCGCAAGACGATCTACGTGGGAATCGTGGCCGTGCTGGTGAATCTGGCGGTGGCGGCGCTGCTGACGCTGATCCTGCGGGCGACAAAGGTGGCCGACGGCGCCGACGGCACCACGCCGGACGACTACTTCGCCGACGAGGGCGACCCCCGCATCACCCCCGGCACCGAACGCGACGCCAACCCAGCCCGCGAACCAGTCGCCTGACATCGGGTACACGCCCGGGCACCGACAACGGTCGGTGCCCGGGCGGCGGTGCCCGCCGGCAGCCAGGTAGCCGGTGCCCGGACTTCCCCGAAGTTGCCGCCATGCGCCGGCGTTGCCGCCATGCGCCGCCATGCGCCGCCATGCGCCGCCATGCGCCGGCGTTGCCGGCGTTGCCGGGGATCTGCCGCCAAGATCGTGCTCGATCCTTGTTGTTGTGGTGTCGGAACGCGTGCGATGCCACTACAACCAGGATTCTGCGCGATCTTGGCGGGGAGAAGCCGGGTGACGGTCTCCCGAGGCTGGTCAGCGGGGGCGGTTGCGGGCGGTTAGGGCCTGGTTGAGGCGGCCCAGCATGGTCGCCAGGTCGGCCCGGTCCTCGGCGCTCCAGTCGGCCAGCATGTCGCCGTAGAGGCGGGTGCGGGCCGCCTGCACGGCGGCCATCCGCTCAAGGCCGGCCGGGGTGGGGGAGATGACCGTGCCCCGGCCGTCGGACGGGTCCGGCGTACGGGTGATCAGGCCGTCCCGCTGCAGCGCGGAGACCTGCCGGGTCACCGTCGAGCCGTCCAGGTTGAGCCGGGCGGCGAGCGCGGAGACGTTCTGCGGGCCGGCGGTGTCCAGGTGACGCAGGATCACGTACGCCGCGCGGTCGAGCACCCGGTGCTCGGCGGTGCCGGTCGCCCGCCGGGTCGCCTCGCCGAGGCGCATCAGCAGGGCAACCTCGGTCTCGATCCGACCAAGGGCGGTCTCGTCGGCGTCGGTGTCACGGTCGTCGCTCATAGCTGTATGATACAAGCTAAGTACCTGCATCATACAGCTAATTGAGGAGTCGGAGTGGACCGGCGTTCCGAACCGAACCGCAGTGCCATCTACGCCACCACACTGGTGGCCTTCCTCGCCATCGCCGGCATCGCCGTCGTCGACCCGATCCTGCCCGCCATCGGCGAGGCGATCGGCGTCACCGCCTGGCAGGTCGAGCTGCTGTTCACCGCGTACATCGCGGTCATGGCCCTCGGCATGATCCCGGCGACGCTGGCCAGCGGCCGGTTCGGCTTCAAGCCGGTGCTCATCACCGGCGTCTCCGTGGTCGGCGTGGCCGCGATCCTCGCCTCGTTCAGCGACACCATCGTGCAGCTCTCCGTGCTGCGCGGCGTCTGGGGGCTGGGCAACGCGATGTTCTTCGCCACCGCCATGGTGGTGCTGGTCAACCTCGCCAACGACCGGGAGTGGGTGGTCGGCCTCTTCGAGACCGCCCTCGGTCTCGGCTTCGCCGTCGGCCCGCTGATCGGCGGCCTGCTCGGCGAGGTCAGCTGGCGGCTGCCGTTCTTCGTCTGCGGCGTCTTCATGGTCCTCGCGCTCGGCGTGGCCTCCCGCAAGCTTCGCGAGCCCACCAACCGACAGCCACCGGTACGCGTCGGCCAGATCTTCGCCACCTACCGCCGGCCGGCGTTTCTCGCCCTCTGCGCGGTGACCGCCGCCTACAACTTCGTGTTCTTCGTGGTGCTCGGCTACACGCCGCTCTTCCTGGGCCTGGACATCATCCCGCTGGGGCTCGCGTTCACCGGTTGGGGCCTCGGCCTGGCCACCGGCATCCTGGTGGTCGGCCACCGCCTGGCCCACCGGATCGGCGCGGTGCAGACCGTCGGTGTGGCCATCGCCGGCCTGCTGGTCTGCATGGTCCTCTTCGCCACCTCGACCAGCACCGCCGAGGCGCTGGTGGTGCTCGTGCTCTCCGGCCTGTGCATGGGGCTGGCCAACGCCAACCTCACCGACCTGGCGCTCGGCCTCGGCTCCAGCGACCGGCGCGTCGCCACCGGCGCGTTCAACCTGGTCCGCTGGGGCGCCGCCGCACCCGCGCCGATCATCTCCGGCAAGCTCGCCGAGCAGTCACTGTCACTGCCGTACTGGGTCGGCTTCGGGGTGCTCACCGTCGGCGTGCTCGTCTACCTGGCCTTCGCGCACCTGATGGCCGCCGGCCACGGCGAGCGGGTCCTCTGGTCCCGCTGGAACCGCGCCGCCGCCGACACCGAGCACCAGCCCGTCGGCGAGGTGTACTGACCGGTCGCCGGTCAGGTGAGGGCACGCCAGAGCAGGTAGAGGCCGATGACCGTGCCGAAGACCACGATCAGCGTCTTGAGCAGCACCGGCGGCAGCCGGCGTACCAGCCGGGCACCCGCGTACCCACCGATCAAGGTCGCCGGAGCGACCACCGCGACGGCCGCCCAGTTGACCGGGCCGAACAGGGCGAACACCACAAGCGTGGTGAAGCCCACCACCGCGGAGAGCAGGTTCTTGATCGCGCTCACCCGCGCCAGCGTCGCGTCCAGCACCAGGGCCAGCCCGGCGATCAGCATCACCCCGAGGGCCGCACCGAAGTACCCGCCGTACACCGCGCCGAGCGCGACCATCGTCTGCACCGCGACCGTCCGCTGGCGTGGCGACAGGTCCCGGGGGTGACCGACCAGGCGGCGCAGCGGGTCCTGGAAGGCCAGGACCGCGGTCGCGCCGAGCACCAGAAAGGGTACGACCAGCTCGAACGCGCGGGCCGGAGTGGCCAACAGCAGCAACGCCCCGACGATCGTGCCGACGATGGTGGTGGGCACCAGCGTGGCCAGGGCGCGGGGGCGCGGCAGGTCCGCCCGGCTGCCCGCCACGCTGGCCAGGTACCCGGGGAACACGGCGACGGAGTTGCTGACGTTCGCCGGCACCGGGGGCAGCCCGACGGCGATCATCGCCGGAAAGGTGATCAACGAACCCCCACCGGCCACCGCGTTGACCGTGCCAGCGGCTAGACCGGCGGCGAGCAGCAGCGCGGCGTGAGAGAGATCCATAGAACCTTGAGGCTAGTACGCGCACCGCACCCCTCGTGAGCTGGCCGGCGTTGCCGAACCACTCGGAGGTATACCGGTCGTATACTGCGGTCGTGGATACCACGATCAAGGTCGACACCGAGGTACGCGACCGTTTGGCGCTCCTGGCGAAGGAACGTGGAACGACCATCCGTGACCTCGTCGCCCAGCTGGCTCAGGCGACCTTCACCGTTGGCGAGCTACGCGACCGTGCGGACCACGCCGAGCAGTACGTCCGGCTCCGGTTGGCTCCCGAACTGAGCGCCGACGATCTCAACCGTGGCGAGGATGTGTGGGCGACCATCGAGGCTGGCAACGTGCCGGAAGCTCTGGCCGAAAGTAGCCGGCGGGCGTGACCGAAGCCGGCGCACTCCGTGCGGGCAGGTCTGTGCGGGTGCCCGCCTGCGGGGCGGCAATAGGCGCGCCAGCGGCGTCGTTAGGATGAGGGCGCGACGGACGAGTCGACCGGGCGGTCGCGTCAGCGGGCTTCGGCCCGCTGCCGAGGAACGTCCGGACTCCACAGGGCAGGGTGGTTGTTAACGGCAACCCGGGGCGACCCGCGGGACAGTGCCACAGAAAACAGACCGCCGACCCCAATCGGGGACGGTAAGGGTGAAACGGTGGGGTAAGAGCCCACCAGCACCCCGGGTGACCGGGGTGGCTCGGTAAACCCCACCCGGAGCAAGGCCAAGTAAGGGCCGTCACCGCAAGATGACGACCCCGCGCAGACGCTTGAGGGCTGCCCGCCCGATGTCTGCGGGTAGGCCGCTGGAGCCTGCCGGCAACGGCAGGCCGAGATGGATGGCCGCCGCCGACGCAAACCCTTCGGGGTATGCGCCGCGCACAGAATCCGGCGTACAGGTCGACTCGTCCGTCGCCCACCAGCTCAGAGCCGCGATCAAGGCTCTGAGCTGGCCGTTTATCTGGTGCTGTTGGTTGGCCTTGGTCATCGTTGGGCGGCGCTTGACGGCCTGGCCACGGCCTGAGACGGCCTGGAGACGGCCTGAGCGTTGGCTCAGTTGACCTCGGTTCCGATCCGCTCGCTGTGTGCTCTCTCGGCCGACGCCCGATGATCCCGGGAGTCGGGCTGGCGGCTGTGGGGGAGGGGCGGGCACGTCCTGGCGGTGGAGCTGCGGCCGCTACCCGGTGATCCGGTGGCAAGCCAGTCCCGGGGTTGGACTGGCGCGGCAGGCGGAAGCCCCAACCTCGCCGGCGGCTGATGTGCCGGCTTCCGTACCGCTTGCTGGCAAGCCCGCTATGCGAATCTGCCGGTGCCGCCCAACAGGATGTCCAGGTCTCTCAGGAGGGCGCCGAGTCGTCGGCTGGTCTCGGTGTCCATGTAGGGGATGGGCCTGCCCGCGGCCTGATGCTCGCCCAGGTCGTACAACGCATTGCGAAGGTCATCGGCGGTGGTGAGGTCGAGTCGCAGCTCGATCGGGTCGTCCATGCTGCGACCGTAGTGCTGTCCGCATCTGGCGGAAGGGCGGTGTCCCGGCGGCTGTCGGTGGCTCACCGCCCCGGCGCCGTAGGCGGCCGGGGCGGCTTGCCGCCGGCCGGGCTTGCCGCCCCGTACCGCGCGGAGCGCGGTGCCTTGATCCAGAATAGAGAGATTCGGCAGCAACGACGGATCGTGCGAGGCGAGGGCGTGTGACTGGCAACTCGTCTGGGAGTCCTGTTATCGCCTATGCAAGGTTGGGACCGGCTGCATGGTCGGAGCTGATGGGTACCAGCGCTGGCCTGCCTGTGGCCCAGCGACTCAAGACCTCCGCGCTCAGGGATCTTCGTCGACGGCTGCCCTCAAGATGGATTGCATCTCGTTAATTGCCTTGTCCAGCTCCACTACGGCGGGGTTGTCCGAGCCAAGCCACTGCTGGTGTCCGTTATGGTTCACGTCGCCTTCGGTCCACTCCCACCGAACCTGATCTATGGCCCGAATCAGCGCGGCCCAGCTTCCGCCTACTTGGGGTGCGGCGTACAGCATCACGCGCGCTGTCAGCCGGTCCGGGTGCTGGAGGTCTGGTACTTCGACGGGACGGCTGCTGTACTCATCTGTCGCGGCTGCCAAGATTGATTGCTCGTTCTGTGTGTACTCGGCCAGGTCGACATAGAGGGCGGCCCGTCGTTCGCGTTGTCTCACAAGACGGTCCTGTTCGTGCCGGACCCTGTCCAGCTCGCGCTCACGCACCCATCGGCGATCCTCGCGCTTCCTGGTAGCCCGCTGAGTGATCCCAGCACCCGCCAGGGCTCCCAGGATGCCAAGCGCGCCGGAAGCGAAAGGTACCCATACTGAAACATCCGTCGCTGCCACCCGTCCATGCTGACTTAGCTGACGTATGCTGTCACGCTCGAACTTACGGCCGGGAACGCTAGTCAGGCAGGGCAGTGGCGGAGCTGGAGGTGAGTCTCATGCCTAGCGCCTGCCTTAATCCACGCCAGCACGACTGCGGACTCGCGGGTGGGATTAACCCAGATTATCGAGTTGACCCCTGGCAACTCATCACGATGCTTAACAAGCAGCTTACGGGTCACTTCATCGAGAGAGGCCACGATCCTATCCGCAGCCCAGGCAGCGCAGATGAGTAGCATGTCTTTCTCAAGAGCAGTGCGACCGTTGACATTTGCGTCACATGCAAGAATTGCATCGTGTAGCGTCTGCCGTTTCCCTTCATCAGTGTTTATCACTACAAGTTTACCGCGTCGCCGCATAGAGGCCAACCAGAGGTGCGAGAAGTTCGATCTATGCCTGCGCCATTCTGCTTCAACTTCCGCAGTTAGCACGACTCGATGAGAATTTTCTGATATTGCCTGAAGAAACATGCGGCAATTGATAGAAACGGGGTTCGTGGTGGTTCCTGCAGAACGCCCGACTGACGCATCGATAACGATTCTTTTGGACATTGTGCTCATGCTACAAACTCATTCGTCCGAGCCGCAGCATCAAGGTACGCGGATTCAGTCTCGAGGAGGACGTCATCGAAGTCCTCAGGCCATTCGCCGAATGAGCCATCCGAAAGAAGCTCGGCGGTTGACACCAAAGTGTCGCCGGTAACAATATCTCTTGTAAACCAGTGCAAAGCTACGTCGTCTGGCTCGATTTGGCCGCGCGCTATTGCAGTTTGAATCGCGCGGACGAACAGTGAGCTGTGAGTCTCAAGAACGACCCGAACTCCTCTGCGCAGCGCTCGAGTTACCAAGTTGGCGAAGCGCGCCTGGGCGCGAGGGTGTAGGTGAATCTCGGGTTGTTCCAGGTAAACCATCTGCCCCGGCCTGGCCGCAAGGAGCGCAAGAATGACTGGAAGCGTTTGAGATACGCCGAACCCGACGTCTGCGATATTGACGAGATCCCTTGCTCCGCCTCGTTGCGCATGCGGCATGCGCCCAACTAGGAGCTCGACCTGAGTGTCGTCTAGTTGCCTGGCTTCGACTTTCCACGTGAGGCCAAGCTCTTCTAGGTCGACCCTCAGCTGCGCCAACTCATCTGTACGTCGAGCATTCTGCCAAGCCGCGATTATGCCCGCCGTGTAAGTATCGAAGGTTCCAGGGTAACGCTCTTCTACGGCAGTCGTGCGATAAGTGCGACGCGGATTGCCGCGCAGCGCAGGAAGGTGAATTATTCTCGAAATCTCGTTTTCGGCGGGATCTGCTGCGAATCTAAAGACTGTACTGTTCACCGCTCCTGATAATCCGTGCCTCAATCCCAGGGTTAGGAAACACCGCTCGCGGTCAACTACGATTTTGTAGGCCTCGGGCCTAGACTTTAGGAAAGAATAAACTTCGTCTAGTCTTGCACCGCCTACCGCCCGCCGGATTTGCGTCTCAGACATTCCTTCGCGGAGCACCACCGACTCCTGTTGTTCGGCCATAAAATAGCCAGCCATCTTGAGTACGCGCAGATCGCCACGCGTGTCTTTGCCGAAGGTGAGCATAGTCTCGCGCCCATTGATCGAGACGCCCACGGAGAAACTCTTCGCTTGAGCTGCCCTGGTCGCTGTCCTGGAGAGAACTTGCTCAATCTTGGTGACGCTGACGTTTACTCCATCGAGTTGCAGGGGGCCTGGATCGTAGCTGGCGTCGACGGTCTGCTTAAGTAGCAGCAGGGGCTGCATGATGCTAGATTTTCCGGAGCTGTTGACCCCGGCAATAACCGTTAAGGGCCTGATGGCGATCTGTTGCAGAGTTCGAATTGATTTGTACCCCTCCACCGACAGGCCATCAATTCCACCTTTTTTAGGTCTGCTTGACAACGAATTCTCCCGTCGATTCCATGCCCGGCTCTACGCACACTATCCCGTCACGCTAGTGATGTCAGGTCGCGACAGCATGATTCGGCCTCGCCATCCCGTCTGCCATCGCCCCGCCCTGTTGGAAGTGAGCCCGTCGCCCGGCATGGCGAGTCAAGCGGACCTTGACGCACGTTCGGTCGCTGGCAGGTAGGGCGGTGGGGCTGCTCGGCCTGCCCTGGTCGATGCGGGGCGGGACGACTCCTCACCGCAGCCACCCACGGACCACGAGCTGCCAGCGGGCCCCGGTGATCCTGGAGCCGGAGCCCTCCCGTTGGGGCGCATAGCCGCCCCCGCGACCGCAGTCAGCTCGCGCGACGTAGCGCGCAGTTCGTTTTCCTGCGCCGCGAGGCCCGTCCGGTTGCGGGCCACACCCTGTTAGCGTCATCGGTGATCATCGTTCCGTGGCGGACCTCCGTGCCTCCCGCTCTCCGCGCCAGCGGCCGGGCGTGTTGTGGCCGGAATCGGAGAGTCAGCGGAACGACGGACGTTGCCAAGAGTCGGCGGGCAGGGTCCGGTGTGGGCCGTTTGAAGAGGTATAGAAGGCAGGCGCTCACTGTTCCGATCGGTG
The DNA here is from genome assembly GCF_046549295.1 of Micromonospora sp. 067-2. Lineage (NCBI taxonomy): Bacteria > Bacillati > Actinomycetota > Actinomycetes > Micromonosporales > Micromonosporaceae > Micromonospora > Micromonospora sp. 067-2. The sequence goes on along the minus strand of NZ_JAJPWB010000004.1, from coordinate 359,866 downwards.
CAGCCAATAGCTTCTGACGACCGATTCAACGACCCCGTTGCGTCGGTTGACGTGCTGCTGTCCGAGCAGGGTTGCGCCGACTTTAACGCCGAAGAGTGCTGCGAGCTCCGGGTCGGCAACGATCTCACGTTGACCGGTGTCTGATTCGGCGGCTTGTTCTGAGTCGTGCCCGTGCCCGTGAATGATCGGTCTTGCGGAGGTGCCACGCCCGTGCTCGGTGGTGACCAAACCTTCCTCGCGTAGAACGGCTATGGCCTGACGAACAGTGCCCCGGCTCGCCCGGAACTCGCTGGTGAGAGCACTCTCCGTCGGCAGGAGCGCACCGGGCGGGATGTTGCCGCTCTCGATGCGGTCCCTGAGCTGGTCCGCGATGACGCGGTAACGGGGCTGTCCGTAGTGCGGGGTGGGCACCCGGCCACCGTACCTGGCACTTGTCTTATCAAGTGTCAACCAGGGGCACATTTCAATGTCTAGACAACTCATCCACTTGTAGGTACGTTTCCGGGTGTGCGGTCAGGATGACGGCTCGTATCAGGGGTGGTGTCGCGCTGCTCCTGATCGCACGCGACGCGCGGCGTCCTGTCGGACCAGTTGCGGTAGCTGCGCGTACAACCTGGCTCGGCGATACCCGACCCGTCTGCGTCGGACGGTGCGCCGTGCCCTCATCCGGGCCGGTGGCCGGCTGCGCTCCCGCGTTGCTGACCACCGGTCCCGGCCTACCCATGGAGGTGCGATGTCGGGCTCTCATCGTCGGCGGCGCTGGTTCTCGATCTGGAGGTCGCGCAGGCGTCTGCCATCCGGTCCGGGCGGAAACTCCGTCTCATCGGACCGCTGTACGCGGCCCTGCACGGTGCCCGCGCATTCGTGGCCTGGCGGGCCGACCCGGAAACTGCCGGTGCTGAGGACTGCGCCGCTGATGACGCCAGCCCAGATCTACCGGGGCAACGGTGGGCGGTGGCGACGGTGAGCGATGCGGGCAAGCCGACCAGCGGTAGCCATCCGGCCTGGTGTGCCCCCGATAGATGCGGCCACCTGGTGCCACCACTGATGGCCCATATGCCGCGCCGCCATCGCGGCCAGACGCACCGCCTCGGAGACATTCGGCAGGGCGGCCAGGTCGTCACGTACCTCGTCGGCTCCGATGCTCGGGTGCCCTTGATCGCTGTGCAAGCGACGTGCCGGGGTGGGATCGCCTGGGCGGAACTGCCTCTCCCGCAGGCTGCGCAGCTTGTCGAACAGCTTCGTTCCCTGATGGCGCAGGCGGGCGCTCACAGGAAGGGCACCGATGACTGAGCATGAGGCCATGACCGATCGCGGGTCGACTTCGTCCATGAATCCGGCCGAGTGCCCGAGTTGGTGCCGGGGCTGCGGCCCGAATGATCCGATGCATCGGGGCCTGCTGAGGACCATCGGCCGGGAGCGAACCGGCTGGATCAGCGTTCAAATGCTGACCGACCGGTTTAAGCGCCGCGACCCGGCGGTGAAGCTCAACGCCAGCCGCAGCGGTGCCACCGAATCGGTCCTGCTCTCCCAGACTCAGATCGACCGGCTCATCGATGAGCTGACCTACGCCCGGCTGGTGATGATGACCGAGGGGCAACCTCTGGAGGGGTGCGATGAACACCACTGACCGGCGATTCACCGAGCGGGTGCCCTCGACGAGTGCGCGGCCCACGAAGCGACCGGTTGCCGCCGTGCCTCCGGTGCCTGAGCGGGCCGCAGGCGGGACCGCCTGGCAGACGTTGGAACGTCTAGGGGGTACGGTGACCGGTGTGCATGGCCGGGACTGGCGCCCTCGCTACCTGCAACTCGCGGAGGAGTTGCGGGCAAAGATCGTGGGCGGAGAGCTGGCCCCCGGCACGCTGATGCCGAGCGAGACGGAGTTGGCCGAGTCGTCCGGCTTGTCCCGCACCAGTGTCCGCAACGCCATTCGGCAGCTCCGGGAGTGGGGTCTGGTCCGCGCGGAACAAGGGCGCGGCACCTACGTGCGGGCACCTCGTCAACGGGTACGGCGTCGCAACGCCGAGCGCTACCAGTGGGAGAAGGACCGGGCGCTGCTCGACGAGTCGGAGCGGTTGAAGACCGGTGCCATCGAGCACGACACCGGCCTGACCGTCGATGACCTCAAGTTCCACGCCGAGTACGCCCGCGTGGAAGCGGATTCGGACATGGCGGCGGCCTTGCAGGTCGAGCCGGGTACGCCGTTGCTGCGGCGGGTCTACTGGACAACCTCTCGGCATGAGAACGCTCCGCTGACCATGTCGTACTCCTATCTGCCGTATGACCTGGTGGCCGCGAACCCGGACCTGCTCGACGCGGGCAAGGAGCCCTGGCCGGGCGGCACGCAGCACCAACTCCACACCCTCGGTATCGAGGTGGACCGGATCGACGACGAGATCCGCGCGCGCCCGCCATCGCCGGACGAGGCCGAGCTACTGGACATCGACCCGGGCGTCTCCGTGCTCACCGTCCGTAAGACCTCGATCGACACCAAGGGTCGCATCGTCGAGGTGGCCGACGTGGTGATGCCGGGGGACCGGACGGAGCTGGTCTACTCCCACAAACTCCAACGGTGGAAAACTTGACGCAGCTCGTCTCAGTCATCACGCCAGTCCACGCGCCCAGCATCGAGTACCTGACCGGCGCGCATGACTCCCTGGTCAAGCAGGAGATGCCTGACGGGTGGGACTGGCAGTGGCTCGTCCAGGAGGACGGGCAGACCGGCGCGCTGAACGGCGTCCTGCCGGACGACCCTCGCATCAGCATCGGCGGCGGTCGTCCCGGCGGGCCGGGTGTTGCCCGTACCGCCGCTCTCTCCCGTGTCGCCGGGCAACACGTCAAGGTTTTGGACGCAGACGACCAGCTCACCCCCGGTGCCCTGGCCCGGGACATCGCCGCTTTCGAGGCGCACCCGCAGATCGGTTGGACAACCTCCCGCGTCCTGGACCTGATGCCCGACGGATCTACCCTCGGCTGGGACAAGGACCCGGAAGGCGGAACCATCGCCCGCGGTGCCGTCCTGGCCTTCTGGCAGGCCAACGGTTACCGGGCGCAGGTGCACCCGGCCACCCTGTGCATCCGACGGGATCTGCTCCTGGCCCTCGGCGGCTGGATGGCGCTCCCTGCCTCCGAGGACACCGGCCTGCTCCTGGCCGCGAGTGCGATCAGCGACGGCTACTTCACCCGCGAGCACGGCCTGCTCTACCGCAAGTGGCCCGGTCAGGTCACCAGCCAAGCTGCCCACCGCGAACCCGTCGAGTACGAAGGCCGGATGAAGATTATCGAGGCCAGAGCCGAAGCCCTGGCCTCGATGCTCCCGAACGGACTGCCGGTCACTCCTGCGGCATAGCCTCATGCCCCGGCATCCCCTGGGTGCGCCGGCGCTCTTTCATCTCCGCCTCGTAGATGTGCCGTCGACCGCCGGTCAGCTTCTCCCGCGCATCCCGCTCGATCTCCTGGAATGCGGCGTAGTAGCCATCGTCGAACTCCTCCACGATCTGGAACGTCCATCGCCCCGGCAGCACATTGCGGCCCAACAGCTCGTGCTCGACTCGGTCGGCCACCTCGCCATGTCCAGCCTCGCGGAGCAGCTCCACCACCCGATCAAGCGTGAGATCCGCACCGCCGACCAGTTGATGCGCCGAGTACAGGTGACCGCGTACGCGGTGGATCGTCTCCAGCGCCTTGCTCAACTCGCCGAGCGCTTTGATCGTCGTGTCATCTACACGTGCCGGACGTGAATGCTTTTCGTCGACAGGCTGGCCGTCATTGTTCATGTGATCTTTGTTCCCTGCCGTTGTTTGCCGTGCACGCGTGATTGTGTGAGTCAGGCTCCATAAGTCGTCGTTTCCCGCGCGCGCGTCGTGCCATCAATTGCGGACGGGCCGTTAGCATGACGGTGGCACTTCAGTGATCACCAGACTGACGGGCGGTCGTCTACCTACCCCCCAGTGAGGCGACCGGCGCCTTCCTGATTGGTTGGAGATCATTGTTATGCCAAACCGAAGAGGCCCGGGCCGCAGAGGGTGCGGACCTGGCCAGCGGCGGACACCCCGAACGACTGGAGTTGGCACGTTGATCGAGCTGGTAGCTCTGATCATCAGGCTGTTGACGCTGGTGGCAGTTGGGGTTGACGCCCAGGGTGAGGGGGATGAGCCCTCCGTTTAGAAAGGCCCATCCCTCCTCGGGCGGAGTCCCCGCTTCTCGTCTCGACACGTCGGGCGGGGGCTTCCTCCGGGCCGGCCTGCGACGACCGGCAGCAGTGAAGCGAGGGTTGCAAGATGTTCCCGCATCGCGTTGCGCTGGACGTTCAACGCTCTAAAACCGTACAGACTTAACCTTCGCTGCGTAAGTCACCTTACGCAGTCTTCCTTAGCAACTTGCAAAACACGCCGATTGGAAGTTGTTAGATCTACCAAGTTGCGACACCCAGTACTAGTTCCGTGCGGCCAAGCGGTCTGCTGTTCGATTGTGCGGCCAATGGGGCTTGGGAGTAATCCTCCAGTTCGGTCTATGCCGTTCCTAGGGCGACTGCGCCGAGGAGACCGGGGGTTCCGGCGCGGGCCAACGCGCGAAGCGACCTCAGCCCGCATTGCTTGTTGACTTGTCTGCCAAGTGCCGTCTACCTTGGACGCAACTTGGCAGACAAGTTAACAAGTTGGAGGTTGAGCGATGGCTCTGCGAGGCGGAACGCGGTTCGCTGTGCGGTTTGAGGACGTGTTCCCGGCTGGGTGCGCGCTGGTGCCCGAGTCCCTGGGTGAGGTCGAGGACTACGACGAGAAGACCGGTCGACGGTCGCCGGCCAAGGACAAGGTGACCGGCCAGCGGGTGTGGCAGGTCCGGGTGATGGATCTCGACCCCGAGCTTGGCAAGCGGTCCCGGGAGACGACGGTAAAGATCTCGGCGGACTACCAGCCGGTGCCGCCCACGGGTGGCCTGTTCGAGGCGGTCGAGTTCGACGGCATGACCGTCACGCCGTACGTGGCGAACAACGGTCGGATGGCGTACTCGCTGCGGGCGACCGGGCTGCGTGCCCCGGCGGGCGTCAACCAGAAGGCGTCGGCGTAGCCGGTTCTGGTCAGGGCGGGGCTGTCAGGTCTTGGCGGACGGCAGCCCCGCCCCGGTGTCTCTTCCCCCTGCTCTGTCGAGAGAGGTGCAGACGTGTCCAAGGGTAGGCGTCGGGTTGGCCGTGGCTGGCCCCGGTTCGGTGTGTGTCCAGCCCGATTCACCCTGGCCGGTGGTGCCAAGTGATCGGGCGGCCTCGGGGTGAGGTGTTAATGACCTCGGCCGGGGATCTGCTGGTGATTCGGCCGAAGCGGATCAAGCTGCCGTTCTGGATGGTGCTGCTCGGCCTGCTGCTGAGGTGGTCCGGGCGGGTGCTCTGGTGGTGCCTGCGGCACCCGGTGGCCACGGTGTCGGTGCTGCTGGCGCTCTGGCTCTACGTCGAATTCGACTGGCCCGGCGTGGTGGTGCCGCTCGTGCTGGCGGCCACTGCCTCGGCGGTGTGGCGTTGGCGCGATGAGTCGTCCTGGTGGGCCTGGCTGGCGGGTCCGCTGCTCGGCTCATGGCGGCGAGTGTTCGTCTACCGGCGGGCGTGGCGAGAAGCAATGACCCTGTGCGGGCTCGCCGAGACGTACAACCATCGCCCGGTCTTGCCCGAGCTGCTGCGGGTGCGTTCGGATCAGGCGCTCGACGTGCTGACCATTCGCATGGTCCGGGGACAGACGCCGGAACAGTTCCAGGCGGTCAGCGCCAACCTGGCGTACGCGTTCGGCCGGCGGCATGCGCGGATCTACTCCGAGCGTCCGGGCGACCCTCCGACCCGGACCGGCGGGGGTGCGTGGCTGCTGCGGCTCGTCGACCGGGTGCGGTTTCGGGATCGTCCGACGTTGGTCTACCTGGCGTTAATCCGTACCGATGCGCTGCGGACTGTGGTCCCGCCGTTTGCTGTCCCGGCGGTGCCGGACCTCACCGCGCTACCGCTGGCGCGGCGGGAAGACCTGCGCACCTGGTCGCTGCACCTGCTCGCAACGCATGTCCTGGTGGGCGGTGCGACCCGGTCCGGTAAGGGCTCGGTGCTGTGGTCGCTGGTCCGGGTGCTCGGTGCTGGGATCGCCTCCGGCCTCGTCCGGCTGTGGGTGATCGATCCCAAGGGCGGGATGGAATTCGCGCTCGGCCGTCCGATGTTCGCCCGGTTCGCTGGCAAGTCGTTCGAGGCCATGGCCGACCTGCTCGACGAAGCGGTGGAGGTGCTGCGGGAGCGGCAGAACCGGCTCGCCGGCCGGGTTCGCGTCCACACCCCGACCGAGGCTGACCCCCTGGTCGTGGTCGTCATCGACGAGATGGCCGCGCTGACCGCGTACCTGCAAGATGTCGAGCTGCGCAAGCGCATCGCGTCTTCCCTGGGGCTGCTGCTGTCCCAGGGGGCCGGCGTTGGCGTCCTGGTGGTGGCCGCGTTGCAGGACCCGCGCAAGGACGTACTGCCGTTCCGGGACCTGTTCCCGACTCGGATCGCGCTGGGCCTGACCGAGGCTTCACAGGTCGACATGATTCTTGGCGACGGTGCCCGGAAGCGGGGCGCGCTCGCGGACCAGATGCCCCGGTGGGCGAAGGGCGTCGGGTACGTGATCCTCGACGGCACTCCCGACCCGATGCGGGTCCGGTTCTCGTACGTCAGCGACGACGACATCCGCGAGATGGCGCGGCAGTATCCGGCTCCGGTCGACGCGGCGGACATCCTCGCCCAGGTTGGCCGGGAAACCGCCACCGAACCGGTCCGGCTTCCGCTGCCTCGTAAGCCATCCGGGCCGCTGCTCCCCGAATCCCTGCGCAACCTACTCGACCGGGACACCGGCGGTGATGCCCGATGACCGCCACTCCGACCAGCCGCTTCTACCGGCTGCGTACCCCCGACCCGGTCACCGCCGTCTCCGTGCGGGTTGACCCGGAGCGACCCGACCCGTACCCCGTCTATCTGGCGGTCGGTGCCGGCCGGCGACGGATGTCCCTGACTCCCGACGAGGCCTGGGCGCTGTGGCGTTGCCTCTCCGAAGCGGTCGCCGCGCTCGGCACCCCACCCGACTACATCCGCACCGACATCCGACCGGCCCGGAGCTAACCGCCGTGAACTCCCTCACCCGCCTCATCTACCGGCTCCGTCCGCTGCGCATTCGGCTCGTCGGCCCCTCCGACCAGGCTTCCGCCGCTCTGCATGGACTTGCGCACATGGTCAACCGCCGCCCCGACATGGACGGCCGGCGCATCCGCATCGACCTGACCATCCGCGAGAAGCCGTTGGAGGAGTGGCGATGAGCAAGAGCACCGAATCGGCGGTACGCCTGGTGATCCTGCTCGCCATTGGCACCATGGCCGGTGCCGCCGCCTTCACCCACGTCCATGACCTGTCCGTTGCCCATGGCCAGCCGGACTGGATCGGCTGGGCCAACGCGGTGGCGGTCGAGCTGATGGCGATCTACCTCGGCCTGGAGATCCGTGCCCGGCGGCGTACCAATCGCCCGGTCGGGCTGGTCGGCTCGCTCCTGGTGGCGTTCGCGCTCCTGTCACTCGCGGCCCAGGTCGCGGAAGCCGAACCGTCCGTGTGGGGCTGGACCGTGGCGGCGGTGCCGTCGCTGGCATTCCTCGCGCTGGTCAAGGTCGTCTTGTCCAACACCCCGGTCACCCCGCCGGCTGACGAGCCGGACCAGCCGGCCGCGTACCAGTTCGAGGAGCCAGAGCGGCCCAAAACGGACATCGAGCCGGCCCGCTCGGCAGAGCCGACGCCGTCCATCGCCCCGGCGGTGGTGCCTCCGCGCGCGGTCGTCCCGTCCAACCGGCCGCACGTCGTCGGGATCATTCGATGACCGCTCCGACTCTGCCCGGCCTCGAACCCGCCCTGACCCCGGTTGCTCCTCGGCCGGGGTCGCGGGCGGCCCGGATGGCGCTGCCTCGCTCAGTCGACGTGCTCAAGGAGATCGCGGCCGAGTACGGAGTCTGCGTGCGTCCGCTCGCCATGCGCCGCACGGACCTGAACACCGGGCTGACCGAGGTCATTGACCTGCCCTGTGGGGCGACCCGTGAGGACAAGTGCGCGCCGTGCGCCAAGAAGAACCGCCGGTTGCGGCAGGCGCAGATCCGGGAGGGCTGGCACCGTGACGATGAGCCGCTACCGCCACCGGAGCCGGCGACCGAGGAACAGAAGGCGCTTGTCCTGCTGCGCGGGCACCTGGAGTTCTCCCGCGACGAGGCGTCCCGGGCGAGCCAATGGGACCAGGTCACCGACCTCGACGAGGCGATCCAAGAAGTCGAAGAGGCGATCGCGGCCGAAGGGCTCCGGGGACGGATCGCGCCACCGCACTTGACCGGCGACGAGGACCAGGACGACGAGGACAGCGGCCGGCGCCGCAAGCGCTCCACCCGGCGACGGCAAGATGCCCCGGACCTGCCTCGCCGCAAGGTCGAGCGCCGCACGGTCGGCAAGACCTACACCGCGTCGGACGGCTCGACCTACCGGCCGTCGATGTGGCTCACGCTCACCCTCGACTCGTACGGCCCGGTCCGCCCCGACGGCACCCCGGTCAACCCCGCCCGGTACGACTACCGCCGCGCGGCCTGGGACGCGGTGCACTTCCCTCGGCTGCTGGACCGGTTCTGGCAGAACCTTCGCCGCTGCGAGGGCTGGAACGTCCAGTACGCCGGCTGTGTCGAGCCGCAACGCCGTCTCGCCCCGCACGCGCACTTCGCCATCCGGGGCACCATTCCCCGCGACGTACTGCGGACGGTTGCGGCGGCGACCTATCACCAGGTGTGGTGGCCTTCGGTCGATGCCCAGCGCTACACCCTCGACCGGCTCCCGGTCTGGGACGAGCAGGCGGCGGCGTGGGTCGACCCGGAAACCCTTGCGCCGTTGACCACCTGGTCTGAAGCGCTCGACGCGATCGACGAGGACCCGGACGCGGATCCGGTGCACGTGGTGCGCTTCGGCTCCCAGGTCGACGCGCGTGGCGTCATGCCCGGCACCGAGGATGCCGAGCGGACCATTCGGTACGTCACGAAGTACATCACCAAGCACACCGGCGACGTTCACAAGATCACCGGCGGTCGGCAGCGGGCGCACCTGGATCGGCTGTGGCAGGAACTCCAGCTAACCCCGTGCACCGACCGATGCGCGAACTGGCTGCTCTACGGCGTCCAGCCGAAGGGGTCGCACGCGAAGCTCAAGCCCGGCCGGTGCAAGGGCAAAGTCCACCAGCGGGACACCCTCGGCATCGGCGGCCGGCGCATCCTCATCTCCCGCGACTGGTCCGGCAAAACGCTCTCCGACCACAAGCACGACGTACGGGCCTGGGTGCGGACGCTGCTCGGCGTGAGCGTCGGCCTGGATGGCGTCGACGACCAGGGCGCAACCGTCGAACCGGTCCGGCACGCCTGGGAACTCGCCCGACCCGACGACCCCGACGTGCCGGCCATCGCCCACCGGCTGCTGCGGTCGATCAGCGAACGCGCCCGCTGGCGCTCCGAACTCCTCGCGGCAAAGGACCGGGCCGCGCAGCTCCCCCAGACCGGATCGAGAACGGAAGCAGACGGCACGACGGGGGAGAGGCTTTGATGGCGGCGAACGATGGACTCTGGACGATCCAGGACGTGGCGGCGTACCTGCGCGTGCCAACCGAGACGCTGTACCGCTGGAGGAAGGTCAAGTACGGTCCGCCGGCGGCCCGGGTCGGTCGACACCTGCGGTACGAGCCGGAGATGGTCCGGTCATGGGTACGTGAGCAGGCGGCGGCCTAATGGGACACGTAGAGGACCGCTGGTACAAGGTGATCCGGCACGAAGGCGGCCGGAAAGAGCGGATCAAGTCGGATCTGTTCGGCAAGGGGATGCGCTACCGGGTGCGGTACATCGGTCCGGACGGCCGCGAACGTAGCCAGTCCTTCCCCGACCGGGCGAAGCGCGAGGCTGACGCGTTCCTCGTCTCCACTGAGACGGACAAGCTTCGGGGCTCCTACGTCGACCCGTCTGCTGGTCGGATGGCCTTCGCCGAGTACGCCGAGAACTGGTTGCGCACGCGCGCTTTCGACGAGTCAACCCGGGAGAGCACCGAGTTCCGGGTACGCAAGCACCTGCTGCCGTTCTTCGGCTCTCGGCAACTGGCCTCGATCAAGCCGGGTCACGTCCGGGAGTGGGACGCCGCGATGGTCGGCAAGCTGGCCCCCTCGACCCGGGCCGTCGTCTTCGCTCACCTGCGGACGATCCTCGGCGCGGCCGTCGACGACGAACGCATCGTGAAGAACCCGTGTTCGGCAAAGTCGGTCAAGCCGCCTCGGCCGGCGCAACGTCGAGTCGTCCCCTGGCGGGCCGACGAGGTCTCGGCAATCCGCGGTGGCCTCGCTGAGCGGTACCGCCCGATGGTCGACTTGGGCGCCGGCTGTGGCATGCGGCAGGGGGAGATCTTCGGCCTGGGCGTCGATGACGTCGACCTCGACTCGGGCTGGGTGCATATCGTCCGGCAGGTCAAGGTGGTCCGCTCCCGGCTGGTCTTCGGCCTCCCCAAGAACGATCGGGACCGACGCGTACCGCTGCCTGACTCGGTGGCTCAGTCGCTCAAGGAACACGCCAAAAAGTACGACCCGCTCTCGATCACCCTGCCGTGGGAAGACCCGTTCAGCGATGAGCGGGTGACCGTGCCTCTGATCTTCACCACGACCCGGCGGGGGGCGATCAAGCGGGCCACCTTCGACGGCAAGAGTTGGCGTCCGGCGGTCGAAGCAGCCGGCATCGTGCCGACTAGGGCGACCGGGATGCATGCCCTGCGCCACTTCTACGCCTCGGCGCTACTCGACGCGGGGGAGAGCATCAAAGCTCTTGCCTCGTATCTCGGGCACTCCGATCCTGGCTTCACACTGCGGGTCTACACCCACCTGATGCCCGCCAGCGAGGAACGTACCCGGCGTGCCATCGACGATCTCTTCGCGGACGGTGGGTGTTGATCCGTCCTAACGTTGCTAGCCGTTGCAGGCAGTCGCCATGCCAAGGTTTGAGCATCTTGGAGCTGCGTTGCGGTTGAGATCGGCGATTCCCACTCGACACCCCGTACGGCGGGTTGCCAAGGTGTACTCATGGCTGCTAACGAGTCGGACGCGCGGAGTCGAGTGTGGAGCCGCCTTCTGGCGACAAATCCTCCCCTTCGGGTCAAATCGATGCGAATAATCGAATCAGACATATTTGAAGAGCAAGTGATTGATTTTGATTCAGCGAATTGTATCGTCGGATCTCATGGCTCGGGCAAGACGTTACTCCTGAGAATTGTTGAGGCGGCCTTCGGGTACAACAGCCGGACTCCGCCCTTTGTTGGTGGTGGGAAACAATTCGAGCATAATGCTGAGCCGGTTGGCGGTGTCGTTGAACTGGTGGTTGCGGAAGGGGTGAACGAAGTCGCGCGCAGGGTGATCGACTTGTCTATGGGTGAGGCTGATCGTGCTGCGGCTTGGTCAGCTGTCCTAAAGTCGAAATATTGGCCTTCGTTCGCTAGTTCGGCAGAGTTGGCGAACAACTTCATTTGGTACTATCAGCAACTCCCGTCCAGTTTGGGTCACGTGCTCAGTGAGCGCACATTTAAGGCGAATGAGCTGTCGGCTCTCAGGGCCATCCTCGGCAGAAAATATGACGCGGTTCGTGTGCAGACTATCCTTCTGGACGATGATGACGGTGACAACAGCTGGTATTCCCAAGGGCCTTTTGTGACTGCGATGGCTGGAGGTGTGACCACTGATAGCACCAAGTTCAGTCTCGGTGAACTGTGGGTCCATCAAGCTCTGTGGGAGCAAAGCAGGCTCGATGCGGGATGTTTGTTCATGCTGGACGAGCCAGAATCCTTTCTGGCTTTGCGTGGGCATCGTCCTTTCGTTGACGAGGTAGCGCGCCGTGCTCTCGAACAGAAGCTTCAGCTTATGGTGGCGACGCATTCCCCGCAGGTGCTCTCTCGCTTTCCGGCTCCGAATATCCGCATGTGCGTCCGAGGCGTAGCGGGTAAGGTCAGGGTTTTGAAGCCGGATTCTCTCGCGCAGGTGCAGCAGGTTGTAGGAGTAGAGGTGCCCCTGGCGGGTGTTGTGCTAGTGGAGGACGCCTTTGCTGCTTCGGTTCTCGCAGGAATCTTCGGCTTGCTGAATATTTCAAGTGCGAGCCTTGAGATTGTCAATGCAGGCGGGAAGAGTGAGGTTGTTGCGGGGGTAAGAAGCATTTCGCGTGCAACGCGTTTACGTGTCTCCGGAGTTTTGGATGCCGACCAGCGAGAACTGGCCGGAAGTTCTAGTAGGCTATTTGCGTTGCCTGGGAATCTGGATCCGGAGCAGGAACTTTTACTCTTCGCATTACGGGTTCCCGTCGCGGTGGCGGCCTCTCTAGGGCGCAGTGAAGATTCTTTGCTGACAGCCTTGGATGGTTATGAGTTTTACGATCACCAGTATTGGCTTGGTCGCCTTGCTGATGAACTCGGGCTCGATAAAAGCTTCGTCACTAACGTGCTAATTCAGCTCTGGTTACAACAGGAAGAGATACGTCAGCAGGCACTTGAGCTGGTTGCCGCCCTCGTGTGAGGCGGCTTCTGTGCCTATGCTTTGACGGCCTGGCGACGGCCTACAGTGATTATCGCCAGGTTCCGTCCCTGGTCATCGGGGGTGCGGTGATCTTAATCCGGCGTACAGGTCGACTCGTCCGTCGCCCACCAGCTCCGAGACCTGATCAAGGCTCTGAGCTGGTTCTATGTCCGGGCGTCGATGGTCGTTCTTGGTCAACATTGGCCGGCGCTTGACGCCCTGACGACGCCCTGATGCCCTGACGCCCTGAGCGCTGGCTCAGCTGGCCTCGCCTCGGGTCGGCCGGGTTGCGCCGTCGTGTGGGGGGCTCTGCGGGGCCGGGGCGGTGGGGTTCCGGGTAGGCGGCCGGCGGCTCTGGGGGAGGGTCGGGTACGTCCTGGCCGTGGAGCTGGGGTGCCGCCGCGATGGGATGAGCCAGAGGCAAGCCAGTCCCCGGGTTGGACTGGCGCGGCAGCCGACAGCCCCGACCATGCGACCAGTCCGACACGCCGGCTTCCGTCGCGGCCTCGCTGGGCCTGGTCTCTGGTTGATGGGGCGGTGTCCGGCGGCTGTCGGCGGCTTACCGCCCCGGTGCCGTAGGCGTTCTGGGCGGCTTGCCGCCGGCCGGGCTTGCCGCCCCGCACCGCGCGGAGCGTGGTGCCTTGATCCAAACAGAAGGATTCGCCAGCATAGACCGATCCGCGGTCGTCCTCGGCTACGTCCTAGCCCTTGCCAACACTCACTACGCTGCTCGCAGCGTCCCCGACTTTCGTACGGAGGCAACTGTGGAGCGAAGGCGGCAAGGGGCGGGCCATCACTGGATGTACGAGTGGATGGACGAGTTCGACGTCGTGGACGAAGAGACAGCGAAGACTCGTCTTAGGGAGCGATCAGCGGTAGTCAGCCTTGAACAGCTTGCTACCGAGCGGGCGAGTCTAAACTACTCTCACGTCCCTTTGACTGGGAGTGTCGTCGCCGGCACAGGGCTGGAAACCGTCCAAGCCGGAACCTGCGGTGCCTTGGCTTGTCGCAGACCAAGCCTTGACGCAGACCTGGGCTCCCTCCTTCACTACTTCGACTATGTCGTAATGCAAGGACCGAGTGCGCGTGATTATACCGATTTAAGCGAAGCCATCAAAAATCCCGATGAACGACCTGTTGCAATTCACATGGCGGTCCGTGAAATGGAGTGCTTGCTCTACTTAAGAAGTACTGGAATTTCCAACCACATCATCTTTGCAAATAAGCCGTCATGCTTCTGTGACCATCACTTCAAGGACCATGCGGCTGCGCTCGGACTCGCGGAAATGGCTGATCGCGAGAGAATCGCGAAAATGGCCAAACGCTTAAGCCGCGCAGGCTTAGTGAGGGTGGAGCAGAGGCAGCCCCGCGATTGGTACGGATACATCTCTGAACCCTTGTTCTTTGGGTCGATTGGTAAGCGGTATAGAAGAAAGACGGCTCCCAAGAAGGCTGCCGTTGCCGAAGAGATTCTAAGGCGCGACCTAATGGCCGTTGTTTTCGATGCAGCGGCGGCTCAAATGATGGGTCTTCCTATGGCATCAATGGCGGTGCCTCAATACTTCGATCGTGATTCGGAGAGCTCCCGCCCCAGATTGACCGTCGATGAAGTTGCAACCCAGCTCAAAGTTCCAATCCTGAGCAGTCTAACTACCAAGCAGATCGTTGAGCTTCGAGAGCGCGAGTCGGCGCATTTTGAAGCATTTCGTGCAGCATTGCGGGAAGCGGTGGCAACTACGCTTGAGAAAATACCTGCAGCTTCCCCGCAGTTGATCGGTGAATTGGCCTGGCAAGAGCAGTTGAAGCCAGCGCTGGCAGATCTTGAGCGGCGTATCTCGGCAAGCAGGAGTTCTCTGTGGCAGAGTTCCAGCAGCGGTCTGGTCCTTGGAGTCGCGGCAACTACCGTCGCCTCAGTGGTCACTGCTCCCTGGGCGGCAGCCATGCTGGGAGCGGCTGTGGCGACGACTCTCCCCGTAAACCAGATATCTGAGTATTTCAAGGAGCGCAAGCAGGTGAATGTATCGCCTATGTACTTTCTCTGGAAGGCAAAGAAGGCGCAGAACCACGCCTAGTGCTTCCCGCAAACCCCGCTCCTGTTCGCGTCTGGCGTCGACCCACACCCTGTGGATCTGGCCCTAGTCTGCTCGGCTCCGCCTGGGTCGTCGGTAGTCGGGAACCTCCCGGAGCCGGAGTGCCTGCTCTTCGCAATTGGGTCGCCCATTAGTGTCTCGCTGTCAGCGGCGGCAATCTCACCAGCCCAGGAATCGCTCTTACCAGCGGCCCGAGGCTTCGCCATGTTCCGCGCTGCAGGCGGGCTGCAACCGGCGCGCCGGCGGCCGAAGACCAGAGGAGCGGCGGCGGCCCCATCTGGGCGGCCCCGGTTCGGCGGCGCGCGCGGCCCGCGAAGCGGGCCGCCTTAATTGGCTGCCGAAAAAGGACCGCCCGCGCGGCTTGGTAGGCAAACCTCCTGCGGCAGGCAGACGGCCAGTGGCGGGAACCCTCCACCGAGCAAGATCGGATCTAGGTTGTAACCGATGATCTTTGTTGGGCATTTCCGCAGCTCAGGATAGGTAAGAGGTGGGCCGCCAGGGACTCGAACCCTGAAATTCTCGCCTGGCGTCGATTAGCTCCTATCGGGCGGATCCGTCGTTCGACCTGGGCTGCATCATAGGTTGCCGTACAGCCGTCGATGAGCCGTGGACGGGTAACCCGCATCTCTGGAATCCCACCCCTGCGCTCTGAACAGGTAGCGTGGACTTCATGTCCGGTCCAGCGTTCGCCGATCTCTATGCGTCGATCACGACCGATCTATCCAACCAAGGGTATGCGGTCAGTGACCACTGTGACACCCTCCTGGCCGAGCGCCTTGCCCAACAGTTAGGTGTGGTGACAGGTGGTTGGCAGACGCTGACCCCAAAGCAGGAAGACGCTGCACATCCGTGGAGTCTTTCCGGACGTTACGGGCTGGGCAGGTTCCCGTGGCATATTGACGGAGCGGTCGCATCTGTGCCGCCGAAACTACTTGTTATGCAGTGTATAAGCGCGTCAGCTGTCTCAGAACCAACCCAGCTGCTTGATTTCATGCACGAATCCACTCTGGACGCTGCGCAACTATTGTCCAAGGTGGTATTGCGGGCAAGGGATAAAACGGGGTGGGTTAGATACCTCCCAGCCATTATCCATTCAAATGGTAAACCAATGCTGCGCTGGGATCCGAGAACCTGTGAGGTTGTGGATCCGCAATGGCAACGGGTTGCGAACGTCATTGATGACACCCCACCGACTGCTGAAGTGGCTTGGCTGCCCGGTCGCGTTGCCTTCATCGATAATCGACGGAACCTCCATCGCCGCCCGCCCATCACCACAACCGCCCCCCGCGAGTTAGTACGACTCTACGTTCACTAAGATTAAGGGAAATCCAATGTGGGGCTACGAGGATTTTGTCGCCAAAGCAAAACTGTATTTCAACCGCGCGGCCAATCATGACGAGGATGACGACGAGTTCGTACTATGGCTCCTGCTCGGCCTTGAATTCCTCCTTCGCGCTCCTCTTTCACAGATGCATCCCTCACTACTTGCGGCACCCGAGGGCAATAGTCTTTTGCATGCAGCAGGTATCACTAAGGCTGACGCGCACCCTCGATCGGTTACGACGAAAACGGTGGTGGACCGACTCAAATTTGTCATCGAAAGCTTCGGGGATGACCGACAGCGCGACGCCATATTCCTTGCCAATTTGCGCAATCAGGAGCTGCACTCGGCCGACGCTGCCTTGGCCGAAATTCCAGAGGAGCAGTGGCTCCCCCGGTTTTTGGCCGTCGTTAAGGCGCTTTGTGAGTACTTAAAGATGCCTATGTCTGACGCCCTTGATGCTGGCATTATTGCGCACGCTGAGCAGTTAAGTGTCGAAGTGGACCGTGTAGTTCAGCAAGCCGTGCGCGCATTGATAGAGAAGTCGAAGTACATGTATGAACACCTGACAGCACCGGAGCGTGAGGCGCGGATCAGGGCGGTGACGCACACTCCTGGTGGCCATAAGCGCGTAATCCTCTACGGAGTTGCATGCCCTGCCTGCGGCAATCAGACTCCACTTCAACTAACTCCGGGCCGCACAACAAGAAGCAAGTACGACGGGAACACTGGCGAGATAGTTCACAGCGTTATTCACCTTGCAACCGGCCTTGCCTGTGAGATCTGCGGATTAGAGCTGGATGACACCGCAAAGGTTATTGCGGCGGGGATCCCGCGGCTTCGTACCATCGAATATTCCGAAGATCGTTACGAGGGCTGGGAGAGCAATGTTGACACAAGCATGCTGTATGGCGGTGAGGACTACGGAAATGACTGACCGTCGCGTTTTTTGAAGGCGCCTACCTTCCCTCGGTCTATCTTCAGCCTGCGGCAAATAACATCATAGTGGCGGCTCCGCTTGCTAATTCGCCAATGTGGAGTTGTGAGCCATCTAGAGTTCGAGCTGCGTAAGCGAGCACCCTTTTAAGCCCCCTTCAATGGGTTCGAGAATTGAAGTTCCGCAGAGAGGTCTGCGTAGCAGGGAAGATCGTTCCGTTCAGTGGTGCTCCAACGTGGTGCAACTTGAGTGAAAGCATCATCGATGGGCGGATCCGCCCCCCTACCGCTGCTTTTGCAGTGATTCGGGTAACCTCTCGGACAATAGCCAACCTCACGGATAGGCCCTCGGGGGTTCGCCCTGGGAAGACTGAGACACGAAGCAGCAGTTGCCGCATTAACTGAAGTTGCTTGACCAGTTTGGTCTCGTTCTTTCGTTTCGCGAGAACCGCCTCTTTATGCGCCTCGAACTGCGGCTTAGCGGTCCAATCGACGCCAAGAGCCACGAGTTCAGACGTAAGGGCCGACACCAACACGGTCAATACCAGTTGATCGCTCTGCGCCACGTGTAGAAGGTGCGCGTGCCCTACTTTCCCGGGCGGTGTAGTCGTTAGCTTCTGACGACTGATTCGACGACTCCGCTACGTCGATTGACCTGCTGGTGTCCGATCAGGGTTGCGCCGACCTCAAGGCCGAAGAGTGCTGCGAGCTCGGGGTCAGCCGCATCTCACGCAGTTCGGTGTCTGACTCCTCGGTTTTTTCTGGGCCGTCCTTATGGCGGTCGGCGCTGCCGAGGTGCCGCGTCCGTGCTCGGTGATGACCAGACCGTCTCGCGTAGGACGGCCTGACGAACAGTGCCCCGGCTTGCCCGGAACTCGGTGGTGAGGGCGCTCTCCGTTGGCAGGAGCGCGCCCGGCGGGATGCTGCCGCTTTCGATGCGTTCCCTGAGCTGGTCCGCGATGACCCGGTAACGGGGCTGTCCGTAGTGCGGGGTGGGCACCCGGTCACCGTACCTGGCACTTGTCTTATCAAGTGTCAACATGGGACTCGTACGGCCCGGTCCGCCCCGACGGCACCCCGGTCAACCCCGCCCGGTACGACTACCGCCGCGCCGCCTGGGACGCCGTTCACTTCCTCTGGCTGCTCGACCTGTTCTGGCAGAACCTCCGCCGGTGCGAGGGCTGGAATCGCGGGTGCCCGTCGCATCGTGGCAGTGCTTTCGCGGTTGTTGTCGGTTACGGTCGCTGGGCGATCTGGGTTACGAACGCTCGCCAGGCCGCCGGACCGAAGGTTAGTGCCGGGCCGGCAGGATCCTTGCTGTCCCGGACGCCGACGACACCGGGCAGGTTGTCAGCGACCTCGACGCAGTTGCCCCCTGACGAACCGCTGCGCCGGGACTTGCGCCAGGTGGCGTTAGTGAGGTCCATGATCGCTGTGCACTTCCTTCATCAGCTCGTTGGACTGTCGGCGCGGGAGCGCTTCGTTCCGGACGTTCTCCCACCTCGCCTGAAGAGTATGTAGCCCATCTTCGTTATCGACCACGATCCCGCCTAGCTGATTTTCGAGGTGCCCCGTCCAGGCCCCGTCGCTGGCGCGCGCCAAAGCGAACGGCCCGGACAGCCCGATGTGGAGGCCGGCACCTGTCGGGACCACGTGCACGTGAACGTGCGGCAGCTCTGCGACGGTGATGAGGTGGGCGATCTGCTCGGCCATGATGCCGGCATGCTCGTCGCCACCGCGGCGAAGCGCGGACTCGTCCAGCACGGCCACCACCTGTGGCGGTGTGTCCCCGGTCAGGATCTTGTGTCGACTCATACGGGCGCTTACCTGGTGGTCTATTTCCGTGGCCGACATGAGGTCGTTCAAGCGCATCACAACACGGGCGTAGTTCTCGGTCTGGAGTAGGCCCGGGATCAGTAGTGGCTCGAAGAGGCGAAGTTGTCGCGCGCCGCGTTCGGCGTCCAGCCACGGCAGAAACCACGACGGTGCACCAAGTTTCACCACCAGACGTCCGAACAGCCCGTCGTTTCTGAAGGCGCGGTCCGCTCCCCGGATGAAGTCCATCGTCAGCGCTCGGGTGCCGCTCTCGACGGCGCTGACGTGCGAGGCGCTGAAGCCCGCTGCCCGGCCGAACGCCTCCTGCGTCATGCCGGACGCTCCGCGAGCGCGGCGGATCTCGCTCACGATGAAGTCCGACAGGGGACTCGGCACGTCAGCCATACAGCGCTCCTCAAATCGGAGATCGACTACCCGGGACTCCACACGCCTCGAAGCTGTTCGGCCAGCTCAGCCCGGACGCCTGGAATGTCTTCCGAGCGTAGTGGTCTCCACATCAGAGTGTCACCAGATGGCGCGGCTGGTAGGGACCACGAGACCCGGCGGTCGCGTTCGTAGCGGGGCCGCTCCCGACGGGCGAGCACTCACGGGAGCGGCCCCTTCCCAACGGCACCCAGGGGAGACCGTGCCCGACGACAAGCCCGAGAAGCCCGAGCCCAAGCCGGCTAGCCCGCCGCCCGCGAACCCGGATGCACCGATTGCCCCCTACGGCCCGTGGCCGCCCGGACTCATCGTTCCGCCCCTCCGGCGCCCGGGCGCGAACCGTGCCCCCGCGTACCGGTGGGCGACACGGTGATCGGGACGATGAAGGCCGGCGACGTGGTCCACCTGACCACCGCCGCGAGCGTGCAGTTCCTCCGCCCGATTGTCGTGCGCGTCATCCGTGAGTTGCCCGAGCGGCACACGTACGACGGGTGGGTGTGGATTGAGGGTTACGAGCTGAACGCGGCGGGCGACGCGGTGGCGCGACGCGAGCTGTTCGTGATGCGGGCGGGCGTGCGGTTGCAGGCCCCGCCCACCCCACCGGCGAAGACCGCCGAACGCCGGCCCGTCCGTCGAGCTCCGGTGCGGGTCGGATGACCGCTCGCCCTCGCCCGCACCTGCCGATGCGCCCGGCGTGGTTGTGCCGCAACTGCGCCGCGCCCTGGCCGTGTCGCCCGGCTCAGCTCGACCTCGTGGCCGAGTTCTACGGCCATTCGATCGCCCTGGCGTTCTACCTGGCCGCGTCGATGCACGAGGCGATCGACGACGTACACGGGCTGGGCCTGCACCCGAACCTGCCCGCGATGCACGTCAGGTTCCTCGGCTGGGTGTCCCTGGCCCGCCGGCCTCGCCAGTCACATCGACAATGAGTTTGCGGGGCCGAGCGTGAACCGCTCAGCTGGCGATGTGGTCCAGCTCGGCCACGTCCTCCTTGGACAGGATCAGGCTGGCGCCGGTCACGTTCTCCCGCAGGTGTGCCACCGACGACGTGCCGGGGATGAGCAGGATGTTCGGGGAACGCTGCAGCAGCCAGGCGAGGGCGACGGCCATCCGGGACGCGCCGAGCCGTTCCGCGACCCGCTGGAGGGCGTCGGACTGCAACGGCGTGAACCCGCCGAGCGGGAAGTACGGCACGTAGGCGATGCCCTGGGCGGCGAGCGCGTCGATCAGGTCGTCGTCGGCACGGTTGGCGAGGTTGTAGAGGTTCTGCACGCACACGACCGGCGCGATGGACTGCGCCTCGGCGACCTGCTCGGCGTTGACGGTGCTGACCCCCAGGTGCTTGATCAGCCCTTCCTGCTGCAGGCGCGCCAGCGCTTCGAAGGGTTCGGCGATCGAGCCCGGCTCGGGCTTGTCGAACCCGCCGACGCGCAGGTTGACCACGTCGAGCTGCTCCAGCCCGAGGTTGGTCAGGTTGTCGTGTACGGCCTGGCGCAGCTCCTCGGGGCTCAGCGCCTTCGGCCAGCCGCCCTCCGCGTCGCGGCGCGCCCCGACCTTGGTCACGATGTGCAGGTCGGCCGGGTAGGGGTGCAGCGCCTCCTTGATGATCTCGTTGGTGACGTGCGGGCCGTAGTAGTCGCTGGTGTCGATGTGGGTGATGCCCAGCTCGACCACCTCGCGCAGCACCGCCACGGCGGCCGCGCGGTCGGCGGGCGGGCCGAACACGTGCGGACCGGCGAGCTGCATGGCGCCGTACCCCATCCGGGGGACCGTCAGGTCCCCACCCATCGGGAACGTGCCGCCGGGAAGGTCATTCGTTGCCATCGGAAACCATCCTTCTGTTCGTTTGTCGAAACCGGACCGGGCCCGAGCGGCGCCTCACGGCGTCCGGTCGACGGTCAGTTCCGAGACGCCCGCGACGGCGTCGATGTCGTAGCGGTCCCCAGCTGCGGCCCAACCGGCCGGTGTGAGGGTGGTGCCGCCGGCCACGCCGGACCTGCTGTCGCCGTCCACGGTCACCCGGGCGGCTCCACCTCCGGCGCGTACCTGAACCGGCGCGTCGCCGGCGAGGTGCACCAGGAGGCGGCTGGCGCCCCCGGTCATCGACACCCGGATCGTGCCCTTGGCCGGTGGCAGGGTCACCTCCGCCCGGTTGGTGCCGGCGGCGAACTCGACCTCGTCGACCAGGCCGCTGCGCAGATCGAGAGTTTCCTCCTGCGCGCCGCCGCCGAGGCGGACACGCCAGCGTACCGCTTCGTTCAGTGTCACCTCGACCAGCGCGGGGCCGGCGCCGTCCGACGCGGCGAGCCCGGCCAGCACCGAGCCGTCGGCCACGGTGACCGCCGGGCGGACCTTGGCCTCCGCGGGCGTCGAGACGCGGTAGAGGTCGTCGCCGAGGTCGGCGCTGCGCACCCGGACCACGTCCGCGCCGTTCACCAGCACGAAGGTGGCGTCCCGGAGGTCACCCCGGTCGCCGACGGCGGTGTGTACGTCGGATCTGGTCGGGCCGGCGAGCGGCCGGTCGGCGCGTCGCGCCTCGTCCGGCCGGCAACCACCAACCAGCATTGTGAGTACGAGGAGACCGACGACCGTCCCTCGCGTCCTGCTCCGTGTCACCCGTCGACCCTCCGACCTGTCCGGTTACGGCCCTCTCCTTACCCCGCGATGCGGTGGACGACTCCCGGACGACGCGTGGTCAGGTCGGTGGAACGTTCAGGGTGAACCGGAACATGTTGTCCGGATCGTAGGTGGCCTTGATCTCTCGTAGGCGCCGGAACGTGTCGGCCCCGAAGGCGTCACCCACCCGGTCCTGCTGGTCCCCGCGGAGGAAGTTGAAGTACGCCTCGCCCGTGTACACGTCGCCCAGCGAGGCGAAGGCGTCGGTCGTGGCGGCGGCGATCTGATCCATCGGCGCCGTGACCGCTGGCGTCACCGCGTGCAGCAGGAACGGCGCCGACGGCGCAGTGAAGGCCTGGTGGGCGCCCACCTCGTCGGCGAGCGCGCCGCCCAGCTGCTGCACCTCCAGTTGCATCAGGGGAGGCATGGTGGTGTGCGCGATCCGGACCAGACCGTCGATGACCTCGTCGGAGAGCGAGCTGAGGTATTCGACGTGCGAGTACGTCGGGGAGCCGGCGGCGTGGGAGGCGGGATCGAGGTTCGCCACGTCGGACAGCCTCTGGCGCCTGACCGAGTCGAGCAGCGGCGTCCCGAGGCCCCGCAACGGCGCGAGAATCGCGTCAGAGGTCGCCGGGTCGGCGTGGCAGAGGCCGAACATGCAGACCGTCCGGCCCCGGATCTGCGCGGGGACGCTGTCCTCGGGTGGTGCGGCGAGGAGTCGGCAGACGGTGCTGGTCGTGGTGGGTAGCCCTGCGGCCCAGTCCCGATAGAACCGCAGCACATCGGCGGCGCGCTCGATCGGGAAGTACAACTCCCCGCCGACCACCTCGGGAATGGGCCGCAGCGCCATCGTGAGCGACACGACGACACCGAAGTTGCCGCCACCGCCGCGGAGGGCCCAGAACAGATCGGCGTTCTGCGTCTCGTCGGCCCGCGTCACCGTCCCGTCGGCGAGGACGAGTTGCACGGCGAGGACGTGCGAGGCGGCGGATCCCAGATGACGGACCAGCCAGCCCAGGCCACCACCGAGGCTGAACGCGGTCACTCCCACACTGGTCACCTGCCCGAGCGGGTACGCCA
This sequence comes from Micromonospora sp. 067-2, assembly GCF_046549295.1. Classification (NCBI taxonomy): domain Bacteria; kingdom Bacillati; phylum Actinomycetota; class Actinomycetes; order Micromonosporales; family Micromonosporaceae; genus Micromonospora; species Micromonospora sp. 067-2. The sequence goes on along the minus strand of NZ_JAJPWB010000004.1, from coordinate 336,974 downwards.
AGCCCTCCGGCTCGACCGCGCCGAGCAGATCCCCCGACGTGACGCCGGGGCCGAACGTCGCGGTGCGGTTCGCGGTGTCGACCGAGATGTTCCTCATCGCGGACAGGCGCAGCAGCAGGCCGTCGTCGCAGGGTCCGACGATTCCGTGGCCGGTGGCCATCACCGAGAGCGGTATGCGCTGCGTGCGGGCGTAGGTGACCGCCGTGACGACGTCCGACACCGAGGCGGCGTCGACGATCACCTTCGGATGCTGGTCGACGACCTGCAACCAGGGCTTTCGAAGATCGTCGTACCGCGGGTCGCCGGGTCGGAACACCCGCCCGGACAGCTCACGGGCAAGCGCCGTGGCGGACCCCTCGTCAGGAACGGCCATGTCTACCGATCACCCACCCTCAGCCACCCGGCGTCACCATCGAGGCTATGGCACCCGCGATCGGGCGCAGACGGGTTCGGCCGGGTCGGGTCACCAGAAAACTGATCGCCGGACCGGCGTCGCTTGCCCGCAGGCGATCGGGGTAGTCCGGGCCATGCGAGGGCGACGACACACTCCCGACGCGCGGACCGATCGCCCCGGTGACGCCCACGACGACCGCGCCGACGAGGTGATCCGTCGGTGGCGGTCCAAGCGGCGGACCACCGGGCGGGAGCGGCGCCGGCAACTCGGGATCTACCTCGTCGTCGCGGTGCAGGCCGGTATTGCGGCGGGCCTCGCCTGGACGATCGCCGACGCCATCGACTTCGACGCCAACCCGGTCTTCGCGCCCATCGCGGCGGTCGGCACCGTCGCGGCGGCGGCCGGGCAACGGTTGCGCCGTACGGTCGAACTCGTCGTGGGGGTGGCACTGGGCGCGGCCATCGCCGACGGGCTCGTCGTGATGATCGACCGTGGGGCCTGGCAGATCGGGCTCATCGTGACGGCCACCATCGTGACCGCGATCGCCCTCTACGGGCGAGGTGGCCTGATCACGCAGGCGGGCGGCACCGCCGTGCTGGTGTCGAGCATCGCCCCCGCCCATGCCCGGGTCGACGCGCCGCAGGTGTTCAACGCCGTCATCGGAGGCGCGACGGCTCTCACCGTGGTGCTCCTGCTGTTTCCGCTCAACCCGCTGCGGATCGTCGAGCGGGCCGCCGGCCCGGAGCTGGACAACCTGGCGCACCAGTTCACCACGGTGGGTCAGGCGCTGGCCCGCCGCGATGCGAAGGCCGTCGACACCGCGCTCGGTGGGCTGCGGGCGATGGGCGCGCAGTTGGCCCAGCTCTCGGACGCCGTTCAGGGCGGTGCCGAGGTGGTCAGATACTCGCCCCAACGCCTCCGCTGGCGCAACACGCTGCGGGAGTACCGCGCCGGCGCCGAGCACCTGGACCGGGCCGTGCTGGGTGGCCGTGGCCTGGCCCGACGCGCGTACACCGCGATCAGTGACGGTGAGGCGATTCCTGCGGCGCTCAGCGATGCCGTCATCGACCTGGGTGGCGCCGTCCGGCAGCTGCATCTGGAGTTCATCCGGGGACGCGAGCCGTCATCGGCTCGGCACCAGGCACTGCGGGCGGTCCACGAGGCCGGCCAGGCCGCGCGCGAGGGCCTGGGGTTGTCGGGCACCGTGGTGATGGCCCAGGTCCGGACCATCGCCAGAGACCTGCTGCGCGCCACTGCGATCTCCCGTACCGATGCCAATCACATGGTCCGGCAGGCCGCCGGTGTCGAGGTGGGGCCGGCGCCGAAGGCCCAGTGACACCGTTAGCCGTCCGCGATCACGGGAAGGCGGTCCAGGCCCGGCCGAGGTGCCCCCCACCAGCTCAGACCGAGAGGAAAGCACGCATGGCTGTCAAGACCACAGCACGCCCCCGCACGACGGAGATTCGCCCGTTCACGGTGGAAATCCCTCAGGCGGACCTTGATGACCTGCGGAGGCGCATCGCGGCGACGCGTTGGCCGGAAAAGGAAACCGTCGACGACCAGTCGCAGGGCGTGCCACTCGCGACGATCCAGGCCGTTGCCCGCTACTGGGAGAAGGAGTACGACTGGCGATCGATCGAGGCGCGGCTGAACGCCGTACCCCAGTTCGTGACCGCCATCGACGGAGTGGACATCCACTTTCTCCACGTGCGTTCGAAGCACGAGGATGCGCTGCCGCTCATCGTCACCCACGGCTGGCCCGGGTCGGTGATCGAGCAGATGAAGATCATCGAGCCGCTCACCGATCCCACGGCACACGGCGCAAGCGCATCGGACGCCTTCCACCTGGTGATTCCGTCGCTGCCCGGTCACGGGTTCTCGGGCAAGCCGACGTCGTCGGGCTGGAACCCGGAAAAGATCGCGACCGCCTGGACGGAGCTGATGAAGCGTCTGGGCTACTCGCGGTTCGTCGCGCAGGGCGGCGACTGGGGTGCGGTCGTCGTGGACCAGATGGGGGTGCAGGCGCCTCCGGAACTGCTCGGCATCCACACCAACATGGCGGGTGCGGTCCCACCCGACATCGACCTGGTGTTCCAGGGCGACACCACCGGCGCGAACAACGCCATGGGTTCGCTGCCGTCGGGTCTGTCCGACGACGAGATGCGTGCGGCCACGGAGTTGGACTACGTCTGGAAACACGTCGCCTACGCCCTCATGATGGCGACGCGTCCGCAGACGCTGACCGGGTTGGCGGATTCTCCGGTCGGCCTGGCGTCCTTCCTGCTCGACCACGACGCGAAAAGTCTGCACCTGATCTCGCAGGTCTTCGAGGGCGCCACCGCGGGCCTCACCCGCGACGACATCCTGGACAACATCTCGCTCTACTGGCTGACGAACACGGCGATCTCCGCCTCCCGCCTGTACGCGGAGAACAAGCTCTCGTTCTTCGCCGCCAAGGGCGTCAACGTCCCGGTCGCCGTGAGCGTCTTTCCCGACGAGCTCTACGAGGCCCCGCAGAGCTGGGCCGAGCAGGCGTACCCGAACCTCGTCTACTACAACAAGCTCGACACGGGTGGGCACTTCGCTGCCTGGGAGCAGCCGAAGATCTTCTCCGAGGAGCTTCGCACCGCCTTCCGGTCGCTGCGCTAGATGGCCACGTCCGGGCTTCCGCACCTGCCCCCGCTCGACGGGGCGGCCGAGTGGCTCAACTCCGCGCCACTGGGTCCCGCCGACCTGCGTGGGCGCGCCGTTCTCGTGAACTTCTGGACGCTGACGTGCGTCAACTGGCTGCGCCAGGAGCCGTACGTCCGTGCCTGGTCGCGGGCCTACCGCGACGACGGGCTGGTCGTCGTCGGGGTGCACACGCCGGAGTTCTCGTTCGAGCACGACGTCGAGTGGGTGCGACGGGCGGTCGCGGCACGAGCGATCGACTACCCGGTCGCGGTCGACAACGACCACACGATCTGGAACGCCTTCGACAACCACTACTGGCCGGCGCTCTACTTCGTCGACACCGACGGCGTGATCCGAGACGACCACTTCGGTGAGGGGCGCTACGAGCAGTCCGAGCGCGTCCTGCAGCAACTGCTCGGCATCGAGCGCGAACCCGTTGCCGTCGACGGTCTCGGCCCGGAGGCGGAGGCCGACTGGGACAACCTGCGTACACCCGAGACGTACCTCGGTTTCGGTCGCGGCGAGGACTTCGCGTCGCCGAACGGCGCCGTGCTCGACGAGCGCCGCGCCTACGAGCTGCCGGAGAGCCTGAGCCTCAACCAGTGGGGCCTGGCTGGCGAGTGGACGATCGGGGTGGAGAACGTCGTGGTCGACCGGGCCGGCGGCAGCGTCGCCGTCCGGTTCCACGCACGCGACGCGCATCTCGTGCTGGCCCCCGGAGCGGGGTCATCGATCCCGTTCCGCGTGCTCCTCGACGGCGAGCCACCCGGCCCGTCACACGGAGTCGACGTCGACTCCGACGGCAACGGCGTGCTCCAGGACGGCCGCCTCCACCAGCTCGTACGCCAGAACGGCGCGGTCCGCGAGCGGACCCTGGAGATCACGTTCGGCGAGCCCGGCGCCGAGGCGTACGCCTTCACCTTCGGATAGGCCCGATCAGCGGCGCAGATCCACCACGCTCATCGTGCCGGAGACCGGTGAGGTGCTGCGCACTCGATCGTCGGGACGCAGACGTGCGTCGGTCGCGTACCGGTCGGCGAGCGCCTTCTCCGCGGCCTCGTCGCCGTCGTCGGCGGCGAGCAGCAGGGCGGCGATCTCGTCGACGAGGGTGAGGTCGGCGGTGGTGACGTCGTCGGTCATCGCGTCGAGGCTGTCCCAGAGCAGCAGCTCGTCGGTCTGCCGGTGGGCCAGTTCGAGCAGGACGTAGTCGTGGATGAACCAGTCGCCACGGATCGGCAGCTCCGGGCTCACGCCGTAGACGTCGGGGTCGATCGTCCCGGCCCGGTAGGCCGACCACACCCGAGCTGCCGAGTCGAAGAGTCCAGCCTTCGGGTCGATGTCGTACCCGTCGAACTGCCAGTCGCCACCGGGGTCGATCTCCGGATCCGCCCAGACCCAGCGGTGGCCGTTCCAGTACTCCACCAGCACGTGATCGTGATACCAGCCGGGCGAGAAGTAGGAGGCGAAGCCGACCCGGCTGCGGCTGGGAATGCGGTGCTGGCGGAGTATCGCGACGGAGAGCAGGGTGTGGTCCCGGCAGCAGCCGGCTACCCGGTCGGCTACCGTGCGCTCGGTCGTGAGGGGCAGGGGAAAGCGGGACTGGTCGGTGTCGAGGATGCGGTCCACCCAGCGGCAGTTCACCTCGTCCAGCCGGTCGCTGGGCAGCTCGACGCCACCGGCCCGGTAGTGGACGATCACGTTGCGGACGGTCGCCGCCACGGTGGGAATGTCGGCGGGCACGGCGTCGAGGAGCCCGCCGTGCCGACCGGGATCGCTGTAGGGGGAGTGCCGCCGGTAGTCGTCAATGTCCATGGGACGAGTCTCCGTCCTGGCACCGTCGCCGAGTCAAGGTGCTTTTCGGGATAGTGTCGATTGCTGTGACAGCGTCCGACATCACCATCGCCACCCCGGCGGCCCGCGACACGGTGGTCGGTTCGCTGGTGGCCGCGTTCGTCAACGATCCCGTTCTGCGGTACCTGTTCCCCGACGCGAGAACGTATCCGCGGTATGCCGCAGCCTTCTTCGGAAACCTCTTCGACAAGCGGGTGCACAGGTCGTCGATCTGGACGATCGGTGGGGGTGCGTCCGTCGCTATCTGGGAGGAGACCAGCAACCCGGCCAACGTGGAGCTGTATCGCCGCGCCGGCTGGGAGGTGGTGGACTCGCTCTCGGAGCCCGTGCCCACCTGGATCATGCAGCAGCGGACCCGCTGAGAGGTCACGGTTGGCGGTGACTTGCGACCCCGTTCTGCTGGCTGGCTGACTGCATCCGGGGGCCGCCACCAGATCTTGGACAGTTTCCGTTAGCTGGTAACGGTAACTGTCCAAAGATCTACGCACGACCTTCGGCGGCGGCGAAGATGCGCGCGTAGATCCCGTCGATGACGTCGTTCTTCGCCAGGCTGTAGTCGCGCGGACGGCTTGCGGTGTCCCGCGCGAGGCGGCGCTTGCTCGCGGCGTACAACTCGCGGTCCTGCGGATGCGAGCGCAGCCAGTCGCGGAACAGCCGGTGCCGGACGGGCTCCGGCGCACCCTGCGGCCAGACGTGCAGGTTGACGTCCTCGGCGGGGCTGAGGAGCATCCGATGCCCCTGCCACCATGGCTCCCGGAGAACGAGTCGGTATCCGAGGCCTTCCAGCGCGGGCAGATAGCTGGACTCGTCTGCGGTGTTCTCGATGAGCACGTCGATGTCGATGACGGGCTTGGCCACCAGCCCCGGCACCGCCGTGGACCCGACATGTTCCACAGCGATGATCAGGCCACCCAGGGCCTCGGCGAGCGACGAGCGGACGGCGGCGAACCGATGCGCCCAGGCCGGGTCGTACTCCTCGATGACGACGGAAGCCCACGTCCGTGGCCGCTCGCCCACCAGGCCGGCGTCCACCTGCTCGGGGGTGCCGTGGAAGCGCTGCACGACGTCCTGCGGATACTCGACCACGGCAACCTCCTCGAGAAGCAAAGTCCGCCAGCCTACGACATCGGCCACGCGCCGAGGCGGCGGTCGAGCGCTGACCGGCCGGAAAGTGGGCACCGGGGTGGACCACCTCCCGGGTCCGAGTGGCCGCGAACGGCACCGAGTGCGGACGCCGAGTTGTGGATTCCCGTTCAACGGGTACCCACCCCTATGTAGAGAACCGATACAGTGGTCCGATGCGGATCACGATTCCGGTCGCGAAGGTGCTCGCGGCGCTGCTCGCCGAGCCTGACGCGCAGCGGTACGGGCTGGACCTGATGCGTCTGACCGGCCTACCCAGCGGCACCCTCTATCCGGTGCTGCACCGGCTCACAGGGGCCGGCTGGCTGGCCGCCGACTGGGAGGCGATCGATCCCGTCGCGGCCGGCCGGCCAGCCCGTCGCTACTACCGCCTGACGGCCGAAGGGGTGGCGCTGGCCCGGCGGGCGCTCGCCGACCTGCGCGCCGCGATCCCCGGTGGTCGTCCCTCGTGGGGCGGCGCCGAGCCCACCGGAGCGCCAGCATGGTGACCCGCCGAGCGGCCGAGGTGCTGCTCGAACTGGCCGCGCGCCGCTGGCCGGCCGAGATCCGCGACGACCTGCGCCGCGAGTGGGTCGCAGAGGTGCACGTGCTCGCCGAGAGCGGTCGCCGGACGAAGATGGTCGGCTTCGCGCTGAGCCTCGCCGTCAGTCGCGCCGGTGCCCCGCTCGTCGACCGCAGGCTCACGCGCGGGCGGGCTGGTCAAACGGTGGCCGCGTTGCTGCTGTCCCCGGTCGCCTGCGTCGGGATCGTGCTCGCCAGTGCGTACGCCCTGTACCCGATCCAGCGCTGGCTGATGACCGAGAGGTGGTCGGAGCGGGCGCAGAGGCCGCTCTGGGCGGCGATCACCGTCGGGCTCGCGCTGCTGCTGGCGGTGTTCGCCGCGCGCTGGGCCCGGCACAGCGCCATCGACGGCCCGCTGCGCATCGCGCTCGGCGTGGTGCTGCCCATCGGCGCGACAGCGGTTCCGCTCCTGTACGTCATCTACCCGGACGGCCTGGCCGGCGCCGTACCAGGTCTGTTGCTCTGGTTGGCCGGCCTGACGCTGGCCCTCTGGGCCGCCGCGAACCTCGCCGCGCGGGGTCGGCTCCGCGCAGCGTGGTGGGTGGGCGTCCTCGGCGCGCTCGCCGCCGCCGACCTCGCGGTGATCCTCGCCGTCGTCGACACCTTCCCGGGCGGCATCGGCGTTGGGCCGGTCATCGATGCCCGGGAGAGTGTCGACCGGACCTCCGCGCCGCTGTGGCTCTTCGCCTCGTGGACGAACTGGAACTTCGGCCTACCCCGGCCCATCCCGTGGGAGATCTTCCTGATCACCAACCGGGTGCTGGTGGAGCCCGTGTTCTACCTGGCGTGCATGCCCTACGCGCTCGCGTACACCATCCGGGCGGCCCGGTCCGCGCCCGCCGTGCCGGTCGCCCTCGCGCCGACCCCGTCGTCGGTCTGAGCCGTGCCGCTCAGCTGGGCACGTCGTCCCAACTCGTGCCCGGCTGCAGGTAACCGGCCGACTGGTTCTCACGCAGCGCGTAGGCGATGACCAGCAGGGCGTGCTTGTCCAGCTCGGGCAGCCGGTCCAGGGGGAACCACCGCACGTCCAGCGACTCGTCATCGTTGACCCGGGCGGTGCCGGCCACCAGTCGACACAGGAAACCCAGGTTCAGGTATTCGCAGCGGTCGCCATTGGGGTACGTGTGCGGGTGCGAGACGGCACTGGACAACCGCATCGGCGCGACGTCCAGACCCGTCTCCTCCCGCACCTCGCGGACCAGCGCGGTGGCCGGCTGCTCACCCGGCTCGACGAATCCGCTGATCACCGACCAGCGCCCGTCGTCGGCACGCTGACCGAGCAACAGCTCACCGGTGTCGTTGCGGACCACCGCGCTGACGCTGGGCAGCCAGAGCAGGTCGTGGCCGACGTGTTTGCGCATCCCCAGGATGTAGTCCGGTATCGCCATCCGGCGATCATAGGCCGGGGCGCGGTGAGACTGACCTGCGCGTCTTTCGGTGTTCCGGTGCCACGCGTTTCGGTGTTCCCGCCCCCGACGCGTCATGCATATCTACTGTGGAGAGGGTCGGCGACTTGTGCGATCCGGTGGCGGCCGGTCGGTTCGCGGTGCACAGTGATTCCCATGAGCGACAGCGGACGTGGTGGGCAGTTCTACTGGTGCACCCGGCACCACCGGGTCGAGACGGACGCCGACGTGTGCCCGGCGAAGCACGTTCTCGGCCCGTACGACTCGGCGGCCGACGCGGAGAACGCCCTGCATCGAGTGCAGGAGCGGAACGAGGCGTGGGATGCCGAGGACGCTCGTTGGGCCGGGGAGGACAGGTAGGCGGCGCGGGACGGCCCGCGCCGAGATATTTCGTGCTCCGCGAGGACGCACGCGAGAGCACGTCCCCAAGGAGGGAACCACGATGGCCGAAGCACAGCAGGCCACCACCCGCCCGGCCGCCCGACGCACCACCGCGAAGAAGACCGCCGCGGCGGAGCGGAACACGGCCGCGAGCCGGACCACCCCCGTCCGCAGGTCCACGGCGGGCGCGTCGGCGGCGAAGGCCCCGGCCAGGAAGGCTGCCGGCGGCGCGGGGCGCGCCCCGGCGAAGAAGACCACCACGGCGGCCACGAAGGCCCCCGCGAAGAAGGCCACGACCAAGGCCACGACCAAGGCCACGACCAAGGCCACGACCGCGGCCAAGAAGGCGCCGGCGAAGACCTCGACCGCCACCCGCACGACGACCGCCACCGCCAAGCGGGCCCCGGCGTCCGCGGCCAGGAAGACCACCGCCGCCGCGAAGAAGACCACCGGTACGGCGAAGAAGACGGTGAGCGCCGCGAGGAAGACCACCGGTTCGGCGGCGGCGGCGAAGAAGACCACTGCCGCCGCGAAGGCACCGGGGCGCAAGACCGCGACCAAGGCGTCCGCCGTCAAGAAGACCGCATCCGCCGTGAAGAAGACAGCGGCGCAGAAGACGGCCGCCACGAAGACCGCCGCCAAGAAGGCGCCGGCGACGAAGACGACGGCGAAGAAGACCGCCACCACCCGCCCCAGCGGCGGCGCCCGCAAGGCCCCGGCCAGAAAGGCCCCGGCCGCGAAGGTGAGCGGCACCTCGTCGACCACCGCGCGCAAGGCGGCGGCGAAGAGGGCCCCGGCGAAGAAGACCGTCGCGGCCAAGGCCCCGGCCCGCGCGGTGACCGCCCGCAAGTCGCCGGCCGGCCCGGCCGCCGCGCGGACCACCACCCCCCGGGGTACGCGCGGCGCCGCTGGGAAGACCGCCGGCTGAGCGGGTAGACCCGGCTGGTTCGGCTCGACCTGGCGCATTTTCGGCCGGTCACCGGAAGCGGATCACTCACGGCACTGTCAGGATTGACTCGTGGTCATCCGACGCGTACTCGCGCCCCGCATCGACTTCGGCGCGCTGCGCCGCGAGCTCGGCCTGCCCGAGACCTTTCCGACCGACGCTCAGCGCGAGGCCGACGAGGCGGCCGCCGCACCGCCGCAGCCGCCCGTCGACCGCACCGACATACCCTTCGTCACGGTCGATCCGGCCTCGTCCCGCGACCTGGACCAGGCGATGCACCTCGCCCGCCGCCCGGGTGGCGGCTACCGGGTGCGGTACGCGATCGCCGACGTCGCGGCGCACGTCCGGCCGGGCGGCGCGCTGGAGGCGGAGACCTGGCGGCGAGGGCAGACCATCTACCTGCCCGACGGAAACGTGCCGCTGCATCCGCGGACGCTCAGCGAGGGTGCGGCCAGCCTGTTGCCCGACGACGACCGGGCCGCGGTGATCTGGACCATCGACCTGGACGCCGACGGTGCCACCGTGGCCGTCGAGTTGGAACGCGCCCTGGTGCGCAGCCGGGCCAAACTCGACTACACCGGGGTGCAGGCGGCAGCCGACGCCGGGTCGCTGCCGGACCCGATCGAGCTACTGCCCGAGATCGGCGACCGGCTGACTGCCCGAGGGTTGCGTCGCGGCGCCATCAACCTGCCGCTGCCGGAGCAGGATCTGGAGCCCGACGGCGAGGGGTGGCGGCTGGTGCTGCGCGCGCCGGCGCTCATGGAGGAGCACAACGCGCAGATCTCCCTGCTGACCGGCATGGCCGCCGCCGACATCATGCTGGCCGGCCGGGTCGGCGTGCTGCGGACCATGCCGGCGCCGAAACCGGAGGCGGTGCAGCGGCTGCGGGCCGCCGCCGCGCCGCTGGGCGTGCACTGGCCGGACGGCGTCGGCCCGGGCCAGGTGATCGCCGGTCTCGACGCCGCCCAACCGCGCGCCGCCGCGTTCATCGACCAAGCGGCCGAACTGATGCGCGGTGCCGCGTACACCGCCTTCGACGGAGCGCCGCCGGAGCATCCGGAGCACGGCGGGGTTGCAGCGGCGTACGCCCACGTCACGGCGCCGCTGCGGCGCCTGGCCGACCGGTACGCCACCGAGGTCTGCCTGGCCCTGCACGCGGGCCGGCCGGTGCCCGACTGGGCCCGCGCCGCGCTGCCACGGCTGCCCGAGGTGATGGCGAGCACCGACCGGACCGCCTCGGCGGCCGCGCGGGGCGCCGTCGACCTGGCCGAGGCGGTACTGCTGGCGCCCCGGGTGGGCGAGACCTTCGACGCGGCCGTGCTGGACGTGGACGCCCCACCCAACGGCCGCTCCCGTCCCCGACCGCCCGGCGGCACGGTCGCGCTGGACGCCCCGCCGGTACGCGGCCGCTGCCTCGGCCAACTGCCGCTCGGTGAACGGGTCCGGGTCCGACTTGTCACGGCTGACCCGACCGCCCGCACGGTGCTGTTCGAGGTGGCCTGACTGCCGAGACCCGCCGCGCGCTCTGGCTCGTTGCCGGTTCTGGCCCGCCGCGCGCTGTGGCTCGTTGCCGGTTCTGGCCCGCCGCGCGCTGTGGCTCGTTGCCGGCTCTGCCCCGCCGCCGGCGGTTTGCGAGGATGAGCCCATGGCATACGACGCGAGCACGCTGCCCGACGTGTCCGGGCTGACGGTCGGCATCATCGGCGGCACCGGCGACCAGGGGCGGGGCCTCGCCTACCGGTTCGGGCGGGCCGGCCAGGCGGTGCTGATCGGCTCCCGGTCGGCTGAACGGGCCGCCGAGTCCGCGGCCGAGATCGCCGCCCTGCCCCGGATGCCTGCCGACGTCGACGTCACCGGCGCGGCCAACGACGAGGTGGCCCGACGGAGCGATGTGGTGATCATCGCGGTGCCGTGGGACGGACACGCCGCCACCGTCGCCGCCCTCGCCGAGCCTCTCGCCGGCACGATCGTCGTCGACTGTGTCAACCCGCTCGGCTTCGACAAGCAGGGCCCGTACGCGCTGACCGTCGCCGAGGGCAGCGCCGTGCAGCAGGCCGCGGCGTTACTGCCCGACTCCCGGGTCTGCGCGGCGTTCAACCACGTCAGTGCCCCGCTGCTGGCCAACCCCGAGATCGACCGGATCGACCTGGACGTGTTGATCTGCACCGAGGACCGCGAACTGGTCGACGTGGTCGGCGCGCTCGCCGCCCGGATCCCCGGAATGCGCGGCATCTATGCCGGCCGGCTACGCAACGCCCACCAGGTCGAGGCGTTCACCGCCAACCTGATCGCCGTCAACAAGCGCTACAAGGCACACGCCGGCATCCGCGTCACCGACATCTGAGCCCCGCCCCGCGCCGCCCCACCCCACCGCGCCGCGCCGGCCCACCGCGCCGCCCCACCGCGCCGCCGCGTGATGATCGCGCTCGATCCTGGAAAGAGGCCCCTCCTCGTTGCGGGAGGCCACTACATCCTGGATCGAGCGCGATCATGGGCCTAGAAGGTGTGTTCGGCGGCCGGGAACTCGCCGCCGCGGACCTCGTCGGCGAAACGGCGGGTGGCGTCGGTGAGGGCGCCCGCCAGGTCCGCGTACCGCTTGACGAAGCGTGGTGCCCTGCCGGTGCGCAGCCCGGCCATGTCCTGCCAGACCAGCACCTGCGCGTCGGTGTCCGGGCCGGCGCCGATGCCCACGGTGGGGATCGGCAGTTCGTGGGTGATCCGCTTGGCGACCTCGCCGGGCACCATCTCCAGCACCACCGCGAACGCGCCCGCCTCCGTCACCGCCCGGGCGTCGGCGAGCACCTCGTCGGCCGCGTCGCCCCGGCCCTGAACGCGGTAGCCGCCCAGGGTGTGCTCGCTCTGCGGGGTGAAGCCGATGTGCGCCATCACCGGAATGCCGGCGCCGACGATCGCGGCGATCTGCGCGGCGCAGCGGCGGCCACCCTCCAGCTTCACCGCGTGGCAGCCACCCTCCTTCATGAACCGGACGGCGGTGCGCAGCGCCTGGGCCGGACCCTCCTCGTACGAGCCGAACGGCAGGTCACCGACGATCAGTGCCTGCCGGGTCGCCCGCACCACGGCCCGTACCAGCGGGAGCAGCTCCTCGGCGGTGACCGGCAGGGTCGTCTCGTAGCCGAACACGTTGTTGGCGGCCGAGTCGCCGACCAGCAGCACCGGCACGCCGGCCTGGTCGAAGATCGACGCGGTGTACTGGTCGTACGAGGTGAGCATCGGCCACCGTTCGCCGCGCTCCTTGGCGGCCACCAGGTCGCGGGTGCGGACCCGTCGTGTTGCCGGACCGCCGTACAGCGCGGTCACCTCGTTCGGCGTGGACTCCACCATCTCCGTCTCCTTCCTCGAGGCCGCCTGCGCGGTCCCCGGGTTCCCCGGGATCGTCGCACCGCGGGACGGGGTGACGGCAGAGCCCAGTGCAAGATGTCACTCCACCACCGCGAGGCCACCGCGAGGCCGCCGCGAGGCCGCCGCGAGGCCGCCGCGAGGCGGTGCCGGGCCGTGCCACCGACCCGACACCCCGGGTGTACGGCTCAGCCGTGCTCCCGCCACCGGTTGGTGATCGGCAGCCGGCGGTCCCGGCCGAACGCCTTCATCGAGATCTTCGTGCCCGGAGCGGACTGCCGCCGCTTGTACTCGGCGGTATCCACCAGCCGCAGCACCTTGTCCACCACCGCCGGGTCGTGGCCCGACTCGACAAGCCCGTCCCGGCCCAGGTCACCGTCGACGTAGCCGATCAGGATCGGGTCCAGTACGTCGTAGTCGGGCAGGGTGTCACTGTCGAGCTGGCCCGGGCTCAGCTCGGCGCTCGGCGGCTTGCCGATCGAGTTCTCCGGGATCGGCGGGGTCTCGCCGCGCCGGGCCGCGTCGGCGTTGCGCCATGTGGCCAGCCGCCAGATCAGCGTCTTCCACACGTCCTTGACCGGGTTGAAGCCGCCCACCGAGTCGCCGTACAGCGTGGAGTAGCCGACCGCCAGCTCGCTCTTGTTGCCGGTGGTCAGCACGAGGTGGCCCTCCTGGTTCGACAGCGCCATCAGGATCACGCCGCGGACCCGGGCCTGCAGGTTCTCCACCGCCACCCCGGACAACGACAGGTTGGCCAGGAACCCGTCCACCATCGGTTGGATCGGCTCGATGCGGTAGTCCAGCCCGGTGCGCTTGGCCATGTCCTCGGCGTCCTCCCGGGAGTGCTCCGAGGAGTGCTGGCTCGGCAGCGACACCCCGACCACCCGGTCCGGGCCGAGCGCGTCGACGGCCAGCGCGGCCACCACCGCCGAGTCGATGCCGCCGGAGAGGCCGAGCACCACCGACGGGAACCGGTTCTTGTTCACGTAGTCGCGCAGGCCGAGGACCAGCGCGTGCCACACCTCGGCCTCGTCGGCCACCGGCTCGATCAGCCCGCCGGTGGCGGCCGGGCCGGGCGGCGTGGGCGGGATGCCGTCCAGGGTGCGGTGCACCACCCGCATGCCGTCCGCGACGGTCTCACCGGCCGGTGGCGCGGCGGCGGCCGGCAGCTCGATGTCGTGGACGAGCAGGTGCTCGACGAACTGCGGGGCGCGCGCCAGCACCTCGCCGTCGGCGGTCACGATCATCGAGTCGCCCTCGAAGACCAGCTCGTCCTGCCCGCCGATCATGTTGACGTACGCGACGGCGGCGCCCGCCTCGGCGGCCCGCCGGCGGACCAGCGGCAACCGGATGTCGTCCTTGTTCAGCTCGTACGGCGAGCCGTTGATGTTGACCACCAGGGCCACCCCGGCCTGGCGGGCGGCGGTGAACGGGCCACCGGCCTGCCACAGGTCCTCGCAGATGGTCAGCGCGACGTCCACCCCGCCGATCCGCACGACGGTCAGCTCGTCGCCGGAGACGAAGTAGCGGTCCTCGTCGAAGACGCCGTAGTTGGGCAGGTGGTGCTTGAAGTAGCGGGCGACGACGGCGCCCCGGTGCAGCAGGGCGGCGGCGTTGCGGGCGCCTCGGCCCTGCTCGGCGTCCCCGCTGACCTGGGGTGGCCCGTCCGCGTCCAGGTAGCCGACGACCACCGGCAGCTCACCGAGGCCGTCGCCGGCGAGGTCGGCGGCGAGCTGCTCCAGGGCGGCGCGGGACGCGGCGACGAACGAGCGCCGGAAGACCAGGTCCTCGACCGGGTATCCGGTCAGCATCATCTCCGGAAAGAGCACCAACTGGGCGCCGGCGTCGAAGGCCTGGCGGGTCCGGCTGCGGACCAGGTCGGCGTTGCCGGCGAGGTCGCCGACGCTCGGGTTGACCTGGGACAGGGCGAGACGCAGGGTGGGCATGTCCTCATTTTGCCCCAGCCCGTCGGGGCGGACACGGTGCCGGCGGGAGACGGCCGCCACGCGTGCGGCCGGACCGCCGCCGGTCGATGGGCCGGCGCTCCGGGCCGGCTCCCGGCCCACCGGTCGGCACCTGGACGGGCAGAGCGGGACGGCGGCCGGGCGTTGGCGTAACGTCGGCGTAACCGGACCCGTGGAGACTGGTCGGTCAGGCCGGGCCGGCCCGGCAGGCGACGGCAAACAGGTGTTGCGAGGGGTGGAAGTGGACCGTCAGCAGGAGTTCGTCCTCCGTACGCTGGAAGAGCGGGACATCCGGTTCGTCCGGCTGTGGTTCACCGACGTGCTGGGCACACTCAAGAGCGTCTCGGTGGCGCCCGCCGAGCTGGAGGCGGCCTTCGAGGAGGGCATCGGTTTCGACGGCTCGGCGATCGAGGGCTTCGCCCGGGTCTTCGAATCGGACATGGTGGCCATGCCCGACCCGACGACCTTCCAGGTCTTCCCGTTCGAGGGTGGGGTCAGCGGCGAGAGCGCCCGGATGTTCTGCGACATCCTGCTGCCCGACGGAGGGCCGTCCTGGGCCGACCCCCGGCACGTGCTGCGCCGCGCGCTGTCCAAGGCCGCCGAGAAGGGTTTCACCTTCTACACCCACCCTGAGATCGAGTTCTTCCTGCTGGAGAACGGCCCGCAGGACGGCTCGGTGCCCGTTCCGGTCGACACCGGCGGCTACTTCGAGCACACCACGCACGCCGTGGCCCGGGACTTCCGCCGACAGGGCGTGCTGGCGCTGGAGCGGATCGGCATCTCGGTGGAGTTCAGCCACCACGAGGTCGCGCCCGGCCAGCAGGAGATCGACCTGCGGTACGCCGACGCGCTCACCACCGCCGACAACATCATGACCTTCCGGCACGTGGTCAAGGAGGTGGCGCTGTCCACCGGTGTGCAGGCCAGCTTCATGCCGAAGCCGTTCACCGACCAGCCGGGCAGCGGCATGCACACCCACCTGTCGCTGTTCGAGGGGGAGCGCAACGCCTTCCACGACGCCGGTGACCCGATGAAGCTCTCCAAGGTGGCGAAGTCGTTCATCGCCGGCCTGCTCGTGCACGCCCGGGAGTACACGGCGGTCACCAACCAGTGGGTCAACTCGTACAAGCGGCTCTTTCCGCAGGCGTTGCCCGACCGGATCACCGAGAGCCCGGCGTACGTCTGCTGGGGTCACCTGAACCGTTCCGCGCTGGTCCGGGTGCCCGCGTACGGCAAGCCCAACTCGGCCCGCGTGGAGGTCCGCTCACTGGACTCGGCGGCGAACCCGTACCTGGCCTTCGCGGTGCTGCTCGGTGCCGGGCTGAAGGGCATCGAGGAGGGCTACGAGCTGCCTCCGGGCGCCGAGGACGACGTGTGGTCGCTGACCAGCGCCGAGCGGCGCGCGATGGGATACGAGGCGCTGCCGGAGAACCTCGCCGAGGCGATCGACGTGATGGCCGGTTCCGAGCTGGTCGCCGAGGTGCTGGGCGAGCACGTCTTCGACTTCTTCCTGCGCAACAAGCGGGCCGAGTGGGAGCAGTACCGCCGCGAGGTCACCCCGTACGAGCGGCAGCGTTACCTGGCGCTCTAGCCGCGCCCCGCGCGGGGGGCTGACGCGGTTGCGCGCTGCCGCTATCGTCTCGATCACCGCGGCCGGTACCCCTCCGGTCGGAGACTCGGGAGGCAGTCGGTGCTGGAGGATCTGCTCAGCGGTGCCTGGCAGAGCGTCGTGTTCGGGATCATCGGCGTGGGGCTGATGGCGGCCGGCTTCGTGCTGGTCGACCTGCTCACGCCGGGCCGGTTGCGGGAGCTGATCTGGGTGCAGCGCAACGCCAACGCGGGGCTGCTGCTGGCCGCCAACCAGCTCGGCATCGCCGGGATCGTCTTCACCGCGATCCTCACCAGCTACAGCGACTTCGGCAGGGGGCTCGCCTCCACGGTGGTGTTCGGGATCGTCGGGTTGGCAATCATGGCGCTGGCCTTCTTCGTGCTCGACCTGCTCACCCCGGGCAAGCTTGGCGAGATCATCTGCTCGGACGAGCCGCACCCGGCGGCCCGGGTCAGCGCCGCCACCCACTTCGGGGCCGCACTGATCGTCTGCGCCTGCATCGCCTGAGCGCGGTGGTCGTACCCCGGCCGTAGCGTGCGGGGCATGAACCGCACGGACCGCCTCTACGCCCTGGTCGAGGAGTTGCGCGCCGTGTCACCGCGGCCGCGCAGTGCCCGCTGGCTGGCGGGGCGCTTCGAGGTCAGCAGCCGCACCATCGAGCGTGACCTCGGCGCGTTGCAGGAGGCCGGGGTGCCGATCTGGGCGGAGCCGGGGCGCACGGGCGGCTACGTGCTGGACCGCGCCCACACCCTGCCTCCGGTCAACCTGACGCCTGGCGAGGCGGTGGCGATGGCCGTCGCGTTGCACCGGCTCGCCGGCACGCCGTTCGCCGGGCCGGGCACCACCGCGCTGCGCAAGCTGGTGGCGGTGCTGCCGGCCGCCGACGCCGCCGAGGCGCACCGGCTCGCCGGCCGCGTGCACCTGATCGGCGACGGGCCGGCCACGCCCGTCCCGGCCACCGTCGCCGACGCGGTCACCGCGCGGCGGGTGCTGCGCATCGGGTACGCCGACCGCGACGGCGCCGATTCGGTACGCGACGTCGAGCCGCTCGGCTACCTCGGCAACTCTCGACACTGGTACCTGCTCGCCTGGTGCCGGCTCCGCAACGAGCTGCGCTGCTTCCGTACCGACCGGATCCGGAGCGTCCGGGCGCTGCCCGACGTGGTGACCCGCGAGTTGCGTCCCGCCGACCTGGACATTCCGCGCGAGCGGGTCCAATCGCTGAGCCTGGTCTGAGAACCATCGCCGCGGCACCCGCGGGCCGGCATCGGCGGGCACGACCCAGCCGACACCAATTCCCGTCGTCCGATCAGGAAACACCGACAGGACGGTGTCGCGGGCGACGCCGAGACTGCTCCAGACGACGGCCGACCGGCCGGCACGAAACTGGAGGCAGCAGATGTCCACGACGCCCATCACCTGGTTCGAGATCGGCACCGACCGGCCGGAGGAGGCGGAGCGCTTCTACGGCGAGCTGTTCGGCTGGGCCTTCGAGGAGCAGGGCTCCGCCGACGGTGGGTCCTACCGGGTGACCGGGGCCGGTGGTGACACCGGGATCGGCGGTGCGATCCGGGCGACCGACGGGACGTCGCCGAACTACGCGGTGTTCTATGCCGAGGTCGCCGACGTGACGGAGACCTGCCGGCGGGCCGAGGCGGCTGGCGGCAAGGTGCTGGTGGCGGCGCGTACGGCACCGAGCGGGCTCACGTTGGCTCACCTGCTCGACCCGGCCGGCAACCACCTCGGCGTGTTCACGCCCCCGCCGGCCGCCTCCTGAGCCCGACGGCCTGCCCGGTCACGGCCCCGCCCGCCCGGGCGGGGCCGCCGGCGATCACTGTCCGGGTGTACCCGGGGTGGTGCCGTGACCGCCCGGCCCGCGGTGGCCGCCGGGACCGGGGAAGACGCCGGCGTCGACGGCCTTGGTGATGGCGTCGGCCTGCTCCTGGGTGAGCTTGCCGTCCTTGACCGCCTGGTCCAGCCGCTGCTTGAGCGCGGCTTGCCGGTCCTCGCCGGACGGCCGCTGCGGCCGGTCGGCGCGGTGCTGCTCACGGACCTTGTCGAGTGCTGCGGTCACCTTGTCGGTGGGCACGCCCAGCTCCTTGGCGAGCGCCTCGGCGAACTCGCCCTGGCGGTCGGCCTTCGCCCCGGGAGCCGCGGCGGTGCTGGTGCTCGGTGTCGGTGTCGGCGTGTCCGAGGCGAACGCGATCGTCGGGGCCGCGATCCCCACGCCGAGGACGCCGGCGGTGGCCAGGCCGGCCAGCAGGTGCTTCCTGCGGATGGTGCGGGACATGCTGTCCTCCAGAGACTCGGTCATCGTGCGATGTCGTCACCGACAGTGACGGGGGAGTCTGGGCGCAACCCATGGCGACCCTGTCAGCGAGCTGACAATCGAGGCCGGCGAGCGGCAAGATCGGTTTCGGCCTCGATCATCTGGACGGGGTGGGTTACCGGACCGCGGGGGCTGCTGTCAGCGTGCCGGCGTCGGCGTCGAGGGTTGCCCGCGTGCCGACCGGAACGGTGAGTTGGCCGGGGCCGTGGCCGATCGGCAGGCCGCCGAGCACCGGTACGCCGAGGTCGCCGAGGCGTTCGGTGAGCACGTCGACGATCGTGGTGTCCCATCCGTCGCCGCAGTCGGTGAACTGTCCGACCGCCACCCCGGCCAGCCCCTGCAGCGCACCGGCCCGGCGGAGCTGGGTGAGCATCCGGTCGACCTTGTACAGGGGTTCCTGCACGTCCTCGACCAACAGCACCGCCCCGGTCAGGTCGGGCAGGTCCGGCGTGCCGATCGAGGCGGCGATCATGCACAGGTTGCCGCCGAGCAGGGTGCCGGTGGCGCGACCCGGGACGCGTACGCCGAAGGTGTCCTCGGACGGCACGGCGGTGACCGACACCGGCTCGGTCGTCATCAGCGCCGCGTGCAGGGACTCGGCGGAACGCAGCGGGGTGCGCTCGTCCCGCCAGGCGGCCCCCGGGCCGTGCACGCCGGCCAGCCGGGCGCCCCGCCAGAGCGCGAACTGCAGCGCGGTGATGTCGGAGAAGCCAGCCACCACCTTCGGATCGCGGCGGACGGCGGTCATGTCGAGGGCGTCCACGATCCGCTGGGCGCCGTACCCTCCCCGGGTGCAGATCACCCCGCGGACCTGCGGGTCGGCGA
The DNA here is from genome assembly GCF_046549295.1 of Micromonospora sp. 067-2. Taxonomy (NCBI): domain Bacteria; kingdom Bacillati; phylum Actinomycetota; class Actinomycetes; order Micromonosporales; family Micromonosporaceae; genus Micromonospora; species Micromonospora sp. 067-2. The sequence continues at coordinate 317,535 of NZ_JAJPWB010000004.1, read as the reverse complement.
ACGCCGCGTTCAGGTCGGCGGCCCGCAGGTCGTCGGTGCCGGCGAGGTAGCCGTGTCGGGCGTACGCGTTCGGTGCCGGCACCGGACGCAGGCCCCAAGCGACGAGCAACTCCATGCCCCGGGCCACCCGCTCCGGCGAGGTCGGCCCGGACGGCGACACCAGCAGCACCGTGTCGCCCGGGCGCAGCACGGGCGGGCGGACGACAGCCGAGTCCTCGCTGATCACAACCGCAGAGCCTAACGACCCGCCGGATCCATCCCCGGCGCACCGTGCAGCCTCCCGGCGGCGGGACGAGGGAGGCGCGGGACTGTGGCGGGGCGTGGCGTCACCCGGTGCACCGGCTAGCCTCGACGTCGTGGCAACCGCGCTGGTGATCGAGAACGACCCGACGGACGACCTGCGACGACTGGGTGAGTGGCTGACCGAGGCCGGGCTGGAACTGTGGGTGGTCCGCCCGCACGCCGGCGACGAACTCCCCGCCGACCTGGAGGGGTACGCGGCGCTCGTGGTCCTCGGCGGCGAGCAGCAGGCGTACCCGCTGCCCGACGGCTCACCCGGCGCGCCCTGGTTTCCCGCCGTGGAAGGGCTGTTACGCAAGGCCGTCCGCTACCGGGTGCCCACACTGGCCGTCTGCCTGGGCGCGCAACTGCTCGCCACCGCTCACGCCGGGCTGGTCGAACGCAGCCCGTCCGGGCCGGAGGTCGGCCCCGGCGTGGTCGGCAAGCGAGACGCCGCCGACGGCGATCCGCTGTTCCGCTACGTGCCGCTGATCCCGGACGTGCTCCAGTGGCACTCCGACGAGATCACCGAGCTGCCCCGGGGGGCCACCCTGCTGGCCGCGTCCACCCGCTACCCGCACCAGGCGTTCCGGCTCGGCGACCGGGCCTGGGGGCTGCAGTTCCACATCGAGTGCGACACCGCCATGATCGCCGACTGGGCGACCGACTCGTCTCTCCTCGCCGAGCTGGGCTACGACCCGGAGCTGGTGGTCGCGGCCTGCGCCTCGGTGCTGGTCGACGTCGAGGAGGTCTGGCAACCGTTCGCCGCCCGGTTCGCGGCGCTGGCGCTCGGTGAGCTGGACGACAGCACGATGCGGCGTGGCCTGCCGCTGCTCGGGCACTGATGAGCCGGCCGACCAGGGCGCCGGGCCGGCTCGCCCGGTACGGCTTCGGCACCGCCGACGGCGACGGCGGCGCCCGCGCGGCCGACCTGCTCGGCCCGGACGGGCTGCGGCTGTGGCGGCCGGTCGAGCAGGAACCGGTCGACGAGCTGGCCGCCGACCTGCTCGCGGCGCTGTCCCGGGCCGCCGACCCGGATCTGGCGCTGCGTCAGCTGCACCGCATCGTGGATGCCGAAAGCCGGACGACCAGGGCCGTGGAGGCCGAACGCCGGACGACCAGGCGTGTGGTGCCCGGCGGGGGCGGCGCCACGACCGGCACCGCCGCCTCGCCACTGCTGGCGGCGCTGCACGCCGACCCCGGGTTGCGGCGGCGGCTGATCGCCGTGCTCGGTGCCTCGGCGGCGCTCGGGGACCATCTGGTGGCCCACCCCGAGCACACCGCCGCGCTTCGTACCGCCCCGGACGGGCTCGCGCCGAGCGCCGAGGGCAGATTGGAACCGTCCGGCGACGGCAACCCGGTGGCGGTGCTGCGGAGCGCGTACCGGCTGGCCCTGTTGCGGATCGCGGCGGCGGACCTGACCGGCGGGCGCGGCCTGGAGCAGACCATGGCGGCGCTCTCCGCACTGGCCGACGCGACGCTGGCCGCGGCGTACGAGATCGCCGTCGCCGAGCTGCCGGAGGGCACCGCGCGGCCCCGGCTGGCCGTGGTGGCGATGGGCAAGAGCGGCGGCGGCGAGCTGAACTACGTCTCCGACGTGGACGTGATCTTCGTGGCGGCCGAGGACGCCGACCTGGCCGCCGGCACCACGGTGGCGACCCAGCTGATCCACATCTGCGGGCTGGTCGCGTGGCCGGTGGATGCCGCGCTGCGCCCGGAGGGCAGTCGCGGCCCGTTGGTGCGGACGCTCGCCAGCCACCTGGCCTACTACCGGCGGTGGGCGCGCACCTGGGAGTTCCAGGCGCTGCTCAAGGCCCGTCCGGCCGCCGGCGACCTGGCGGTGGCACAGGAGTGGATCGACCAGCTCGCGCCGCTGGTCTGGCGGGCGGCCGAACGGCCCGAGGCGGTCGAAGACGTCCGCGCCATGCGGCGCCGGATCATCGACCACATCCCGCCGAAGGAGCTGGAGCGAGAGATTAAGCGCGGCCCCGGCGGTCTGCGCGACATCGAGTTCGCCGTTCAGCTGCTGCAACTGGTGCACGGCCGGGGCGACGAGACGCTGCGGGCAGCCGGCACCATCCCGGCGCTGCGCGCGCTGGTGACGGGCGGATATGTCGGTCGCGCCGACGGTGAGGCACTGCTGCGCGGCTACCGCTTCCTGCGCGGCGTCGAGCACCGGCTCCAGTTGCAGGGCCTGCGTCGCACCCACACGGTGCCCGCCGAGCCGGCCGCGCTGCGCTGGCTCGCCGCCGCGCTGGGCTACGCGGCCACACCGGGGCGCAGCGCCGTGGAGAGCTTCCGGGCCGACTGGGTCACCCATGCCACCGAGGTACGCCGACTGCACGCCAAGCTGCTGTACCGGCCGCTGCTGGAGTCGGTGGCCCGGGTGCCCGCCGACGGTCTGCGGCTGACCCCGGAGGCGGCCCGGCACCGACTGGAGATCCTCGGCTTCGCCGACCCGGCCGGGGCGCTGCGCCACCTCCAGGCCCTCACCGGCGGGGTGAGCCGCACGGCGGCCATTCAGCGGACCCTGCTGCCGGTGCTGCTCAGCGAGTTCGCCGACGCGCCCGAGCCGGACCGGGGGCTGCTCAACTACCGGCAGGTCTCCGACAAGCTGGGCAGCACCCCCTGGTACCTGCGACTGCTGCGCGACGGCGGCCCGGTCGCCCGGCGGCTGGCCCGGGTCCTCGCCCTGTCCCGGTACGTCGCCGACATGCTCGCCCGGGACCCGGAGGCGCTGCGTCTGCTGGCCGAGGAGAACGAGCTGGTACCGCGTCCACGTGAGGTGCTCCGGGAAGGTTTTCTCGCGGCGGCGGCCCGGCACAGCGACCCGGTCGAGGCCACCCGGGCGGTGCGCGCGTTGCGTCGCCGGGAGCTGGTCCGGGTGGCCTGCGCCGACCTGCTGTGCCGGGCCGGCTCCCTCGCACCCACCCCCACCCGTACGGACGGCGGCGCCCGGAAGGCCCCCGCACTGTGTGACATCACCGGCGTCGGCACGGCGCTGGCCGGCATCACCGACGCCACCCTGGCCGCCGCGCTGCGGTCCGCCCGGGCCAGCCAGTCGGCACCGCCGGGGCTCCGGTTCGCGGTGATCGGCATGGGCCGGCTCGGCGGGTACGAGTCGAATTACCTCTCCGACGCCGACGTCCTGTTCGTCTACGACCCACCGGCCGGAAGCAACGAGAGCGCGGCCAGCGCCGCCGCGCACGCGATCGCCGAAGAGCTGCGCCGGCTGCTCGGCATGCCCGCGCCCGACCCACCGCTCGGCGTCGACGCCGACCTGCGCCCCGAGGGCCGGCAGGGTCCCTTGGTCCGCAGCCTCGCCGCGTACGCGCAGTACTACGCCCGCTGGTCCCGCGTGTGGGAGGCGCAGGCGCTGCTACGGGCGCGGTTCGTCTGCGGCGACGCCGACCTGGGCGCCGAGTTCGAGGTGATGATCGACCCGGTGCGCTATCCGGTCGACGGGCTCTCGCGGGAGCAGATCATCGAGATCCGGCGGATCAAGGCCCGGGTGGAGACCGAGCGGCTGCCGCGCGGCGCCGACCCGGCCACCCACACCAAGCTGGGTCGCGGCGGGCTGGCGGATGTCGAGTGGGCGGTGCAGACCGTCCAGCTCCGGCACGCCGGCGAGGTCCCGGCGCTGCGCGGCACGCGTACCCTCGACGCTCTCGCGGCCGCCGCCGACGCCGGCCTGATCGACCCGGCGGACGCCGCGGAGATGGCCGACGGCTGGTCCCTGGCGGCGCGGGTCCGCAACGCGTTGATGCTGGTCCGCGGCCGGGCCGGTGACCAGTTGCCCCGGCACGGGGTGGAGCTGGCCGCGGTGGTCCGGCTGCTCGGCCGGCACGACCCGGGGGAGTTCCTCGACGAGTACCTGCGGACCGGGCGCCGCTCCCGCGCCGCCGCCCAGCGGGTGCTGGAGACGTAGGGCGGGTCAGCTGCCGAGCGTGTACTCGCCGGGGCGGGGGACCGTGACGGTGGTCCAGTTCCCGTCGGCGGCGACCGTGGCGTCACCGGAGGCTCGCAGCCAGCGGCTGTGGCGGACCCGGACCATCACCGGACCGGCGGTCGAGACGCGGAACGTCACCGCCACGCCGTCGGCGCGGACCAGTTCGGCGGGAGCGGCCACCAAGGGCGTCGGGTCGGCCACCGCCCACACGCGCCAGTGCGCGCCGGACCAGACGGGCGTCAGGTACGGCACCCCGCTCTCGAGCACCTCCGCCTCGGCCCGCCCCACCCAGGACAGCGGCGCGTCCGGCAGCGCCACGAACTGCACGGCGTTGTCGGCCAGCCAGGCCCGGTAGCTGGACGGGGTCAGCGGCACGCCGGTGCCGGCCGCTCCCGGCACGGTCCGGAAGAACAGCGGGTTGCGGTCGATGTCGGCCTGCCGCAGCCAACCCCGGGCCAGCGGCACCTCGCCCAGCCGGGCCGCCTCCCAGTAGTTGCGGGTCGGCGGCACCTCCACCCGCCCGGTGAGCCGCTGCCCGGCCAGGAACGCGCGCAGCGGCGCGTGGTAGCCCGGCGCGCTGGTCGGATCGTCGATGCTGCGCAGGTCGGCGGGGACCACCGGTGGCTGCCAGGCGCAGACCGCCACCAGGAGCGCGGCCAGGCCGACCCCTGACAACCGTTTCGATGTCGCGGCGCTGGCCAGGGGGGCCGGCCGGCGGGCCAGCCGGGCGGAGAGCCAGGTCGGCGGGCGGGCGGCGGCGGCCAGCACCGGCAGCGCGAACATCGTCGCCAGCCGGGTCGCGTTCAGGCCCACCGGTGTGTGGACCAGGGCAGCGGCGAGCACTCCGGCGGCGGAGAGCAGCGCGCCGGCCCGGACCGGTCGGTACGCGACCAGCGCGGCCACCACCAGGCTGGTCAGCACCGCGCGCAGCGCGTCGGTGTGGCTGATGTTCATCCAGCCGCCGTCACCGAAGAGCAGCGCGGTCGCGGCCAGCGGCACGGCCGCGGCGATCCCCAGCGCCAGGCCGTCGGCGTACCGGCGGGCCAGCAGCAGCGCGACACCGGCGAGGCCGACGAACAGGCCGGCCACCGGGCTGGTCGCCGAGGCCAGCAGCGCCCCGGCCGCCGCGAGCCCGAGCCTCCAACCCGGGGGTACGTCCCGACCGGCCCTTCGCTCGCGGGGTACGTCCCGACCGAGCGCAAGCAGCGCGGCCAGCCCGAACGCGACGCCGAGGGCATAGGTGACCCGCCCCGACACGAGGTTGCCGGCCAGCGTGACCACTCCGACCAGGCTGCCCAGCAGCGGCCGGGGCACCCCGCTGCGAACCAGCAACGCGGCCAGCGCGGCGGCCGACGCCAGCAGGGCCAGCACCCCGGTCGCCCGTACGCCGAGCAGCGCCATCACCGGCTGGGACACCAGGCTGTAGCCGAACTGCTGCACCCCGCCGTACCAGCGCAGGTCCACCGGGGTGGGGCCGTGAGCGGCGAAGAAGTCCGCCCGGGCCACCTGCGCGGCGAGATCCGAGCCCATCAGGGGCAGGGCCAGCCAGATCGCGCCGAGCACGATGGCGGCACCGGTGGACACCGCCACCACACGACTGCGTCGCATGCCCACCTCCCGACCGCGACCACCGTACTGGCAGCATGTCGGGCGTGCCTCACCACCTCGCGCGTTGGACCGGACTGGCGGGATCGGCGCTGCTCGCCGTCGCCGCGTTCCTCGGCGGTGCCCTGCCCGGCTCGCCCCTGCGCACCACCCCGGTCGGCATCTGGCAGGGGCCGGACGGTCCGCTGGTCCTCGTCGCCTGGCTGGTCGGCACCACGCTGCTGGCCGCCGCCTGGTGGGCACTGCGCGACAGGGTGCCGTCGACCCGCTGGGCGCTTGTCACCATCGGCCTGTGGCTGCTGCCGCTGCTTCTCGCGCCGCCGCTGGCCAGCCGCGACGTCTACGCGTACGCCTGCCAGGGCGCCAGCTACGCCGCCGGGATAAACCCGTACGAGCAGGGCGTCTCCGCGCTGCCCTGCCCCTGGCTGGACACCATCTCCTACATCTGGCGGGACACTCCCGCGCCGTACGGGCCGCTGTTCGTGGTGCTCTCCGGCGCGGTGGTCACCGCCACCGGGTCGCTGACCGGGGCCATCATCGTGTTCCGGCTGATCGCGGTGGCGGGGGTCGCGCTCACGGCGGTCAGCCTGCCGGTGCTGGCCAGGCGGGCCGGCGTACCGGCCGGTCGGGCGGTCTGGCTCACGCTGGCCTGCCCGCTGGTGGCCGTGCACCTGATCTCCGGCGCCCACAACGACGCCCTGATGGTCGGTCTGCTGGTCGCCGGGCTGGCCGTGGTGGCCTCCCGGCCGGGCCGCCCCGGGCCGCTGCTCGCCGGCGGGGTGCTGCTCGGGCTGGCCGCCTCGATCAAGGTGACCGCGCTGGTGGTGGTGCCGTTCGCGGCGCTGGTCGCGATCGTCGGCGGGTACTCGATCCGGGCGCTGATCCGGCACGGCGGCTGGGTGGTCGGGGGCGCGGTCGCCGTCGTGGTCGGGGTGACCTTCGCCGCCGGGCTGGACTTCGGCTGGGTGGGCGGGCTGGCGCGCGGCGGTGACGTCATCGCCTGGACGTCGCCGTCCACCGCGATCGGACAGACCGTCGGCTACCTGGTGGTGCCGTTCGGCGGGCACGTCGACGCGCTGCCGGTCACCCGGGCCATCGGCATGGCGGTGCTGGCGGTGCTGCTGATCTGGCTCTGGTGGCGGGCCCGCACCCGGGAGCCGCTGTGGCACGCCGGGTTGGCGCTGGCCGCAACGGTCGCCCTGGCACCGCTGTTCCACCCCTGGTACTGGATCTGGCCCCTGGCCGTGCTCGCGGCGACCGCCCGGCGGGCCGGATGGTTCACGGTGGTCGCCCTGATCTCGTCGTTCCTGGTGCTGCCGGACGGCACCGGGCTGCCCCGGTTCACCAAGTCTGTCGGGGCTCCGCTGATGACGCTGTTGGTGATCGTGCTGGTCATCAGGTTGGTACGGTCGGCTCGGGCGACCCGTCAGCCGGTCGCCGCCGACTGAGGGAAGGTGCGCCGGTGACCGCTCCCGGCGCCGCCGTCGCGCTCGGCCCGCGCGCCGCACGGTACGCCGGTCTGGCCGGAGCGGTCCTGCTCACCGTGGCCGGCTGTCTCGGCGGGGCACGGCCCGACGCCCCGCTGGGCGCGACGCCGGTCTCGATCTGGCGTTCCCCGGGCGGGCCGGCGACGCTGGGCTGCTGGCTGGTCGGCACGGCACTGCTGGTCGGTGCGTGGTGGTCCCTGCGCGCGGGTGCGCCGTCGACCCGCTGGGCGTACGCCACCGCAGGACTCTGGGCACTGCCGCTGCTGGTCGCGCCACCGCTGGGCAGCCGGGACGTCTACTCGTACGCCTGCCAGGGCTGGACGTACGCGCACGGCGTCGACCCGTACGCGGTACCGGTGGCCGCCGCGGGTTGCCCGTGGCTGGACACGGTGGCGCCGATCTGGCGGGACACCCCCGCACCGTACGGGCCGGTCTTCGTGCTGCTCGCGGCGCTCGCGGTCACACTCGGCGGCGGGCTCACCGGCACGGTCGTCCTGCTCCGGCTGATCGCCGTGGCAGGGCTGCTCTTGGCCGCGCTCTGCCTGCCCGCGCTGGCCCGGGCGGCCGGGGTGCCGACCCGCAGAGCCGTCTGGCTGGCGTTGGCCACTCCACTGGTCGGGGTGCACCTGGTGGCCGGAGCGCACAACGACGCCGTGATGCTGGGTCTGCTGCTGTGCGGGCTGCTGGTGGTGATCCGCCGGCCGGGCCGAGCGCCGGCGCTGCTGCTGGCCGGGGCACTGCTCGGGCTGGCGGGAACGGTGAAGGCCAGCGCGCTGGTGGTGGTGCCCTTCGCCGCGCTGGCCGCGGTGCGCGGCCGGTACACCGTTCGGGCGCTGCTGCGCGACGGTGGCCTGCTGGCCGGCGGGCTGGTGGCCGCTCTGCTGATCACCTCGGCGTCGTCCGGTCTCGGGCTCGGCTGGGTGGGCGGGCTGAGCCGCAGCGGCGACTCCGAGCAGTGGACGTCCCCGCCGACCGCGGTCGGCCTCGTGGTCGACTACGCCGGCGCGCTGGTCGGCCGGGATCCGGCAGCGGTGCCGGTGGCCCGCGCGACCGCGTTGCTGCTGCTCGTCGGGATTCTCGTGGTGCTCTGGTGGCGAGCCTGGCGGGTGCTGCGCGAATCGACCGGTGTGCGAGACCGGGCCGCCGGGACAGAGGCCCGGCGACCCCGGGTGGCGTTGGGTGGCGCGGCGACGGCGATGGCCGCGACGGTCGTCCTGTCCCCGGTCTTCCACCCCTGGTACGCCACCTGGGCCCTCGCGCTGCTCGCGCTCACCACCATCCGGACGGTGTGGTTCGCGCTGCCGGCTGCGGCCGCCGCGTTCCTCGCCCTGCCCGACGGCACCACCCTGGCCCGATTCGCCAAGGCCCCCGGCGCCCTGATCATGACCGCCCTGGTTCTGTTCCTGTCCCTCCGCCCGCTCTGCGCCCCCCGCGCGCCCCCCGCCCCGCCCGCGCTCCGGTGATCACGAGGTTCGCGGGCGACAAGCCGGGCGAAGCGCCCCGCTAGCCCCATGATCACCGGGGTTCAAGGGTCAAGATCGTGCTCGATCCTGGTTAGAGGGGGGTCGGAGGCCTGGGAGACCACTACATCCAGGATCGTGCACGATCTTGGCCTGCTTCAGCGCCTGCCAGCCTGATGATCCACTGGGCTGTGCGGTCAGGATTGGGCACCGCAGGTGGGGCAGGATTGGTGCGAGGTGGTGGAGGTCTGGCGGCTGCGGACGAGGAGGGTCAGGAGCAGTACGGCGGGGCCGGCGAGCGTGACAACGACGGTGGTCGCGGCCAGTGCTGCGAAGGTGACGACGCCGCGTTGCGGGTCGATGCCTGCGGCCAGGTCGGGCACCGCCAACAGTCCGGCGGGGGTGAGCAACGTGACGAGCGCCCAGTCGCCGCGAGCATCCCGGCCCATTGCCAGGCCCGCCGCCAGCAGTGCCGCGACGAGCAGCAGCAGCGCGCCGGCAGTGGGCCCCACAGCCGCCGTGGCGGCGCGCTCGTAACCAGCGCCGGCAGCCGACCCGATCAGGACCACCGTCGCCGCCACCGCCAAGAACGCGGCCAGCAGTGGCGCGAGGCGGGTTGCCGCAGAGGGCCGGTCGGGTAGGGCGAGCCCCAGTAGGCCCAGGGCGACCTGCGGCAGCAGCACGTACAGCGGCGGTCGGGGTGCGTCGAGCGCCGCGGCGGCCAACGGCAGGGCCAGCGTGACCAGGAGCGCGAGGGTGATGACCAGGCGAGCGACCCGGCCCGGTGCGACGGCAGTGGCGACGGCCGCCAGCAGCCAGGCCGCCCACGCGACGACACCGAGCGAGACGAACGGGCCGACGTGGGGGACCCCCCACTCGGCCGGTGCCGGATGAAGCTCCGCCAGGCCCCAGATGCCCGCGAGGGCGCTCGCGGTGACCATGGCCAGCAGCGCCGCGAGGCGTACCCCGGGCGCAAGGTCGGCCGCGCCGGCGGCCCGCAGCCGCTGGCGCAGGCCGCCGCGCACCAGGTCCGCGGCATCGGCCGGCGAGGGCCAGTGCCGGCCCGGACCGGCCATCTCCAGGTACGTCCCGACGATCTCCGCGCCGCGGGAGCGGCGGTAGTCGGCGGGGTACGCGCCAAGCAGGCGCAGGTAGCGGCGCTCCAGGTCGTTCATGCCAACCCCCCGGCGGTACGCGGGGTGAGCGGCCCGGCCGTGCGTGGGCGCCTGCGTAGCCGGGCGGTGGCGGCCTCGACGTTGCGGCGTAGGCGCTCGGTCTCGGCACTCAGGGTGGCGTCACCGGTGGGGGAGAGGCGGTAGTAGCGCCGGAGCCGGCTGTCGACCACCTCCTCCCGGTCGACCTCGACCAGGCCGGCGTCGACCAACCGGTCGAGCGCGCCGTAGAGGGTGCCGGGGCGCAGCGTCACCCGTCCGTCGGAGAGGGCGGCAACCTCGCCGATCAGCCCGTAGCCGTGCAGTGGCTCACCTGCGAGCGCGGTGAGGATGAGGAACGTGGGTTCCCGAAGGGGTGTGTCCATGGCCGTAATATAACGGACGCGAAGGTATGCCGCACCGACACGTGACACGCGAACGGGCCGACCCCGCGGATCGCGGAGCCGGCCCGGCCGGTGGAGCGGGTGACTGCTCAGCAGTCGAAGTACAGGGCGAACTCGTGCGGGGTCGGGCGCAGACGCACCGGGTCGACCTCGTTGGCCCGCTTCCAGTCCACCCAGGTGGAGATCAGGTCGGGGGTGAAGACGCCGCCGTCGAGCAGGTAGTCGTGGTCGGCCTCGAGCGAGTCGAGCACCGCCGGCAGCGAGCCCGGCACCTGCTTGACGTCGCCCCACTCCTCCGGCGGGAGGTCGTAGAGGTCCTTGTCGATCGGCGTCGGCGGCTCGATCTTGCTCTTGATGCCGTCCAGGCCGGCCATCATCATGGCGGAGAAGGCCAGGTAGACGTTGGCCGACGGGTCCGGAACCCGGAACTCGACGCGCTTGGCCTTCGGGTTGCTGCCGGTCACCGGGATGCGGGTGCAGGCGGAGCGGTTGCGCTGCGAGTAGACCAGGTTGACCGGCGCCTCGAAGCCCGGCACCAGGCGGCGGTACGAGTTGACCGTCGGGTTGGTGAAGGCCAGCAGCGACGGGGCGTGGTGCAGCAGGCCGCCGATGTACCAGCGGGCGGTGTCGGACAGGCCGGCGTAGCCCGTCTCGTCGTAGAACAGCGGCTCACCGCCCAGCCAGAGGCTCTGGTGGGTGTGCATGCCGGAGCCGTTGTCACCGAAGAGCGGCTTCGGCATGAAGGTGGCGGTCTTGCCGTTGGCCCAGGCCTCGTTCTTCACGATGTACTTGAAGAGTTGGAGCTGGTCCGCGGCGTGCAGCAGGGTGGAGAACCGGTAGTTGATCTCGGACTGGCCGGCGGTGCCCACCTCGTGGTGCGAGCGCTCCACGGTGAAGCCGGTGTCGACCAGCCGGCGCACGATCGAGTCGCGCAGGTCGGCGTAGTGGTCGACCGGCGGCACCGGGAAGTAGCCGCCCTTGTAGGCGGTCTTGTAGCCGCGGTTGCCGCCCGGCTCCTCGCGGCCGCTGTTCCACGCGCCCTCGATCGAGTCGATGTAGTAGAACGACTGGTGTGCCGAGGTCTCGTGGCGGATCGAGTCGAAGATGTAGAACTCCGCCTCGGCGCCGAAGTACGCCGTGTCGGCGATGCCGCTCGCGGCGAGGTACGCCTCGGCCTTCTTCGCCACGTTGCGCGGGTCGCGGGTGTACGCCTCGCGGGTGAACGGGTCGTGGACGAAGAAGTTCAGTGCGAGGGTCTTCTGCGCCCGGAACGGGTCGATGAACGCGGTGGCGACGTCCGGGAGCAGGAGCATGTCCGACTCGTGGATCGACTGGAAACCGCGGATCGACGAGCCGTCGAACGCCAGGCCGTCGGTGAAGAGGTCGTCGTTGACGGACTCGACCGGCAGGTTGAAGTGCTGCATCACACCGGGCAGGTCACAGAAGCGTACGTCGACGAACTTCACGTCCTCGTTCTTGAGGTATCGCTGCAGTTCCTCGGGATTGGCGAACACACGTCCTCCTGGCACGTCCACTGGGTGGCTAGGCTTCTGGCGACGCTATGGCCAGGCGGTTGCCCGGCCATGTCTTGAGTGTTTCTGCCGTGTTACGTCGCTCGCGGAGCGTCAGCGACGCTTCCCCGCCGCTCTCGGCCTGCCGCGAACGCTGTACCGACTGCGCCATTGTAATGACATCTGATGCGATAGGCCCGATTCGGCACAGGTCGCAGGATGGCACCCGGAAGCCGCCGTCCCGGCGCGGATACCCTTGACCGCTGTGACCAATCCGCACGCCCCGGCAGCGCCCGCCACCGACCCCACCTTCACCCCGCCGAGCCTCGGTCGGCGGTTCGGAGCGCTGATCATCGACTGGGTGCTCTGCCTGCTGGCGGCCAACATCTTCGCCGATCCGGTGCGCGACGGCTGGGCCCCGGTGCTGGTGCTGATCGTCGAGTACGGCATCTTCCTCGGCCTGTTCGCGCAGACACCGGGCATGTACGTCACGAAGGTCCGCTGCGTGCGCTGGGCCGACGGCGGCCGGATCGGGCTGCTGCGAGGGCTGCTCCGGGGCCTGCTGCTGGCCCTCGTCGTCCCCGCGCTGATCATGGACGAGCACCGCCGTGGCGTGCACGACCGCCTCACCGACTCGGTCGTCACCGACGCGCCCCGCGGCTGACCCCCGACCACGCAAAGGCGGCCGAGCCGGCCACCAACGACAAGAGCCGGACCCGCGCGGGTCCGGCTCTTCGCTGCGTACGCCCACGGGCGCACGCCGGTCCTGCTCCCGGCAAGATCGCGCTCGATCGCGGATGTAGTGGCGTCCCTGCGGCACGAGGGGACTACATCTTGGATCGAGCGCGATCTTGCCGGTGCGGAATGCGAAAGAGCCGGACCCGCGCGGGTCCGGCTCTTTCGCGGCGTACGCCGAGGGTCAGCGGCCCCGCGACTGGCGGGAGGCGCCCGGCGGCCGCATGTTCTTCGGGATCGCGCCCTTGGGCATCTGCGGCCGCGCGGTGAGCGCCTTGAGTCGCTTGTCCAGCGAGTTGACGTCCTTGCCGGAGAGCGCGCGGGGCAGTCGCAGCAGCGTCGTCCGCAGCTTGCGGATCGGCAGCTCGCCCTCGTCCTGCCCGATCACGTAGTCGTGCAGCGGAGCGGAGCCGATCACCTTGGACAGCCGCCGCTTCTCCTGCCCGAGCAGGCCACGCACCCGCTGCGGGTTGCCCTCGGCCAGCAGGATCACGCCCGCCCGGCCGATCACCAGGTGAACCATGTCCATCTGGGTGGTGGAGCTGACCGCCGGGGTCACCCGCCAGTCACCGCGCATGTTCTCCATGATCTGCGCCGCCGCGCCGGGTTGCCCCTCGGCGGCGTTCATCATCGCCTTGTTGGACCGTAGGTTCAGCACGATCAGCACCGCGAGCAGGGCGAACAGGATGCCCAGCGGCAGCCAGATCCAGCTCCAGAGGATCACCGCGACCACGGTGAGGGCGAGCGGGATGAGCACCGCGGCGGCGACCAGCGGGGCGAACCACCGGTCCTGCTTGGCGGTGAACTGAAACACCATCCCGATCTGCTTCAGCCGTTGGCCGAACGAGACCTTCTCCTGGGGCTTTGCCATGCCGCAGAGTCTAGTGGGCGCCGCCGACCCCGTTGATCCGCGTCCGGGTGCCGGCCGGCTGAGTACCTTACGTCGCCTCAGGCGTTCCCGGCGGGCGAGTAAGGAGGGTGCTGCCCGGGAAGATCAGGCGCGGTGCTCATGCCCGGTTGGGGCCTTCGCGCGAAGAGTCATGGTCAGCAGATGACGACGACCATGAAGGAGCCCGACATGTTCGGCAACGACGCGGAATTCCTGCTCTCCCTGCACCGCACCCACGCCGCCGAGTTGCGCGCCGAGGCGGCGACGGACCGGCTGGCCAGGTCGCTCACCCGGCGCGTCGGTCGTGGTTGGTTGGGTCGGCGCCAGCAGGCGGCCCGCAGCGACGACGTCCGCCGGTGACCGCGACCGCACCGCCAGCCGCGCCGGCCGGTCGATCCGGGTCCGCGCAGACCGCCCCGCCGCCCGGTCACCGGCCGATCGGCGGGGCCGGTGGCGGGAGCGGCCGTGGCATGCTCGGTCCCGTGACCGTACGTGCCGCCAGTTCCGTCCTCGTCGGCCGCCAGCGAGAGAGCGCGGCGCTGCGTGACGCGCTCGCCCGGGCCCGGGCGGGGGAGCCGACCACGGTGCTGGTCGGTGGCGAGGCGGGCGTGGGCAAGACCCGGCTGCTGGAGGATTTCGCCGGCTGGGCGACCGACGCCGGGGCGCGCGTACTGGTGGGCCAGTGCCTGGAACTGGGCGAGGCCGGCCTGCCCTTCGCCCCGTTCGCCGCTGCCCTGCGCGCGGTGCTGCGTGCCGACGGTGCCGAGGTCTTCGCCGGCTACGAGGCGGAGTTCGCCCGTCTGCTGCCGGAGCTGGGCCGGGTGCCGGCGGCGCAGATCCCGCCGCTCACCGCGCCGCTCACCGACGCTCCGCGCGGCTACCTGTTCGACCTCGTCGCCGAGCTGTTCCAGCGGCTCGCGGACGCCCGGCCGTTGGTGCTGACGATCGAGGATCTGCACTGGGCGGACCGCTCCACCCGGGACCTGATCGGTTTCCTGGTGCGGGCCGCCCGGCCGGGTCGGCTGCTGCTGGTCTGCACCTACCGGACGGACGAGTTGCAGCGCGGGCATCCACTGCGCGCGTTCCTGGCCGAGTTGGAGCGGGCCCGCGGCGTCGAGCGGGTCGAGGTGGGCCGGCTGGACCGCGACGGCACCGGCACGATCCTCGCCGACCTGCTCGGCTTCGAGCCGGCCGCCCGCGCCGTCGACGACGTCCACGACCGCACCCAGGGCAACCCCTTCTTCATCGAGGAGCTGGCCGTCGCTGGCGACCCACTCGGCTGCGCCGCGCTTCCCGAGACGCTGCGAGACCTGCTGCTGGCCCGGGTGGATCGCCTGCCCGAGCCAGTTCAGAGGGTGCTGCGGATCGCCGCGGCCGGTGGCAGTCGCTTCGCCCATGACCTGCTGGCGGAGGTCGCCGGGTTGCCCGACGCGGAGTTGGAGGACGCGCTGCGCGCCGCCGTCGCCGCTCAACTGGTGGTCGCCGACCCGGACGGCGACTACGAGTTCCGCCACGCGCTGGTCCGCGAGGCCGTGCACGACGAGCTGCTGCCCGGCGAGCACGCCCGGCTGCACGCCCGCTTCGCCGCCGCCATCGAGGCGCAACCGCACCTGGTCGCCGCCGGCCGCGCCCCGGCCGAGATCGCCCACCACTGGTACGCCGCGCACGACCACCCGAGGGCCCTGGTCGCCGCTCGGGCCGCTGCCTGCGCGGCCGCCGACCGGTACGCCTACGCCGAGCAGCGTCGACTGCTGGAACGGGTCCTCGAGTTGTGGGAGCTGGTGCCCGACGCCGCCGACCGGCTCGGCATGGACCATCTGGCGCTGCTGGAACAGACCCTCGCGGCAGCCGTCACGGCCGGCGACTTCAGCCGTGCGATCACCCTGACCCGGGCCGGGCTGGCCGAGGTGGACGCCGACACCGCACCGCTGCGCGCCGCCCGTCTGCTGGATCAGCGGGGGAGATTGATGGCCCTGCTCGGAAAGAGCGACGGTGCCAGCGAACTGGGTGAGGCGTACCGGCTGGCGGCGGGCGGCCCGGCGGGCGTCGAGCGCGTACGTCTGCTCGCCGACATCGCCGCGCACCTGGTCAAGATCGACCTTGAGCAGGCTGCGCGCGTGGCCGCGGAGGCGAGCGCGGATGCCGAGGCGTTCGGCGCGGACCTGGCGCTGCTGCCCACCCGGATCGCCCTGCTCTGCCACGGCGAGCGGGACCTCGAGTGGGCGCTGACCGAGCTGCGCCGGGCCGAGTCGGTCGCCCGCGCGGCCGGGGACGCGTCGGCCCTGGTGCTCGCGAAGGTGTTCCAGTCGGATGTGCTCTGCGAGCTGGGCCACTATGCCCAGTCGGCGGAGGCGGCCGCGGGTGGCGTGGCCGAGGCGCGGCGGGTGGGGATCAGCCGCTCCACCGGGGCGTACCTGCTGTCGAACCGGGCCGAGGCGCTGATCGCGCTCGGCCGGTGGGACGAGGCCGAGGTGGTGTGCGCGGAGGCCGCCCGGATCGACCTGTCCGGCGTCACCGGGCTGCACTGGCTCCAGTTGGGCGCCGGGCTGCGGCTGGCCCGCGCCCACCCGGGCGCCGACGAGCTGGTCGATCGGGCGCTGGCCTTCCTCGGCCGGCCCTACCTGTGGCCGAACCATCGGCTGCCCCTGCACGAGCTGGGCATCGAGTCGGCGCTGTCCGCCGACGACAAGGTCGAGGCGGTTCGACTGGCCCGGGTCGCGTTGGCCGACGCGGCCCTGCCCCAGCTGCCACGCGAGGGCTGGCCGGTGCTCAGCGCCGCCGCTCGCACCGCCGCCCGGGTGGGCGACCGGGAGCTGGCCGGCACCGTCGCCGCGCTCGCCGTCGACCTGCCCGCCCGGCACCCGGCCGCGCGGGCGCACGCCGCCCAGGTCACCGCGCTGCTCGCGACCGGCGACCAGGCGCTACCCGCATGGCGGGTCGCCGTCGACGCGTGGCGTGCCGACGGGCAGCCGTACCCACTGGGCCGGGCCCTGCTGGCGTTGGCCGAGGCGGCCGCCTCGGCAGGAGATCGGGACGAGGTGTCGGCGGCGATCACCGAGGCGGCCGAGATCGCCCGCCGACTCGGTGCGACGCCGCTGGCCGAGTCGGCTGCCACCCTGGCCCGCCGGGTCGGCCTGCGCGGGGCGGCCCAGGGCGGCCCCGGAGCCGATCTGCTGACCGCTCGGGAGCGGGAGGTGCTGCGTCTGGTCGCCGAGGGGCACAGCAACAGCCGGATCGCCGAGCGGCTGTTCATCTCGCCGAAGACGGCCAGCGTGCACGTGTCCCGGATCATCGCCAAGCTGGACGTCACCAACCGGGTGGAGGCTGCCGCCCTGGCGCACCGCCTCGGCCTGCTCGCCGAGCCCACCGCACCCCGCTGACGGGCGCGCCTCGGCCGGTCGACCACCCCAGCCGCACCGTGGGTGGATCCGCCCCGCACCCAGTGGTCGTCGGGCGTCGCGGGCCCGGCTCGCGCAGGCTCGTCCCGGCCGGCGGATCGCTCCGGGTCAGCTGGCGGTGGGGACCGGGCTGGCGGTGCGGGCGTCGAGGGCCTGCCGGTAGAGCCGGCCGGCGCGGTACGACGAGCGCACCAGTGGCCCGCTCATCACCCCGGCGAAGCCGATCTCCTCGGCCTCCTCGCGCAGCTCCACGAACTCCTCCGGCTTGACCCAGCGGGTCACCGGGTGGTGCCGGGGGGTCGGGCGGAGGTACTGCGTGATGGTGATCAGCTCGCAGCCGGCCTCGTGCAGGTCGCGCAGCGCCTGGGAGACCTCGGCCCGCTCCTCGCCCATGCCCAGGATCAGGTTGCTCTTGGTGACCAGGCCGTCGGCGCGGGCCTGCCGGATCACGTCCAGCGAACGGTCGTAGCGGAACGCCGGGCGGATGCGCTTGAAGATGCGCGGCACGGTCTCCACGTTGTGGGCCAGCACCTCCGGGCGGGAGCCGAAGACCTCGGCGAGCTGCTCGGGTACGGCGTTGAAGTCCGGGATGAGCAGCTCGACGCCGCAGCCGGGCTGCAGGGCGTGGATCTGCCGGACGGTCTCGGCGTACAGCCAGGCGCCGCCGTCGGGCAGGTCGTCACGGGCGACGCCGGTGATGGTGGCGTAGCGCAGCCCCATCGCGACCACCGACTCGGCCACGCGGCGCGGCTCGTCGGCGTCGAACTCGGCCGGCTTGCCGGTGTCGATCTGGCAGAAGTCGCAGCGCCGGGTGCACTGGTCGCCACCGATGAGGAAGGTCGCCTCGCGGTCTTCCCAGCACTCGTAGATGTTGGGGCAGCCTGCCTCCTGGCAGACCGTGTGCAGCCCCTCGCGCGAGACGAGCCCGCGCAGCTGGGTGTACTCCGGCCCCATCTTGGCCTTGACCTTGATCCACGGCGGTTTGCGCTCGATCGGCGTCTCGGCGTTGCGCGCCTCGATGCGCAGCAGACGACGCCCCTCGGGGGCGGCCGTTGCGGTGCGCGCTGCCTGGCCGGTCGTCGGCGCGGAGTGCTCGATCGTCACGAAAACGAGACTACGCCGGACGGCAGGCGTCTATGTACGCCAGGCGACCGGCGTCACGCCCCGGATGTTGTGACGCCGGACACCGGCCGGTCGAAAATAGGCGTCACATCGGCGGTGCCGGGGTGCTACGTTCTCCGCCAACAGCGATGACGGAGCCGAGTAGTGCGCCGACCCGCCAGTGCAGAGAGCCGCCGGTGCTGAGAGGCGGTCTGGCGCCGGTGCGCGAAGACCCTCCCGAGCTGCGGGCAGAACGGCGCAGACGCCTAGTAGAGCCCGCCCGGCTGGCCCCGGTCATCAGGCGACGAACGAGGCCCCCGCCTGGGCGGGGGCGAAGGTGTGGTGGCACCGCGAGGTTCCCGCTCGCCCACACCTCCCTGGGGCTGACGCGACGCTTGGCCGCCCCGGTGGCGCAGGCGTGGCGATCGACCGAGGAGCAGCCCGCCATGCAACGAACCCTGTCCCACCACCTGCACCTGCACGTCGGCACCACCGTGCGGATCGCCGGCTGGGTGCACCGCCGCCGCCTGTTGAAGTCGGTGGCCTTCCTGATCGTGCGGGACGCCGCCGGCCTGGCCCAGGTCGTGGTCACCGACCCGGCGGCCCGCGCCGAGCTGGACGAAATCACCGAGGAGACGGTCGTCGAGGTCGTCGCCACGGTCGTCGCGAACGGTGCGGCGCCGGCCGGGGTCGAGCTGACCGACCCGACGGTACGTCCGCTCGGCCCGCTCGCCGTGCCACCACCGTTCGACCTGTACCGGCCGGCGCTCACCGCGAGTCTGCCCACCCAGCTCGACCACGCGCCGACCGCGTTGCGGCACCCCACCCGGTCGGCCGCGCTGCGGATCTCGGCAGCCGCGGTGGCCGGGTTCCGGGCCGCGCTGGACGCCCGGGACTTCGTCGAGATCCACACTCCGAAGGTGGTCAGTTCGTCCACCGAGAGCGGCGCGAACGTGTTCGCGCTGGACTGGTTCGGCCGGCCCGCGTACCTGGCCCAGTCGCCGCAGTTCTACAAGCAGTTGATGGTCGGCGTCTTCGAACGGGTCTACGAGGTGGGGCCGGTGTTCCGGGCCGAGCCGCACGACACCGTCCGGCACCTCGCGCAGTACACCTCACTCGACGCCGAGCTGGGCTTCGTCGCCGACCACACCGACGTGATGCGGGTACTGCGCGACACCCTGGCCGGGATGCTGGGCACGGTGGGCGAGCGGGCCGGCGCCGCCCTGGCGACGCTCGGCGTCGAACCGCCGGAGGTGCCGGCGGAGATCCCGGCGGTGCACTTCGCCGACGCGCTGACGATCGCCGGCGCGCCCGCCGACGAGCCGGACCTCGCGCCCGCCCACGAACGGGCGCTGGGCGAGTGGGCCCGCCGCGAACATGGGTCGGACTTCCTCTTCGTCACCGGATACCCGATGGCGAAGCGGCCGTTCTACACCCACCCGGACCCGGCGCGGCCGGCGTACTCCAACGGTTTCGACCTGCTCTTCCGCGGGTTGGAGCTGGTCACCGGCGGGCAGCGACTGCACCGGCACGCCGACTACCTGGCGGCGCTTGCGGCCCGGGGCGAGCCGGTCGAGCCGTACGCCGGCTACCTGGACGCGTTCCGGCACGGCATGCCGCCGCACGGCGGCTTCGCCATCGGGCTGGAGCGGTTCGTGGCCCGCCTGGTCGGCGCGGCCAACGTCCGGGAGGTCACCGCCTTCCCCCGGGACCTGCACCGGCTCACCCCGTGAAACGCAGGGGACCCCTTCGACACTCGCCCAGGCGGTCGCGCAGCCGGGCCGCCTGGGGGTTGCTGAGGTCGCACGCGAGTGCGGCCCGGTACGCCGCCGCCGCCTCGCCGGCCCGGCCGAGGCGGTACAGCAGCTCGCCGCGGGTGGCGTGGAACCACGGGTAGCCGGACAGCCCCTCGATCGTGTCCACCAGGGCCAACCCGGTGGCGGGACCGTCCCGCTCGGCGACCGCTGCCGCCCGGTTCAGCCGTACCACCGGGGTGTCGTGCACGGTGAGCAACACGTCGTACCAGGAGATCACCGCGTTCCACGGCGTCTGGTCGTATGTCGGGGCGAGGGCGTGGCAGGCGGCGATGGCGGCCTGCACGACGTACCGGTCGGGATGGTCGGGTGTGCGCCGCAGCGCGCGCCCGACCAGCTCGACTCCGGTGGTGATCGCGGCCCGGTCCCAGCGCGAGCGGTCCTGCTCGCCCAACAGCAGCGGCCGGCCGTGGTCATCGACCCGGGTCGTCCGCCGGGAGTCCTGCAGCAGCACCAGGGCCAGCAGGCCGAGCACGGTCGGGTCGTCCGGCATCAGCTCGGCCAGCAGCCGGGCCAGCCGCAGCCCCTCGTCGGCCAGTCCGACCCGGACCAGGTCCTCCCCGGCGCCGGCGGCGTAGCCCTCGTTGAAGATCAGGTAGACCGTGGCGGCGACCCCGGCAAGGCGACCGGGCAGCTCCTCGGCGGCCGGGATCCGGTACGGGATGCCCGCCCGGGTGATCTTCTGCTTGGCTCGGGTGAGCCGCTTCGCCATCGTCGCCTCGGGCACCACCAGGGCCCGGGCCACATCGGCGGTGGCCAACCCGCCGAGGGTACGCAGCGCCAGTGCCACCTGGGCGTCCAGCGACAGCGCCGGGTGGCAGCAGGTGAAGACCAGCCGGAGCAGATCGTCCCGGACCACCTCGGGTGAGTCCGGCGTGGGGTCGAGCAGCGCCACGGCCTCGGCCTCCTTGCCGGCGCGCCGGGCCTCCCGGCGGACCAGGTCGACCGCGCGCCGCCGGGCCACCACCAGCAGCCAGGCGCGTGGTTGGTCCGGTACGCCGTCGCGCGGCCAGGTGGACAGGGCGCGGACGACGGCGTCCTGGGTGGCGTCCTCGGCCAGGTCGACGCTGCCGGTGACGCGGACCAGCGTGGCGAGGATCCGGGACCGCTCGGCCCGGACCACCCGCGCTGCCGCGTCGGCGGCCCGGACCACCTGCGCCGCCGCGTCGGCGGCCCGGCCCAGCTGCGCCGCCGCGTCGGCGGCGGTTCCCGCGTCACCGCTCAGCATCGGGTCACAGCGGGATGACGGGACGCACCTCGACCGCGCCGTTCCAGGCCGCGGGCATCGTCGCGACCGTCGCGACGGCCTCGTCCAGGTCCGCGCACTCCAGCAGGTAGAAGCCGGTCAGGGCCTCCTTGGTCTCGGCGTACGGGCCGTCGGTGGTCAGCACGTCGCCGCCCCTGCCGCCGGAGACGCGCACGGTGGTCGCGGTGGCCGTCGGGTAGAGCGCGCTGCCGCCCCGGATCACCGCGCGCGCGGCCGCACCGAACTCCCGGTACTCGGCCATCTCGTCGGCCTGCTCGGGGCTGGACCAGTCGACGTCGGCGGTGTAGGTCAGCGCGATGTAGGTGGGCATGTCGCTCCTCGCGTCCGGGTCGGTGCCGGGCACCGGCCCCCAGGTGTCGAGCCGACGCTGGTCGTCGACCTCACCATAGGGACGATCGACCGGAAGACCCACGGGACACCTCGAGCGAAAAAATTGTCGGGCCGACGCTGCCCGGGCGCTCAGACCTCGATCAGCGTGGACAGCCGGCGCTCGACGACCGGGAGCACGTCGGCGACGGTGACCGGACGGCCCAGCTCGGCGGTGAGCGAGGTGACACCGGCGTCACGAATGCCGCACGGCACGATCCGGTCGAAGAACGTCAGGTCGCAGTCGCAGTTGATCGAGAAGCCGTGCAGGGTGACGCCCCGGGCCACCCGGATGCCGATGGCGGCCACCTTGCGGGCCGGCCCCCGGTCGTCCTCGGGCACCCAGACGCCGCTGCGCCCCTCGACCCGGCCGGCGGCCAGCCCGAACTCGGCGCACACGTCGATCAGCAACTCCTCGGTGCGGCGTACGTAGGCGACCACGTCCACCGGGTCGGGCAGCCGGAGGATCGGGTACCCGACGAGCTGCCCCGGCCCGTGCCAAGTGATCTTGCCGCCGCGGTCCACGTCCACCACCGGGGTGCCGTCCTCCGGCCGGTCCCACGGCTCGGTGCGCTTGCCCGCCGTGTAGACGCTCGGGTGCTCCAGCAACAGCACGGTGTCGCCGCGCTCGCCGGCCACCACCGACTCGTGCAGGCGGCGCTGCTCGTCCCAGGCGGCCTGGTATTCGAGCAGGCCGGCGCGGACGGCCGTCAGGCCGGAGGTCGTCGTCGTCACGCCCCTCAGCGTAGTCCCGACACCGGCTCCGATCCCTGGTGAGCCGCCTCACCGCGGCCGCTCAGGCCGACGGCACGCGCCAGATCCAGACGTCGTCGACCCGCTGCGGCTCACCGAACAGGGCGGTGGCGGTACGGCGGACCGCGCCCTCGTCGACGTCGAACTTCGCGCCGTGCACCTGATCGGCGAGGACCAGCGTCTCGATCCGCCAGTGCCGCAGGTCGGAGCGGACGTCCCGGATGCTGCCGTCGGTGATGATGGGCACCAGCCCGGTCCGGCCGGCCTGGTCCATCAGCGCGCTCAGGGTGCGCGGTACCGGCCCGATCCGGCCCCGTCCGTCCGGGCCGCCGGGGCCGAGGAAGAAGCCGCCCGGGATGGAGAACTCACCCTGCCGGTGCGACAGCGCGTACGCCTGCCAGCGCTGACCGTCCGGGTAGATGTCCACGGTCAGCGGCACCGGGGTGAGCGTGCCGCCGGGGGACACGTAGTCCCGCCAGGTGCCGGCCGTGATGAACCGCGGGATGGGTTCCCGCTCCTTGGTCAGCAGCGGGGTGGGCAGCAGCGGCACCAGCGCCACCGCGAAGCCGAGCGCCCAGGCCAGCTCCGTGGAGCGGTGCCGGGGCGGCGCGGTGCGCAGCTGGTCGACGACGTAGGCCAGCAGCACCCCGATCACCGGCGCGACCACCAGGGCCAGTCGGGCGGGCAGCGCGGCGTTCACCACAGGCAACTGCCCGAGCAGGTCGAACGGCATCGGCACGTCGGTGCGCCGCCCGTCGACCTTCGCCACCGGACCGAAGGAGAGCGCCGTGAAGATCACGGCGATGGTGCCCAGAGCCCACAGGACCGCCCGGCGACCGGCGTCGGCCCGCCGCCAGACGGCGACGAAGCAGACCACGGACAGCACCAGCAGGGGGATCCCGAAGAAGGAGTTCTCCTCGGTCGGGTTCGGTGCCAGCGCGGTGCCCAGTCCGGCCTCACCGGCCAGCGAGCGGCGCGGGAACGCGGCGAACGCGGCGATGTCCTCGGAGTGGATCACCGGGTCGAAGCCGGTGCCGTGAAACCGCTGCGGCCCGGCGAAGTGCAGCCACAGCGGGTACGACAGCAGCACGCCGGCCACCACCGCGGTCACCCCGAGCCCGCGCAGGAAGGTGGGCAGCGCGGCCCGCGCCTCGGCCCGGGAGGCCGGGTGCACCGCCCAGACGGCGACGAACACGCCGAGCGCGAGCGCCGCGAAGAACAGGCCCTCGGCGGCGATCGAGAAGGCCACCGCGACGAGGACGCCGAGGATCACCCCGTCCCGGAGCCAGTGCCCGGGCCGGCGCAGCGCGAACAGCCGCCAGATCAGCAGGGGCACCAGCCAGCCGGCGGTCCAGTTCAGGTGGGCGTTGGCGTGCGAGACCATGCCGGGGGAGTAGGCGACGAACAGACCGCCGATCCCGGCGGCCAACCGGCTGCGGACCAGGTGCCGGGAGAGCAGCCAGTACCAGGCCAGCGCGGTGGCGAGCAGGTTCAGGGTGAGGATCACCAGGAACGTCGCCGGCGGCCCGATCAGGTACGTGAGCGGGGCGAAGACCACCGCGTACACCGTGATCGAGGTGTTGACCGCGAGGTTGACCCCGTCCGGGACGTTGATCAGGTACGTGAAGAACGGGTTCTCCCCGTGGGTGACCGCATGCCCGCCGAAGGCCAGTAGCCACTCGAAGAGCGCCTGGTCGCTGGAGTTGACGGTGATGGTGCGCAGGTTCGGGTCCCGCCACAGCCCGCTGGTCACCCAGACGGCGAGCGCGAGCGCCACCACCACGACGACGAGGTCGGCCCGGCGGTCCCGGGCGGCGAGCGGCGGTGACGCGGGTGCGGGCCCGGTGGCCAGCGACGGGGAGGACGGCACGCAGCGGACGTTACCAACCGGACCTGGACCGTCCGGTCAGACACGGAACCTTCGGACGTACAACCCGCTGTGGAATTGCGGCCCGAACCGCACATTGTGACGACGGTGAATGTGTGAGTGTGCCCCATGTCATAGCTGCGACACATCGTCGTAACGTCTCGGCAACTCGACAGTGACCCAGTTCACAATCCACCCTCCGGGAGGCCGCCGTGCGCCGCTCCTCATCCCTGCTCACCCGGTTGACCGGTGCGGTCGCCGGGCTCGTCCTCGCCGCCGCCGGCGTCGTCACCCTCGCCGCGCCCGCCCAGGCCGCCAGCCTGACCCAGGTCACCGGCTTCGGCTCCAACCCCGGCAACCTCGCCATGTACGCGTACCGACCGGACAACCTGCCGGCCAACGCCCCTGCGGTGGTGCTGCTGCACGGGTGCACCCAGAACGCCTCCGGCTACTTCGCCAACTCCGGCTGGCAGAAGTACGCCGACCAGTGGAAGTTCGCCCTGATCGTCGCCCAGCAGTCCTCGGCGAACCAGTCGCTGAGCTGCTTCAACTGGTTCACCGAGGGCGACATCAGTCGTGGCCAGGGCGAGGCGCTGTCGATCAGGCAGATGGTCGACTACGCCCGGACCAGTTACGGCACCGACGCCAACCGAGTCTTCGTCTCCGGACTCTCCGCTGGCGGAGCGATGAGCGCGGTCATGCTCGCCACGTACCCGGACGTCTTCGCGGCCGGCTCGGTCATCGCCGGCCTGCCGTACCGCTGCTCGCCGCCGGCGTCGACCAGCACCTGCCAGTACAGCGGGGTGGACAAGACCCCGGCCGCCTGGGGTGACCAGGTGCGTGCGGCGTACCCCGGCTACACCGGCCGGCGGCCCCGGGTGGCCATCTGGCACGGCACCTCGGACAGCACCGTGGTCCCGGCGAACGCCACCGAGTCCCGCGACCAGTGGACCAACGTGCGCGGGGTCTCGCAGACCCCGACCAGCACCTCGTCGCTGCCCGGCGGCACCACCCTCGAGGTGTACGGCAACGACGACGTCCGGCTCTACCGGGTCTCCGGGATGGGTCACGGCACCCCGGTCGACCCGGGCTCCGGCGCCGACCAGTGCGGCAACACCGCCGCGTACTTCCTGGACACCATCTGCTCGACGTACCGCGACGCGCTCTTCTTCGGCCTGAACGGCGGCGGGACCAATCCGACTCCCACGCCGACGGCCACCCCCACCCCCAGCCCGACGCCGACCACGCCGCCGACCTGCGTGACCGCCAGTAACTACGCGCACGTAGCCGCCGGCCGGGCGTACCAGTCCGGTGGCTACGCCTACGCGAACGGCTCCAACCAGCGGATGGGCCTCTACAACACCTTCAACACCAGCGCCCTCAAACAAACCGGCCCCAACTACTGGGTCATCGGCTGCTGACCCCCCAAACCCCCTGCTGATCATGAAGTTGTTGCCGCGACACGCCGAGGCGAGTGGCAACAACTTCATGATCGACGGGGTCAGTCGGTGAGGGCCGCGTGGAGGGCGGAGGGGAGGTCGGGGTGGTGGTAGTGGTAGCCGGCCCTCGTGAGGACTTCGGGGTGGACGCGGGTGCTGGTGAGCGCCTCGTGGGCGAAACCGCCGAGGGCCACCTTGAGGGCCAGCGCGGGGATCGGGATGATCGCCGGCCGGTGCAGCTGCCGGGCCAGTTCCCGGGTGAACTCGGCGTTGGTCACCGGGTTCGGCCCCACCACGTTCACCGGGCCGGCGATGTCGTCCCGGTCGAGCAGGAATCGGACCGCGTCCAGCCAGTCGACCATCGAGATCCACGGCAGCCACTGCCGGCCGCTGCCGAGTCGGCCGGCGATGCCCAGCTTGAACGGCAGCAGTTGCGGCTTGAGCAGCCCACCGTCGCGGTGCAGTGGCAGGCCGGTGCGCAGCCGCACCACGCGTACCCCGGCGTCCTCCGCCGGCCGCGTCGCGGCCTCCCAGACCCGGCAGACGTCGGCCAGGAAGCCCTCGCCGGCCGGGGCGTCCTCCTCGACGACCCGGTCGCCGGTGTTGCCGTACCAACCCACCGCCGAGGAGTTCAGCAGCACCTTCGGCCGGTCCGCGGCCGGCAGAGCGGCCACGGCGATCGCCAGGGTGCTGCTGCTGTCGACCCGGCTGGACCGGATCAGTCGTCGGTAGTCGTCGTTCCACCGCTTGTCGCCGACCCCCGCACCGGCCAGGTTGACCACCGCGTCCGACTCGGCGACCGTCGCCGGGTCGAGCTGCCCGGCGGACGGATCCCACCGCCGCTCCCGCGGGTCGCGCGCCGGTCGGCGGACCAGCCGGGTGACCTGGTGCCCGTCGGCCGAGAACCGGTCGGCCAGCCGGGTGCCGAGGAAGCCGGACGCGCCGGCCAGAAGGATCCGCATGCTCACATCTTCGCCCAGAACCTGCCCCACGGACGCGGCCCGACCCCACTCCTCGCCGATCCTGCACGGCGTGTCGCCGTTATGCCGAGCTAAGTCCGTTCTGTCCGGGCAGAAAGCGCAGGATCGGCGCGGAGGTGGGGGTCAGGCCGCGTGGGTCGGCCGCAGGTCCGTCAGCAGCCGCTCCACCTCGGCGTACGCGTCGTCGCCCAGCGGGCCGAGCGTCAGGGTGGCGAGGTTCTCCTCGGCCTGCGCCACCGTGCGCAGACCGGGGATCGGCACGGTACGCGGGCTGCGCGCCAGCAGCCAGCCGAGCGACCCCTGAGCCAGGGTGCGCCCGTCGGCGGTGAGCGCCGCGCGGACCTGCTCGACCCGTGCCGCCCAGCGCGGCGTCGGCCGGCCGTCGGTGAACCACTCCAGCCACTCGGGCGCCCGTCCGCGTACGTCGTCCGCGCCGACCGCCCGGGTCGAGCCGGTGAGCAGCCCCATCGCCAGCGGCCCCCGGTTGAGGCTGGCCAGGTCATGACTGTCGCAGACCGCCAGCACCGCCGCATTGTCCCGCAGCACCGACTCGTCGTGCTGGATGGCGATGCAGTGCGGGCCGGCCGTCGCGAAGGCCTCCGCCGAGGCCGGGTCGTCGGTGCTCCAGCCGTACCCCCGGATCTTGCCCTGGCCGACCAGATCCTCGAGGGTGCCGACCAGGTCGAGTGCGGCGGGCACCGGCAGTGCGTTGATGTGCAGTTGGTAGAGGTCGACGTGGTCGGTGCCGAGCCGGCGCAGCGAGTCCTCCAGGCTGCGGACGGCGAAGGCGGGGGTGGCGTCGGTGCCGAGCGCCCGGCGGGTGGTCTCGTCGCTGACGTTGCCGAACTTGGTGGCGATCACCGCACCGTCCCGCCGGCCGGCCAGGGCCCGGCCGAGGATCCGCTCGCTGTGCCCGGCGCCGTAGTTGCTGGCCGTGTCGAACAGGGTCACGCCGAGGTCGAGTGCGCGGTGGATGGTGCGGATCGACTCGTCGTCGTCCACCTCGCCCCAACCGAACGGCTGCCCGCCCTCGCCCCAGAGCGGGCCGCCGATCGCCCAGCACCCCATTCCGATCGCGCTCACCTCGATGCCGCTGTGTCCCAGCGTCCGTGTCGTCGTCATGCGGACCAGCCTCCAACCTGGAGCGCGCTCCAGGTCAAGCGGTAGCATCCACGGATGTATGCCCCCTCGGAGGCCGCCCGCCGCAGCGGCTTCAGCCTGGACACCCTGCGCTACTACGAGAAGATCGGCCTGCTCGCCGACGTGGGCCGCACGACGGGCGGGCAGCGGGTCTTCACCGACGACGACCTGGGCTGGCTGGTGCTGTTCCGCTGCCTACGCGACACCGGGATGCCGATCGCCCAGATGTGCCGCTACGCGCAGCTGGCCCGGGAGGGCGAGCACACCGCCGACGAGCGGCGGGCGCTGCTGGTGGGCCACGCCGTGCGGGTCGAGGAGCAGATGCGCCTGCTCCAGCGCCAGTACGACCACCTGCGGGAGAAGATCCGCTTCTACGAGCAGCCGGACTGACCACGAGAGTGCCTCACGGCGTGGTGGGGTCGTCGGGTTCCTCGAAGTCGTGCCAGCGGGCCCGCCAGGCGGCCTCGTTGCGCTCGTGGACGGTCCGCTCCTCGAAGACGGCGGCGCGTAGCGCGTGCCGGGAGTCCGACATCACCAGCACCTCGACGGCCACCAGCGCGACGCAGATCGCGGTCACCAGGGTGAGTGCGCCCAGCGCCGGCAACTGCTGCCCGACCGGCAGGGCCGCGGCCAGCACCACCAGCACGCCGATCCGGGTCCAGGTGATGGTGTGCAGCGTGCGGAGCTGGAACAGCATGTTGACGGCGAGATAGCAGATCACCCCGCCGAAGAGCATCGGCACGGCGGGCCCCTCGATCCGTCTGGCGCCTCCCTCGGACGTGTTGGTGACCTGGTGCAGGATCTCCTCGCTGCCGATGGAGAAGAGGATCACCCCGGCGATCATCGGCAGGTAGAGGTACGCGTACGCGTCGCGCGCCATCGCCACCCGCGGGCCGCCCTCCGCGGCGTGCAGGGCGATCCGGGCGGCCGGCCCGACGAAGTCGAAGTGCGCCCACCACAGGGCGGCGGTGAACACGATGCCGAGGGTGGCGGCAGCCACCGCCGACCAGGTGACCTCCTTGCCGAGCAGGAGGTTGCCGCCCACGCCCACGGAGATCACCGACTCGCCCAGCGCGATGATCAGGATGAGGTCGTAGCGTTCGGTCCAGTGTTCGGCGCTGGTGACCCCCCACCCCCAGGTGCCGACGATGAAGCCGGTGGCGTACTGGAACAACACCACGGCGATCCACAGGCAGTCGCGTACCAGTGCCGCCTGGCCCGGATCGTCGATCAGCGGCGGTAGCAGAGCGGCGGCCAACAGCAGGACGATGCTCGCCGCCAGCTCGGGGGCGAACCGGCGGAGCTGCCGGCGCTCCTGCGGGCTGTCCCGCACCACATGCTGATACAGGAACGCGTGTACGCCCCGGACCACGACGTAGCTGACGGCCACGAGCATGGGGCCGGCGGTGCCGCGCTTCGGGTCGCTGAACGCGTGCGGCAGCGCCAACGCGAACGAGAACAGGGCGGCCATCGCGATCACCATGAGCACCGGCACGTAGCCCTCGCCGAGCCGGATCCGGGTGGCGACCAGGCTGTGCACCACCCAGATCCACCAGAGCACGGCCAGCACCAGGCCGGCGTGCAGCAGCTGCCGGCCGGAGATGTTCGCGGCGGTGGCCCGGGTGATGATGAAGAACGAGAAAACGAAGACCAGGTCGAAGAAGACCTCGAACTTGTCCACCCGGGCGCCGGGGGCGATGGGGACAGCCGGACCCAGTCGCTCACCCCGCCGGTTGCCGCCCACGTTCCCACTCTGGCAGCGTCGGGTCTGGCCGGGAGTCGGAACGCCCCAGCCAGTCCTGCCGTGCCGCAGGCCGTCCATGAGCTGGTCGAGCAGCCGGTCGGCCCGGGTGGCGCTCGCTGGCGGCCAGGGAGATTCCGATCAGCCTGACCAGCACGTCACCGGTCTCGACGTCGGCCCGGACGGTGCCGGCGTCGGCGCTCGCCGCGGAGGCGCGGTTCGCACCGGGTCGGCGTCGCGCCCCCCGCGAACGGCGAAGGGGCGCCCCGGTCGACGACCGGGGCGCCCCTTCGGTGGATTCGCCGGATCAGGCCAGGCCCAACTCCGACTCGAAGTTGCCGGCCTCCAGCCGCTCCTTGACCGCAGCCAGGAAACGGGCCGCGTCGGCGCCGTCGATCAGCCGGTGGTCGTAGGACAGGGCCAGGTAGACCATCGAGCGGACCGCCACGACCTCACCCAGCTCCGGGTCGTTGACGACCACCGGCCGCTTGACCACGGCACCGGTGCCGAGCATCGCCGACTGCGGCGACGGCACGATCGGAGTGTCGAAGAGCGCGCCCCGGCTGCCCGTGTTGGTCAGCGTGAAGGTCGCCCCGGCGATCTCGTCCGGGCTGATCTTGTTGGTCCGGGTGCGCTCGGCCAGGTCGGCGACCCGCTTGGCGATGCCGCCCAGGTTGAGGTCACCGGCGTTGTGGATGACCGGCGTCAGCAGCCCACGCTCGGTGTCCACGGCGATGCCGAGGTGCTCCGCGTCCGGGTACGTGATCGTCCCACCGGCCAGGTCCATCCGGGCGTTGACGATCGGGTACGTCTGCAGCGCCTCGACGGCGGCGAGGGCGAAGAACGGCAGGAACGACAGCTTGACGCCGTGCCGCTGCTGGAACGAGTCCTTCGCCTGGGTCCGCAGCTTGGCGACCCGGGTGACGTCCACCTCGATCACGGTGGTCAGCTGCGCCATCTCGTGCAGCGACTCGTGCAGCCGCTTCGCGATCGCCGTGCGGATCCGGGTCAGCTTCTCGGTGCTGCCCCGCTTGCCGCTCGGCTGCGGCTTCGCCGCCGGCTTGGACGGAGCCGTGGCAGGAGCGGCGGTCGGCTGGGCAGCAGGTGCGGCCTTGGCGGCCTTCGCCTTCTCGGCCGCCTCCAGGACGTCCTGCTTGCGGATCCGGCCACCCACGCCGGTGCCGTTCAGCGAGGACAGGTCGACGCTGTGCTCGCTGGCCAGCTTGCGTACCAGCGGCGTGACGTAGCCGGCGGCCTCCTCGCCGCCACCCTGCGCCGGCGCGGTCGGGCGCTGCGGCGTCGGGGTCGGCGCGGACGGCTGTGCGGCCTGCTCGGCCTTCGCCGGTTGTGCGGCCTGCTCGGTCTCCGCGGCCGGCTCGTTGTACGAGACGCCCGGGGTGGGCTCCTCGACCTTCGGCTCCGGCTTCGGCTCGGCCTTGGGTGCCGGCGCGGCCGCCGCCTTCGGCTCCGGCTCCGGCTTCGGCTCGGGCTTCGACTGCGCGGGGGCTCCGCCGGCAACGCCGATGATCGCCAGGTCGGCGCCGACAGCGGCGGTCTCGTCCTCGGCGACCTTGATCTCGAGCACGGTGCCGGCGACCGGGGACGGGATCTCGGTGTCCACCTTGTCGGTCGAGACCTCCAACAGCGGCTCGTCCACGTCGATGGTGTCGCCGACCTGCTTGAGCCAGCGGGTGACGGTGCCCTCGGTGACGCTCTCGCCCAGGGCCGGCATCTTCACCGCGGTGCCCTCGCCCGAACCGGAGGCGGCGGGCGCCTGGTTCTGGGCGGGCGCCTCGTCCTGGGCCGGTGCCTCGTCCTGAGCCACCTGGTCGGCGGTGCCCTCGGCGGCGGCGGTCGGCTCGGCGGCCGGCACGACCGACTCCGCCGGGGCCTGCTGCTGCTCCTGCGGGGCGGCCTCGCCCCCACCGGCCGACTCGCCCTCACCGGCGATGACAGCCAGCTCGCTGCCGACCTCGGCGGTCTCGTCCTCGCCGACCACGATCCGGCTCAGCACGCCCGACGCGGGCGACGGGATCTCGGTGTCGACCTTGTCGGTCGAGACCTCGAGCAGGGGCTCGTCGACCTCGACCGTGTCGCCCTCCTGCTTGAGCCAGCGAGTGACGGTGCCCTCGGTGACGCTCTCGCCGAGCCGGGGCATGGTGACCGATACCGGCATGTTCTCCAGACTCCTTCATTCCCCTGGGGGATCTTCGCCCGTCGCCGGACGCCGCGGTTGTCTTGTGTCAGGCGTGCGCGTGCAGCGGCTTGCCGGCGAGGGCCAGGTGCGCCTCGCCCAGGGCCTCGTTCTGGGTCGGGTGGGCGTGCACGAGCTGGGCGACCTCGGCCGGGTAGGCCTCCCAGTTGTAGATGAGCTGCGCCTCGCCGACGAGCTCACCCACCCGGGCGCCGACCATGTGCACGCCGACCACCGGGCCGTCGGCGACCCGGACCAGCTTCACGAAGCCGGTCGTCTTGAGGATCTGGCTCTTGCCGTTGCCGCCGAG
Organism: Micromonospora sp. 067-2; assembly: GCF_046549295.1. Lineage (NCBI taxonomy): Bacteria > Bacillati > Actinomycetota > Actinomycetes > Micromonosporales > Micromonosporaceae > Micromonospora > Micromonospora sp. 067-2. The sequence goes on along the minus strand of NZ_JAJPWB010000004.1, from coordinate 285,695 downwards.
GTTGTAGTTGTAGCTCTGCACCTTGTCGGCGCCGTACTGCTCCTTGGCCTTCGCCTCGGTGAGGCCGACCGACGCCAGCTCCGGGTCGGAGTAGGTGACCCTCGGGATGCCGACCTCGTCGATCACGGCCGGGGTCTGCCCGGCGATCTCCTCGGCGACGAAGATGCCCTGCTGGAAGCCACGGTGCGCGAGCTGGAGACCGGGAACGATGTCGCCGACCGCGAAGACGTTCGGCACGTTGGTGCGCAGCCGCTCGTCGGTCAGCACGTAGCCGCGGTCCATCGTGACGCCCTGCTCCTCGTACCCCAGGTTGGCGGTGTTCGGGCCGCGACCCACGGCCACCAGCAGCAGCTCGGCCTCGACGGTCTCGCCGCCGGAGATGGTCAGCTTGACACCGTTCTCGGTCTTCTCCACCTTCTCGAACGGCTTGCCGACCTTGAAGTTGATCTTCCGCTTGCGGAACGCCCGCTCCAACGCCTTCGACGACTCCTCGTCCTCGGCGGCGACCAGGCGGGGCAGCGCCTCGACGATGGTCACGTCCACGCCGAAGGACTTCCACACGCTGGCGAACTCGACGCCGATCACGCCGCCGCCCAGGACGATCACCGACGAGGGGACCCGGTCCAGGGTGAGCGCGTGGTCGCTCGTGATGATCCGCTCACCGTCGACCTCCAGGCCCGGCAGGCTCTTCGCGTACGAGCCGGAGGCCAGCACGATGTTGCGGCCGGTGTAGCGCTTGCCGTCGACCTCGACCACGTTCTTGCCGACCAGCTTGCCGGCGCCGGCCACGAGGGTGATGTTCTTCGTGCCGCCCACCAGGCCCTGCAGGCCCTTGTAGAGGCGGGAGATGACCCCGTCCTTGTACGAGTTGACCCCGGCCATGTCGATCCCGACCAGCTCGGCCTTGATGCCGAACTGCTCCGACTCGCGGGTCTGGTCGGCGATCTCGGCCGCGTGCAGCAGGGCCTTGGTCGGGATGCAACCGTTGTGCAGGCAGGTGCCCCCCAGCTTGCCCTTCTCGATCAGTGCCACGGAGAGGTCCAGCTGGGCGGCGCGCAGCGCCGCCGCGTAGCCGCCGCTGCCACCTCCGAGGATGACGATGTCGAAGGTCGCTTCGTTCGGCTCGGTCACGTCCAACTCCCAGGTCGCGTCACTGCATCGGGGGTCACAGAGGTGTAACACGGACACACCCCACCTCGGTCATCTTGTCACCACTGGGCACAGGGTGCGTACCGAGGTGCCCAACGACACGTCGCCGGCACGTACCCTTGGCACCGATATCGATGACGGAACGTGGGGGAGAGGGTCTGGTGGGGTTGTTCCGCCGCCGCAAACAGGCGCGTGTGCCGAGCCATGACCGCGTCGCCGATCGTGGCGACCTGGACCACCTGGAGAACTTCGTCCGGAGCCGGCGCGGCGTCGAGGCGTTCATCGAACCGCGGACGACGGTGACCGAGACCACGGTCATCCTGATCGCCGACGACGGGGAGTGGACCCGCCGCCGTATCGACGGCCCGGACGGCGCCCGGCGCTTCGCGTACCGGATGGGCATCCCGGTGTACGACGTCAAGCTGATGGGCTACCCGCAGCGGATGCGCGACTTCAACGAGCGCCGCAAGCGCCGTCCCGACCAGTACTGAGACGCGACCAGGGCGCCCCCTGAAAATTGGGAGCGCCCTGGGTCGTCGGATCGTCAGCCGTGGACGGCGACGTCCTCGACCAGCTGCACGAGGGTACGGACCGGAACGCCGGTGCCGCCCTTGGTCCAGTAGCCGGTCGGCTCGCCCGAGTGGTAGCCCGGCCCGGCGATGTCGATGTGCGCCCAGGCCACGTCGTCGGTCACGAACTCGCGCAGGAACACGCCGCCCTGCAGCATGTGGCCGGCCCGGTCCATCCCGGCGTTGACCTGGGAGATGTCCGCCACCTCGGAGTCCATGCCCTTGCGCACGTCGTCCGGCAGCGGCATCGGCCAGGCCGGCTCGCCGACCGAGTCGCCGACCGTCCGGACCCGCTCGCACAGTTCCGGGGTGCCCATCACGCCGGCCACCCGCTTGCCCAGCGCGATCACCTGGCCGCCGGTCAGGGTCGAGGTCTCGAACAGGTAGTCGGTGCCGTCGGCACAGGCCCGCGCGATCGCGTCGCCCAGGATCATCCGGCCCTCGGCGTCGGTGTTGAGCACCTCCACCTTCTTGCCGTTGTACATGCTGATCACGTCGCCCGGCCGGTAGCTGGTGCCCGACGGCATGTTCTCGGCCATCGGCAGGTAGGCGCTGACCGCCACCGCCGGCTTGAGCGCGGCGATCGCCAGCATGGCCGCGCCCACCGCTGCCGCGCCGGCCATGTCGGACTTCATCTCCCACATGCCCTGCGCCGGCTTGATCGAGATGCCGCCGGTGTCGAAGGTGATGCCCTTGCCGACCAGCGCGACCCGCTTGCCGTTGCCGCCGTCCGTCGGCGTGTAGGTCAGCTTCACCAGCCGCGGCGGAGCCTCCGAGCCCTGCCCGACCGCGACGATGCCGCCGTACCCGCCGGCGGCCAGCGCCGCCTCGTCCAGCACCTCGACGCCGAGCCCCGCCTCCCGGGCGGCGTTCGCCACCGCGTCGGCGAACGACGGCGGCCGAAGCTCGTTCGGGGCGGTGTTCACCCAGTCCCGGCTGAGCCGGACCGCACCGGCCACCGCCTGCGCCCGGCTGATCTCCGCCTGGGCGCCCGCATCCGCGGCGTCCGGCACCGCCACCAGCACCTCGGCCACCGGCTCCCGCCGGGCCGGCTGCGGCCGGGTCTTGTAGCCGGCGAACCGGTACCCGCCGAGCAGCGCACCCTCGGCTACCGCGCGCAGCGCGGCCGGGGCGTCGGCGTCGTCGGGCAGCGGCAGGGACAGCGCCACCCGGGGCGCGCCCGCCAGGGCCCGGATCGCCGCACCGGCCGCCCGGCGCAGCGCCTCCGGCGCCGGGGCGGCGCCCGACGGTTCCGGGCCGAGCCCGACCGCGACCACCACCGGAGCGGTGATCGTGCCCAGCGTGGCCAGCTTGATCACCTCACCCGGGCCGCCGGACGCGCCGAGCAGCGCGAGCGTTTCGGTCAGCTTGCCGTCGAACGCGACGGCGATGCTCTCCGCGCCGCTGGCGAGCAGCAGGGTGCCGGCGAGGCCGCTGATGGCGCCCTGCTCTCCGGGCTGGCTGTGCACGCCGATCACGATCGCGTCGACGGCGAGCTCCGCCGGGTCGGTGTCGACCAGGCTCAGGGTGGTGGTGCGGGGCGATGTCACTGAAGCTACTCCGGGCGGGCCGGGCCGGCCGCGTCGTCGCGTACCGGCGGGAAAGGTCTCCGGCGGAACCTACCCGCCGGACGTCGGGGTTGTCCCGTCGATCACACCGACGGGTCCCGCCGATGCTAACCAGCGGGGTTACCCCCGGTAAGTTGCCACCCATGACCGACGTGACCTCCGCCGCCGCCGAGACCCGGCTGCGCCGTTCCCCGCTGCACGAGCGGCACAGCGCCGCCGGCGCCAAGTTCGCCCCCTTCGGGGGCTGGGAGATGCCGCTGGAGTACGCCGGCGGCGGTGTGCTCAAGGAGCACACCGCGGTGCGTACCGCGGTGGGGGTCTTCGACGTGTCGCACCTGGGCAAGGCGCGGGTGAGCGGCCCCGGCGCGGCCGACTTCGTCAACGCCTGCCTCAGCAACGACCTGGGCCGGATCGGCCCCGGCCGGGCGCAGTACACGCTCTGCTGCGACGACGCCACCGGCGGCGTGGTGGACGACATCATCGCCTACCTGTACGCCGACGACCACGTCTTCCTCATCCCGAACGCGGCCAACACCGCCGAGGTGGTGCGCCGGCTGCGCGCCGCCGCGCCCGAACGGGTCACCGTCAGCGACGAGCACGAGGCGTACGCGGTGCTGGCCGTGCAGGGCCCGCGCTCGGCCGAGCTGCTGGACGCCCTCGGCCTGCCCACCGACCACGGCTACATGAGCTTCTCCGCCGCCAGTCTCGGCGAGGTGGAGCTGACGGTCTGCCGCACCGGCTACACGGGGGAGCTGGGCTATGAGCTGGTGGTGCCCGCGGAGCACGCCGTGACGGTCTGGGACGCCCTCTTCGCCGCCGGCGAGCGCTTCGAGCTGCGCGCCTGCGGGCTCGCCGCCCGGGACACGCTGCGTACCGAGATGGGTTATCCGCTGCACGGGCAGGACCTCTCCCTGGAGATCAGCCCGGTGCAGGCCCGGTCCGGCTGGGCGGTGGGCTGGGACAAGCCGACCTTCTGGGGCCGCGACGCCCTGCTCGCCGAGAAGACCGCCGGCCCCCGGCGTACGCTGCGCGGCCTGGTGGCCGTCGACCGGGCCATCCCGCGGCCCGGCATGACCCTGCACGTGGGTGACGCGCAGGTCGGCACGGTCACCAGCGGCACCTTCAGCCCGACCCGGAAGCAGGGCATCGCCCTGGCCTTGGTGGACACCGACGCCAAGCTCGCCGACGACGACGTGGTCGAGATCGACATCAGAGGCCGCCGAGCCCCCCTCCGCCTAACCAAACCGCCCTTCGTCAACCCCTCAGTCAAGTAACCCGCCCCCAGGTCACCCCACCCCCACCCCCACCCCCACCCCCAACCCAGCCCGGTTGATCATGAAGTTACTGCCATGACACGCCGAGGTGGGTGGCAATAACTTCATGATCAACCCGGTCGGGGGGGTGGGGTGGGGTTCAGGGGGTTGGGGTGGGGGGTTCGCCGGAATCCAGGACGGCCTGGGTCCAGCCGCCCTCGATGACGCCGGTGGCGTTCAGCAGCGCCCAGTCGACCACCTCGGTGGCCTCCACCACGACCGGGGCGCCGATCCGCACCGAGGGGTCGGTGGCCGCGTCGCTGGCGCTGACCCCGACGATCCGCTCCGGGGCCTCCCACGACGTGACGCCCGCCCACACGTACTCCGGGCCGTCGTCGCCGGGCAGCCCGTACTTGACCACCAGCTGTGACTCCGCCGGCAGCTCGTTGGCGACGAACCGGGTCCGGGCGTCGCCCAGCGCGGCCCGGGCGGTGGCGACCGCCCGGCTCATCGCGTCACCGGAGCGGGCGTAGCGCACGTCCGGCTGGATCCCGGCGAACAGCGTGGCGCAGGCGGCCGCGTAGTAGCGCCCGTCCGGCCCCGGGTGCCCGAGCGGCGGACGCAGGCTGAGGAACGAGTCGGCCTCCGGGTCGGTCGCCGGGTCCAGCTCCAGGCGAAGCAGCACCGGAGCGGTCGCGCCGTGCTGGTCCGGGTTGCCGTACGCCACCGCGATGTCGTGCCCGGTCACCGTGGCCAGCACCGGCAACTGCACGAACGCCGGCACCTCCTCGCCGTTGAGCCCGTCGGTCCAGTCCCGCAGCAGGCGGCGCGCCGCCCCGGTCATCACCGCACCCCAGGCCCGCGTGAGGTGGTCGGGAACCCCCTGGGTCTGCAACTCCAGCAGGCCGAAGCGGCGCAGCCCCTTCGTGGTGAACCACAGACCCTCGGTGTCCGAGGAGTACGGCACCAGCACCCAGTCCACCAGCCGGATCCGGCCCTGCTCGTCAGGCAGCGAGCGCAGCGCGGTGGCCGGGTCGAGGAACTGCAGGCCGAAGACGTCCACCACGTCGCTGTCGACGGACTCCGCCACCGCCGCCGCGACCGCGCGGGCCGCCCACTCGTGCGCCGGCGGCCAGCCGGGCCGGTACTCGGCCTGCACCACCACCAGGTGGCTCGCCGCGGCGAGCCGTGCCAGTTGCTCCTCGGTGGCACCGAACGCGGTGAGCAGGTCCGGTGGCAACTCGGGGAACTCCGTGATCGGGCGAGTGTCCACGCTCATCAGAGGGCTGTCCAGCATCTGCCGGGCCAGGCCGTGCACCGGCTCGGCCAGCCGGCCGGTCAGGGCCGCCACAGCGGTCTTCGTGCTGACCTTCGGTAGCCCAGCCATCGGCACCAGGTAGGTCGCGCTGAGCGACTCCGGGACCGGTACGGGCAGGAAGTCGTCCGTGATGAGCATTCTTGTCCCCCGGTGGCGGCGCCGGTGCTGTCGAGCCGAACGCTACCCGGCCTGCCTTGCCCTGTTCAGCCGGACAGCACCAGACCCAGGTAGACCAGCGTGGTGACCACCTCGACGGTCGCGCCGAGCACGTCACCGGTGATCCCGCCGAGCCGACGTACCACGTGGGTCTGCAGCGGCACCGCGACGGCGAGCGCGGCGGCGACGGCCAGCGGCCCCTGCCACGGCCGGCCCGGCACCGCGGGTACCGCCAGCAGCAGGACGGCGACCGCGCCCGCGGCCAGCGCCACCGGGCCGACCGTGCCGGCCACGAGCGCGCCGAGCCCGTCCGGCCGGGCCGCCGGCACTCCCCGGCGGCAGGCCATCGTGACGCCGAACCGCCCGGCGGCGGTCGCCGCGACCACCGACGCGAGACACGCCGGCCAGGACCGCCCCGCCAGGTCCGCGAGTGCCGCCGCCTGCACCAGGAGTACGACCACCAGGGCGACCACGCCGAACGGGCCGACGTCCGGCTTTTTCATGATCTCCAGAGCGGCCGCGCCCCGCCGGTACGAGCCGAGCGCGTCCACGGTGTCCGCCAGCCCGTCCAGGTGCAGACCTCGGGTGAGCAGCGCCGCGGCGCCCACCGTCACACCGGCGGCCACCAGCGGTGCAGCCAGCGCGCCGGTCAGCAGGAGGACGCCGGCCAGCAGGGCACCGAGCAGCGCGCCCACCAGCGGGGCGAGCGCCATCGCGCTGCCGGCCACCGGGCGGTCGATCCGCCCGGCCCGCACCGGCAGGGTGGTGAACGTGGTGACGGCCAGCCGAGCTCCCGCGACGAGCCGTGGCTCAGCCGGCACGCCAGCCCGACGCCGGCTGCTCGTCGGCCCCGGTGGTGGCCGGGCCCGGTCCGTCCGGTTCCGGCTCGAGGAACTCCGGATCGGTGTGGTCCGGCTCATCCGGGGCCGCGTCGGGCTCCTCGCCGGCCAGCGACGGGTGGACCGGCAGCGCGGCGGCCAGCGCCAGCACCGAGCGCAGCAGCGGCAGCGCGACCAGCGCGTTCGCGCCCTCGCCGAGGTCCAGGCGCAGGTCGAGCAGGGGGGTGAGGCCGAGAACGTCGGCGGCCAGCCGCACCGCCGGGTGCCCGCCGTGGTCGGCGAGCAGGCACCAGTGCCGCGCCTGCCCCGCCAGATCCCGACTGATCATGCCGGCGGCCAGGCCGACCGGCCCGTCCAGCAGCACCGGCACCCGACGGGCGGTGGCGCCGAGCAGCACGCCGGTGGCGACCGCCACGTCGCCGCCGCCCAGTTCGGCCAGCACGTCCTTCGCGCCCCGTGGCGAGCGGCGGGTGCGGTGCAGCGCGTCCCGCACCGCCGCGCAGCGGATCATCCACGCCGCGTCGTCGATCTCGCCGGACTCGGTGATCACCCGGCCGAGCACGGCCTGCGGCTCCGCGCCCGCGGTGGCCGCCAGCACCGCGGCGGCGGCCGCCTCGGTGCCGACGCCGCACGCACCCAGCACGAGCAGCTGTACGCCGGCGTCGGCGGCCTGCTCGGCCAGCCGCCAGCCGTAGCGCAGCGCGGACTCCACCTGCCCGGGGGTGAGCGCCGGTTGGTCCTCCATGGCGGCGGCGGCAGGAGTGTCCACCACCTGGAGGCTGGCGCCGCTCTCCGCGGCCAGCCGGGCCAACGCCCCCCGACCGGCGCGGGCCTGCGCGGCCCTGCGCGCCGAGTCGTCAAGCGTCGCTCCGGCGGACGCGCCGCCCGCGTGGTCGCCGCGCAGCAGCAGCACCCGCACCGAGCCCCAGGCGACCGGGGTGGCGGTGCCCTGGGTGGCCGCGGCGAAGCCGACCACCCGGTCCAGCACGCCCAGCCCGGCGCCGGGAACATCCAGCGTGGCCAGCCGGTCCACGGCCTGTGGGCCGGCGTACTCGTCGGGCATCGGCAGCTCCATGCCCGGCTGGATGACCAGGCCGGTGGCCACCATCGGCAGCGCCATGGTCGGCGCCGCCCAGGGGTTGCCGGGCTCCTGGTTCGGCACGACCGGCGGCGCGTGGGTCAGCACGTCCGGCAGCTGAACCTCGGGAGTGGGCTCGGTGTCGGTGTAACTCGTTGCGCTCGGCGCGGTCACGGTCGGCACGGGGGCGATGGCCGCCGGGGCGGAACCGGTGGTGGCCACGGGTGCGACGGCCGGCTTCAGCCAGGCGGGCTGGCCGGCGACCACCAGCACCACCGCGTCGCAGGCGTCGGCGACCGCGCGGTTGGCCGCCCCGAGCGCGTCGGTGAACGCCCGGCCCAGCGGCGTGGTCGGCACCAACGACAACCCCACCTCGGGGCTGACCAGCACCACCCGGGCCGCACACGTGCGGATCGCCTCGGCCAGCTCGGCGATCGTCGCCACGTCGTCGGCGGGCTGGTGATCCGGGTCGAGCAGCACCGTCACCCAGCCGCCCAGATCGTCCACGAGCAACGTCTCGTTGGGCTGCGCGGACTCGAGCACGTCGGCCAGACGGCGTGGCTCGGCGGCGGTCTCCTCGGTGGTCCAGCTGCCCGGCCGCCGGACGCGGTGCGCCGCGAGCCGGGTCGCCCACTCGGTGTCCTCCGGATCCCCCTCCGGCGCGGTGGCGAGGTAGCGGACCACCGGCGCGTCGGTGACCAGGGACTCGGCGAACTCGGACTTGCCGGACCGGATACCGCCGAGCACCAGGACCGTGTTCCACCCGTCAACGGACATGCCCGTACCTTAAGGCCGCGCGGTGTCCCGCTGCCTGCCGGCCCGGCGCTCCCGACGGCGGTTGATCAACCCGTCGGTCGAGGCCGGTGGCGAGCGAGAGGTCGTTGCGCGTCGGGCCGACTACGCTGGCGAGGGTTCGTCCCACGGGGACTTCAGCGGCGAGGGGAGACGCGGCATGGCGTGGAGCTGGCGGTACGAGGGCACGGACGGCCAGACGGTCGAGGGACCGGCGGAGTCGTTCGGCAGCCAGGCCGACGCCGAATCCTGGATCGGTCAGACCTGGCGGGAGCTCGCGGCGTCCGGCGTCACCTCGGTCGCGCTGGTCGAGGACGACCGGGTGGACTACCGGATGAGCCTGCTGCCCACGGCCGAGTGATGGGCTACGACCGGCCGGGCGGGGAACGCCTCGTGCTCGGCGTGCCACGGGCGGCGTTCCGGCCCAGCCCGGTCTTCCTGGGTCTGGTCACCCTCTTCGCGGTCAGCGGGTTGCTGACCTGGAAGGGGTACGGAAGCGTCCGGTTCGACGTGTTCCTCTTCGTGGTCTCCGGCTGGCTGGTCTCGCTGTGCCTGCACGAGTACGCCCACGCGGTGGTGGCGTTCCGCGCCGGCGACCGGGACATCGCCCATCGCGGTTACCTGACGCTCAACCCGTTGAAGTACACCCACCCGTTGCTGTCGATCGTGCTGCCCGTGGCGGTGGTGCTCCTCGGCGGCATCGGCCTGCCCGGCGGCGCGGTGTGGGTGGACCGGCACGCCATCCCGGGCCGGCTGCGGCACACCCTGGTCAGTCTCGCCGGCCCGGCGACCAACGTGCTGTTCACGCTGGTGCTGGTGGCGGCGATACGGATCGGCGCTCCGGCGGGCGGGCCGGAGGAGTTCTGGGCCGGAGTGGCACTGCTCGCTTTCCTCCAGATCACCGCCAGCGTGCTGAACCTGCTGCCCGTTCCGGGCCTCGACGGCGGCAACATGATCCAGCCGTGGCTCAACCCGCAGTGGCGGCGGATGTACGACCTGTTCGCCCCGTACGGCTTCCTGCTGCTCTTCGCGCTGCTGTGGAACCCGCGCATCGGCGGCTGGTTCTTCGACGCGGTCTTCGCAGTGGGAGACCTGCTGGGCCTGCCCCCCTGGCTCTACGCCGCCGGCCTAGAGCTCATCCGCTTCTGGAAAACCTAACCCCCCACCCCCGACCCCGTCGATCCAGGGCTATCGCTGCTTGTCGATCTCCGTACGCAGCAATACCTGGATCGACGAGGTTGGGGGCCGGACGCTACGGGCGCTGGGCGGGGGACTCGGTCTTGTCCGGGTTTCGCTCCGTCACGGGCTCGACGATCTCGTCGATCGCCTTGAGCAGGTCGGCGTCGAGCTTCACGCCGGCCGCCTTCACGTTGTCGTGCACCTGCTCCGGGCGGGACGCGCCGATGATCGCCGAGGAGACGTTCGGGTTCTGCAACACCCACGCCACGGCGAGCTGGGCCATGCTCAGCCCGGCCTGCTCGGCGAGGGGCTTCAGCTGCTGAACCCGGGTCAGCACGTCGTCGGTCATCCAGCGGGAGATGAAGTTCGCGCCGGACTTCTCGTCGGTGGCACGGGAGCCGGCCGGCGGCGCCTGCCCCGGCAGGTACTTGCCGGACAGGACGCCCTGCGCGATCGGCGACCACACGATCTGGCCGATGCCCAGCTCCTCACTGGCCGGCACGACCTCGGCCTCGATGACCCGCCAGAGCATCGAATACTGGGGTTGGTTGGAGATCAGCGGGATGTGCAGCTCCCGGGCGAGCGGGTGAGCGGCGCGCAACTGCTCCGCGCTCCACTCGGAGACACCGATGTAGTGCGCCTTGCCCGAGTGCACGACGTCGGCGAACGCCTCCATCGTCTCTTCCAGCGGCGTGCTGTGGTCGTACCGGTGGGCCTGGTAGAGGTCCACGTAGTCGGTGCGCAACCGACGCAGCGAGCCGTTGATCGACTCCAGGATGTGCTTGCGGGACAGGCCGCGGTCGTTGCGGCCGGGCCCGGTCGGCCAGTAGACCTTCGTGAAGATTTCCAGACCCTCGCGGCGCTCGTCCTGCAGCGCCCGCCCGAGCACGTCCTCGGCCCGGGTGCCGGCGTACACGTCGGCGGTGTCGAACGTGGTGATGCCGGCGTCGAGGGCGGCCCGGACACAGGCGAACGCCGCGTCCTCCTCGACCTGCGAACCGTGGGTGATCCAGTTGCCGTACGAGATCTCGCTGACCAAGAGGCCGGAACGGCCCAGGTGTCGGAATTCCATGACTCGACCCTAGCCCGGCGGTTTCCGGCCGTCGAACCGACGTTCAGAGCACCGGATTCGCGTCGGTGAGCAGCCGGTCGATCTCCGCCAGCACCGCTTCGCGATCGTGGTGCACCGCTTCGATCAGCGGTTCGCCGCTGCGGTCCAGCGCGCCCCACCGACCGGTGCCGCTGCCGACCAGGAACGCCACCGGGTGGATGACCAGCAACGGGTGCGCCGGCGCGACCAGCACCGCGCCGGTGCGGTCCACCACACCGCGCCGACCGGCCACGTCGACGACCGCGAGGCCCTCGTCGGTGAAACCGTCGACCTGCTGGCCGTCGGCCAGCTCGGTGACGAACCCGTGGTGCCGGGTCGGCACCACGATCCGACCGGTCCGGTCGACCGCACCCCACCCCTCGCGCCGGACCACGGCCACCCCACGGTGGAACGGCCGCACGTCGGCGAAACCGGGAGGGACCTGCACCGCCCCGGTCGCGTCGATCGCCAGCCAGCCGTTCGCGCTGTCGGCGACCCAGGCCAGGCCGTCGCTGAACGGTCGCGCCGCGCGATAGGTGGGCGGGATCACCGTCGTACCGAGCAGGTTGATCAGCGACCACCGGTCGGTGTCCGGACGGCGGACCCATGCCAGCCCGTCGTGGAACGGCTGCGCCTCGGCGAACCGGGCGGGAATGACCAGGTCGCCGTCCGCGTCGGCGTACCCCCACAGTTGTCCGTCCCGCTCGAGCAGCGGGGGACGGTCACGGTCGAGCACGTCGTCGCGACCCCGGGGGTACGGCCCGAAGCCCTCCGCCGTGGCCCGGACGAACACCGCGTCGAGAGCCACCCGGACGCGGTCCAACAGGTCGGCGTCGCCGGCGCCCCGCAGATCGAGCGCGTGCTCGAAGTGTTGGCAGGCCTCCATGAACCGGCCCTGGTCGTAGCAGGACCGACCGGCGTGTTCGTGCAGCGCCGCCCGCAGACGGTCGGGCAGCTCGACGGAGTTGGCCTGGGCGAAGAGTTGGTCGGCCTCGGCGAAGTCTCCGCGCCAGCGCAGCACGTGGGCCAGGCGGGCCTGCGCCAGCGAGGTCCGGCGCAACTCGCCGGTGGCCTCGGCGTAGGTGAGGGCGAGCCGGCCGTCGGCCAGCGCGTCGTCCAGATCGCCGAGGATCCGGGACGCCACCGCCCGCAGGCTGAGCAGTCGGGCCCTGGCCCGGTTGTCGTTGGCCGAGCCCAACTTCTCGGTCAACCGCCGGCGGATCGCCCGTAACGCGTCGGGTTCGGTCAGCTCTTCGCGCAGGGTGACTGGGTCCAGCCGCCAGCGGTACGCCGCGAGGACCTGTTCCGGGTCGCCCTGGTCGGCCAGCGTCCGGCGGGGTGCCGTCGGCGGCGCGGACACCGGCTCGGTCGCCTCGGACGACCCGTTCCGAGGCCCGGGAACGGCTGCGGCCGTACGCCGGGACGCTGGCGGCGCGGAGACCGGCGCGGCTACGTCCGGCGGCGCGGAAGTCGGTGCGGCCCCGATCGACGGCGCGGGGATCGACGGCGCGGAGATCGGTGCGGCCGCGTCCGGTGCCGCGGAGACGGGTTCCGCCGCGTCCGGTGGCGCGGAGACGGGTTCCGCCGCGTCCGGTGGCGCGGGGATCGGTGTGGTCGCGTCCGGTGGCGCGGAGACGGGTTCCGCCGCGTCCGGTGGCGCGGGGATCGGTGTGGTCGCGTCCGGTGGCGCGGAGACGGGTTCCGCCGCGTCCGGTGGCGCGGGGATCGGTGCGGTCGCGTCCGGTGGCGCGGAGATCGGTGCCGTGGCGGTGGGTGTCGCGGCAACCGGCGGTGCGGACAGCGGCGCTTCGGGTGGTCCGGGAACGGAAGCGGCGGGCGGTGCCGAGGCCGGGGGCGCGGTCAGGTCGTCGAGCGGCGGTGGGGGCGTCGCGGCTACGGGTGGTGCCGAGACGGGGTGCTCCGCGTCCAGGTCTGTCGACACGGTTCGGGCCGTCGGCGGACCGTCGGCGGGCCGGTGGTCGGGCTGCGAACCGGCCACCGCTTCGACGGTGCCCCGATCGGTGGACGCGTCCGATGCCGGGTCGTACGGCGGATCGGTCTCCTCGCCGGCCGGATCGCGCTCGGCCGGGTCGGTGTCCCCTCCGGGAGGCGCGGAGATCGGTCGGTTCGCCTGCGCGGGGATCGGCGGGTACGCGTAGGCCGGTGGCGACGACGTCGGCCGGTCCAGCGGCTCGGGGTCGGCGCGGCGATCGTCCGCCCAGCCGGTCGGCGCGTCGGAGGTCGGCGCGTCCGGCAGGCCGGAGACGGGCTGGTCGGCTTCGGCCGCGGATCGGGTCTGGTGGTCCCGCGGTGCGGCGTTCGGAGCACCGGAGGCCGGCCGGTCCTCGCCGATCGGTGTCGACTCGTTGGCGGGCTGTGCGTCGTCGCGCACATCGTCGGCCCAGGTGCGGGGTGCACCCGAGACCGGCCGTGCGGGCGGTGCGGAGACCGGTGGCGCGGGCGGTGCGGAGATTGGTGGCGCGGGCGGTGCGGAGATTGGTGGTGCGGGCGGTGCGGAGACCGGCCGGGCCGGCGGTGCCGGAGAGGTGACGACCGGCTCGACCGCCACTTCGGGGCGCGGATGGGTCTGGCGACCGTCGCCGGTCGGTCCGTCGAACGGTACCGATCGGCCTTCCACGACCGTGCTCGGTGCCGAGGAGTCGGACGAACCGTCCGCCGTCGACCGGTCGTCGGTTGTCCCGGTCGGTCGGGGATCTGTCGTCGGCTCGTCCTGCTCGGACTCCGCCGCCGGGGCGGGGCTGAACCAGGCGGCCGGGCCACGGGTGACGGGTGCGGCGTCCGGCGCCGGAGCGGAGGCCACCGGCGGTTCTGACGGCGGCGGTGGTACGTACCGGCGCGGCCTGCCGGGGCTGATCGGAGGTACCGGTTCGGGGTCCACCGCCGTGGGTGTCGATGCCGCCGGTGCCGGGGCCGTCGGGGCCGGCCGGGGAGCCGGCGGATCCGGGACCTGCCAGGCGGGTGGCGGCGCGACCGTCGGACGGGCGGCCGCCGTCGGAGCGGGCCGTTCCGGCGCGGTCGGGCGCTCCGGAGCGCTCGGGCGCTGGTCGGCTGGTGGGACGGGGCCCTGCCCGCTGACCGGGCGCTCCGGGGTCGGCTCGGCGCCGCTCCGCTGCTCTGTGGAGCGGTTCGCCGTGCCCGGGCCGGGATAGTGCGGCGGCGCGGTGAGCCGTGCGTCGGCCACCGGTGCCGACGTACGGCGTTCCGGTGGCGACGGGTTCGGCCGCTCGTCGGACAGCGGAGGGTCCACCGGCGCAGGCAGGTACTCAAGCCGGAGCCGGGCTGCGGGGGGACCCGAGACGGGTCCGTCCGTCGCCGGGGAGATCGGAACCGCCGACACCGGCCGGTCGCGATCCGACCAACCGGACGGAGCACGGTCCGCCGGTCGGTGCGCGTGCTCTGCCGGGGTGGCCGAGCCCAGGGCGGGGGAGATCGGAGCGGCCGAGATCGGCCGGTCGGAGCCGGACACGGTGGGAGCCGGCGACACCGGTCGCTCCGGGGCGACCGGCGGGACCGGGGCGGCCCGGCCGGAGGTGGCCGGCGCGGGCGGAGCCGTGGCGGCGGGGCGCGCGGGTCGGTCGTCGTACCGGGATGGCTCGGTGGTCGGCCTCTCGGGCCGGGTGCCCGTCCGCGACGGCCCGTCCGGCCCGGCAATGCGGTGCGGTTCGGCGACCTGGCGTTGATCGGCACGATAGCCGGCCTCGCGCGTGCGGTCCGGGAGTATCGGACCCGGCGGCGGCCAGGGCAGTGTGCCGTCCGGTCGCTGGCCCGGCTGCGGACGGGCCTCGCGGTGGGCGTCCTCGCGGTGGGCGTCCTCGCGGTGGGTGTCCGGGCGGGGGCCCTCCCGGTGGCGCCGGTCCGGGTGCGCCGCGCCGCGGGCCGCCGCGTCGCGGGGCTGCTGCCGGTACGGGTCAGCGTCGGGTTGACGCCGCTCGTCATCCCGACGCGGCTGAGCGGGTGTCTCCGGTTCGGGTCGGCGGCGGCGTCCGCCGTTGGATGTCTGCGGTGCGCCGCCGACCCGCTCGTCCGGGTGGGACCGCCACTCGCTGGGGGCGCCGACTCCGGACTCCGTTCGGGCCCGCGCTGTCGGCCGCGCGTCTTCTGAGACGCGGTCCGGGCGGCGGTCGTCGACAGGGCGGTCCGGGCGGCGGTCTTCCGCAGCGCGGTCCGGGCGGCGGACGTCATCAGCGCGCTCCGGGCGGCGCGCGCCGTCCGCTGGCCGATCGGGGTGGCGGGTGTCCTCGGGGGACCTCTCGTCGCGATACCGCGAGCGACCGTCCACGGTCGCCCACTGCCCGGCCCCGTCGTCGGCCCAACCGTCGGCTGTCCGGCCGTCGTGGCCCCGGCTGGGCCGCGTGCGGTACCCGTCGGAGTGCCGTGTGCCGTACCCGTCGTCGGGGTGCCGCTCGTGTCCGGAGGCTGGACGCTCGGCCGTGCCGCCCCGACGGGGCGCCTCCTCCGGTTCCGGTACCCAGCCGCTGCGCGGCGCGGGGGACACCGGTGGCGCCGGCCGGTACCCCCGGTCCCGGTCGGCGGGCTCCTGCCGGGGCTGGCGGGTGTCGTACCGCTCGGCGGGCTGCTCCCGGTGCCAGGCGGCCTCCCGGGCCGGCGCTCGCTCGTCGCCGGGGCGCCGGTCGGACCAGGCGGTCCGCCGGTCGGACTCCGGGGAGCGTCGCTCGTCGCGCCGGGGCGGTTCGGGTAGCGGCCGGCGGTACGGCTCATGGTCGTAGCGCGGGGCGCCGTCGGCCCGGTCCTGTGCCGGCGCATCGACCGAGCCACGGGACCGGCCGTACGTCGGCGTCTCGGCCTGGTCCTCGTCGGCCCACGACCGGCCGTACGTCGGCGTCCCGGCCTGGTCCTCGTCGGCCCACGACCGGCCGTTGGGGGCTTGCTTGGCCGGCTCCTCGTCGGCCCAGGATCGGCCGAGGTAGGTGCCGTCCGCGCGGGTGGGCGCGAGCGGCGGGATTTCGGTGCGGCCGACCACCGTCGCCCGGCCGCGCGGCGGAGGGGACGGTTGCTGGGCCAGACCGATGTCGCCGGCGTAGCGCTGGCCGGGGAACTGGGGGTGCCACTCGGTGGTGGGTTCGACCACCCAGGACGGTTCGTTCGGGTCCTGCCACCGGTCGGTGTAGCGGCCGTTCATCCGTCGAGCCCGTCGCCAGATCCGGCCGAGCGGCCGGTCTGCGTGGGACGAGGGTTGTCCGTGAGCGCGCCCTGGTGATCGCGGGGCGTCCGGTCGCCGCCTGCCACACCCCGGTGGCCGGCTCGCGTCCGCTCGCTCACGGCGTTGTCACCTCGTTGCAAGTTGTCGCGCTGGGGCCCCGCGTGCCGGTCGAGTCGCCCATTCCGGGAGGGCGTGGCTGCCGATGGAGGGTAACGGCGTGGGCTCGTCCACCGCCACTGTGGCACCGCCCACGGGCGCAAACGTTATCCCATGGTTTCGGACATTTGGGCTGATAACCGAAATCAGGTCTCCGACGATACCTCACCTGCCGGTTCATCGGCCCCGGCGGGCCCGCCGCCCATGATCAGGGATGTTCCATGACGAGTACGGCGAAGGTGCCGGGTGCCAGCGCCTCGTAACGGTGCGGGGCGTCGCCGGGGAACGTCGCGTAGTCGCCCGGGCCGAGCTCGACCATGCCCGCTTCGGGCCCCACCCGCAGCCGGCCGGCGGCGACCACCACGTGCTCGACACTGCGGGGAGTGTGCCCCTCCGCGGCCCGGACCGCCCCCGGCTCCAGTTCGATCAGGTAGACGTCCCGGCGCAGGTGGGCAGCCCCGGCGCTGAGCAGTGTGCCGGTGAAGTCGGCCTGCTCGGAGCGGACCCGCGGCCCGTCTCCGGCACGGATCACGTGGATGGTGTCGCCGGCGGGCTCCACCAGCCGGCTGAACGGCACGCCGAGTGCCACGCCGAGTGCCCAGAGCGTCTCCACGCTCGGGTTGCCGGTCCCCGACTCGAGCTGCGAGAGGGTGGACTTGGCAACTCCCGCCCGGCGGGCGAGCTCGGTCAGCGAGATGCCGACCCGTTCCCGCTCCCGGCGCAGGGCTGCGGCGATGGTGGCCAGCGGGGCGGCCGGTTCGGGAGGCATGCGTTCGCTCCATTGGATCAATGTTCGGTTTGACGAACACCGCTGATCTGTCCAGCATGGTGAACCATGCGTACGGTACAACGAACAGCCGTCACCCGGATGCTCCGTGACGTGCTGGCACTCGGCGCCGCCATGATCGCGGTGGGTGCCTCGTTCGGGGCGGTGGCGATCGCCGCCGGGCTGCCGGTGTGGGCCACTCTGACCATGTCCGCGGTCCTCTACGCCGGCGGCGCGCAGTTCCTGGCGGTCGGCCTGCTGGCCGCCGGCAGCCCGCTGGCCGCGGTGCTGGCCGGGCTGCTGCTCAACGCCCGACATCTGCCGTTCGGCCTCGCCCTCGGTGACAGCATCGGCCCCCGGCTGCGGCACCGGCTGCTCGGCAGCCACCTGATGACCGACGAGACGACCGCGTTCAGCCTGGCCCAACCGGCCGGCGAGGCGCGGCGGCGGGCGTTCTGGCTGGCCGGCACGCTGCTCTTCCTGGCCTGGAACGTCGGAACCCTGCTCGGCGTGCTCGCCGGTGGCGCGATCGGCGATCCGGCGGCGCTGGGCCTGGACGCCGCGTTTCCCGCCGGGTTGATCGCGCTGCTGCTGCCGTCGCTGCGTGACCGGGACACGCGGCACGCGGCGCTGGGCGGGGCCGTGCTGGCGGTCCTCGCCACGCCGCTCCTGCCGGCCGGGCTGCCGGTACTGCTCGCCCTTGTCGGCCCGGCTGCGGTCGCCATTCGCCGCCGATCGAACGCCACCGGCGACGCCAGCCCTGGCCAGCCCGCGTGTGCTGGCGTCGAGCGTGGCGGTGAGGTGTCGTGCTGATCGCGGTGATCCTGGCCCTGGCCGCCGGAACCTACGGCTTCCGGTTGACCGGTGTCCTGCTGCGGGACCGACTGGATCTGCCCGAGTGGTCCCGCCGGTTGCTTCCCGTGGCCGCCGCCACGTTGCTGGCCGCGCTGGCCGCCACCGCGGCACTGACCGAGGCCGGGCGGTTCGCCGGCTGGGCGCGACCGGCCGGAGTGCTGGTCGGCCTACTGCTCGCCTGGCGGCGGGTGCCGTTCGTGCTGGTGGTGGTGGGTGCCGCCGCCACTGCGGCGGTGCTGCGCCTGCTCGGCGTGCCCTGAGCCGGGATCAGACCCTGTCGCCGATCTTGACCTGGGGGGCGGGGGCGCGCATGCGACGGAAGGTGATCGACCGCATGACCGCGTAGAGGAAGAGCGAACCCATCCGCTGGCCGGTCTTCGGGAAGCGCTCCCGGACCAGCTTGCTGATCTTCCGACAGATGAGCACCGAGTCGACGATCACGCCGAGCGCCAACGCGCCCCAGAGCACATTGGAGATCAACCGGACCAGCGCCGGCATCGCCGCGTTCGACCCGATCAGCACGATCAACGCGCCGCCGAAGAACCAGGTGCCGATGGTACGTCGGGAGTCGACGACGTTCCGGGCCAGCAGCCGCTCCGGGCCGCGGTCACGGGGGCCGCCCTCGCGGCGGAACTCCGACGCGGCCTCGGCGCGCAACTGACGGCGGCGCTCCCGCTCCTCCTCCTTGGTCAGGGGGCGGGTGGGGCCGGCCGGGCGACGGCCGGCGGTCGGCCGCTTCGGCGTCTCCCGACCCTTGGCCGGGGTGTAACCCCGGGACCGATCGGCGGTCTCCTCAGGGGTCACCGAGGAGACGGCCTCGTCGACGAGGTCGGTGGACTTGCGGCGAAAGAGCGACGGCACGCGGCAAGGGTAGCCAACGTCCCGCGCCCGGTGCACATCGCGGTGCACCGGGCCGACGGCTCCAGGTCGCGGTGCGGCGTGCGACCGGCCCTTCTTCGGTCCGGAACGCCGCCCGGCGGCGCGGAGGCCGAATTATGGCCGCCAGTCAAACCGGAGTTGTCGTAGCGAACGGGTGTCGGAGGTTACGGACGCTCGGCGTGCGCGCCGAGGTCGGCGAGCTTCGCCTCGAAGTCCTCGTAGCCCCGGTTGATCAGGTCGACGCCGTACACCCGGGAGGTGCCCTCGGCCGCGAGCGCCGCGATCAGGTGGCTGAAGCCGGCCCGCAGGTCCGGAATGACCAGGTCGGCGGCGTGCAGCTTGCTCGGCCCGGCGATGACCGCAGAGTGCTTGAAGTTGCGCCGGCCGAAGCGGCACGGGGTGCCGCCGAGGCAGTCCCGGTAGACCTGGATGTTGGCGCCCATCGAGTTCAGTGCCTCGGTGTAGCCCAGCCGCTGCTCGTAGACCGTCTCGTGGACGATCGACAGCCCGCGGGCCTGGGTCAGCGCCACGACCAGCGGCTGCTGCCAGTCGGTCATGAACCCGGGGTGCACGTCGGTCTCCAGCGCCACCGCGTTCAGCTCGCCGCCCGGGTGCCAGAAGCGGATTCCGCCCTCCTGGCCGGGGTCGCCGAGCTTCGGCGCCCGGGCGTCGGTGACCTCGTACTCGCCACCGACCGAGCGGAAGATGTTCAGGAAGGTCATCATGTCGGCCTGCTGCGCGCCGAGCACCTCGACGTGACCGCGGGTGGCCAGAGCGGCCGCTGCCCAGCTCGCCGCCTCGATCCGGTCCGGGATCGGTCGGTGGGTGTAGCCGTGCAGCTTGGGCACGCCCTGGATCTCGATCACCCGGTCGGTGTGCACCTTGATGATCGCGCCCATCTTCTGCAGGATGCAGATCAGGTCGATGATCTCCGGCTCGACAGCGGCGTTACGCAACTCGGTGACACCCTCGGCCATCACCGCGGTCAGCAGCACCTGCTCGGTGGCCCCGACGCTCGGGTATGGCAGGGCGAACTTCGTGCCATGCAGCCCGTTGGGCGCGGCGAGGTGGATGCCCTGCGGCTTCTTGTCGACGACGGCGCCGAACTGGCGCAGCGCCTCCAGGTGGAAGTCGATCGGCCGGGGGCCGATGTGGCAGCCGCCCAGGTCCGGGATGAACGCGTGCCCGAGCCGGTGCAGCAGCGGGCCGCAGAACAGGATCGGAATCCTGCTGGAACCGGCGTGCACGTTGATCTCGTCGGTGCTGGCGCTCTCCACGTTCGCGGGGTCGAAGACGAGCTCGCCGTCCTCGGAGCCGTCGGTCACCTTGACGCCGTGCAGACCGAGCAGGCCCCGGACCACCTCGACGTCGCGGATCTTCGGCACGTCGAACAGCCGGCTCGGGCTGTCGCCAAGCAGCGCGGCGACCATCGCCTTCGAAACCAGGTTCTTCGCGCCGCGCACGCGGATCCGCCCTTCGAGCGGAGTGCCTCCGTGCACGACCAGGACGTCGTCGGTCAACGCAACCTCCAGCGTGTCGGTGCTGTCGTGTTGATGGTGGGGGCGTCACTCTGTCGCTGCCCCGGGTGCGGCCAGATCGAAACGGCCCGCTTTGCGTCGTCGCTCCGGCAGCATAGCCCTCGGTGACGAAAAAGGACTCGGTCACATCGGCGTGTGTGGCATTAATCGGTGATCGGGTGCTTTTGCGTACCAAGGGCGCTACCGACGGTGATCAGATCGGGGTCGGCGGCGGGGTGTCCGCGCCCGGCAGGGCGAGCATCTGATCCAGAGCCACCCGGGCGTGGTGCGCGGTGTCGGCGTCCACCGTGATCTGGTTGACCACCCGGCCCGCCACCAGCTCCTCCAGGGCCCAGACCAGGTGCGGCAGGTCGATCCGGTTCATCGTCGAGCAGTAGCAGACGGCCTTGTCCAGGAACACGATCTGCTTGTCCGGGTGCGCCAGCGCCAGCCGGCGGACCAGGTTCAGTTCGGTGCCGAGCGCCCACGCCGAACCGGCGGGGGCCGCCTCGATGGTCTTGATGATGTACTCGGTCGAGCCGACGTGATCGGCGGCCGTGACCACCTCGTGCCGGCACTCCGGGTGGACCAGCACGTTGACCCCGGGCACCCGCTCCCGTACGTCGTTGACGCTCTCCAGGGTGAACCGACCGTGTACCGAGCAGTGCCCCCGCCAGAGGATCATCTTGGCGTTGCGCAGCTGCTCCGGGGTGAGCCCGCCACCCGGCTTGTGCGGGTCGTAGAGCACGCAGTCGTCCAGCGACAGGCCCATCTCCAGCACCGCCGTGTTGCGGCCCAGGTGCTGGTCGGGCAGGAAGAGCACCTTCGACCCCTGTTCGAACGCCCAGTCCAGCGCGCGCTTGGCGTTGGAGGACGTGCAGACCACGCCGCCGTTCCGGCCGACGAAACCCTTGATGTCGGCCGAGGAGTTCATGTACGTCACCGGCACGGTCTCGCCAGCGATACCCAGGTCGGTCAGCGTGTCCCAGGCGGCCTCGACCTGGCCCAGCACGGCCATGTCCGCCATCGAGCAACCCGCCGCGAGGTCCGGCAGGATCACCCGTTGCGCGTCGGTGGTGAGGATGTCGGCGCTCTCCGCCATGAAATGCACGCCACAGAAGAGGATGTACTCCGCGTCCGGACGGGCCGCGGCCTCCCGGGCCAGCTTGAACGAGTCGCCGGTCACGTCGGCGAACTGGATCACCTCGTCGCGCTGGTAGTGGTGCCCCAGCACGAAGACCCTGTTGCCCAGCTTCGCCTTCGCGGCCGTGGCGCGGGCCACCAGGTCGGGGTCGCTGGGCGCCGGCAGGTCGCCCGGACACTCGACGCCGCGCTCGGTGTCGGGGTCGCTGCCCCGGCCGAGCAGCAGCAGAGCCGTCGCCGTGTTGGAGGGTTCCACCCAGGTCGAAGTCACGTGGTCCATGGTCCCACAGCGCGGACGCGCCGCAGCTTCCGTCGGTGTGGGCTGCCACACTGCTCGGCATGCGTGTGCTGCTCTGCCCGGACAAGTTCGCCGGCACCCTGCCCGCGCCCGAGGTGGCCGCCGCGGTGGCCGCCGGGTGGCGCAGCGTCGCGGCCGACGACGACCTGCTGATCCGGCCGCTCGCCGACGGTGGGCCGGGCTTCGTGCAGGTGCTCGCCGAGGCCCTCGGCGGCCGGCGGGTGCCGGTACGGACGGTCGACCCGCTGGGCCGGCCGGCTGCCGGTGAGATCCTGCTCACCGCCGACGGGACGACCGCCTACCTGGAGAGCGCCCAGGCGTGCGGGCTGCACCTGCTGACCGTCGCCGAGCGGAACCCGAAGGCCACCACGTCGTACGGGCTGGGCCTGCTGGTGGCCGCCGCGGTGGAGAGCGGGGCCCGGACGGTGGTGATCGGGCTGGGCGGCTCCGGCACCAACGACGCCGGCGCGGGCATGCTGGCCGCGCTGGGCGTGACTCCGCTCGACGCCACCGGCGCGGCACTGCCGTACGGCGGCGCCGCCCTGGCCTCGGTCGACGCGCTGGACGGCGCTCCCCGGCTGCGCGGCGCCCGGCTGGTCGCCGCCACGGATGTGGACAACCCGCTGCTCGGCCTGCACGGGGCGAGCAACGTGTTCGGCCCGCAGAAGGGTGCCGACCGGGCCGACGTG
Organism: Micromonospora sp. 067-2; assembly: GCF_046549295.1. Lineage (NCBI taxonomy): Bacteria > Bacillati > Actinomycetota > Actinomycetes > Micromonosporales > Micromonosporaceae > Micromonospora > Micromonospora sp. 067-2. The sequence continues at coordinate 263,219 of NZ_JAJPWB010000004.1, read as the reverse complement.
CTGCTGCTCGACGCCGCGCTGGAGCGCTTCGCGGCGGTGCTGGAGCGGGCGCTGCCCGGCTGCCCCGAGGGCCTCGGCACGCTGCCCGGCGGCGGTGCGGCCGGTGGCATCGGCGCGGCCATCCTCGCCCTGGGCGGGGGTTGCGAGTCGGGCATCGGCCTGGTCACCAGGGCCACGAGGCTGGACGCCGCGCTCGACACCGCCGACCTCGTGATCACCGGTGAGGGGTCCTTCGACCACCAGTCGTTGCGCGGCAAGGTGGTCGCCGGGGTGGCCGGCGCCGCCCGCGACCGGGGAGTCCCCTGCGTGGTGGTGGCCGGCCAGGTGAGCACCGGCCGGCGGGAGGCCGCCGCAGCGGGGGTTACCGACGTGTACAGCCTGGTGGAGCACTTCGGCGGTGAGCAGGGCGGTGGGCTCACCGCCGCGATGAGCCGGCCCGCCGACGGGCTGCGTGAGGTCGGCGCCCGACTGGCCCGGCAGTGGAGCCGCTGAGCGTTCGGGCCGCGCGGTCGGCGCGGCTGCGACCGGGTCGACCTGGGGCGGGGGTCACGCCACGCGGGTGAGTCCGGCCGGGGCGGCGTAGGATCGGGAACGGACCACAACCGGGAATCACTGGACGGCGCGCGACGTTGGCCAGTGCGTCCGGACCCATACCGCGCAGGGAGACTTCCACGTGACCACGCCAGCGCAGACCGAGTCGACCGAGGCCAAGGCCCCTACTTCCACGTCCGTCGTCCTCACCGACTTCGCGGCGCAGAAGGTCAAGGCCCTGATCGAGCAGGAGGGCCGCGACGACCTGCGGCTCCGGGTCGCGGTGCAGCCGGGCGGCTGCTCCGGCCTGCGGTACCAGCTCTTCTTCGACGAGCGTTCGCTCGATGGCGATGTCGTCACCGACTTCGGTGGTGTCGGAGTCGTCGTCGACCGGATGAGCGCCCCGTACCTTTCCGGCGCGACGATCGACTTCGCCGACCGGATCGACGCTCAGGGCTTCACCATCGACAACCCCAACGCGGGCAACTCCTGCGCCTGCGGTGACTCGTTCAACTGAGTCACCTTCCGCACCATCGCGTCGGGGCCGTCCTTCGGGGCGGCCCCGACGTCGTTGTCCGCGGCGCGGATGGCCCTCGCCGGGCGGGGTAAACGGGCGGTGGCCGTGGTCCGACCGACCAGACACCTCCGGATGACCGGGCCGGTAGGCTGACCGCGCCCTGCTCCCGACCCCCGAGGGTTGACATGAAGATCGCCGTCACCGGCTCGATCGCCACCGATCACCTGATGAGCTTCCCCGGTCGCTTCGCCGACCAGCTTCTTGCTGATCAACTGCACAAGGTCTCCCTCTCGTTCCTGGTGGACGACCTGGTGCTCCGCCGCGGCGGCGTGGCGGCGAACATCTCCTTCGGTATGGGGCAGCTCGGGCTGCGCCCGGTGCTGCTCGGCGCGGTGGGCGCGGACTTCGCCGACTACCGCTCCTGGCTGGAGCGGCACGGTGTGGACTGTGACTCGGTCCACGTCAGCGAGGTGGCCCACACCGCGCGGTTCGTCTGCACCACCGACACCGACATGTGCCAGATCGCGTCGTTCTACGCCGGCGCGATGAGTGAGGCCCGCAACATCGAACTTGCCCCGGTCGCCGACCGGCTCGGCGGGCTGGACCTGGTGCTGGTCAGCGCCAACGACCCGGAGGCGATGCTGCGCCACTCGACCGAGTGCCGCACCCGCGGGTACGCGTTCGCCGCCGATCCTTCGCAGCAGCTCGCCCGGATGCCCGGCGAGGACGTGGTGGCGCTGATCGAGGGCGCCGAGTACCTGATGACCAACGACTACGAGAAGTCGCTGCTGCAGAGCAAGGCTCAGCTGAGCGACGGGCAACTGCTCGACCTGGTCAAGGTGCGGGTCACCACGCTGGGCAAGCACGGCGTGGAGATCGCCGGGCACGGCATCGACCCGATCCATGTGCCGATCGCGCGGGAGATCCGGGCGGTCGACCCGACCGGGGTGGGCGACGGCTTCCGCGCCGGCTTCTTCACGGCGCTCTCCTGGGGCCTCGGCCTGGAACGGGCGGCCCAGGTCGGCTCGCTGCTGGCCACCCTGGTCCTGGAGACCGTCGGCACCCAGGAGTACGACGTCCGCCGCGACCTGTTCGTGAAGCGCCTCGCCGAGTCCTACGGTGACGCCGCCGCCGACGAGATCCGCCCGCACCTCCTGCCGTAACCCGCGCCCGGACCGCGACGATCATGAAGTGATGGTGGGCAGACAGCTTCTTGTGCGCCCGCCACAACTGCATGATCGACGTGCCGGGCGGAGTGGGGGTCTCAGTGGGCGCGGCGGATGTCGTAGGCGGGGCCCTCGGGGCCGGTGATGGTCGCGACGAACTCCTGGCCGCGCATCCGGCACCAGGCGGGGATGTCCACCGCCGCGGCCGGATCGTCGGCGAGCACCCGGACGACCGTGCCGACCGGCACCTGGGGCATCCGTCGGGCCGCCGCGATCACCGGCAGGGGGCAGCGCTGACCCCGGCAGTCGAGCACCTCGTCCGGCATCGTCACAGCCCCACCACCCCGGCCTCGGCGCGCAGGCCGGCGACGATCCCGGGCAGTTCGGCGAGGAACCGCTCCACGTCGGCCTCGGTCGTCTCCCGGTGCAGACTGACCCGGACGTTGCCGTGCGAGAGCACCCCCATCGCCTCCAGCACGTGCGACGGGCGCAGCGTGGACGACGTGCAGGACGAGCCGGACGACACGGCGAACCCCCGCCGGTCCAGTGCGTGCAGCAGCGCCTCGCCGTCGACGTACAGGCAGGAGAAGGTCACCAGGTGGGGGAGCCGGAGCACCGGATCGCCGACCACCTCGACGTCGGGCACCTCCGCCGCGACCCGCGCCCGGATCCGATCCACCAGCGGCGCCAACCGGGCCGCCTCGGCCGCGGCGTCGGCCGCCGCCGCGCGCAGGCTCGCCGCCGCCGCCACCACCGCGGGCAGGTTCACCGAGCCGGGGGTACGCCCGGCCTCCCGCTCGTCGGCCGGCCAGGGTGACTCCCAGCGGGTGCCCTTGCGGACCGCCAGCAGCCCCACCCCGCTCGGGCCACCCCACTTGTGTGCGCTGGCGCTGAGCACCGACCAGCCGGCCGGCAGGGGCACCCGGCCGACCGACTGGGCGGCATCGACGTACAGCGGGACCCCGGCGTCGGCACACGCGGCGGCCGCCTCGGCGACCGGTTGCACGGTGCCCACCTCGTGACTGGCGGTGATCAGCGCGGCCAGCGCGACGCCGGGAGCCAGGACCGCGTCCGACCAGGCGGTCAGGTCCAGCCGGCCCAGCCGGTCCACCGGCACCGGGTTGGCGGTGCCGCCGGCCGCCACGTGGCGCTGGGCGGCGTGCAGCACCGCGGAGTGCTCGATCGTCGAGTGCACCAACGCCGAACCGGCCCGGTACCGCCCTGCCAGAGCACCGAGCACCGCGCCGTGGGCGGCCGTCGTACCGCTGGGGGTGAACGACAGCTCGTCAGCGCGGACGCCGAGCGTCTGCGCGGTGGCTTCGCGGGCGGCGTCGAGCAGTTGCCGGGCCCGGCGGGCCTGGGTGTAGAGCTTTCCCGGGTCGGCCCAGCCGTCGTCGAGGGCGGCCAGCAGCGCCTGCCGGGCAACCGGGTGCAGCGGCGCGGCGGTCGCCGCGTCCAGGTAGACCGGGGATGCGCTCACGGGTCCACCTTCTGCTCGCGACTGCGGGGCTCGCAACCCCGGCTCACTCCTCGCGCTCACGGATTCACCTTCTGCTCGCGACTGCGGGGCTCGCAACCCCGGCTCACTCCTCGCGCTCACGGATTCACCTTCTGCTCGCGACTGCGGGGCTCGCAACCCCGGCTCACTCCTCGCGCTCACGGTTCCCAACGCTATCGCGGCGGTATCGCGAGCTTCCCCCCATTGGGGGCGCACAGTGACCCCACCACGGCCGAGGCCGTCATGGTCGAGTAATCTGCGACCGTCGGTGACGCCTTTGTCGTCGGTGCTGAGGGAAGACCGCACCGCGGCGCGCTAGGGAGGCAGGACCAGGTGGTCGCAAGGAGTTCGGAGGTACGGCCGGTGGCCGTACGACACAGCGCCTCGCCAGGGATCGGCGGACGCCGACGGCGCGGTGCCGGTCGGGTGGCCGGCCTCGGTCTCGGTGGCGTGGCGCTGCTCGTCCTGCTCACGGGCTGTGACGTCGGTGCGGCGTTCGGCGGCTTCGGCTGGCCGCAGGGCGGGATCTCGGCCGAGTCCCGGCGGATGTACGACCTGTGGATCGCCTCCTGCATCGCAGCCCTGGCGGTCGGCGTCTTCGTGTGGGGCCTGATCTTCTGGTGCGTCGTGCGGTACCGCAAGCGTGGCAACGCCCTGCCGGTGCAGACCCGCTACAACATGCCGATGGAGTTCCTCTACACCATCGCGCCGATCCTGATCGTCTCCGTGCTCTTCTACTACACGGCGATCGTGCAGACGGACGTCGACAAGCTGTCGAAGAACCCGGACGTCACGGTCGAGGTCGTCGCGTTCAAGTGGAACTGGCAGTTCAACTACCGCGACGGGCAGGGCACGGAAGCCCGCACCACCGCCTCGACGCTGGGCACGAGCGAGGTCATCCCCGTCCTGGTGCTGCCGACCAACCGGTCCATCCGGTTCGAGGAGACCAGCCGCGACGTCATCCACTCGTTCTGGGTGCCGGAGCTGCTGTTCAAGCGGGACGTCATGCCGGGCAAGATCCGCAACGTGTTCGAGGTTTCCAGTCTGGAGACCGAGGGTGCCTACGTCGGCCGCTGCGCCGAGCTGTGCGGCAGCTACCACGCCTTCATGAACTTCGAGCTGCGGGTCGTCTCGCCGGAGAAGTACGACCAGTTCCTGGCGGCCAAGCAGAGCGGCAAGTCCACGCAGGACGCGCTGACCGCGATCGGTGAGCAGCCGTACGCGCAGACCACGCAGCCGTTCGACACCCGGCGGACGCGGAGCAACTTCAACCCGGACAACGCTCCGGCCGGCACGGGAAGCTGAGGCAGCGGCATGAAGACCGAGTGGCGTATCTTCCTGATCATCGCCGGGTTCCTCTTCGGCGCGACGATCCTCTACGGCGCGTGGACAAACGGCGCATCCGGCGGTATCGAGTGGGTGGGCACGGTGGCCCTGCTGCTGTCGTTCCTGCTCTGCTCGATGTGCGGCGGCTTCTTCTGGTTCGTGTCCCGGCGTATCGACCTGCGCCCCGAGGACCGGGCGGACGCCGAGATCGCCGACGGCGCCGGTGAGGTCGGCTTCTTCAGCCCGGGCAGCTACTGGCCGTTCGGCCTGGCTCTGGCCGCCGCGACCGCCGGCCTGGGCCTGGTGTTCTGGCAGTTCTGGCTGATCGGCGGCGGTCTGCTGGCGGTCATCTTCGCTGCCTGTGGGTTGCTCTTCGAGTACTACAGCGGCACCCGGCGCACCGCCGAACACTGAGCCACCCGGTCAGCCGTTCCGGTCGACCCCATACCGCCACGAAGGCCCGTTCTCCCGGTGGGGGAGCGGGCCTCCGTCGTAGCCCGGTCTGTCGGGCGCGCGTCAGGCGGCGTGCCGGCGGGCGGGCTGCCGGCGCCGACGGTCGGCCAGCCGGGTGACGCGGAAGGCGAAGGTGGCGATCACCACGGCGGTGCCGCAGCGGGTGCAGATCAGCTCGGGACAGTCGCTGCCGTGGCCGTCGACGCAGGGCGGCGCCTCGAACGGCACCGCGCCCTCGCAGACGTCGCAGTAGAGCTCGCGGTCCGACACGGGCGTCTCCTCTCAGTTCGGGCGGGCCGCGCCGTTACGCCACAGCGGCGCGTGGACGGCAGCGGGAACTACTGGACTGTAGTTTGCCGGGCGGGTCCGACAATTCCCCCGCGCGCTGCTCGCGGAGCGGGTGGATCAGGCGATGGTGGCCGTCTCGATCCAACGGTCGAGGGTGGCGGCCGCCGCGCCGGAGTCGATCGACTCGGCGGCGCGGTCCAGGCCGGCGCGCAGCGCCTCGATCAGGTCACCGTCGAGCGGACCCTGGGTGGCCAGCGCCGCCGCGGCGTTGACCAGCACCGCGTCCCGGACCGGACCCGTCTCGCCGGCCAGCAGTCGACGGGCCACACCCGCGTTGTACGCGGCGTCAGCGCCCCGCAGGTCGGCGAGGGTGGACCTGGGTACTCCCAGGTCCACCGCGTCCAGCACGGCCTCGCGTACGGTGCCGCCCTGAACCGCCCACACCCGGGTCGGCGCGGCGGTGGTGAACTCGTCCAGCCCGTCCTCGCCGCGCATCACCAGGGCGGAGTCGCCGCGGGCGGCGAACACGCCGGCCATCACCGGGGCCATCCGCTGGTCGAAGCAGCCGACCGCACTGGCCCGGGGGCGGGCCGGATTGGACAGCGGGCCGATGAAGTTGAACACGGTGGGCACGCCCAGCTCCCGGCGGACCGGCCCGGCGTGCCGCAGACCCGGGTGGAACCGGGCCGCGAAGCAGAACCCGATGCCGGCCTCGGTGACGCAGCGGACGATGGCGGCCGGTTCGAGATCCAGAGGTACGCCGAGGAACTCCAGCAGGTCGGCGGTGCCGCACGAGGAGGACGCGGCCCGGCTGCCGTGCTTGACCACCCGGACGCCGGCACCGGCCACCACGAGCGCGGCCATGGTGGAGATGTTGACCGTGTGCGCGAGGTCTCCGCCGGTGCCCACCACGTCCAGCGCGGTGGAGCGCAGCTCGTCGGGCAGGTTGACCGGGACGGCCCGGCTCAGCATCGTCTCGACCAGCCCGGCCAGCTCGGCGGAGGTCTCGCCCTTGGCCCGCAGCGCCACCGCGAAACCGGCGACCTGCGCCGCGCTCGCCGAGCCGGCCATGATCTCGCTCATCGCCCAGGCGGTGTCGGCGGTGGACAGCTCGTCGCCGCGCAGCAGCGCGTTGAGCAGGTGCGGCCAGGTCCGATCGCCCATGGCGGGCCTCCCGAGCGTGCGAGTGCGGGTGGGCTGGAACCGGCGCCGGCGGATCCGGCGCCGTGGCGGTGCCGGGAAGCGGGGGACGTCAGGCGGGTGCGTGCGTCCGCAGCAGCTCGGCCACCGTGCCGCCGGTGGTCACCGGGTCGAGCGGATGCACCAGCGTCGCGTCGACCTCGGCATACGCGGCGAGCCATCGGTCGGCGGCGCGGGCGATCACCAGGCAGGTCGGGGGCGCGTCGTCCCGGTCGTCCTTGATCTGGCGGGCGATGCCGATGCCGCCGCCAGGGGACGCCTCACCGTCGAGCAGCAGCAGGTCGATCTCGTAGTCGTCGACGAGCCGGATGGTCTCGGCGTACGTCGAGGCGTCGACGAACTCGATCTGCAGCCCGGGCGCGGGGCGGGTGCCTACGGCAAGCCGCATCCGGTCGCGGACCTGCGGGTCGTCGCTGTAGAGCAGGACGGTGCACGAACGATCGCTCATGGCTGGACTGACTCCCACCTCGTAGCTGCCCGCCGATCGTACCGGTCGACGTGACGCAGTCGACATCCCGCCCGTCGCCTGCCGTCCGGCGTACCGTCGGCGCTGCTCAGGCGGCCGGGGTGCCGGCGGCGCGGTCGCGGGCCTCCTGGCGGTCCAGCTCGCGGTCGACCCGGCGGGCCTCCCGTTCGGACTGCTTGACCCACTGGGCGACGAGCACGGCGAGCATGGTCACACTGACGAACTCGCCGCCCGCCCACAGGATGCCGCCGGCCAGCACCTGGTCGGCCCGTGGGTCGGCCCAGCCCAGGTTGAGCGATGGATACCAGTCGCCGGCGAAGAGCGTGCTGCTCTGCATGATCGTGAGCCCGAGCACGGTGTGGAACGGCACCGAGAGCAGCATCAGCAGCGCCCGTGCCGGGTACGGCCAGCGGCCGGGCAGCGGGTCGAGGCCCAGCAGCGGCCAGAAGAACACACAGCCGGTCATGATGAAGTGCGCGTGCACCAGCTCGTGCGCCCACGCGTGTTCCAGGGTGAAGCGGTACAGGTCACTGAAGTACAGCGCGAACGGGTTGACCACGAAGATGGCGAACGCCACCAGCGGGAAGCTGTAGACCCGGGCGACGCGGCTGTGCACGATCGCCAGCAGGCGCTTGCGGGGCCGGACCGGGAGGGTGCGCAGGGCCAACGTCATCGGCGCGCCCAGTGCCAGGAAGATCGGTGCCACCATGGAGAGCACCATGTGCTGGATCATGTGCACCGACAGCAGGACGGTGTCGTACGCGTGCAGCCCGCTGACCGTGACCAGCGCGATGCCGCCCAGGCCGGGGCCGAGGAAGAACACCGTGCGGGACACCGGCCAGCGGTCGCCGCGGACGCGCAGCCGGTGCACCCCGTAGAGGTAGAGGCCGGCCGCGAGCACCAGGCCGAGGGCCAGCCAGCTGTCCAGTCGGGTCTCGGTCAGCACCGCGCCGACGGTGAACGGTCCAGGGGTCGCCTCGCCCCCGGCGGCCAGCGCCGACGTGCCCGCCGGGGCGGCCGCGAGCACCGCGGCCGGGACGGCCGAGGTGGCGGCGAAGATCGGATCGACGTGCAGCACGCTTTTCAGGCTAGGCCAGGCGAACCGGACCCTGACGCCCGGGCCACGGAAGGCGTGGGTTTGCCACCCCGCTGATCGCCGGCCCCGGTCAGGGGCAATAATGACGGCGTGACTGCGGCCCCAGCCATTGACAAGAGCCGGATCCACTCCCTGACCCGACCAAACATGGTCAGCGTCGGGACGATCGTGTGGCTCTCCAGCGAACTCATGTTCTTCGCGGCGCTGTTCGCGATGTACTTCTCGATCCGCGCGGCTGCGCCGGAGCAGTGGGAGAAGCACACCGAGTCGCTGAACATCCCGTATGCGACCACCTTCACGGTGATCCTGGTCCTCTCCTCGGTGACCTGCCAGCTTGGCGTCTTCGCGGCGGAGAAGGGTGACGTGCACGCGCTGCGGCGCTGGTTCACCATCACCTTCGTGATGGGCCTGATCTTCGTGCTCGGCCAGGTCAACGAGTATCGCCACCTGGTGGAGGACGGCGTCAAGATCAACGCCGACGGCTACGGCTCGATGTTCTACCTGACCACCGGCTTCCACGGCCTGCACGTGACCGGCGGTCTGATCGCCTTCATCATCTTCATGGTCCGTACGACCATGGGCCGGTTCACGCCGGCGCAGGCGACCTCAGCGATCGTCGTGTCGTACTACTGGCACTTCGTCGACGTCGTGTGGATCGGGCTGTACGCCATGATCTACTGGCTTCAGTGATCTTGGCGCGTCACGAACCGCGCCGCTGCTCCGTCCCCTGAGACAAGGTCCAACCGGTTAAGGACACAGGTCATGACTTCTGACAACGACCGCCGACGCGGTCTGCTCGCGCGCCTGCGCGAGCGGCCCGCCGCGCGCAGCAGGGGCCGCCGCCGGCTGGGTGCCGCGGTCCGGCTGTTCGCCGCGCTGATGCTCGCCGGCGGCGCCTACACCGTCTTCGCCCCCGGCGCGCAGGCGCAGGACAACCCGCCGTTGACCGGCGCCGCAGCCGAGGGCAAGGCGCTGTTCGATGTGAGCTGTGTGACCTGCCACGGACGCAACGCCCAGGGCGTCGAGGGCCGCGGGCCGAGCCTGATCGGCGTCGGCGCGGCCTCGGTCGAGTTCCAGGTGAGCTCCGGCCGGATGCCGCTGCCCCGCCAGGAGGCCCAGGCGCACCGCAAGCCCCCGCTCTTCACCGACGAGCAGACCCGCCAGCTGGGCGAGTACATCCAGGAACTCGGCGGCGGCCCGGTCGTGCCGGAGGGTGGCAACCTCCACGAGAACGCCAACGTCGCGGCCGGCGGTGAGCTGTTCCGGATCAACTGCTCCCAGTGCCACGCCTTCGGCGGCGGCGGTGGCGCGCTCTCCTCGGGCAAGTTCGCCCCGAGCCTGCACCCGGCCACCGACCGGCAGATCTACGCGGCGATGCTGAGCGGCCCGCAGAACATGCCGGTCTTCGGCGACAACCAGCTCCGGCCGGAGCAGAAGGCCGACATCATCGCCTACATCCAGGAGACGCTGAAGCGCGACCAGGACCCGGGCGGGTTCAACCTCGGCCGGTACGGGCCGTCCACCGAGGGTCTGGCGATCTTCCTGATTGGCATTGTGGCCCTCGTCTTCGCTAGCCTGTGGATTGCGGGTAAGTCGTGACCGAGCGGATCATCCGATTCAGTGCTGTGGTGCCGCTCGGCGCCACCCGTAGCGAGGTGACGGCATGAGCACGCACACCGAGCAGCAGGCCCCGCAGGGCCAGGAGCCGCTCGACATCAACGCGCCCGGAGTGACCCGGTTCGACGTCGTCCGCGAGGGCGCCCGCCGGGACGACATCGAGATCGTCCACTACGAGCAGCAGGTGCTGCCCGGCACCAAGGCCGAGCGTCGCCTGACCCGCGTGGTGGCCGGGTTGTTCCTGATCACCGGCCTGTCCGCGACCGCCTTCCTGGCGATCTACATCTGGTGGCCCTGGCAGTACGAGCCGGGCCGTGGTGGCGACAAGTTCTACACCCCGCTGCTCGGCTTCACGCTCGGCGTGGCCCTGCTCGCCGTCGGCTTCGGCATCCTGACCTGGGGCAAGAAGTTGCTGCCCAAGGAGGTCTCGATCCAGGACCGGCACGAGGGCGCGGTGGACTCCGAGGGCCGCACCATCACCGGCCAGACCATGCTCTACATGGCCGACGAGCTGGGTGTGAAGCGCCGTCCGCTGCTCGGCATCTCGCTGCTGGCCGGTCTCGCTCCGGTGGGCGCGGTGGTCGCGGCGCCGTTGGTCGGCGGTCTGATCTCCCAGCCGCACAAGAACAACCAGATGTTCACCACCGGCTTCGCCGCGGCCGGAAGCGGCGAGCGGATCCGCCTGGTTCGCGAGGACGGCCGACCGGTACGCCCGGCCGACATCAGCACCGGTGGCCAGCTGACCGTATTCCCCGGCATCGAGAACGGCGTGAGCAACGAGCACGCCGACTCGCCGACGCTGCTGATCCACCTGAGGGACTCCGACGCCCAGGATTCGCGCCGGGCCAACGAGCGGATCGGTCACGGCGACTTCATGTGGGGCAACTACGCCGCCTTCTCCAAGATCTGCACGCACGCCGGATGCCCGGCGAGCCTGTTCGAGCAGCAGACCAACCGGCTGCTCTGCCCGTGCCACCAGTCCCAGTTCCTGATCACCGACAACGCCCGGCCCGTCTTCGGCCCCGCCAGCCGGCGGCTGCCGCAGTTGCCGATCGAGGTGGACTCCGAGGGCTTCTTCGTGGCGAAGTCCGACTACACCGAGACCGTCGGGCCTGATTTCTGGGAGCGGCCATGAAGCGTCGAAAGTTTGACCTTGCGGCGACGCCGGGCAAGGCCGCGGTGGGAGTGGACGACCGCTTTCAGGTGGCCACTCCGCTGCGCAAGCTGCTGAACAAGGTCTTCCCGGACCACTGGTCCTTCCTCCTCGGCGAGATCGCGCTGTTCTCGTTCGTGGTGCTGCTGCTGACCGGTGTGTTCCTGACCTTCTTCTACGAGCCGGCAATGACCGAGGTGGTCTACAACGGCAGCTACGCGCCGTTGAAGGGCACACCGATGTCCGCCGCGTACGCCTCCAGCCTGGACCTCTCGTTCGAGGTCCGGGGTGGTCTGGTGATGCGGCAGATGCACCACTGGGCGGCGCTGCTGTTCATGGCCGCGATCGTCGTGCACATGCTGCGGGTCTTCTTCACCGGCGCCTTCCGCAAGCCGCGGGAGACCAACTGGATCATCGGTTCGCTGCTGTTCTGGGTCGGCTTCCTGGCCGGCTTCACCGGCTACTCGCTGCCGGACGACGGCCTGTCCGGCACCGGCCTGCGGATCGCCTCGGCGATCATGCTGTCCATCCCGGTGATCGGTTCGTGGCTCACCTCGTCGATCTTCGGCGGCGAGTTCCCGGGCACGATCATCATCAGCCGGTTCTTCATCGCCCACGTGCTGCTCATCCCGGGTCTGCTGGTCGCGCTGATCAGCGTCCACCTGGGCCTGGTCTTCAAGCAGAAGCACACCCAGTGGCCCGGCCCCGGTCGGACCAACGGCAACGTGGTCGGCGAGCGGATGTTCCCGCGGTACGCGCTGAAGCAGGGCGGCTTCTTCATGGTCGTCTTCGGCGTCATCGCGCTGATGGGCGGCCTGTTCCAGATCAACCCGATCTGGCTGTTCGGCCCGTACGAGGCGTGGGTGGTCTCGGCCGCCAGCCAGCCCGACTGGTACGTCATGTTCCTCGACGGCTCGACCCGACTCATGCCAGCGTGGGAGATCAACATCCCGATCGGCGACGGGTACGTCATCCCGCCGCTGTTCTGGCCGACGGTGGTGCTGCCCGGCATCCTGGTGGGCCTGTCGACGATGTACCCGTTCCTGGAGGCCCGGCGCCTCAAGGACCGCAAGAACCACAACCTGCTCCAGCGGCCCCGCGACGCCCCGGCCCGCACCGCGGTCGGCGCCATGGCCGTCGCCTTCTACGTCGTGCTGACGCTCTCCGGTGCCAACGACGTGATCGCCGACAAGTTCCAGATCAGCCTGAACGCGATGACCTGGGCCGGCCGGGTCGGCCTGCTGGTGGTTCCGCCGCTGGCGTACTACGTCACCTACCGGCTCTGCCTCGGTCTGCAGCAGCACGACCGTGAGGTTCTCGCGCACGGTGTGGAGACCGGCATCATCCGGCGCCTGCCGGACGGCCGGTTCGTCGAGGTGCACCAGCCGCTCAGCGCGTCCAACGGGCACGCGGACGGCCACGGCGAGCTGGAGTACGTCGGCTGGGTGGTGCCCAAGAAGATGAACCGGCTCGGGGCTCTCGGCCCGGCGATCCGGGGCTTCTTCTACCCGATCGAGAAGCCGGCCGAGGCGCCGGTCTCGCCGGGACACCCCCCGGTCGAGGCGCGGCCCGAGCGCGAGGAGATCAGCAGCGGCGAGAGCCGTCGCTGACCCCCCGACCGCAGCGTGACGTGGCGCCCACCGGACTTCCGGTGGGCGCCACGTCGTATCTCGGCGTCCACCGCCCATCCGGCCAGGAGTCGGACGGCCACGGCGCGACGGGTCGACCCCGCGCGACGGGCGATCGCAGGAATAACCCCCGTGAGCCGGGTATCCGTGCGGTCCAACGTCTCAAGGGGGGGAAGCATGTTGGGTATCAAACGCCTCGGCCTGTTGGCCGCGCTGGTACTGGTCGGCGTTGCGCCGGCCGCGGCCGCGCAGGCCGCGGCACAGCCGTCGACGCAGGACACCCAGTATCTGCAGGCGGCACACCAGACCAACCTGTTCGAGATCACCGCCGGTGACCTGGCCCAGCAGAAGGGGCAGAACCAGAGGGTCAAGGACCTGGGCGCGATGTTCAAGTCCGACCACACCAAGCTGGACCAGACACTGCAGCAGACGGCGTCCCCGCTCGGCGTGGAACTGCCGAACGAGCCCAACGCCGATCAGCAGGCCGTCCTCGACAAGCTGAACAACGCCAGCGGCGCGGAGTTCGACCGGCTCTGGGTGACCAGTGAGCTGGCCGGTCACGTCCAGTCGATCCAGGCCACCCAGACGGAGATCTCGCAGGGCTCCGAGCAGTCGGTGGTCCAGTTGGCCCAGAACGCCCTGCCGACTCTGCAGGCGCACTACGACGAGCTGGTCCAGCTCGCCAACCAGCTGGGTATCCCGGTTCCGCAGACCAGCGCCAGCGGTACGCCCAGCCCGGGTGGCACCGAGTCGCCCGCTCCGGGCGGCGGCACCGAATCCTCGGCTCCGGGCGGCGGCACCGATTCGCCGGCTCCGGGCGGCGGCACCACCGAGACGCCGGCTCCGAGCGAGAGCTGACGTAGCGGCAGCAGACGGCCGGTCCACCCGCGTGGTGGGCCGGCCGCCGTGCGTCCGGCGCCGGCAGGCGAGGCGGTCGAGAGGTCAGTCGGCGCTGGCCAGGCCGATCGCGAACGCCTCCTCCAGGTCGTGCTGGGAGTACGCCCGGAACGCGATGTGCGACTCGGTGTTCAGCACACCCGGCACCTTGGAGATGCTGCCGGCGATGACCTCGGCGATCTGGTCGAACTCGCGGACCCGGACGATGGCGATGAGGTCGACGTGCCCCGCCACCGAGTAGACCTCGCTGACGCCGGGGAGGGTGGCCAGGTTCTCCGCCACCTCGGGGATCGCGTCGGTAGAGCAGTCGATCAGCACGATCGCGGTGATCACGAGACATTTCTCCGTTCGTCGGCGTCCTCGCCCATGCTAGATGTTTCCACCTGAGCCTGAAGGCGGGAGCCGTCGGGGGCGTCGGTCTGCACCGTACAGCCGTCCCCGGTCCGGATCGCGTCGCGCAGCCGCTCGCCGGTGCGCACCGTCGCGCCCGGCCAGACCACCGTGCGCCGCACGTCGCCGCCCACCCGAGAACCGGCGCCGACTACCGACTCCGCGCAGCGGCCGGTGACCGTGGCGGACGGGTCGACCAGGGCGCCACCGGCGGCCGCGTGCAGGTTGGCCGCCAGGTAGTCCGCCGGTGTGCCGGTGTCGTAGAAGGTGCCCGGGTAGGGCACCACCTCCAGCGCGCCGGCCGCCTCGGCCGGCCGCCAGACCGCGCGTACCAGGTCGGAGAAGACCACCGGCAGGTCGCGGACCAGCCGCCAGGGCAGCAGCGAGAAGCCGGTGAAGTCGTGCCCGGCGAAGGTGCCCGGCGCCGTCGGGTTCGCGGCGGGCCGACCGAGCAGGCGTACCCGCTGCCCGTCCCAGCCGTCGAACAGGGCGGCCACGTCCGGGCCCGGGGCGCTCACCGGGTCGGCGAGGTACGCGTCGGCGTTGCCGACCAGCACCGGCCGCCCGTCGATCCAGTCCCGCAGGTTGGCCACCCCGCCGGCGGTACCGAGCGGGTCACCGGGCTCCACCGACAGGTATGCCCGGTCACCGACGTGCGCGACCACCTGGTCGGCGAGGTAACAGGCGTTCACCGCGACCCGTTCGGGACCGGTCAGGCCGAGCCCCGCCAGCCGGGCCAGCGCCCGGTCCAGCAACGACACGTTGCCCACCGGGCAGAGCGCCTTGGGCAGCCGTTCGGTGAGGGGGCGCAGCCGGGTGCCCTCGCCGGCGGCGAGCACCACGGCGCACACCTCGGCCCGCCGACTGTCCGGCCGCCCGTCGGACGGCACGCTGGCCGGCAGGCTCACGGCAGTGTGTCGGGCACCGGTGGCGGAAACTGCCCGGCCAGCGGCCCGATGTCGTAGTAGGCGAGCAGGCGGGCGGTCGGCCAGGTCAGCTTGGGCAGGTCGTCCAGCGGGTGCCAGGCGGCCTCGAAGACCTCCCCGCCGTCGACCACCAGCTCCGTGCTGGAGGCGGGCACCTCCGTCTCGAAGACCATGTCCACCCAACCCTTGGCGTGCACGATCGCGTTCGGCACCGCGGGACGCAGCCGGGACGGGGACAGCCGGATGCCGGACTCCTCGAACAACTCACGGGCCGCGCCCGCCACCGGGGCCTCGCCCCGGTCGAGCAGACCGGCGGGCAGCGACCAGCCCCTGCCGGGCGGCTGGCGCAGCATGAGCAGGCGACCCGCACCCGTCGCCTCGGCGTCGCGGACCAGGGTGACCGCGCCGACGATGTACTTGGGCACTGCCAGCCGGACCAGGCGGCGGCGCACCGGCAGGGGCAGCCGGTAGAAAGCCTGGTAGAAGAGTGCCCGACCGGTGACGCGGGAGCGGGGGATCATGACCCCAGGCTAGTGGTGACGAATGTCCTTCGGACGCGCTGGGGCACCGCGCGTCACTGCCGGTGGTCGACCAGGTCGATGAGCTGGCGTACCACGGTGTCCGGTTCGATCACCCGGTCGAAGACCGCGACCAACAGGGTCTCCAGGTCGGGATAGCCCAGCTCCTCGGAGAGGCGCAGCAGCGGAAGGTCACTGGCGAGACCACGGTTGTGCTGACGCAGGGTGAGCCCGATGGTCGCCCGGCCGAGGCGGACCTTGTCGCTGATCGTGATGCCCGGCTCGGTGTGCTCGGCGAACCAGCGGTTGATCTGCATCTGCGCGTGCGGTGACTTGACGAAGCCGAGCCACTCCCGGCGCGGGCCCCGGGGTGCCACACCGGCCTCGAAGCCGTTGTCCCCGTCATTCTCGGTGAAGATCTCGACCACGTCGCCCTCGTCCAACTCCGAGCTCAGCGGCGCGAGCCGGCCGTTGATCCGGGCGGCGAGACATCGGTCACCCCGTTCGCTGCCCAGCTCGTAGGCGAGGTCGACGGGAGTGGCGCCACCCGGCAGCACGACCTGCCGCCCGTCGGCGAAGACCTGGATCTGCCCCTCGGCGAGGTCGCAGCGCAGCGACTCGAGGAACTGCGCCGGATCGGCGGCGTCGGGCTCCCAGTCGAGGACCCGGCGCAGCCAGTCCAGTTGCTCGGCGCGGGCCGCCGCGCTGCCGGTGCCCGAGTGGGGGAAGCGGAAGTCGGCGGCGATGCCGTACTCGGCCGAGCGGTGCATCTCCTCGGTGCGGATGAGCACCTCCACCGTGCGGTCCTGGGGACCACAGACGCTGGTGTGCAGCGAGCGGTAGAGGTTGTTCTTCGGCGAGGCGATGAAGTCCTTGAAGCGGCCGGCGACCGGCCGCCAGGTGCCGTGGATCGCACCCAGTGCCGCGTAACACTCGGTTGCCGGGCCGTCGACCACGATGGCGATGCGCGGCAGGTCGTACGGCGCGCTGTGCTCGCCGGCGATGGTGTCCTTCCAGATCGAGTAGAGGTGCCGCGGCCGGGGGCTCACCTCGGCGTCGACGCGGCTGCGGCGCAGCGCCACCCGGGCGCGGGCGGCCACCGCGTCGAGGTAGGCGTCCCAACCGGGCCGGTCGTGCACGTGCCGGGCCAGCCGGGCGTGCTCGTCGGGCTCCAGGTGCAGCAGCACCACGTCGTCCAACTCGCGCTTGAGGGTCTGGATGCCCAGCCGGTCGCAGAGTGGAACGAGCACCTCCTGCGTCTTGCGGGCGATCCGTTCCCGGGACGACGCGGAGCGCACCCCGAGGGTGCGCATGTTGTGCAGCCGGTCGGCCAGCTTGATGATCAGCACCCGGACGTCCTTGGCGGCCGCGACGATCATCTTGCGGATCGTCTCCGCCTCGGCGTTCTTGCCGTAGAACGCCTTGTCGAACTTGGTCACCCCGTCGACCAGGTGGGCCACCTCGCCGCCGAAGTCCTCGGAGAGCGCCTGGAGCGTGTAGCGGGTGTCCTCCACCGTGTCGTGCAGCAGCGCCGCCACCAACGTGGTGGTGTCCATGCCCAGCTCGGCGCAGATCTGCGCCACCGCGAGGGGGTGGGTGATGTACGGCTCGCCGCTCTTGCGGAACTGCCCGCGGTGCATGTTCTCCGCGATGGTGTAGGCCCGGCGCAGCACGGCGGGGTCGGTGCCGGCGTGGATGCCCCGATGGGTACGGACCAGCTGCGTGACCGGGTCGGAGTCGGTGGTCGGCCAGGTGAGCAACGACCGCAGCCGGCGGGCCAGCGGAAGCTCACCCGACTGGGTCGGCAGGGCGCCCCCCAGGGCGGCGCCGTGTCCGGCGTCGACGTCCACGAGGGACACCTCCTCACCCCGGCTCCACGGCCGCCGGAAGCCGGCGGACGGGAGCAGGCCCACGAATCGGGCAGGACTGCACTTGTCTAACAGCCTAAGCGAGTCGACGTAGTCCGATCGGTCACTTGGTCATGAGCGTTCGGTCGAGAGTTGGTGGGACCCGCCGCTCTCGGCCTTCACCAGGAGGTCACGGAACCGCCCCGCACCACCGACCGGCGACGCCCAACCGGAGGACATCTCCACCAGCCGGGTCTCCGGTCGTTCCAACCAGGACAGGATGCGCTCGGACTCCTCGGCGGTGGCCGCCGGAACGGGACCGTGGCCGCCCGGCACCGTCTCGGCGGTCGCCCGGATGGCGTCGAGCGTGGGTCGCGGGTGAACCCTCGGTGGGGACACCCCCGCCCCGGCCAGCCGGCCGTGGCGGACCAGGGCCAGCTCCCAGCCGCCACCGGCGGCGGGCCGAGCCGCGGCCAGCTCGACGATCCCGGTCAGCGCGGCCAGCCGCTGCATCCGCACCGTGGCGCGCAGCACCGCGGCCAGCCGCGACCGCACCACCGCGGCCTCCTCGTAGCGCTGGTCCCGGGAGAGCACCTCGATCCGGGCCAGCAGCGCGTCCACCACCCGCTGCGGGTCGCTGGCTGTGGCGCTGCGGAACGGCGCCGCGGCGCTGTCGTCGTACTCCTCGGGGGTGATCCTGTGCTCGCAGGGCGCCGGGCAGCGACCCAGTTCGGCCAGCGCGCAGGCCGGCGTGACGGTCCGCAGCGAGAGCCGGTGCGTGCACTGACGCAGCGGCAGCGCGTCGTGGAAGCCGGCGGCGGCCAGCTCCGCGGCCCGCCGGGAGGTGAACGGCCCGAGGTACGCGGTGTCGGCGGGGGAGAGGTCGCGGACGACCGACAACCGGGGGTAGGGCCCGTCGGTCAGCTTGAGCCAGACCATCCGCTCCGGGTATTTCGACCGCCGGTTGTACGGCGGGGCGTGCGCCGCGATCAACCGCAGCTCGCGGACCTCCGCCTCCAGAGAGTGCGCGCACTCCACCGCCTCGACCCGCTCGGCCGCGGCCAACATCTCGGAGATGCGGGCGCGTTTCTCGCCGGCGGTGAAGTAGCTGCGCACCCGGGTGGCGATGTCGCCCGAGGTGCCGACGTAGAGCGGTCGCTCGTCGGCGGCCCGGAAGATGTAGACCCCGGGGACCTTGGGCAACCCGTCGGCGAGGTGCCGCTTGCGGCGCTGGGTCGGGGTGACCGCCCGGGCGAACTCGATGGCCTCGCCGACGGTGTCCACCCGGTGGCCACCGAGCCGGCCGATCAGCCCGTGCAGCACGTCGACGGTGGCCTTCGCGTCGTCCAGCGCCCGGTGGGTGGGTTGGGTGGCGGTGCGGAAGTAGGCGGCCAGGGTGCCGAGCTTGCGATTGGGCACCTCGTCGCGGGTCAGCACCCGGCGGGCCAGCGCCGCGGTGTCCAGCACCCGGGGGTTGGGCCACCGGTAGCCGTGCTTGGCGCAGGCGGCCTTGAGGAAGCCCACGTCGTAGGGGGCGTTGTGGGCCACCAGCACCGCGTCGGCGAGAAACTCCAGGAAGCTCGGCAGCACCTGCTCGATCGGCGGGGCCGGCAGCAGCATGGCCTGGGTGATGCCGGTCAGCACGGTGATGAACGGCGGGATCGGCTGCCCCGGGTTGACCAGGGTTGCCAGCACGCCGAGCTGCTCGCCGCCGCGCACCTTGACCGCGCCGATCTCGGTGATGCCGCCGCCGTCCGGCGCGCCGCCGGTGGTCTCCAGGTCGACCACCACGAAAGTGGTCGCGTAGAGCGGCAGCGCCGGGTCCACCCCGCCCACCGCCGGGTCGAGACCAGCGAGGGACTCCTGGACGTACTCCGCCTGTGCCATCGGCGGCACGCTAGCGCGACGGTCCGACACTCCCGTCACAGCGGCCCCACCAGTCGGCGTGGGGCTAGGATGAGAGATCGGCTCACTCACCGGGCGGTGGGCCCGGTCGCGGTGGGAGACTTGCCACATGCCCCTCACCGAGCCGTCCGACGACCACCTCCCGCAGGAGGACCCGGTCGCCGTGCGTGCTGGTGCCGTGGGCGATCCGGACGACAACGTGGTCACCGACACATCGGGCGCACCCGGCCCGACGACACCGGACGACGGGCCGGCGATCGAGCCGGAACCCACCCTGCCCGAGCCGGTCCGGCAGCGGATCGTGACGCTCACCGCCACGGTGCTGCCCGGGCTGCCCCTCGACGAGGTGCCGGTGCCGCTGCGCCGGGTGGCCAAGTTCGCCCCGAACCGGCGGGCCCGGCTCGGCGCGCCAGCCATCGCCGCCCAGCTCACCTCCGACCCGCTGTTCCGGCAGCGGGTCACCGCCCGGGTGCTGGCCGACGCCGGTGATCTCGGTGCGGCCGTGGTCGAGGGCACCGCCCCGGCCGCCGCCGACCCCGTCGAGGTGGCCGCGCTGGCCTACCTTGCCCGGCCCCGTGGCTGGCGCGAGCTGATCGACGCCAGTGGCGCGGCGGTCCGCGCCGAGGCCGACAGCGCGGTCGTCGCCGAGCTGGTCCGGGAGGCCGAGCAGCGGGCCACCCGGGCCGAACACGACCGGGCGGTGGCCCGGGTCGAGGCCGAGAAGCTCCGCGACGAGCTCGCCCGGGTCCGCGAGGAGCTGGGCCAGCTCCGCGAGGAGTCCCGACAGGTGGCGCGCACCCTGCGCGAGACACAGGCCCGCGAGCGCAAGGCCACCGAGCTGCTGGCCACCGAGCGCGGTCGTGCCGCGCGTGCCAGCGCCGACGTGGACGCCGAGCTGCGCCGCGCCCGAGCACGCCTGGCCGAGGCCGAGTCGGCGGCCGGGGTTGCCCGAGCCAGCGCCAAGGAGGCGCGCTCGGTCGACGACGCCCGGCTGTGGCTGCTGCTGGAGACCATCGGCCAGGCCGCCGTCGGGCTGCGCCGGGAGCTGGCACTGGACCCCGTCGACAAGCTTCCCGCCGACTTCATCGCCGACTCGTTCGCCGAGCAGCCGGGCGCCGCGCCGGCCGGCCCGTCCGCGCGCGCCCGGGACACCGACGACCCGGCCCGACTGGACCAGCTGCTCGCCCTGCCCCGCGCGCACCTGGTGGTCGACGGCTACAACGTCACCAAGCGCGGCTTCGGCGAGATGTCGCTCGAGCAGCAGCGCAAACGTCTCATCACCGGCCTCGGCGGGATCGCCGCGCAGACCGGTGACGAGGTCACCGTGGTCTTCGACGGCGCCGAACGGATGCACGGGCTCCCACCGGCGCCGCGCGGCGTACGCGTGCTGTTCTCCCGCAAGGGCGAGACCGCCGACGAGCTGATCCGCCGCCTGGTCCGCGCCGAGCCGTCGGGCCGCCCGGTGGTCGTCGTCTCGTCCGACCGTGAGGTCGCCGACGGTGTACGCCGGCACGGCGCCTACCCGCTGGGGGCCGACTCGCTGTTGCGGCGTCTCGCCCGCTCCTGACCGAGTTTGGCCGGCCCGCCTCGGGCGGCGGGCATGATCGCCGCCTGGTACGCGTCGGGCCTCGGCACGATCGAGTCGACGGCGCCGACAACGGCTGATCCTCGGCTCCGGAACACCGCGACATCGCCGGAACGCTGTCGATCACGGGGAGGCGGGGGCCCCTGTGTCGGCGTGCCGTGCCATAAGGTCAACGGGCGCGTGCGACGGCGCATCGAGGGGGATGGACCCGCACATGCCAGGTGAGCGCAGACGGTGGCTGATCCTGGTCGTCGGCATGCTCACGATGATCGCCGGCAGCACGTTCCAGTACGGGCTCGCCTACCTGATCCCGGCATTCCGGGACGAGGGTCTAGCTCTGGAACAGGCCGCCTTCCTGGTCGCCTGCCCCACCGTCGGCGTGACGCTCACGCTGATCGCCTGGGGTGCCGCGGCCGACCGGTGGGGTGAGCGCGGCGTGCTGTCCACGGGCCTCGGGCTGGAGGGCCTCGTCCTCGTCGCCGCCCAGTGGGCGCACGGCACAGCGAGCCTGGCCGTTTGCCTGACGCTCGCCGGCGCGGCCGGTGGTTCGGTGCTGGCGAGCGGCCGGATGATCCTCGGCTGGTTCGCGCGGCACGAGCGCGCCCTGGCGATGGGCATCAGGCAGAGTTCGGGGCCGCTGGGCCTCGCGCTGGCCGCGGTCACGCTGCCCGCTCTCGCCGCTGATGGCATCGGGATGCCGCTGTTGTTCCTCGCGGCGCTGTTCCTGGCCGCGGCGACAGCGGCCTTCGTGTTCGTGCGCGATCCGGCCCCGCAGCCCTCCACCAGTGTCCGGGGAACACCGGACCGCCCGTCGACCTCGCCCTATCGCACTCCCAGCCTGTGGCGCATCCACGCCGCCAGTGCGCTTCTCGTGATCCCCCAGTTCACGATCACCACGTTCGCGCTGGTGTTCCTCATCGACGCCCGCGGCTGGACTGCCCTCGCCGCCGGTCACCTGCTCGCCGGCGCGCAGGTGTGCGGTGCCCTCAGCCGCCTCGGTGCGGGCTACTGGTCGGATCGCACCGACAGCCGGCTGAGGCCCATGCGGATCATCGCGGTCTCGACCGGTGTGGGAATGCTGGTGCTGGCCGCTGCCGCCGCTGCCGGATCGAGCCTGGCGGTGCCCGTCCTGCTGTTCCTGGGGGTGGTGGTCGTGAGCAGCAACGGCCTGTCCTTCACCGCCGTCGCCGAACAAGCGGGATCTGCCTGGGCCGGCCGCGCACTCGGTATCCAGACCACGGGTCAGAACGCGCTGACGGCTCTCACTCCACCGGTTCTTGCGGTGGCGATCGGAGCCGCGGGCTTCGCGCCGGCCTTCGCCGTGGTGGCCGCGTTCCCCCTTGTCGCTGCGATCCTGGTGCCGGTCGCGGCCGAGCGCACCGCAATGGTCGACCAGGCCGCCCCGGGGGATCCGGCGACCCACGGCGTCCGTACCTGAGCCGGCTCACATCGTCCCCGGCCAGGCACGGAATCGGTGCTGTCGGGCTGTCCGGCCGGGATACCCCGATATCGCTGATCTGGAGTCGATCTCGTCCTCAAACGGCCGGTCGGGACGGTTCTGTCGTACCCGATGGTTAGCGTCGATGTGACCGACGGTGCTCGGGCGGCGACGACAGCGCGCCGGCCGCGCATCGCGAGCCGATCAGGAGGCACGATGCTCATCGACTGCGACGGGTGCCCGACCCAGGGGAAGGGCTGCTCCGACTGCCTGGTGGCCGCCCTGTTCGACGAGTCGTCCCCGGCGGCCGGGCTGGACGCCGCCGAGGTCCGGGCGATCGAGGTGTTCGCCCGGGCCGGCTTCGAGGTGGAGGTGCTCTCACCACCCGCGCCCGCCGCGCGTGATCGGCGCCGCGAACGCCGGGTGGCCTGACCACCACACCGCGCCCGAAGTGGGCTCTTCCCGGGCCATAGGATGGGCGGTCACGGCGGGAGGAGCGGCCAGATGAGCGGTGTACGACGCGACGACGGCGGGCCCGTCGGCGGCGACGAGAGGGCTCGCCGCGGGGCGACTACGGCGGTGCCCCGGTGACTCCGCGCGGCTGGGCGCTGCTGACCCTGGCCGGCCTGACCGTCGCGTTCGTGGTGATCGCCGCGCTGTTCATTCCGTGGCACCGGCCGCCGGCTCCCCGTGCCGACCAGCTCGCCGCGCTGCGCGACCTGCCCGCCGAGCAGGTGGCTCGGGGGCGGGAGTTCCGCGCCGCGCTTCGCCCCGGTGGGTACGCTGCGCTGGCCGTCGGGCTGCTGATCGCCCTCGCACTCGGGCTCACCCCGCTGGGCAGCCGCCTGGTCGAGCTGGTGGGCCGGCCCTTCGGTGGGCACTGGGCCGCGCAGGCGGTGCTCGGTGGGCTCGCCGTGGTGCTCGTCGCCGACCTGCTCACCCTTCCGTTCTCCGCCTGGCGGCAGAGCGTGCTCACCCGCTACGGGCTGAGCACCAACGGCTGGGGCGGCTGGGCGGTGGACCTGCTCAAGTCGTACGCCGTCAGTGCCGTGATCGGCGCGGTCGCGCTGTTCGGCTTCTACGCCGTCATCCGCCTCGCCCCGCGCTGGTGGTGGGCTTTCGGCGCGGCCGGCGCGGCGCTGCTGGTGGTGCTGCTGTCGTTCGTGCTGCCGGTGCTGGTGGAGCCGGTGTTCAACCGCTTCACCCCGCTGGAGCAGGGCCCACTGCGCACCGAGCTGATCAGCATGGCCGCCCGGGACGGGGTGCCGGTGCGCGACGTGCTGGTCGCCGACGCCTCGCGGCGCACCAAGGCGGTCAACGCGTACGTCTCGGGTCTCGGGCCGACCCGGCGGGTCGTCGTCTACGACACGTTGCTGCGCGAGGCCACGCCGGCCGAGGTGACCGCCGTCGTGGCGCACGAGCTGGGGCACGCGAAGGAGCGGGACGTCACGGTCGGCACGCTGACCGGAGCGCTCGGCGCCGCCGCCGCGGTGGTGGCGCTCTACCTGCTCGGCTCGTGGGGGCCGCTGCTGCGGCTGGCCGGTGTCGACTCGGTTGCCCAACCCCGCGCGTTTCCGCTGCTGGTTGCCGTGGTCACGGTGGCCGGGCTGGTGGCCGCTCCGGTGCAGGCGCTGATGTCCCGGCGGGTGGAGGCACGGGCCGACGCGCACGCGCTCGCGCTCACCGGTGATCCGGCCGCCTTCGAGGCGATGCAGCGCCGGCTCGGCTCGGTCAACCTCGACGACCCCGATCCGCCCCGCTGGGAATACCTCTACTCGGCCTCGCACCCGTCCACCGTGGAGCGGATGGCCGCCGCCCGCGCGTACGCCCGGGAGGCTGGCCGGTGAGCCGGACGCTGCTGATCACCAACGACTTTCCGCCGCGCCCCGGCGGCATCCAGTCCTTCGTGCACAACCTCGCCGTCCGTCAGCCGGCCGGCTCGGTGGTGGTGTACGCGTCGAGCTGGCGAGGCGCGGCGAAGTTCGACGCCGACCAGCCGTTCGAGGTGGTCCGGGAACGCACGAGGGTGCTGCTGCCCACCCCGCTGATCGCCCGCCGGGCGGCCCGGCTGGCACGGGCGTACGACTGCGACACCGTGTGGTTCGGCGCGGCGGCCCCGCTCGGCCTGCTCGCCGCCGGCCTGCGTCGGCGGACCGACGTCCGCCGGGTGGTGGCGATGACCCACGGCCACGAGGTCGGCTGGGCCGCGCTTCCCGCGGCCCGGCCGGCGCTGCGTCGGATCGGTCGCGGCGTCGACGTCACCACCTACCTGGGCGAGTACACCCGCAGCCGACTGGCCCGGGTGCTCGACGGGGTGACCGAGTTGCGCCGTCTGGCGCCCGGGGTGGACGTGGACACCTACCACCCCACGGTGGACGGCGAGCCGGTCCGGGCCCGGCTGGGCCTGACCGACCGGCCGGTGGTGGTCTGCGTGTCCCGGCTGGTGCCGCGCAAGGGCCAGGACATGCTGGTCCGGGCACTGCCGGAGATCCGCCGCCGGGTGCCCGACGCGGCGCTGCTGATCGTCGGCGGTGGGCCGTACCGGGCGACCCTGGAGAAACTGGCCCGGCAGACCGGGATGGAACGGGACGTCGTCTTCACCGGCTCGGTGCCGTCGGCCGACCTGCCGGCGCACTACGCGGCCGGCGACGTCTACGCGATGCCCTGCCGCACCCGCAACCGGGGGCTGGACGTGGAGGGGTTGGGGATCGTCTATCTGGAGGCGTCCGCGACCGGCCTGCCGGTGGTGGCCGGTGACTCCGGGGGCGCACCCGACGCGGTCCGCGAGGGCGAGACCGGCTACGTGGTACGCGGCCGCGACATCGCCCAGCTCGCCGACCGGGTGGCCCGGCTTCTCGCCGACCGGGACCTGGCCCGCCAACTGGGCGCGGCCGGTCGGGCGTGGGTGGAGCGGGAGTGGCGCTGGGAGGCCCAGGCGCAGCGGATGGCGGCCCTGCTCGCCGGCTGAGCACCGGCGCTCAGTCGTCGGGGTGCTCGCGTCGCGGGGCGTAGTGCGGCACGTACTCCTGGCCGGTGAGCCGCTGGATCGCCGCCATCACCTCGTCGGTGACCGTACGGATGTCGCGGGGTCCCGTGATCCGGTCGGCGACCGGGATGGGCGGGCCGAATCGCAGGGTGATCGGGTGCCGGCGGGGTAGCCGCGCGTCGACCGGTAGCACCTCGGCAGTACCGAGCACACCGACCGGGATGATCGGCACCCCGGCGTCGCGGGCCAGCCGGGTCATTCCCACGCGTCCCCGGTAGAGCCGCCCGTCGGGGGAGCGGGTTCCCTCCGGATAGACGGCGACCAGGCCGCCCGCGCGCAGCACGGGCACGGCGGCGTCGAGGGCGCTGAGGGCGGCCCGGCCGCCGCCACGCTCGACCGGGATGGCACCCATGCCGGCGACGATCCGCCGGTTGAGCCAGCCGCCCGGGCCGCGGCCGGTGAAGTACTCGACCTTCGCCCAGAACGTGACGTGCCGGGGTGCCGCGCAGACGAGGAACAGCTCGTCGGCGACGGAGAGATGGTTGCCGGCGAGGATCGCGCCGCTGTGCCGGGGCAGGTGCTCCAGGCCTTCCACGCGTGGCCGCCAGCCCAGCCGCAGCGTCGCGCCGACGGTCAGCTTGGTGAGGTCGTACAGCAGGGGCACTGGCACTCCGGGGTGTGGGGGTGGGATGGCTCAGTTGGCGGTGAGGCCGAGGTGGACCTCCAGCGCGGCGCGCAGCAGAGCCGCGTCGTCGGCGGCGCCGGTGGCCAGCGGCAGGCTGCCCCACGCCCAGAGCTGGGCGATGCCGTGCAGGTTGGCCCAGAGCGCACCGGCCAGCACCGGCGCCGCCGCGTCGGTCGGCCGGCGTACCTGGGCCATCAGGTCCACCAGCACGGCGAACAGCGGCAGGCTCGTCTCGCGTAACCCCAGTCGGCCGCTGGCCAGCAGGTCGTGCCGGAACATCAGCTCGAACATGCCCCGGTGGGCGGCCGCGTAGTCCAGGTACGTCCGGCCCAGCGCGGTGAGCCGGGCGCGTGGGTCCGGGCCGGCGTCGCGCATCGTCATCCCGACCCGGGCGGTGAGGTCGGCGAAGCCCTCCCGGGCGATGGCGGAGAGAAGGTCGACGTGGGTGGGGAAGTAGCGGCGTGGTGCGCCGTGCGAGACGCCGGCCCGACGGGCGATCTCCCGCAGCGACACCGCCGACTGACCCTCACGCAACACCAGGTCCACCCCGGCGGCGACCAGTCGGGCCCGGACGCCCGCGTCCTCGCTCATAGACAGTGTCTACCAGTTCAGCGTAGACATTGTCTACTGCGCTCTCCGACCCGACCGCCCCGACGGCGAGCGGCGGGGCCGGGCAGCCTCAGCGCATGCGGGCCAGGATCCGGTCGGCGGGCGCGGGACGGCCGAAGTGCCAGCCCTGAGCGGCGTCGCAGCCGATCGCCCGCAGCCGCTCGGCCTGCCCGGCGGTCTCCACACCCTCGGCGGTCACCGTCAGATCCAGCGCGTGCGCCAGCGAGACCAGCGAGGCGAGGATCCGCTCGTCAGTGCGCCCGACCGCCGGCGACCGCAGCCCGGCCACGAACTCCCCGGCCACCTTCAGCTCGGTCACCGGCAGGTCCCGCAGGTACGCCAGGTTGCTGTAACCGGTGCCGAAGTCGTCGATGGCGATGCGTACGCCGAGGTCCGCCAGCACCCGCAGGGCACGAACGGGTTCCTCGGCGGTGCTCATCATCGTGCTCTCGGTGATCTCCAGCTGGAGCCGCTCCGGCGGTAGACCGGTCTGCCGCAGCAGGGCACGGACCTCCTGCACCAGCCCGGGTCGGTGCACCTGGCGGACCGCCAGGTTGACGCTCACGAACGGCGCCGCCGCGCCGCCGGCCGACCAGGCCTTCGCCTCCCGGCACGCCTCGGCCAGCACCCAGCCGCCCAGCTGCACGATCAGGCCGGTCTCCTCGGCCAACCCGATGAAGCTGTCCGGTCGGAGCACCCCCAGCTCCGGGTGACGCCAGCGGACCAGCGCTTCCACACCGATCAGCCGGCCGTCGCGCAGCGAGGTCAACGGCTGGTAGTCGAGGTAGAACTCGCCCCGCTCCAACGCCGCCGGGATGGCCGCGGAGAGCGCGTACCGGGCCAGCTCCCGCCGGTTGCGTTCGGCGTCGTAGAGCGCCCACCGCGCCCCGCCGGCCGACTTCGCCCAGTGCAGGGTGCTGTCGGCTGCCCGCATCAGGTCACCGGGGTCGGCGCCGGCCACCTGCCGCTCCACGATGCCCAGGCTCGCCGAGACCTGAAGCTCGTGTCCGTCGACAAGCGCCGGTGCCCGGACCGCGGCCAGCGCGGTCTCGGCCACCCGCACCATGTCGTCGGTTCCACCGGTGCGTTCCACCAGGATGACGAACTCGTCCCCGCCGAGCCGGGCCACCAGGTGCTCACCGAGGGCCTCGCACAGCCGCTCAGCCACCGTGGTCAGCAGCCGGTCCCCGACCTGGTGCCCCAGGGTGTCGTTGACGACCTTGAACCGGTCCAGGTCGAGGAAACACACCCCGACCCGCTGCGCACCCCGGCCCGGCTCGTTCAGCGCGGCGGTGAGCCGCTCGGTGAACAGCGTCCGGTTGGGCAGGCCGGTCAGCGGGTCGTGGGTGGCCTGATGGCGGAACCGGGCCTCGCTGGCGCGCAGCGCCCGCTCTGCCTGCGTCCGGGCCATCATGGCGGCACGGCGGATCGACTCCTGCTCGTCGAGCGTCCGGTCACGCAGCGCGCGGGCGTAGCCGGTCGCCACCGCGGCCAGCAGCCGCGCCATCCGGTCCTCGACGTCCTCGGCCACCAGCCCCAGGTCACGAACCAGACGGAGCTGGATGACCTCCACCGTACGGCCCAACCCCTCCGCGGACGCGATGTGCGCCGCGACCATCTCGGCACCGACCCGGTGCCCGACGCGCAGGTCGAACGGCTCGGTGAGCAGCGCACCAGCCAGTTGCCCGGTGAGCCGGTGCAGCAGGGTCTCGAGCTGGGCCTGGGTCATCGGCAGATAGCTGGTGCCGGAGACCGCCTTCGCCCAGGCCCGGGCGAAGGTGCCCGGGCAGGAGATCGCATCGGGCGACTCAGCCACCGAGACGCCCGACGCCGCCGATGAAGACGGTGCGTTCGGCGTCCTCCGCGCTCTCCGGGGTGTCCGGTCGCCACTGCGGCACCCAGACCACACCCGGGTCGACCAGCTCGAACCCGTCGAAGAGCACAGTCAGCTCGGCCCGGCTGCGGACCCACAGCGGGTTGTCGGTACGTCGGTAGACCCGCTCCGCCTCGGCCCGCTCGTCGGAGCTGCGCCCGTCGTCGCTGGCCTGCGACAGCACCAGGTAGCTGCCCGGGGCCAGTGCCTCGCGCAGGGTCCGCAACAGCTCCGCCGGCCGGTCCTCGTCGGGAACGAAGTGCAGTACGGCCACGATCATCACGGCCACCGGCTGGTCCAGATCCAGCAGCCGACGCACGCCGGGATGGGCCAGGATCTTCTCCGGGTGCCGCAGGTCCTCCTGCACCACCACCGCGCGGTCGTTGCCGGCGAGGATCTCGCGGCTGTGCGCCACCGCCACCGGGTCGACGTCCACATAGACCACCCGCGAGTCCGGGTCGATGCGCTGGGCGATCTCGTGCACGTTGCCGACGGTGGGGATCCCCGAGCCGATGTCCAGGAACTGCCGGATCCCGGCCTCGGCCAGGTGGTGCACGGCCCGCCGCAGGAACGCCCGGTTGGCCTGTGCCATCAGCGGCGCCTCCGGCACCGCGGCCACCATGGCCTGGGCCGCCGCCCGGTCGGCGGCGAAGTTGTGCGAGCCGCCGAGAT
Organism: Micromonospora sp. 067-2; assembly: GCF_046549295.1. Classification (NCBI taxonomy): domain Bacteria; kingdom Bacillati; phylum Actinomycetota; class Actinomycetes; order Micromonosporales; family Micromonosporaceae; genus Micromonospora; species Micromonospora sp. 067-2. The sequence goes on along the minus strand of NZ_JAJPWB010000004.1, from coordinate 233,949 downwards.
AGTAGTCGTACATCCGCGCGACGCTCGGGCGCTCGATGTCGATCGTCTCGGGTGCCCAGTCCGGCCGCTGCATGCGCTCACCCCTAGTCCGCGACGCGGGCATCGTCGCCCGCGCGGGTATTGTGCCCCCGCCGTGCCCGCCAGACCATAGCGTGCCGCCCTCGTCGCCGCCGATCTCGGTCGATACGCGAAGGTCCGTGCCAGCGGGAGGCTGGCACGGACCTTCGGTCGCGGGATCCCGCTCGACGAGCGGGCGCAGGTCAGAACTTCGGGGCGTCCGGTGCCTCGAGCAGGCCGAGCCGCAGCGCGGTCATCAGCGCCTGCGCGCGGTTGGCCGCACCGAGCTTCTCGTAGAGCTTGGAGATGTGCGTCTTGGCCGTGGACTCGCTGACGAAGAGCTGCTTGGCGATGCCGGCCACGCTCATCCCGTCGGCCAGCAACCGCAGCACCTGACCCTCGCGGGGGGAGAGCTGCGGCCCGGACGGGGCGAGCCGACGCTTCATCGCCTCGGCCAGGTCGGCCGCCGTGAACGCGCTGGGGGAGGAGGCGGCGTGCCGGGCGGCGGCCACCACCTCGTCGGCCGGAGCGGTCTTCGGCACGAAGGCGCTCGCGCCGGCCTCCAGAGCGCCGAAGAGCTGGTCGTCGCCCGCGTACATGGTCAACACCACGATGCCCATCGACGCGCTGGACTTGCGCAGGGCGCGCGTGGCTTCCAGGCCGCTGCCGTCGGGCAGCCGCAGATCCATGATCACCACGTCCGGCTGCAGGGCGCCCGCCTGACGTACCCCCTCCGCCGCGGTGGCGGCCTCACCGACGACCTCGAACTGGCGGTCACGCTCGAAGGCGTGCCGCAGACCCTTGCGAATCAGGTCGTGATCGTCGACAAGGAGGACCTTGGTGCGGGTGGCCGGTGTCGGACTTGTGGTCATCCTCGGGTTACTCCCCTTCTGGTGCTGCGCTGTCGCGCACGTTATCTCGCCGGGACGAGGTGCCGAGAACCACCGCCACGGTCGTGCCGCTCGGTTGCCGCGGCCTGATCTCCAACCGGCCCCGGATACGTTCCGCCCTCTCGGCCATGATCGCAAGACCGTACCGCCCGTCGGGGCGCTGGTCAGCCATCCCCTGACCGTCATCCGACACTTCAATTTGCGCGTACGGGGGGTCCACCTCGCACGTGACCCAGAGGTTCGAGGCTCCGGCGTGCTTGCGCGCGTTGGTCACCGCCTCCTGCGCGATGCGCAGCAACTCGGCCTCGGTGGCGGCCGGAAGCCGCGCGGTGGACTCGTCCAGCGACAGGTGCACCCGCAGCCCGCCGGACGCTCCCACGGTCCGCGCGTACTCCGCGATCGCCGCCGCCAGCCCGCCCTGCCGGTCCACCTCGCTGCGCAGCTCGAACAGGCTCAGCCGCAGCTCCTGGATGACCCGGGTGACCTCGCCGCGCAGCGTCCGCAGCGACTCGGCAGTCTCGTCGGCGTCGTCGAAGACGGTGGCCAGGGCGTTGTCGATGCCGTAGCCGACCATCACCAGCTCCTGCGCCACCCCGTCGTGGATCTCCCGGGCCAGCCGCTGCCGCTCCTCGTTGGTGGCCAGCGAGCGGACCTCGTCGAAGAGCAGCGCCGCCTCCAGCCGCAGCGCGGCCGGACGGGTCAGCGCGGTCACCCGGGACACCACCGGCGGCGGGTACGCGTGCGCGGCGTCCGCCTCCAGCACCATGAGGCCCACCGTGCGGACCCCGGCGACCAGCGGAACGATCAGCGCCGAGACGTCGCCGCCGGCGTGCGAGCGGGACTGCGACCGCGCAGCGGTCTGCGCCTGCTGGCTGGCCCAGGCGTCGGCGATCGCCGAGTCCGCGTCGAGCGTCGTCTCCCAGTCCACCCGCTCCACCCCGACCTGGGCGAGCACCACCAGTCGACCGCCCCCGCTGGCGGAGAGCACCGCGGCGCGGTCGGCCCGGGCCACCGTGCGTACCTCCTCAAGCAGGTGCTCGGAGATGCCACCCGGGTCCAGGGTCGCGCCGGGCAGCTGGCGGGCCACCGTGCGCAGCTGGGTCAGCAGCCGGGTCGCCTCCGCGTACGGCTGGGGCTTGCCCTCGTTGCGGACCGCCATCACCCGGTGCAGCGTGCTGGCCGCGTAGAGGCCCAGCGCGGCCAGGATCAGCCACTGCGCGCAGACCGCCAGGTAGCCCAGCTGGCCGAGCTGACGCCCACCGCCGACCTCGGTCAGCGCGCCACTGACCAGCAGGGTGGCGGCGCTGACCGCGAGCAGGGCGGCACCCTCGGGAAACCTGCGGCGCAGGGCGGTGACGGTCACCGGGACCGCCAGGTAGGGCAGCACGGCCGAGGCGCCGAGCCCGCCGACCGTGCCGCCGATCGAGGCGACCGCGGCCACCTGGCTCGCGGCCAGCCCCAGCACGACGACCTCGGCCACCCGGCTGAGCGGCCCGATCAGCCGGTGCTGGGGGGCCAGCAGGGCGGGCAGACCGGCGACCGCCAGTAGGGCGATCCACCACAGCTGGCTGACGTCGTGGGTGGCGAACAGGGTCAGGACGGCGACCAGCGCGAGCATCACCAGGCGGGCGGCCGCGGCGAGGGGATGCGGGTGCGGTGCGACGGATGTGGATGCGGGCACGTGACGGATGGTAGTCAGCCCCGGTAGATATCGGCGATCTCCGCCGCGTACGTCTTGTGGACGATCTGACGTTTGACCTTGAGTGACGGGGTCAGCTCGCCGGTGGCCTCGGTGAAGTCGCGGGGTAGGACCCGGAACACCTTGATCGCCTCGGCCTTGGAGACGGCCTGGTTCGCGGTGTCGATGGCGGCCTGGATCTCCCTGCGCAGACCCTCGTGCTCGCGCAGCTCCTCGACCCGGGTGTCGGCGGGCAGGTCGGCGCTCTCCAGCCACTTCGGCAGCGCCTCCTCGTCGACGGTGACCAACGCCGCGATGAAGGGCTGTCGGTCGCCGACGACGACGCACTGGCTGATCAACGGGTGCGCGCGGACCAGGTCCTCCAGCACCGCCGGGGCGACGTTCTTGCCGCCGGCGGTGACGATCAGCTCCTTCTTCCGGCCGGTGATGCTGAGGTAGCCGTCGTTGTCGAGATGGCCGAGGTCGCCGGTGCGGAACCAGCAGTCGGAGCTGAGGGCTTCGGCGGTCGCGGACTCGTTGTGCCAGTAGCCCTGAAAGATCAGGTCGCCGGAGAGCAGGATCTCGCCGTCGTCCTCGATGCGCACGGTCACGCCGGGCAGCGGGCGGCCGACGGTGCCGATCCGGGTGCCGGTGGGCAGGTTCGCGGCGGCGGCGGGCGAGGTCTCGGTCAGCCCGTACCCCTCCAGGATCGTCACGCCGATCCCGCGGAAGAAGTGACCGAGCCGAGCGCCGAGCGGCGCGCCGCCGGAGATGGCGTCGCGGCACCGGCCGCCGAGCGCGGCGCGCAGCTTGCGGTAGACGAGCCGGTCGAAAACCGCGTGCTGGGCGCGCAGCGCGAGGCCCGGCCCGCGCGGGGTCTCCAGCGCCTCGCTGTACGCGATGGCGACCTGCTCGGCGCGGGCGAAGATCTCGCCCTTGCCGTCGGCCTCGGCCTTCTGCTTCGCCGCGTTGTAGACCTTCTCGAACACCCGGGGTACGGAGAGCACGAAGGTCGGTTTGAAGTCCTGCAACTCGGCCACAAGGTTCTTGGTGTCGGCGCAGTGCGCCATGGTGGCCCGGGCCTGCACGACGCCGATCTGGATCAGCCGGGCGAAGGCGTGCGCGAGCGGCAGGAAGAGCAGGGTGGCCGCGCCGGCGTTGAACAGGTTCGGCAGCACCGGCACCGCGTTCGCGATGTCGGCGTACATGTTGTGGTGGGTCAGCATGCAGCCCTTGGGCCGGCCGGTGGTGCCGCTGGTGTAGATGATGGTGGCCAGGTCGCCGGAGCGGACCGCCTTGCGTCGCCGCTGCACCTCGCTCAGTTCGACGGCCGCGCCGGTGGTGACCAGCTCGTCGACCGCGCCGTGGTCGATCTGCCAGACCTGGTTGAGGTCGGGCAGCCGGTCCCGGACGCCGGCCACCGTGGCGGCGTGCGCGGCGGTCTCCACCACCACGGCGACCGCGCCGGAGTCGGCGAGGATCCAGGCGGCCTGCTCGGCGCTGGAGGTCTCGTAAATCGGCACGGTGACCGCCCCGGCCGCCCAGATCGCGTAGTCCAGCAGCGTCCACTCGTAGCGGGTCCGGCTCATCAGCGCGACCCGTTCACCCCGCTGGATGCCGGCGGCGATGAGGCCGCGGGCCACCGCCGTCACCTCGTCGCGGAACTGCAGGCAGGTCACCTCGGCCCAGGTGGTGCCGGTGCCGTCGGCGGTCGGGATGGAGCGGGCGAACTGGACGGCGTCCGGCGCGACCTCGGCGTTGTTCCACACCGGGTCGGTGAGGTTGGCCGCCTCGCCGACGGTGACGATCGGCGGAACGGAGAACTCGCGCACCTGCACTCCCTCGTGCTCGCACTGGCCGGACCGGCCGCCACCGTGGGTGTCGGCTCTGTCGAAACCTACCCGGCCGCCGGTTCGGGTGTAGTAGGCAGGATGCCCGGCACGGCGGGGGGCGGCGCGGCGTGCGGGTGTTGCCCGCCGGGTAGCCTCCCCCCATGGCGGACTCCTCCACCCAGTCGATCACCATCGGCGCCGCACCGGACCGGGTGACGGCGGTCATCTGCGACTTCGCGCGCTACCCGGAGTGGACCGAGGCGGTGCGCCACGCCGAGGTGATCGAGGAGTACGAGGACGGCTACGCCAGCCAGGTGCGCTTCACCATCGACGCCGGGGTGATGGCCGACGAGTACGTGCTGGCCTACGAGTACGCCGATGATCTGTCCCGGATCGAGTGGCGCCTGGTCGCCCCCTCGAAGATGCAGAAGAGCCAGCGTGGGTCGTACGACCTGGTGGGTGAACCGGACGGTGGCACCACGGTGACGTACACCCTGGAGGTCGAGCTGTCCGTGGGGATGCTCGGCATGTTTCGGCGCAAAGCCGAGAAGATGATCATGGATGCCGCGTTGAAGCAGCTCAAGCGCCGGGTAGAAGCACCCGGTGCGGCGCAGTGACGCGTCGCGCGGCACGGTAGAGGAGCCGAGGGTGGGCGGAACGGATCCGGGTTCGGCCCGGGAAGAGGCGGAGCGACTGGTCGCCACCCTGCTCGCGGGGGCCCGACTGGCCTCCGCGGGGTCGACGGGCGGCGCGTGGGGCCCGCTGGCCGGGATGGTGACCGGTGTCCTCGGTCACAGTGCGACCCGCGGCGCCCAGTCCACCCCCGGGGGTGGGTTCGCCACCGGTTCGACCGAATGCTGCATCTGCCCGGTCTGCCGCGGCATCGCCGCGTTGCGCGACCCGAGTCCGGAGTTCGCCGAACGTCTGGCCACCGGTGCTGGTGACCTCGCGGCGGGCGTCGCCAGCCTGCTGCGCGCGTTCGCCCCGGCCGAGCCGCCAGCCACCAGCCCACCGGCGCCAGCCCCGACCGCCGACACCGATGCCGGGCAGCCCGCCCCGGCCGACAGGTCCACCGAAGCCGGCAACGATCACGTGTGGCGCGATGCCACCCGTACCGGGCATGATTCTCAGCCGGCGCCGGAGCGGGATGTCTGGTCGGTCGCCACCCGGACGGCGGACCCACCCGCCCCGGCTGCCGCACCACCCGTCGACGAGGCCGGGCCGGTGTCCGCACCGGCACCGACCAGCGCAACGGTGGTGCCCGCTTCGCGGGCCCCCGACGACACCGGCGCGCACGCGCCGGACGACGGCGCCTGAGCGCGGGAGCATCCGCGACCCGGACCGGCGTGCCGCCGGCGCGCGGGCCGGACAGCACAGCAGAGGGGAGCGGCAGCGGTGACGCTGACCATCGGAGTCGACGTCGGTGGCACGAAGGTGGCCGGCGGTGTCGTGGACGACACCGGCGCGGTCCTCGTGCAGAGCCGACGGGACACCCCCGCCGATGACGTCGGCAAGACCCGCGACGTCATCATCGAGCTGGTCGGCGAGTTGGCCGCCGGGCGGACTGTCGAGGCGGTCGGAATCGGCGCGGCCGGCTGGATCGACGCCACCCGCTCGACGGTGCTCTTCGCCCCCAACCTCGCCTGGCGGGACGAGCCGCTGCGCGAGTACGTCAGCGCGGCCGTCGGCCTACCGGTGATCGTGGAGAACGACGCCAACGTGGCCGCCTGGGCCGAGTTCCGCTACGGCGCCGCCCGGGCCGCCGACGACTCGATGGTCATGTTCACCATCGGCACCGGCGTCGGCGGCGGCATCGTGCTCGGCGGTGAGCTGATGCGGGGAGCACACGGCGTCGCCGCGGAGCTGGGCCACATGCTGGCCGTGCCGGACGGGCACCAGTGCGGCTGCGGGCGGCTGGGCTGCATCGAGCAGTACGCCAGCGGTAGCGCCCTGGTCCGCTTCGCCCGGGCCGGCGCTCGGCAGGAGCCGCACCGGGCCACCGCACTGCTGGACCTGGCCGGCGGGGAGGCCGAGGCGATCACCGGCCCGATGGTGACCGCCGCCGCGCAGGGCGGCGACCCGATCTCCGCCGAGGCGTTCGCGCAGATCGGCCGCTGGCTGGGCACCAGCCTCGCCGACATGGCGCAGATCCTCGATCCGCAGACCCTGGTGGTCGGCGGCGGCGTGATCGACGCCGGGGACCTGCTGCTCGGCCCGACCCGCCGCTCGTACCTCGACGCGCTCGCCCAGCGGGGACGGCTGCCGGTGGCCGAGGTGCTCCCGGCCGAGCTGGGCAACAGCGCCGGCGTGATCGGCGCCGCTGACCTGGCCCGACGGCTCTGAGGCGGGCCGGAATGGGTCAGGGTGCCGGCGTGCCGCTGCGCGTGATCTCGTACAACATCCACAGCCAGCGCGACGACACCGCCGCGTTGGCGGCCGTGGTCCGGGCCGTGTCACCGGACGTGGTGATCGTGCAGGAGGGCCCGCGTCGGTTCCGCTGGCGGCAGAAGTCCGCCACGCTGGCCGAGTCGTTCGGCCTGGTGGTGGTCGCCGGTGGTCTGCCCGCGCTGGGAAACCTGCTGCTGACCAGTCTGCGCGTCCAGGTCCTCGGCACCCGCTGCCAGCGTTTCCCGCTCACCCCGGGCCGGCATCTGCGCGGCGCCGCGTACGCCGACTGCCGGGTCGGCGACGCCCGGTTCACCCTCGCCGGTTCCCACCTGTCCACCGATCCGGCCGAGCGTCCCGCGCAGGCCGCCGAGTTCAAGCGTGGCCTGGACGCCGCGAGTGGCCCGGTACTGGCGGGGGCCGACCTCAACGAGGGCCCGGACGGCCCGGCCTGGGCCACCGTGGCGCGCGGGCTGACCGATGCCGCGGTGGCGGCCGACCGGGCGGACCGCCTCACCTACTCCTGCGCCGACCCGCGCCGCCGCATCGACGCGCTCTTCGTCGACGAGCGGATCACCGTGGTCGACTACGACGTGGTGGACACCCCGCAGACCAGGCGGGCCAGCGACCACTTCCCGGTCCTGGTCGACCTGCTGCTGCCCACCACCGACTGACCCCCACCGGCGCGAACCGTCGATCCGGCCCGCGCCGGGGCTGGACATCCGGCTCCGTTGTGGAGAGGATTTCGCGCGACCGGCACGCGTGCCGCACAAAAGGAGATGTTCCGGTGTCCACCTCCACCGACCATGGCCGGCCCGACCCGGAGGCGACCTCGTCGGCGCCGAGCCGTGACGGCCGCCCGGTCTCCGACCGGGGCGACACGGTCTGCGTCATCGGGGCCGGGGCCAGCGGCCTGACCGCCATCAAGAACCTGCGCGAGCACGGCTTCGCCGTCGACTGCTACGAGCGGGAGACCGGCATCGGCGGCGCCTGGAACTGGCGACACGACCGCAGCCCGGTGTACGCCAGCACCCACCTGCTGTCCTCGAAGCCGTTCACCCAGTTCCCCGACTTCCCGATGCCGGACTCCTGGCCCGACTACCCGCACCACAGCCAGCTGCTCTCGTACTTCGAGCGGTACGCCGACCACTTCGACCTCCGCTCGCACATCTGGTTCGGCACCGAGGTGGTCCGGGTCGAGCCGGCCGCGGGGGACCGCTGGGACGTGACGACCCGCTCCACCGGCGGGTACGGTCCGGAACGCACCTCCCAGTACGCCGCCGTGGTTGTCGCCAACGGCCACAACTGGTCGCCGAAGCTGCCCCGCTACGAGGGGCTGGAGGAGTTCCGCGGCGAGATCATGCACGCCTCGTCCTACAAGGACCCGGCGCAGCTGCGCGGCAAGCGGGTGCTGGTCGTCGGCGCCGGCAACACCGGCTGCGACATCGCCGTCGAGGCCGCCCAGCAGGCGTCACGCTGCTGGCACTCCACCCGGCGTGGCTACTGGTACGCGCCGAAGTACGTGCTCGGCCGCCCCGCCGACCAGGTCAACGACGCGCTCCTGGCGCTGCGGGTGCCGCTGCGGGTGCGCCAGTGGCTCTACCACTGGACGCTGCGGCTGACCGTCGGCGACCTGACCCGCTTCGGCCTGCCCAAACCCGACCACCGGGTGTACGAGACGCACCCGATCGCCAACAGCCAGCTCGTCTACTACGTGGGTCACGGCGCGATCGGCCCGGTGCCGGACATCGCCCGGTTCCACCCGTACGCGGTGGAGCTGGCCGACGGTCGTGAGATCGACCCCGAGCTGATCATCTTCGCCACCGGTTACCTGCCACGCTTCGAGTTCCTCGACGCGTCGGTGTTCGGCGACAGCGCCGGCGTCGGCCGGCCCACGCTGTGGCTCAACGCGTTCACTCCCGGGCACCCGACGCTGGCGGTGGCGGGGCTGGTCCAGCCGGACTCGGGGATGTTCACCCTGTCGCACTGGCAGACGGTGCTCTTCGCCCGGCTGTTGCAGGCTCGCCGGGACCGGCCGGAGCGTGCCGCGGCGTTCGCGCAGCGGGTGCGGGACCGCGCCGGGGAGCGGTACTCGGCGCAGGTCAAGGAGAGCAGCCGGCACTGGTTCGAGGTCGGTCACGCCGACTACCTGCGCGCCGTCGAGCGCGCCCTGCTAGAGCTGGAGGCCAAGTGAGCGCGAGGAGTGAGCTTGCGAGCCCCGCAGTCGCGAACGAAAGGCCGGTCCGGTGAGCGCGAGGAGTGAGCTTGCGAGCCCCGCAGTCGCGAACGAAAGGCCGGTCCGGTGAGCGCGAGGAGTGAGCTTGCGAGCCCCGCAGTCGCGAACGAAAGGTCGGTCCGGTGAGCGCGAGGAGTGAGCTTGCGAGCCCCGCAGTCGCGAACGAGAGGCCGGTCCGGTGAGTCAGTTGCGGATCATGCGGGGGCGGGAGTGGTCCCGTCCGGTTCGGGCGGCCCGGCGTGAGGTGCTCAGTGCCGCTCCCGAGCTGGAGGAGGGACGCCCACCGCTGCTCTTCGTACCCGGCTTCGGGCACGGCGCGTGGGCGTTCGCCGAGCACTGGTTGGGGCACGCGGCGTCGCGGGGGTTCCCGGCGTACGCGGTGAGCCTGCGCGGGCACGGCGGCAGCGAGCCGGCGCCGCAGGCGACGCTGCGCGCGTACGCCCATGATGTGGTCCAGGTGGCGGCGGGCCTGCCGCGCCAGGCGGTGCTGGTGGGGCACGGCGCCGGGGCGCTGGTGGTGGCGCACGCGCTGGCCCGCTACCCGGCCCGGGGCGCGGTGCTGGTGGCGCCGGTCTTCGGCGGCTGGGGAGTGCTCGGCGCCGCGTTGCGCCGTAACCCGGGCGGCACGCTGCCGGCGGTGTTCGGCGGCCCGTTGCGGCTCAGCCGGAGCCAGCTGTTCAGCCGTGAGCTGCCCGACGAGGAGGCCCGGCGGCACGTCGCGCGGCTCGGTCGGGCCGGGCGGCGGGCGCAGTGGTCGCTGCTGGGCGCGCCGGACGCCGAGCCGGCCGTCGGTGCGCCGCCGGTGCTGGTGTTGGGCAGCCCGGATGACCGGGTGGTGCCCGCGTCGGCACTGACCGGGGTGGCCCGACGGTTCGGGTCGGCCCCGTTGCTGTTTCCCGGCATGGGGCACGACCTGATGCTGGACGCGCGCTGGGTGGAGCCGATCGACGCCATCCTGGACTGGCTGGAGAAGGAGCCTCCGACGAAGTGAGTGGGCGGGCTTGCGTCGTCAGCCGCCGGTGCGGTGTGTGGCCGGGCTGGCGTGGTGTGTCGGGTGCGGCACCCGGGCGGGCGCGTCGAGGTCGCCATCGGTCAGGCGGCCGACCAGGGCGCCCCTCTCGTCGAGCGCGTTGAGGTAGGAGCGGGCCCAGGCTCGGATGTCGTGCCGGTGCAGATGGGCGCGCATGGCCCGCATCCGCTCGGTGACGTCGGCCGGGCTGGCCCCCAGCGCCGCGCGCAGCCCCTGCTTGAGCCCCTCCAGGTCGTGCGGGTTGACCAGGTACGCCTGGGACAGTTCGGCGGCGGTGCCGGCGAACTCGCTGAGCAGCAGCGCGCCGGAGTCGTCGACGCGGGCGGCCACGTACTCCTTGGCGACGAGGTTCATTCCGTCGCGCAGCGGCGTCACCGCCATCACGTCGGCGACCCGGTAGAGCGCGGCCAGCTCGGCCCGGTCGAAGGGCTGGGTGAGGTAGTGGATGGCCGGCTCACCGACCCGGCCGAACTCGCCGTTGATCCGGCCGACCTCACGTTCGATCCGCTCGCGCAGGATCTGGTACTGGCCGACGCGTTCCCGGCTCGGCATGGCGACCTGCACCAGGACGGTGTCACGGACCGTGACGTCGCCGCTGGCAAGCAGCTCGCTGTACGCCTTGAGCCGCTGCTCGATGCCCTTGGTGTAGTCCATCCGGTCGACGCTGAGGATGACCTGCCGGGGGTCGCCGAGGTCCTGGCGCAGGCGGCGGGCACGGGCGGCCACGTTGGGGCGGGCGGCGAGCGCGGCCATCTCGGCGGTGTCGATGGAGACCGGGAACGCGCCGATGCGCACCACCCGGTCGTCGATTCCGATCCGCCGGTCGGTGGCGGGCAACTCCAGCACCCTGGTGACCAGTTGGGCGAAGTTGTGTGCCGCCTGGGCGCGCTGGAAGCCGACCAGGTCGGCGCCGAGCATGCCGCGCAGCAGTTCGGCCCGACGGGGCAGCTGCATGAACAGCTCCGGCGGTGGAAAAGGGACGTGCAGGAAGAACCCGATGCGCAGGTCCGGCCGTTTGGCCCGGAGCAGGCCGGGGACCAGTTGCAGGTGGTAGTCCTGCACCCAGACCACCCCACCCGGCTCGGCCACCTCGGCGGTCGCCTCGGCGAAGCGCTGGTTGACCCGCTGGTACGCCTCCCACCACCGTCGATGGTGCTGCGGCTGCTCGACGGCGTCGTGGTAGAGCGGCCAGAGGGTGGCGTTGGCGAACCCCTCGTAGTGGTCGCGCAGATCCTCCTGGGTCAGCGCGACGCTGTGCATCCGGACGCCGTCCACGTCCGGCAGGGCGGGGGCCGGGCCGGTGCCGCCGGCCCAGCCGACCCACGTCGCCGGGGTGTGCCGCAGGAGGGGGTGTAGCGCGCTGACCAGCCCTCCGGGGCTGCGTCGCCATTCGCAGGCCCCGTCGGGCGCCACGCTGTCGTCGATGGGAAGGCGGTTGGCCACCACCACGAGGGAACTCTGTCGCATCTCGGGCATTCCGATCAGCAGAGGACTGACCGCCGCGAAGATGGAAAACCGGTCAGTCAGCGAGGGAAGTGACGTACGGCGGTATTCCTACTGACAGTAAGTTACACCACTGTTACGCCCCCGGCGGGGGGCGTCGTCGTCCCGGCATGCGGTCGGCGGTGGGTTCGCGGCGTTCAGACGACCGCGCCGTTGTCCGGGTCGTCATCGTCGTCGTCGCCGGGGCGCAGCCGCCAGATCAACGTGACGAAGCCGGCCAGGATCCCGGTGAAGCCGAACAGGGTGACCGCCGAGCGGTCCACCGGGAGCAACGCCGGGAAGAGGAAGAGCACAAACCCGATGACCACCGCGAGTGCGCCGACCACCGCGTACTTGGAGAACCGGGGCAGCGGCGGCGGTGGGGGCGGGTGGTAACCCTCGTCCTCGTCGTCGTCGGGCAGGTCGGCGCCGAAGGTGTCCAGCCCGTCCAGCAGCGACGGCTGGTCCGGCCGGGTGCCGCGCCCGATCGAGATCCCGGAGATGTCGGTGGCGGACGGTAGCCGGCGAACGTCGGTGGCGGTCGGGCCGGCCTCGTCGGCGCCGGAGCGGGCCAGCGGGCCGGCAGCCGGCTCGTCCCGGTCGTCCACGTCCTCGGCGGCCGGCCACGGGTGCTCGCCGACCGTCGAGGTGCTGTGGAAGCCGGCCACGATCCGTGCCCACTCGGCGTCGATATCCGGCTCGTCGCGAGCCGGTGACTGCTCGGGGGCGGTCTCGTCGGCGAGTTGGGTGAGGTAGTCCCGTGCCGTGGTCAGGTGCGAGCGGTCGACGTAGAGCCGGTCGACCGGGCGGGCCGGAACGGTGGTCGTGCGGGTGACCGGGTTGAGGTCGGCGGAGGGTTGCAGGTAGGCGGCGATCCCCCCGGCGGCCAGCACGTCGAGCAGGTGCTCGCCGACGCGCGGATCGACGTCGCCCACGACGGCGTAGTCGCTCGCGTCGAGCCCGTTGTCCCGCCGTCCCCGGCGGGCCCCACCCGCTGACACCCGGACATCCTCCTTCACGCACCTTCCGGCGCGGCCGCCCAGCCCCCTCGACGTCCGTCCGCACGCCGTGCTCTGAATCGTGACACGTCCGGGGCCGGTTCCGGGAGTGCGTTGTGTCGCGTCTTCCAAAGTCACGGCTACCGCCGCAGGTCCCGGCAGGTGCTCTTTGTCCGTTCTTGCGCTCCGGGTGCTATCTCGGTGACGGCGACTCGACCCGCCGAGCGCCGCCCTGCGGAGCTGCCACCGATCGGGACCGGAGGGGCGCACGGTGCTGCTGGTGGGCACGAGCCAGCGCGGTCGGGACACCTGACGGCGGACCGCGCTGGGGACGGTCGATGCGTCAGCGCCGGGTTCGTCCGTTGTGGTGAGAGCCTGTGCTTCGTAGGCTCGTCGGTGACGGCGGTGTTGCCCGGCACGGGCGTGCTGTCGCGGGCACATCTTGGGAAAGGACGCCGGTGCTCTACTGGCTGTTGAAGCACGTCATCCTCGGTCCGCTGCTCAAGCTGATCTTCCGTCCCCAGGTGGAGGGCCTGCACCACGTGCCGGCGACGGGTCCGGTGATCCTGGCCAGCAACCACCTCTCCTTCTCCGACTCGATCTTCACCCCGTTGATCGTTCCGCGGAAGGTCACCTTCGTGGCCAAGGCCGAGTACTTCACCGGCAAGGGGATCAAGGGCTGGCTGACCAAGATGTTCTTCGTCGGCACCGGCACGATTCCGGTGGACCGCTCCGGCGGTCGGGCTGCCCGCGCCGCACTGGACACCCAGTTGCAGGTGCTGCGCGCCGGGGGAGTGGCCGGCATCTACCCGGAGGGCACCCGGTCGCCGGACGGGCGGCTCTACCGGGGCAAGACCGGGGTGGCCCGGCTCGCCCTGGAGAGCGGCGCGGTGGTGGTGCCGGTGGCGATGCTCAACGCCGACGAGATCCAGCCGCCCGGCAAGCTGATCCCCAGGGTCGACCGGGTGAAGATCCGGTTCGGGGCGCCACTCGACTTCTCCCGCTACGCCGGGCTGGCGGGCGACCGGTTCGTCGAGCGTGCGGTCACCGACGAGATCATGTACGAGTTGATGGAGCTCTCCGGCCGGGAGTACGTCGACATCTACGCGCAGAAGCTCAAGGCGCCCGTGCCCGTGCCGGTGGCCGCCTGACCCGCGGTGCCGCCCCTAGACCGTGACGACGTCGGCGACGACGCAGGCGATGTTGTCCGGTGCCCCTCCGTCGTGGGCGAGCGAGATCAACCGCTGCACGGTCTCGTCGGGATCGGCCGCCCCGCCCAGGGCCGTACGCAGTGCCGCGTGATCCACCACGGCGGACAGGCCGTCGGAGCACAGGAGGTAGCGGTCACCGGCCAGGGCGGTGCGCAGCGCCAGGTCCGCCTCGAGATGGTCCCCGCCGGCGCCCAGTGCCCGTACGAGCAGGGCTCGCTGGGGATGCGCGGCGGCCTCCTGCGGGCCGAGCCTGCCCTGGTCGACCTGCGACTGCACCCAGGTGTGGTCCTGGGTGAGCTGGGACAGCTCACCGCCACGCAGCAGATATGCCCGTGTGTCGCCGACATGCACCAGGGCCAGCTGGGAGCCACGGCGCAGTATCGCGGTCAGGGTGGTGATCGGCTGGTGGTCGTCGGTCGCCGCCCCGCGCACGGTCCGATCGGCCTCGGTGACCGCGTCGGCCAGCTTCCTGAGCAGTTCGGCAGCCGGCACGTCGGCCAGCTCCAACGGCCTGAGCGCGTCGATGGCGGCGGCGCTGGCCGCCGCACCTCCGGGTCCGCGCGCGCCGTCGGCGACCGCCAGCAGGAGATCGCTGGCGTACGTGGCGTCCTCGTTGCTGTCGCGAACGGTTCCGATCTCGCAGCCGGCGGCCCAGTGCAGGCCGAGGGTGGGGCTGGCGTAGGACATGGTGGTTCCCCTTCCGGAGAGGTGCTCGAGGAGGAAGGCGGTGAGGCGTCCGCGGGCCGCCGTGTCGGTCACGATCCGCTGCCAGTACGCGCTGATCGCCTCGGCCGCCGCGGCCGGCTCCAGGGCGCACACGTTCCGGATCTCCGCGAGCGGCATGCCGATGCGGCGTAGCTGGGCGATCAGCCGTGCCTGCTCCAGCTGGTCGGGATCGTAGAGCCGGTAGGCGGAATCGGGGTCGACCGCGGCCGGCTGTAGCAGTCCGAGCTCGTCATACAGGCGCAACGCCTTCGGCGTCAGCCGCGCCGCGCGGGCGAACGCACCGATGGTCAGCAACCTCACGTCGAGATCCTCCTCGTACCGGTCAGGGCGACCGGTACGAACCAGGCTGGAGCCTGCCCATGGGGCAAGGTCAAGGGGGCACGTGGACGGACCGGTCCCGGTGTCCGGTGGGTGACGCCTCAGGAGGCGAGGGAAGCGGCGGCGGTCGGATGACCGGCAAGGGTGAGCAGGCCCGGCGCCCCGTTGCGCGCGGCGAACCTCCGGACGTCGGCCAGCGGGCCCTGGAGGCTGATCCGGTCGCCGGCCCGTTTCATCTCCGCCGCGGCGAAAGCGAGCGCCAGGACCCGGTCCGAGACGTCCGGTACCTGGCCGTAGATGTCACCCGCGGCCAGGTGTAGCTCGGCGGCCCGCCGGTGATCGCCGTCCGCGGCGGCCACCGCGGCGGTCACCGTGTGCAGCGCCGCCTCCGACCAGGGGGTACGGTGCCCGACGCGGTCGAGCATCGTGCGTACCCGCACCGCTGCGTCCCGGCCGGCGAGGCTGGCCGCGTACGCCGCCGCCGCGATCCACTCCCCGCTGGCCAGGGCCGGCACCGCGGACCAGGAGGCGTCCAGCTCACCGATCAGCTCGGCCGCCTCCGTCTCCCTGCCCTGCAACGCCCGGCACAGGGCAGCCATGCCGAGCATCGTCCAGTGCAGCCGGTGGAACCCGCTGCTGCGCGCCGTGTGCAACGCCGCAGTGACGTCGTCGAGGTGCCCGGGACCGGCCGGCCGCCCCGCTGCGGCGTTTCCGGCTGGTGGGACCGGTTGGCCGCGCAGCACCAGCAGGCAGCTGCGGAGCCCCCGCACCTGCATGTCCCAGCTCCCCGTCGGGGTGTCCACGAACGCCTCCGCCGCCGTGAGCAGCCGACCGAAGTCGCCCTCGAACCAGGCGCGCATCGCCTCCGCCGAGTAGCTGGTGGTCAGGGTCTGCCCGCTGGCGGTACGCGCCGGCGCGGCCGACAGCAGGGCGTCGGAGCGCAGCCAGTCACCCTCCTCCCGGACCGCCCACGCGAGGTTCTGCGTGGCCCGGGGCAGCGCCAGCAGTTGACCGACGCGGCTGAACTCGACGATCGCGTGCAGCTCGTCCAGGCCCACCCGGTCGCCGGACTGGTAGCGGGCCGTGGCCGCGGTGATCCGGGCGTTGGTGCGGGTCTCGGTGAGACCCAACCGCTCGGCGATCTCCGCCGCGGTGTCCGCCGCCGCCACGGCCTGGTCCCGCTCGTAGTTGAGCATGTGCAGGCGGCCCAGCTCGGCGTACGCGTCCGCCTTCTGCGGGGTGTCCGACAGCGGCTCGAACAGCTGCACCGCGCGGTCCAGGCAGGCCAACGCGTCGCTCCGGTCGGCGCGCAGCCAGGCGGCCTGACCGAGCAGCGTCCACGCCCGCGCTGCGCACGGGTCGTCGCCGTGCGCCAGCAGCCGGTCGGCGAGCGCGTGCACCTGCTCCGGGCCACCCCCGGAGAGGAACGCGTTGCCGTCCCGGTAGAACGAGATCTCCGTGCTCAGCAGCTCCAACTGGAGGCGGTCCACCGGGTCGCTGTCGTCGGTCAGACCGAGCGCCCGGCCCGCGTGGCTCGCCGCCGCGTCCAGGCCGTGCAGCGCGTACGCCCGCCGGGCCGCCCGGTGCAGCGCCTGCCGTGCGGGCCCCGCGTACCGGCGGACCTGCATGCCGAGTGACCGGGCGATCTCGTGGGCCGCCCAGCGGTGGTGGGCGAGCACCTCGGCGAGGTCGGTGTCACGGCTGTGTGACAGCGCGTCGAGCCAGTCCGCGGCCCGCTCGTGCCGGGCCACCCGCTCGGTACGCGGGAGCCGCTGGTAGCAGACGTCACGCACCAGCACGTGCCGGAACCGGAACTCGGCCTGCCCGGCCATCGTCGACGCCGCCTGCTCGTGGACGAAGTCGCGCTGCTCCAGCCGGCGCAGCGAGCGTTCGACCGACTCGACCGGCTGCCCCAGTGCGGCGGCCACCGCGCCGGGCCAGAACTGCACGCCGACCACCGAGGCGGCCAGTAGGACGGCACGGTCCTTGGCGTCCAGCAGGTCCACCCGGTTGGCGATCACCGCGTGCACGCTCTCCGGCATGGCCAGCTCGAGTTGCTTGTCCAGCGACCAGCCGCGCCCGGACTGGCGCAACGCACCCTGCTCGATCAGCATCCGGACGTACTCGTGGGCGTAGAGCGGGTTGCCGCCGGCCACCTCGATCAGCGGGCTCAGCATGTCGGCGGAGAACGCGGCCTGGCCGAACATGTGCGCGTACAGCGCGGCGATGCCCGTGTCCCGCAGCGGCGGCAGGGTGATGGTCACCGAGCCGGTGATGGTGCCGGCCCAGCTCGGGTCCCGGTCGACCAGCTCGGGACGGGCGGTGCAGAGCAGCAGGAGCGGCACCTCGCGGGCCGCCGCGCCGAGCAGCTCCACGAAACGCAGCATCGCGTCGTCGGCCCAGTGCAGGTCCTCGAAGACCAGCACGGTGGGGCGGCGGGCGGCCAACGCCAGCAGGAAGCGCCGCCACGCCGACTCCGCCTCCTCGGCGGGCAGCGGCGTGCCGGGCAGCCCGACCAGCGGGCACAGGGCGTCCACCACCCGGTCCCGTTCGCCCGGGCCGATCAGCTCACCGACGGCCGACGCCAGCCGCTGTGCCGCGCTGCCGGCCGGATCGGTGTCCAGGATGCCGGCCTCGGACTTGACGATGTCGGCCAGCGCGGCGAACGTGACGTTCTCCCCGAAGGGCGGGCAGCGTCCCGTCCGCCAGGTCAGCGGCTCGTCGACCAGCCGGCCGGTGTGCCGGTGCAGCTCCCGCAGCAGCCGGCTCTTGCCGATACCGGCCCGGCCGAAGATGGTCACCACCTGCGGCAGCCGGTCGCGCAGCGACCGGTGCAGGGCGTTGACCAGCATGCCCAGCTCATGTTCACGGTCGACCAGGGGCGTGGTGTCCGGCTCACGGTCGGTGGGCTGCCGGCGCAGTGGGGACAGGGCGAGCCACACCTCGGTCGGCGCCGACCGGCCGCGCAGGGTGACCGGGGGTTGCTCCTCGTAGCGGATCGCGTCCTTGGTCAGCGCGTGCGTGGTGCCGCACACCAGCACCCCGCCCGGTGGTGCGACCGACTGCATCCGTGAGGCCGTGTTGACCACGTCGCCGGCCACGATTGCCTGCCCGCCGTCGCGGGCGGCGGCCACGTCGACCAGCGCCTCACCGGTGGCCACCCCGACCCGGAACCGCAGCTCGGTGCTGCCGGTGGGCGCGAAACGGGTCAGCACCCGTTGCAGCTCCAGTCCGGCCCGTACGCAGCGCAGCGCGTCGGTCTCGGTGGCGATCGGGGCGCCGAAGAGCGCCATCACCGCGTCGCCGATGTACTTCTCCACCACGCCGCCGTACTGGCCGACGACCCGGCGCGCGGCCGAGAAGAAGCCGGTCTGCATGCCGCGGACCTGCTCCGGGTCGGTCCGTTCGACGTACGGAGTGAAGTCGATCAGGTCGACGAAGAGCACGCTCACCCGGCGGCGGTCCTCCTGCGGGGTGACCGCGCCCGCCGCGCGGTCCGCGCCCGGGCGGGGTGACCCGCACGAGGTGCAGAAGGTGACGTCCGAGGCGAGCGGACGCAGGCAGTGCGGGCAGACCGCGCCCAGCTCGGCCCCACAGCCACCGCAGAAACGATCGCCGTCAGAGGCCGTACGTCCACAGCGCCCACACTGCGCGGCGATGACATCCTCCACTGGGGTGAAACCGGCGGACGCGCACGGCGTCCCCTGAGTGGAAGTATCACTGTCGACGTGGCTGTCAGGTACCGGGCTGTTGGTTTGTGGACACTCCACCGAGGGGTTGACGCATTAGATTCAGGCGGCCAGATATCGATCAGCGACCAGAGGGGGACAGGTCATGGTGTACGTCAAGTTGGAGAGTGACTGGACCGACGGCAACGGAGTCAACCACTCCGCGGGTGAGTCGGTGGATGTCGACGCCGCCACCCTCGCCAACCTGCAGGCCGAGGGCATCGTCAGCGAGCAGTCCCACGGTAAGGGCAAGGACGGCAAGGGCCCGGACCAGTGGGCCGGGCCGGGCAGCGCCGGAGTCTGACTCAGCGTCGGTGACGCGACGACGCGGCCGGGCCGCCCTCGGGTGGCCCGGCCGCGTCGTGTCCGTATCCGGGGACCCCGCCCGCGCGGGCGCCCTCAGCGGTCGTTCATGCCGGCGCGCCGGCGCAGCGCGGCCACGTCGGTCACCACGATGCGGCGCCCCTCGGTGCGCAGCCAACCCCGGCTGGCGAACGACCCGATGGCCTGGTTGACGCTCTGCCGGGAGCCGCCGGCCATCTCGGCGAGCTGGCTCTGGTTGAGCTCGATCGTGATCATCGGTGCCTGGCTCTCACCGGCGAGCCGGACCAGCGTCTTGGCCACCCGACCCGGCAGGTCGAGGAAGACGTGGTCGGCGTTCTGCTCGGTGAGCCGGCGGATCAGGCCGCCCAGCGAGCGCATCACCGCGTCCAGGATGCGCGGGTTGGAGTGGACGAGTTCCATGAAAGCGCCCCGGGACAGCGCGAGCGCCGCGCAGTCCTCAATGGCCTCGGCCGAGGCCGACCGGGTGGAGGCGTCGAGCAGGGAGACCTCGCCGAGCACGTCCGGTGGACGGATCACCGACAGCACCGCCCGCTCACCGGTGGGTGCGGTGCGGAAGACGGCCACCGCGCCGCGGCGCAACACGATCAGCGACTCGCCCGGGTCGTTCTCCACGAAGAGCAGCTGACCCTTGCGGTAGGTGCGCGGAACGGCGGCGGCGATGACGCGTTGCCGCACCTCGGGCTCCAGCCCGGCGAACATCTCCACACCCGTGAGCGCGTCACCCGGCTCCGGCAGGCGCATCTCCACGGCCCAACCCCTCCCCGGTCATGGACCACAACTCGCTCACCGGGTGAACCTGATGGCCCTGACAAGGTGAACTGACACCGGTTCGGCGTCCGGTAGCGGTACCCATCAGATCATGACGGTCCGGTCGCTTGCTGTACACCCCTCGAAGCACTTCCGTGACCGTCGCGAGCTGGGGCGTACCGCTTTCCCAGGTGCGGATCCATGCCGACGGCCGCCGTCCGCCGGCCCCGCCGTCCACCGCCGCGCGAGGGTGGGCGAGGATGGCCGGAATGGTCTACCGCTACTTCTACGACTGCGAGTTCATCGAGGACGGGCGCATCGTCGACCTCGTCTCGATCGGTGTCGTCGACGAGTACGGCCGCGAGTTCTACGCGGTCTCCACGGAGTTCGACGACTCCCGCGCCGTGCCCTGGGTCCGGCGCAACGTACTGGACAAGCTGCCGTCGCCGGCCGACCGTTCCTGGCGCTCCCGGGAACGTATCCGCGACGACCTGTACGACTTCCTCGTCGAACCGGTCCGGGACCGGCCGGGGGAGCAACTGGAGCTGTGGGCCTGGTACGCCGCGTACGACCATGTGGTGCTCGCCCAGCTCTGGGGTGCGATGCCGGCGCTGCCCCGGGAGATCCCCCGGTTCACCAAGGACCTGCGGCAGCTCTGGGACGACCGCGGCCGCCCGACCCTCCCGGACGCGGACGCGGCCCGGCACGACGCCCTGGTCGATGCCCGACACAACGTGGCCCGCTGGCGGGCGATGACGGCCCGCTGAGATCGGGGGTCGTGGCTGCCGGCCGTACCGTCGGATGTTTGACCAGTTCTGTCCCGGGCATCGGTTCGACGAGCCGATTGAGGGAGACAGCCATGAGCAACGAGCCGACCACCGCGGCCGAGGCCCGCACCCGGGTCACCGAGCTGGCCCGGGCCGCGCGGATCTGCATGCTCACCACGATCGCCGTCGACGGGCGGCAGGTGAGCCGGCCGATGGGCCTCCAGGAGGCCGACTTCGACGGCGAACTGTGGTTCTTCGCCTATGCCGACTCTGCCAAGGTCCGTCAGATCCGGGTGAACCCGGAGGTCAACGTGGCCTTCTCCGACCAGAAGCACAACGCCTGGGTGTCGATCTCCGGCACGGCCAACGAGGGCTTCGACCGGTCCCGCGCCGAGCGGCTGTGGAGCCCGCTGCTCAAGGTGTGGTTCCCGGACGGGCTGGACACGCCCGGCCTGACGCTGATCAAGGTGCACGCGACCTCGGCGGAGTACTGGGACTCGCCCAGCAGCACCGTGGTCAATCTGCTCGGCTTCGCCAAGGCCGCGGTCACCGGCCAGCCGCCGAACCCCGGCGAGAACCACGAGGTGACCTACTGACCGCGACCGGTCGCGGGGCGTCCGGGGCGCGCTGTCGCCGTACAGGCAGGCCGACTACAGTTCGCAGTGACGGCCCGCCCCGGGCCGGCAACGGCGCCGATGGTCTGACCTGACACATATCCTGGGGCAAATCGGGCTTTACCTGATGCTCCAGGAGGATGAGCGGATCATGCGTATCGGCGTGCTCACCGGCGGCGGCGACTGCCCCGGTCTCAACGCGGTCATCCGGGCGGTGGTCCGCAAGGGCGTCGCCACCTACGGTCACGAGTTCGTGGGCTTCCGGGACGGCTGGAAGGGCCCGCTGGAGGGTCTGTCCCGCCCCCTGGACATTGCCGACGTCCGCGGCATCCTGCCCCGCGGCGGCACCATCCTCGGCTCGTCCCGAACCAACCCGTTCAAGATCGAAAACGGCGTCGAGCGGATCAAGGACAACCTCGCCAGCCAGGGCGTGGACGCGCTGATCGCGATCGGCGGCGAGGACACCCTCGGCGTGGCCACCAAGCTCTACGAGCTGGGCGTGCACGTGGTCGGAGTGCCGAAGACGATCGACAACGACCTCGGCGCCACCGACTACACCTTCGGCTTCGACACCGCGGTCAACATCGCGATGGAGGCCATCGACCGGCTGCACACCACCGCGGAGAGCCACCACCGCACCCTGGTCGTCGAGGTGATGGGCCGGCACGCCGGCTGGATCGCCCTGCACGCCGGCCTGGCCGGTGGCGCCAACGTGATCCTGCTGCCCGAGCGTCAGTTCGACGTCGAGCAGGTGGCCGGCTACGTCGAGAAGCGCTTCCAGCACCAGTACGCCCCGATCGTCGTGGTCGCCGAGGGCGCGCAGCCGCTGGACGGCCAGATGCGGTTGGCCAACCAGGAGCTGGACTCGTTCGGGCACGTCCGCCTCGGCGGCATCGGCCAGTGGCTGGCCGAGCAGTTGGAGGCCAAGACCGGCAAGGAGGCCCGCACCGTGGTGCTGGGTCACATCCAGCGCGGTGGCACCCCCACGGCGTTCGACCGGGTGCTCGCCACCCGCCTGGGCCTGCAGGCCATCGACGCGGTCAACGACGGCGACTGGGGCAAGATGGTCGCGATGCAGAGCACCAACATCGTCCGAGTGCCCCTGTCCGAGGCCACAGCCGAGCTGAAAACCGTCCCCCTGGAGCGCTACGCCGAAGCCGAGGTCTTCTTCGGCAGCTGACCCCCCCACCCCGTCGATCTAGGGCATATTTCTGTTCGAGGAGATCAACTCACGACGATCCGCCCTAGATCGGCGGGGTCAGGGAGGGGTGCGGCGACATGACGGTTGGGGTGCACAGCGTTGCGGTGGTCGGGGCGGGCAAGATCGGGGAGCTGATGCTCTCCGGGTTGCTGCGTTCGGGATGGCCCGTTGATCGGTTGTTGGCCACCGCGCGACGGACGGCCCGGGCCGAGGAGTTGAGCGCCCGCTACGGCGTACGGGTGGTCGACAACCTGACCGCCGTGGACGAGGCGGCGGTGCTCGCGATCTCGGTCAAACCGCAGGACGCCGGAGCGCTGCTCGACGAGATCGGCCCCAAGGTGCCCGCCGACAAGCTGGTCATCTCGCTGTGCGCAGGGCTGTCCACCAGCTTCTTCAGCCGACGGTTGCCCGAGGGCACCCCGGTGGTCCGGGTGATGACCAACACCCCGGCACTGGTCGACGAGGCGATGACGGCGATCTCGGCGGGCGCGTACGCCACCGGGGCGCACCTGGCGCTGGCCGAGGAGATGTTCCAGCCGCTCGGCCAGACGATCCGGGTGCCCGAGTCGCAGCAGGACGCGGTGACGGCGCTCTCCGGCTCCGGCCCGGCCTACTTCTACCTGCTGGTCGAGGCCATGATCGACGCCGGGATCCTGCTCGGGCTGCCCCGGCAGGTCGCGCACGAGCTGATCGTGCAGACCGCGATCGGCTCCGCGGTGATGCTGCGTGACTCCGGCGAGCACCCGGTCAAGCTGCGGGAGGCGGTCACCTCGCCGGCCGGCACCACCATCTCCGCCATCCGCGAGCTGGAGAAGCACGGCGTCCGGGCGGCGCTGCTCGCGGCGCTCGAGGCGGCCCGGGACCGGGCACGCGAGCTGGCCGCCCAGGCCGACTGAGCTGGCGCCGGTCGCGGGGTCCGGCAACGTCCGGCGGGTGCCGCATACTTGCCCGGTGTTCACACTCGCCCAGGCCCGGCACCTGGTGGCCACCCTGCGACCGCGCGTCGACGAGCTGATCCGGCTCCGCGCCGACCTGGCCGAGCTGCGCGCCGACCTGGCCGACCACGGCGTCAGCGCGCTCGGCGGGTTGGCCGAGGTGAAGGGGCTGGAGGCCCGTCTGCACGCCGTGGTCGACGAGCTGCACCAGCACGACATCCAGGTCAAGAGCATCGCGCCGGTGCTGCTCGACTTTCCCGGCGAGCGGGCCGGGCGCGTCGTGCTGTGGTGCTGGCTGGAGGGCGACTCCGACGTGCGCTGGTACCACCGGGTCGAGTGCGGCTTCGCCGGCCGCCGCCCGATCTGACGCGAGCCGGCCGCACGCGAGATCGGATCAGGCACGTCAGCCGGCAGCGGACCTCGGCAGCACCGTGCCGGCGGCCTCGGTCACCGCGAACACCACCACGTTGTCGGTGTAGTGCCCGCGCCGCTTGTCGAAGGCGCCGCCGCACGTGACGAGCCGCAGCTCGGGGCCGGGCGTCGGACCGTAGACCGCCGCCGTGGGAAACCGGTCCTTGCGGGTACGCAGCGACCCGGTCACCCGGAACGACACCCGCTGACCGCCGCGCCACACCTCCACCTCGTCGCCCGGACGCAGCTCGCCGAGCCGGGCGAATACCCCCGGGCCGCGCCGCGAGTCCAGATGCCCGGCGAGCACGGCCGGGCCGGTGTCGCCGGGCGCCGGACCGCCGCCGTACCAACCGGCGGTGTCGAAGTCGACCGGCGGGATGAGCGCGCCGGCGCGGTCCAGGCCCAGCACCGTGAGCGCCGAGTCGACGCCGATCCGTGGCACGCGTACCCGGGTGGGTGGACCCTGCGGCGTGGGCGCCGCCGCCACGGACGGGCAGTTGTCGGTGCAGCCGGGGTGCCAGATCGCCGAGGGCGGCGGCAGGTCCCGGCTGGTGGTGGCGAGCCCGACCCCGGTGCCGGCGGCCAGACAGACCGCCGCACCGGCCGCGACCAGCGCGGCCAGTGGCACCCGGCGGTCACGGTGTCGCCGGATCGACGGGTCGGGCCCGGTGCTCACCAGGTGGTGCGCCGCCGCCGACGCCACAGGAGGAGGCTCACCGCGACGGCCGCCGCCGCCAACCCGCCGACCACCAGGGGGTACGTCCCGAGCCCGGTCCCGGCGATGCCGCCGGCGCCGGTGTCCACGCCGCCGGCCGGTGCGACGGTGCCGCCCGCGGCGTCGCGGCGCAGCTCGGCGGTGAGCCCGCCCTGCTTCGCGTCGAGCACCAGCAGCGAGTAGACCGCGCCCCCGGTCAGCTGCACCTGGGCGTCGGAGCTGGGCCCACCGGCGCCGGTGAGCCTCAGCCGCCAGCTTCCCGGGTCGACCTGCTCGTAGTCGGTGGTGGTGGCGAACTGGACGCCGTCGGCGATCACCGGACCGTCGACGGCGGTCACGTCCACCACCGGGGTGCGCACCGACGCCTGCACGACGCGCACCTTGGCTCGACCCTGGTCGGGCGCGCTGATGTCGTCGTTGAGCACCCGCAGCCCCAGGTCGGCGTGCCGACCGACGCCGGCCACCGTGTAGGCGTCGCCGCTGGTCACCGCGACTTCGGTGGTGAGCACCGGGGGATCGCTGGCGGGGGCGCCGGCCTCCCGCATCGCGACCGCGTACCGGCCGGGCGCCAGCTTGAGGTAGTCGGAGACCACGCCGTAACCGACGCCGGGGAAGACCTTCGGCTTCGCGGTGTCGGAGGCGGCCAGGTAGACGTCCACCGCCGGGGTGTCGGGGGAGAGGTGGGCGAGCCGGACGTATCCGACGTTGTCCGCGCCGGTCGCGGCGCTGGCCGGCATCGGCGAGCCGGCCGCGGTGAGAGCGGCGCCGAGCAGGAGCGCGCCGGCGCCGGCCAGCAGCCGGCGAGACGCGGTGCGGGGCTGGTGCATGTCGCCTCCGAGGGGGCACGGTCGGTGATCGGGTGACAACCCAGCAAACAGAGTCCCGTGCGCGGGACGGCAGCGCAAGTTGGCAGGTCAATGTTTTCGCCCGTCTTTTCGTCACCATGCCCCTGCGGGTGCTCCACGAGCTGTTCGACGTCGGGGAAACTGCCGCCTCGAACCGTCGTGAGGCACCAACATCCCTGATGGTGTGCAGGTCGTGGCCTTACGGGGCGGTGCCCGGGGGCTGACGGGCCGCCGAGGGTCGTCGTGCTCGCCTATTCTCGGTCGATGCGGGATCGCCGGGTGGCGCTGGCGTGGGCGGCCTTCGTGGTCGTCGCGCTGGTGTCCTGTGTGCTCGTGCTGCGGCGGGCGGACCGCCTCTCCGACCTGCACATCTACTACAGCGCGCTGTCCAACCTGCACGCCGGCCGACCGCTGTACGGCTACGTCGCGGACAACGGCGGGCCGTTCACCTATCCGCCGTTCGCCGCCCTCGTGCTGGGGCCGATCACCGTCGTCGGTGAGGGCGTGGTGCAGGGGCTCTGGCTGGTGGCGACGTGCGCGGCAGTCGTCGCCATCGCTGGGACGGTCGGTGTGGCGCTGACCGCCGGACGGCACCGACGCCCACTGGTGGTGGCGGTGGCGGCCACGGTGCTGATGCTCTCCGCGCCGGTGCAGAGCAACCTGCGCTTCGGGCAGGTCAGCATCTTCATCGTGCTGATGGCCCTGCTGGACGGGATGGGCGTCGTCCCGCCCCGACTGCGCGGGGTGCTGGTCGGCGTGGCCGCCGCGATCAAGCTGACCCCACTGCTGTTCGTGGTCTACTTCCTCGCCATCGGCCGCTACCGCGACGCCGGCCGTGCGGCGGCGACGTTCCTGGGGTGCGCCGCGATCGGCGCGATCGTGCTGCCCCGGGAGAGCTGGACCTACTGGACCGACGCCGTGCGGCAGACCTCGCGGATCGGCAACCTGGCCTCCCTGGGTAACCAGTCCCTGCACGGGATGCTGCTGCGCATCGGGGTCGACGAGACGGTGCTGCCCCTGCTCTGGGCCGGCCTGGTGGCGCTCATCTGCGCGGCGGCGCTGCTACGGGCTCGCCAGCTGACGGTTCAGGGCCGGCCCGGGCACGGCGCGGTGCTCGTCGGCTGTGCCACCGTGGCCGCGTCCCCGGTGTCCTGGACCCACCACCAGGTGTGGCCGGTGCTCGCCGCGATGCTGTTGATCGGCGCGTCCGGCGTCACCCAACGGGCCGCCGGGGCGGCGCTGCTCGGCACGATGGTCGTCTCCTTGGGTGCGGTGCTGAGCCCGGTGTCGACCCGGCCGGGCGTGCAGTTCCTGTTCGAGAACGCCCGTGCGCTCGGGGTGTGCCTGCTGTGCCTGGCGGGCTTCGGTGGTGTCGCGGTCGCCGCCGCCGCACGGACGCACCGGCGGCCGCCCGCCGGGCGGGCATGGTTGCGGATCGGAGTCACGGCCGCGGCGGCGGTCGCGTTCTTCGCCGTCCAACCGCTGCCCGCCGGAGCTGACCCGACCTTCAAGGCGTACGACCTCGGCGACGTGGTCAACCCGCGATACTTCTTCGTCTGCCGTGGGCCGGCCGAGTGCGCCGCGTACCGCACCGAAGCGCCAGTCACCTTCGGCACCCGGGCGGAGAAGACCAAGGTACGGGTCAACGGCGTGGTCTCTCCACGGGTGGCCCGGTTGGAGTACTACTCGGCCCCGGGCGGATCACCCCGGGTCATTCCGCTGCTCGCCGCGTATCCGGGGACCCGGACGTTCTCGTTCCGGTCGGCGAGCATGGCCCAGGGCCGGCTCGTCGCGTACGCCCCGGACGGTCGACAGATCGCGAGCTACGACGACGAACTCGCCGCCGCTCTCCGCACGACCAGCTGGTAGGGGTCGGCGCGAGGGGTGTGACGCCGTCGGGCGGGCCGGCGGTGGCCCGCCCGTCGGCGGTCAGCGGGTGGCCGCGGCCAGGAGGGCGCGTAGCGTCTCGGCGTCGCCCTGCGCCGGGCGCTCCCAGTCCGTCGGGTCGGCCGAGTAGAGCGTGCCGTACGCCGGGGTGTCCGGCTGGTAGCGCCACCCCTCGGCAAGCGCGCCAGCGTCCACCGTGTCGTAGCCGATCCGGTCCAGGAAGCCCGTCGCCTCGGTCTTCGCGGCGGCCTCGTCGCCGGCGATCGCGAGGGCGCTGCGGTCGGCCGCGCCCGTCGGCCGGCCCAGTGCGGCCAGGTGCTTGAAGAAGATGTTGTTGAAGACCTTCACCACGCGTGCCGTCGGCAGGTGCTTCTGAAGGAGTTCGCTGCTGGTGGTCTCGCCGGAGTCCAACTCCGGGAAGGCCCCGTCGCGCTGCGGGTAGTAGTTGTTGGTGTCCAGAACGATCTTGTCGGCCAGCGGCTCCACGGGCACCGCCCGGTACGCCTTGAGCGGCACGGTGACCACCACCAGATCGCCGATCTGCGCCGCGTCCTGCGGCGTGCCGGCGCTGGCCCGCTCGCCCAGCTCGTCGACCAGGTCGGTGAGCGTCTCGGGGCCCCGCGAGTTGCTCAGCACCACGTCGTAGCCGGCGGCCACCGCGAGCCGTGCCAGCGTACCGCCGATCTTGCCACTGCCGATCAGTCCCACAGTTGTCATGCTCGTTCCCAACTCCGTCCACCCACGACGCATTCCCGACCGGTCCGGTGGGTTATTTCGATTGCCGGCGTCCCGATCGTCGGCGCAGACTGCCGGGCATGCGTTGCCTCGTCGAGGATCTCGCGACCTTCGCCGCCACAGCCGACGCCTGGTTGCGCCGTGAGCCGGTCCTGCACAACGTACTGCTCACGCTCGTCGCGGGCCGGCTCTCCGGGGACGTGCCACTCTCCGGTGGCGAGCGGTTCGTCCGGGTGGTCGACGGGGGCGCGACGGTGGGCGTGGCGGTGCACACCCCGCCGCGCGGGCCGCTGCTCGGCGCCGTGCCGCCGGCCGCCGCGCGGGCCCTCGCCGACCACTTCGTCCGGTCGGCGCCGCCGCTGGTCGAGGTGCACGGCCCGGTCCCGGCCGTCGGCTGGTTCACCGAGCGGTACGCCGAGCACGCCGACCTGACAGCCGTACCCGGCACGTCCCAGCGGATCTTCGAGCTGGACACGGTCCGGCCGCCGGTCGGCGTACCCGGGCGGGCCCGCCCTGCCACGAGCGCCGACCGGGAGTTGCTGGTGGCCTGGACCGGCGCGTTCCTCGCCGAGACGGCACCCGGCGGACCGCCGGCCGACCCCGCCGCGCAGATCGACGCACGGCTGCCGCACGGCCACCTGCTCTGGCTCTGGGAGGACGCCGGCACCCCGGTCGCCACAGCCTGGCTGAGCCGGCCGGTCGCCCGGGTCGCCCGGGTCAGCGGGGTCTACACCCCACCGCCGCGGCGTGGTCGCGGCTACGCGAGCGCCTGCGTGGCACATGCCAGCCGGTACGCGCTCGACACCGGCGCCACCCGCTGCACCCTCTACACCGACCGCGCCAACCCCACCAGCAACAAGATCTACCAGGTGATCGGCTACCGCCCGATCTCCGACGCCACCCGGTGGCGCTTCCTCCCGCGCTGAGGCGGGGTCAGGCCGGCAGGGCCTTCTCGATGGCGGCGCGTAGTTCGTCGGCGCCGGGCTCGACGGTGGGGGCGAACCGGGCAGCGACCGTGCCGTCCGGAGCGATGAGGAACTTCTCGAAGTTCCATCGGACGTCCCCGGTGTGCCCGTCGGCGTCCGGAGTGTCCACGAGCGCGTCGTAGAGCGGGTGCCGGTCGGGGCCGTTGACGTCGACCTTCTCGGTGAGCGGGAACGTGACGCCGTAGTTGACCTGGCAGAAGTCGCTGATCTCGGCGGCACTGCCCGGCTCCTGCCCGGCGAACTGGTTGCAGGGCACGCCGAGCACCACCAGGCCACGGTCGGCGTAGGAGTCCGCGAGGGCCTGCAGACCGGCGTACTGGGGGGTGAGGCCGCAGCGGGACGCGACGTTGACCACCAGCAGCGCCTTGCCCCGGTAGTGGGCCAGGTCGGCGGAACCGCCGGAGAGGGCGTCGATCGGGATGTCGAAAACGGTCATGGTCCGAGATTACGCGTCGGCCACCGGGGGGCCCGGAACGGGCGGAAGGGGCCGCATTCCGCGCACCAGAAGAAATCGAAACATGCACATCTTGACGAAGTGATGACGCCGTGAGTACCGTCTCACCATCTCTTTTGGAAAGTTTCCTAACAGTTCGGGAGACGCCTCATGAAAAGATCGCTCCGCCGGGCCCTCTGGGCCGGTGCCGTGGTCGCCGTGACCCTCACCGCGGTGCCGATGACGACCGCCTTCGGCGCCGGCAGTGTCACCGCCACGTTCACCAAGACCCAGGACTGGGGGACCGGTCACGAGACGAAGGTGACCGTCACCAACTCATCGAGTGCCGCGGTCGACACCTGGCGCATCGAGTTCGACCTGCCCTCGGGCACCACCATCGGCAGCGCCTGGGACGCGGACGTGACCAGCAGCGGCAACCACTACGTCGCGGTCAAGAAGAGCTGGGCCGGCGGGATCGCGCCCGGCGCCTCGTTCAGCTGGGGTTACAACGGCACCGGCGCCTACCGCGCACCGCTGAACTGCACCATCAACGGCGCCGCGTGCGGCGGAGGCACCCCGCCGCCGACCACCCCGCCGCCCACCACTCCGCCGCCGACCACGCCGCCGCCCACCACCCCACCGCCGACCACGCCGCCGCCCACCACGCCGCCGCCGAACCCGGGTGCCAAGAAGGTCGTCGGCTACTTCGCCGAGTGGGGCGTCTACGCCCGCAACTACCACGTCAAGAACATCCAGACCAGCGGCTCCGCCGCCAAGCTGACCCACATCCTGTACGCCTTCGGCAACACCACCGGTGGCCGTTGCGCCATCGGCGACAGCTATGCCGACTACGACAAGGCGTACACCGCGGCCGACAGCGTGGACGGCGTCGCCGACACCTGGGACCAGCCGCTGCGCGGCAGCTTCAACCAGCTGCGCAAGCTCAAGCAGCTGAACCCGCACCTGAAGGTGATCTGGTCGTTCGGTGGCTGGACCTGGTCCGGCGGCTTCACCCAGGCCGCGCAGAACCCGGCCGCCTTCGCCGACAGCTGCTACAACCTGGTCGAGGACCCGCGCTGGGCGGACGTCTTCGACGGCATCGACGTCGACTGGGAGTACCCGAACGCCTGCGGTCTGAGCTGTGACAGCAGCGGTCCGAACGCATTCAAGAACGTGGTCGGCGCGCTGCGGACCAGGTTCGGCGCCAACGCTCTGGTCACCGCCGCGATCACCGCGGACGGCAGCAACGGCGGCAAGATCGACGCCGCCGACTACGCCGGTGCCGTGGGCAACCTCAACTGGCTCATGCCGATGACGTACGACTACTTCGGCGCGTTCGCCGCCCAGGGGCCCACCGCTCCCCACTCGCCGCTCACGTCGTACACCGGCATCCCGCAGCAGGGCTTCAACTCCGACGCGGCGATCCAGAAGCTCAAGAGCAAGGGCGTACCGGCCAACAAGCTGCTGCTCGGCATCGGCTTCTACGGTCGGGGCTGGACCGGCGTCACCCAGGCCGCCCCGGGCGGCAGTGCCACCGGCGCGGCACCGGGCACCTACGAGGCGGGCATCGAGGACTACAAGGTCCTCAAGAACACCTGCCCGGCCACCGGCACGATCGCCGGCACCGCGTACGCCAAGTGCGGCAACAACTGGTGGAGCTACGACACCCCGTCGACCATCAACGGCAAGATGACGTACGCGAAGGATCAGGGCCTCGGTGGCGCGTTCTTCTGGGAGCTCTCCGGTGACACCGGCAACGGCGAGCTCATCGGCGCCATCAAGGGCGGCCTCGGCTGAGGCCGAGGGCCGACGCACCACCCACACGGCGGGGAGGGGCCCGCACCGCCCCTCCCCGCCCGTGCGGTACCGGCCCGGTCGACGCCCAGCGTCGGCCGGGTCGCCGGCGTTGGGCGGCTCGGCCCCGATGTGGCAGACTCGCGGCTCGGCAGTCGATGTCCCGTTCGACGGAGGTGATCATGCGTCCGACCCGCCGCAGGCTGGCCGCGACCGCCGCCGGGCTGGTGCTGCTGCCGCTGGCCCTGATGGGCTGCGGATTCGGCGGCGACGGCGGCGACGAGCCTGCCGCCAAACCCGATCGGGCCCCCGCCGAGGAGGCCGCGACCCGGTCCCGGGAACGCGTACAGGCGTACCTCGACGCGATGACCGCCAAGGACGTCGCCGCCGGCCGGAGCCAGCTCTGCGCGCTGCTGCACGACGGCTTCGACCTGGGCGCCACCGGCCCCAACGGTGACTTCGCCGACCACTTCGAGGTGCCCGAGGCGGCCATCACCGACGTGCGGTCCGGCCCACGTGGCCAGGAGGTCAGCGTCTCGGTCTCGGTCACCGCCGGCAAGAGCAAGGTCACCCGGCCGCTGGTGTTCACCGTCACCCGCGACGGCGGCGACTGGTGCATCGCGGGAGAGGCTCCCGGCGGCGCCCCGGCCGCCGGCGCGAAGCCGACCGGCGTCGTTCCGTCGCCCGCGTCCTGACCTGCGCCCGCTGGAATTGATCTCCCACCTGCCGGAACCGTCCCCCTCGCCGCCCGGGCACGCCCCCGGTCGCCGTACGCTTTCCCTCATGCGCCATGAGTGGCATCAGCTGAGCCATCCCGGGGTGCGCGGCCCCGGCCTGCAGACCAGCCGCCCGACCGCCGACTCCGCCGAGGACGCCGCGCTCGGCCTGGACCGGTGGCGGGACCTGCCGCGCGAACAGACCCCGCCGTGGTCCGACCCGTCCACCGTCGCCGAGGTCTGCAAGGTGCTCGACACCGTGCCGTCGGTCGTCGCGCCCTACGAGGTGGACCAGCTCCGGCAGAAGCTGGCTCTGGTCTGCGAGGGCAGGGCGTTCCTGCTGCAGGGCGGTGACTGCGCCGAGACCTTCGCCGACAACACCGAGAGCCACCTGCTGGCCAACGCCCGCACCCTGCTCCAGATGGCGATCGTGCTCACCTACGGCGCGTCGCTGCCGGTGGTCAAGGTCGCCCGGGTCGCCGGCCAGTACACCAAGCCCCGCTCGCTGCCCACCGACGCGCGCGGCCTGCCCGCCTACCGCGGCGACATGATCAATTCACTGGAGGCCGACCCGACCGCCCGGGTCGCCGACCCGCAGCGGATGATCCGGGCGTACGCCAACTCGGCCGCGGCGATGAACATGCTCCGGGCGTACCTCGCCGGTGGGCTCGCCGACCTGCACGCGGTGCACGACTGGAACAAGGGCTTCGTCAAGAACTCCCCGGCCGGGGAGCGCTACGAGGCGATCGCCCGGGAGATCGACCGGGCGCTGGCCTTCATCCGGGCCTGCGGGATGACCGACGACGAGGCGCTGCGCACCGTCACGCTCTACTGCTCCCACGAGGCGCTCGCCCTGGAGTACGACCGGGCGCTCACCCGGGTCTCCGACCGCCGGGCGTACGGGCTGTCCGGGCACTTCCTCTGGATCGGTGAACGCACCCGGCAGATCACCGGCGCCCACATCGACTTCATCTCCCGGATCGCCAACCCGATCGGCGTCAAGCTCGGCCCGACCACCTCCCCGGACGAGGCGATCGAGCTGTGCGAGAAGCTCAACCCCGACAACGTGCCCGGCCGGCTCACCCTGATCAGCCGGATGGGCAACCACCGGGTGCGCGACGCCCTGCCGCCGATCGTCGCCAAGGTCACCGCCGCCGGTGCCAAGGTGGTCTGGCAGTGCGACCCGATGCACGGCAACACACACGAGTCGTCCAACGGCTACAAGACCCGGCACTTCGACCGCATCGTCGACGAGGTGCTCGGCTACTTCGAGGTGCACCGGGGGCTGGACACCCACCCCGGCGGCCTGCACGTCGAGTTGACCGGCGAGGACGTCACCGAGTGCCTCGGCGGCGCCCAGGGCATCGAGGACCTGGACCTGCCCGACCGGTACGAAACCGCCTGCGACCCGCGACTCAACACCCAGCAGTCGTTGGAGTTGGCCTTCCTCGTAGCGGAGATGCTCCGTGGCTGACGCGAGGAGTGAGCTTGCGAGCCCCGCAGTCGGCAGCCGAAGGGATGACAGTGGCTGACGCGAGGAGTGAGCTTGCGAGCCCCGCAGTCGGCAGCCGAAGGGATGACAGTGGCTGACGCGAGGAGTGAGCTTGCGAGCCCCGCAGTCGGCAGCCGAAGGGATGACAGTGGCTGATTTTGTGGATCTGCGATCCGACACGGTGACCCGACCGACCTCCGGCATGCGGGAGGTGATGGCCGCCGCGGAGGTCGGTGACGACGTCTACGGCGAGGACCCGACGGTCAACGCGCTGGAGGCCGAGGTCGCCGCGCTGTTCGGGCACGAGGCGGCGCTGTTCGCCCCGAGCGGGTCGATGGCCAACCAGATCGCCCTGCAACTGCTGGTGTCACCCGGTAACGAGCTGCTCTGCGACGCCGACGCGCACGTGGTCACGTACGAGATCGGCGCCGCGGCCGCGTACGGCGGGATCTCCTCGCGGACCTGGCCGGCAGTCGGCGCGGACATCGACCCGGTGGCGGTTGCCGGGATGATCCGGCCGGACGGCTACTTCGCCGTTCCCACCCGGGCGATCGCCGTCGAGCAGACCCACAACCGGGGCGGTGGTGGGGTGATCCCGCTGGCCACCCTGCGGGAGCTGCGTCGGGTCGCCGACGACGCGGAGGTCGCGCTGCACTGCGACGGCGCCCGGATCTGGCACGCGCACGTCGCCGACGGGGTGCCCCTGGTCGAGTACGGCCGGCTCTTCGACACGCTCTCCGTCTGTCTCTCCAAGGGCCTTGGCGCGCCGGTCGGCTCGCTGGTGGTGGCCAGCGCCGAAAAGGTCGAACGCGCTCGGCTGATCCGCAAGCGGCTGGGCGGGGGCATGCGTCAGGCCGGCATCCTCGCGGCAGCCGGCCGGTACGCGCTCGCCCACCATGTCGACCGGCTGGCTGAGGACCACGCCCGGGCGGCCCGGCTCGCCGAGGTGGTCGCGCCGTTCGGCGTGCTCGCCACCGGGGTCCGCACCAACCTGGTTCCGCTGGATCTGACCAAGCACACGCTGGACGCGCGTTCCCTGGCCGCTGCCGCGCGGGTGGAGGGCGTACTGATCTCGGTGCTCGGCCCGCGTACCGCCCGCCTGGTCACCCACCTGGACCTCGACGACGCCGACATCGACCGCGCGGCCGCCGTCCTGCCCCGCATCCTGTCCGCCTAACCCCTCCCCGGCTGGCGTCGATCTAGGGCGAACCATCGTGGCTGGCGATCAACTAGCGACGTTTTTCCCTAGACCGACGCGGGGTGGGGCGGGCGCGGGGTGGTTAGGGGTGGAGGCGGGTGAGGGTGGCTATGTCGGCGGTGTGGCCGACGTGCTTCTCGCTGGGGGTCTCCACGACGATCGGGACGCCGGCGGTGGCCGGGTGGGCCATCAGCTCGGCGAAGGCCGGCTCACCGATGGTGCCCTTGCCGATGTTCTCGTGCCGGTCCCGGGTGGAGCCGCGCAGATCCTTCGAGTCGTTGGCGTGCACCAGCCGTAGCCGGTCCGCACCGACCGTGGAGACCAGCGTGTCCAGGGTCGCCGTCATCCCGCCCTCGGCGGCCAGGTCGTGCCCGGCCGCCCAGGCGTGGCAGGTGTCGAAGCAGACCCCCAGCATGGGGTGCCGGTCCACGGCGTCCAGGTAGGGCCCGAGCTGCTCCACCCTGGAGGCGAGCGAGCGGCCGCCGCCCGCGCTCGGCTCGACCAGCAGCATCGGCCCACCGGCGTCGGCGGCCCAGTCGAGCAGCGGCAGCAGCTCCTGGCGGACCTGTCGTAGTGCCGCCTCGGCGTACCCCTCGTCCACCGAGCTGCCCGCGTGGAACACCACCGCCCGGGCACCGATCGCGACGCCCCGCCGCAGCGCGTGCGCCAGCGTCTGCGCCGACCGTTCCACGGTGGCCGGAGTGGGCGATCCGAGGTTCACCAGCAACGAGGCGTGGATGAAGGCCGGAATGCCGCGTTCGGCGCAGCCGTCGCGGAACAGCGCGTCCTGCGCCGGGTCGCCGGCCGGCAGGGCCCAGCCCCGCGAGTTGGAGACGTAGACCTGGACCACCTCGGCGCCGGTCGCCTCGGCGTACGGCAGTGCGGCCCTGGCCAGGCCGCCGGACGTGGGGGTGTGAGCGCCGACCGGTCTGGAGGAGGTCACCGGCATGTCACAGACACCCGATGGTGACCTGGGTGCCCGGCGGCACCTGCGAGTTCTCGGCCGGGTTCTGGAAGCGGACCACGGCATTGGGGTTGAACTGGATCGCCACCGGGAAGCCCTGGCTCTCCAACACCTGCTTGGCCTGCGGGCAGGGCAGGTCCACCACCCGGGGTACGGCCACCAGCGGCGGACCCTTGCTGACCTCCAGTTTGACCTGGGTGCCCTTCTCCACGCCGGAGCCGTCGGCCGGGCTCTGACCGAGGATCTCGTCCTTGGGCTTGTCGGAATCCTTGTAGGTCTCCACCGGCACCAGGGTGAGTTGGGCCAGGGTGGCCCGGGCCTCGGTCAGGCTCCTGCCGACGAGGTTCGGCACCGACACCGGCGCCCGACCCCGGCTCAGGATGAGAGTGATCTTCGCGCCCGGTCGGACCTCGGTGCCCACCTTCGGGGAGCTGTCCACCACGACGCCGGCGGGCAGGCTGTCGTCGTAGCGGGCGGTGCCCTTGGCCACCACCAGCTGGGCGTTGACCAGGTCAGCCTCGGCCAGCTCGAACTCCTTGCCGATCACGTCGGGGACTCCGAAGCGCTCCGGGCCGAGGGAGAGGGTCAGGGTGATCTTGCCACCCTTGACGATCTTGGTGGTCGACGTCGGGCTCTGCCCCAGCACGCTGTCCTTCGGGGCCTTCTCGTCGTACCGCGGCTCGCCGTAGGCCAGGGTGAGCCCGGCGCGGTCGGCCTGCGCCTGCGCGTCGGCCTTGCTCAGGCTGACCAACTGCGGGGCGGCCGTGTAGCGGCCGACGCCGAACCACCAGCCGCCGCCGGCGGCCACCAGACCCAGCACCACCACGACGGCCGCGACGGCCAGCCGACCACGGGGGTGGCCCAGCACGGTGGCGCGCAGCTCGGCGAGCCGCGACCGCAGGCCCTCCGTCTGCTCCGGAGCAGCCCGCCGTCGGCCCGGCCCCTGGCCGCCCTCGGGCAGCCGGGCCCAGGCCGGCCGCTGCGCCGGGCGGACCGTGGCGACCATCATGGTCGGCTGGGAGACCGGCGGCTCGTCGGTCACCCGGTGCAGCACGGCGGTGCGGGTGTTGGCGTCACCCAGGTGATCCCGGGCCACCTGCACCTCGGCCAGCAGCGCGCCGGCGTTGGCGGGCCGGGCGTCCGGGTCGCGTCGGGTGGCCCGCTGCACCAGGCCGTCGAGGACCGACGGCAGACTGGGCACCAGCGTCGAGGGCGCCGGCACGTCCCGGTCGACGTGCTGCCAGGCGACGTCCACCGGGCGGTCCCCGTCGTAGGGGACCCGGCCCGTGAGCATCTCGAACAGCACGATGCCCGCCGAGTAGACGTCGGTGCGCGGATCGGCCCGGCCCTCGGTGACCAGCTCCGGGGCGACGTACGCCACGGTGGCCATCAGCTGGTTGCCCTGCTCGTCGTCGGCGCTCGCCTCGACCGCCCGGGCCAACCCGAAGTCGGCCACCTTGACGACGCTGTCCACCAGGTTGGCGACGCCACCGGTGGGCGCCTCGGCGACCAGCACGTTCTCCGGCTTGACGTCGCGGTGCACCAGGCCGGCCCGGTGCGCGGCGGCGATCGCGGCGAGCATCTGCTCGGCGATGGCCAGTACCTCGTCCGGGTCGAGCCGGCGTCGCTCGGCCAGCACGTCACGCAGCGTGCGGCCGCGGACGTACTCCATCACCAGGTACGGCAGGCCGGCATGGGTGCCCTGGTCGTAGACCGCCACCACGTTCGGATGGGTCAGCCGGGCGATGGTCTTGGCCTCGTCGGTGAACCGGGTCACGAAGTTGGCGATCCGGGCCCGAGCTTCCGGTGCCTGGGTCGGGTGGATGATCTTTACGGCGACGGTGCGCTCGAGGCGTTCGTCGGTGGCGGTGTACACGGTCGCCATGCCGCCACGGGCCACGCGACCGCGAATGCGGTAGCGCCCGTCGATCAGCGAGCCCAGCAACGTGTCGGCGACCTGTGTGTCCATCGGCAGGGAGTCTATGCGTCCAAGGGGCAAAGGTTGAACAGGATGCTACAGCTCGGGGACGGAGCTGGTGCGTCCCGCCGGGTGACGGCCGGCCATCCGGGGTGCCGGTGGCCCGGCGCGCCGGTGGCGTGGCAGGGTGATCGGGTGACCGAACCCGTACCCGACCAGGCCGTGCCCGGCCCCGAGCTCGCCGGACCCGCCGACCCGGCCGGCTGGCTCACCCTGCCCGATGTTGCCGAGCGTCTCGACGTGTCGATCAGCAAGGTGCACCAGATGATCCGCGACCGGGAGTTGCTGGCGGTCCGCCGCGACGGCGTCCGCCGGATCCCGGTGGACCTGGTGGCCAACCAGACCGCGCTCAAGCACCTGCCCGGTGTGCTCAACCTGCTCTCCGACAACGGCTACGACGACGAGGCCGCGCTGCGCTGGCTCTACGAGCCGGACGACACCCTCCCCGGTGCCAACCCGGCCGCCGCCCTCTCCGGCGACCAGGCCCGCGAAGTCAAACGCCGAGCCCAAGCCCTGGGCTTCTGACCCGCCCCGCCCCTGCTTCCGCGTTGATCATGAGGTTAGCGGCGCGACACGCCGAGGCGAGGGTCGCCAACCTCATGATCAACCATGCGGGCCGGGGGCCGGGAGGGGCCGGGGCCTAGTCGGCGCGGCGGGTGGCGGCAATGGCCAGGTCGACGAGGGCCTGGCGGGCCTCGGTGTCGAGGTCCACGGCGGCCAGCGCCGCCAGCGCGGTGTCGGTGAGCGTGACGATCCGTTGCTCGGTACGGGCGAGCGCGCCGCTCGCGGAGATCAGCTCGCGCAGCCGGGCCACCCCCTGTTCGTCCAGCTGCGGGTCGCCGAGCCGGCCGAGCAGCAACTCCCGACCGGCGTCGCCGGTGGCCTCGACCGCCGCCGCCACCAGGTAGGTGCGCTTACCCTCGCGCAGGTCGTCCCCGGCCGGCTTGCCGGTCTGCACCGGGTCACCGAAGACCCCCAGCACGTCGTCGCGGAGCTGGAACGCCTCACCCAGCGGCAGCCCGTACGCCGAGTAGGCCGTCCGCACGTCGGCCGTCGCGTCGGCCAGCGCGGCGCCGAGCAGCAGCGGGCGTTCGACCGTGTACTTCGCCGACTTGTACCGGGCGACCTTGCTGGCCCGCTCCACCGAGGTGTCCCCGGTGGCCTGGGTCAGCACGTCGAGGTACTGCCCGACGGTGACCTCGGTGCGCATCTCGTCGAAGACCGGCCGGGCCCGGGCCACCGCCCGCAGGTCGAGTCCAGCGGAGTGCAGCAGCTCGTCGGACCACACCAGGCAGAGGTCGCCGAGCAGGAGCGCCGCCGCGTCGCCGAAACCGTCCGGGTCGCCGCCCCAGCCGGCCGCCCGGTGCCGGGTGGCGAACCGCCGGTGCACCGCCGGCTCACCGCGCCGGGTGTCGGAGCGATCCATCAGGTCGTCGTGGATCAGGGCGCTGGCCTGCACGAACTCCAGTGCGGCCAGGGCGGTGAGCACCTGGTCGCCGTCCACCCCGCCGGCGCCCCGGAACCCCCAGTAGGCGAAGGCCGGCCGCAGCCGCTTGCCCCCGCCCAGCACGAACGCCTCGATCGCTTCCGCCACCGGAACCAGTGCTTCGTCCACGCTGGTCAACCGCGCACGCTGGCCGGCCAGGAACTCGGTGAGGGCCTTGTCGACCCGCTGACGCAGGCCGGCGCGGTCGACGGGAGACACGGGAGCAGCGTGGGTCACGCCACGACGCTAGCCGGTCGCCGCGGCCCGCGCTCCACCGCCACGCGCAGTCCCGCCGACCCGCCCCCGGCGCGGCCCGGGCCCGTACGCCCGGTCGACCGCGCGGCGGTCACGGGTGCCCGACCCGGCCCGGCGGTCCGCGTCGGGCCGGCCCGCCGGGTGCCCGCGGCGGCCTGGGCGAGCACCACCAGCGGTACGTCCAGCACGACCGCGAGCCAGCCGAGCCAGAAGCCCCCCGGCACGCGTCGCTGCCGCTCCCACCGCGACACCTCGTTTCGACTCAAGGTGGGCACGCCAGCGGCGGCGCACAACTCGGTGGCGGTGCGCTGCTGGCTCCAGCCCCGAGCCAGCCGGCACCGGGCCAGCAGCGGCCCGAGCTGTGGTGGACGAGGCGGTGGGGGCAGTGTCATCGGTCCTCCCGGCGGGGCGTCGGTGCGGTGACGACCCGCCCGCCCGACCGGACGGGCACGGCGCCACCTGTCGGCTGTCGACCCCCGCGCAGGCCCCCGGGGCCGGCCCCCGCCGCCCCTCCCGCGCCACCCATTGATACCCCACGGGTACGACGGCTCTGCGCCTTCGGAGGCCGTGGCGGCGAGACGCTCTCGTACACCCGTGGGTTTGTCGAACCGGCGAACCGGAGGGGCAAGCGCCTGGGTGACCGGGACGCAGCCCGCTAGAGTCTGGTCGTGGCGCTCGGTCTTCCCTCGGTACTCCCCAATCCGCAGCCGGCGATCGGGGAGCTCATCCGTGACCGTCAGCCGACCTTCTCGTTCGAGTTCTTCCCGCCCAAGACCGAGGCGGGGGAGCGGCTGCTCTGGCAGGCGATCCGCGAGCTGGAGTCGCTGCGTCCGTCGTTCGTGTCGATCACCTACGGCGCTGGCGGCTCGACCCGGGACACCACCGTGGCGCTGACGGAACGGATCGCCACCGAGACCACCCTGCTGCCGATGGCCCACCTGACGGCGGTCGACCACTCCGTCGCCGAGCTGCGGCACGTGATCGGCCGGCTCGCCGGAGTCGGTGTCCGCAACGTGCTCGCGGTGCGCGGTGATCCGCCCGGCGACCCGGGCGGCGAGTGGGTGCGCCACCCCGAGGGCGTGGACTACGCCGAGGATCTGGTCCGCCTCGTGCGCGACGCCGGCGACTTCAGCGTGGGTGTGGCGGCCTTCCCGTACAAGCACCCCCGCTCACCCGACGTGGCCGGCGACACCGCGCACTTCGTCCGCAAGTGCCGGGCCGGCGCCGAGTTCGCGATCACGCAGATGTTCTTCGAGGCCGAGGACTACCTGCGGCTTCGTGACCGGGTCGCTGCCGCCGGCTGCGACACCCCGATCCTGGCCGGCGTGATGCCGGTGACCCAGATCGGCACCATCGAGCGGTCCGTGCAGCTGTCCGGGGCGCCTTTTCCGCCGGCGCTGGCGGCGCGCTTCGAGCGGGTCGCCGACGACCCCGACGCGGTCCGCCGGCTCGGCATCGAACAGGCCAGCGAGATGTGCCGCCGGCTGCTGGACGAGGGCGTGCCGGGGATCCACTTCATCACCCTCAACCGGTCCACCGCGACCCGTGAGGTCTGGCAGAACCTCCAGGCCGGCGCACGGGTGTGACCGGGGAGTTGCGACACCTGATGCCTTGCGCGACGGTTGATCAGTGGTGGGCACACAGCTGAACTGGGACCAGTACGCCACGGTGTGGGCACGCCTGCACGGCGGGTTCGACCCCCGGACCGCCGCGCCGGTGGTGCGTGCCTGGCTGCGCTTCGCGTACCACGTCGGGTATGTGCTGGGCCGGCTGCGGGTCGGCCCCACCGCGGTCACCGTGGCCGGGGTGCTGCTCTGCTTCTGCGTGCCGTTGCTGGTCGACCGGCCGGGGGACGGGCCGTTCCTCGGTGCGCTGTTCGTGCTGCTCGCCTCCGTCGCGGACAGCGTGGACGGCGCGGTGGCGGTGGCCACCGGCCGCACCACCCGGCTCGGCTACGTCTACGACTCGCTCGCCGACCGGCTCGGTGAGGTGGCCTGGCTGCTGGCGTTCTGGCTGCTCGGCGCGCCGGGAGCGCTGGTCGTCGCGGGCGGCGCGCTGTCCTGGTTGCACGAGTACGTGCGGGCCCGAGCGGTCTCCGCCGGTATGCGCGAGATCGGCGCGGTGACCGTGGGAGAGCGTCCCACCCGGGTCTCGGTGGCGCTGGTCGGGTTGCTGGTCGCCGGGCTGACCGGGCTGATCGAACCGGATCTGGCGGCCGGCACCATCACCATGGCGACCGCGGTGTGGGTGCTGCTGGCCGGCTTCGGCCTCGGGCAACTGCTCTCCACCGTCCGCCGCGCGCTGCTCGACGCCGGCTGAGCGACCTCCCGGGGCCAGCCGGCTGAGCGACCTCCCGGGGCAGCCGGCCGAGCGGCGTCCCGGGCCGGCCGTGGAAGCGGCGACCTACCAGGCGGGGCCGATCTCGTCGGCGACGATCTGCGCGGAGAGGGTCACCATCGGCAGCCCTCCGCCCGGGTGGCTGGAGCCACCCACCAGCCACAGCCCGTGCGCCGGGCCCCGGTTGGCCGGACGGAGCAGCCCGCCGGCGGTGCCGTAGATCGAGCCACCCGGCGCGCCGGTCGCGGAGTCCAGGTCGGCAGGCGTGCGGACCTCGCGGAACAGCAGCCGGTCGCGTACGTCGACGCCGCGCTGCGCCAGCACGTCGAGGATCCGGTCGGCGTACGCGTCGGCCAACCCCGGGCGTCGCCAGTCGACAGCGCTTGCGGCGGTGCCGTGGCGGGCCGCGTTGACCAGCACGAACCACGCCTCGTGCCCGGCCGGACGGACCATCGGGTCGTCGGCCACGGTGACGAACACCGTCGGGTCGAGCGCCGGCCGGGCCCGTACGCCGCGCCCCGGATCGCCGAAGACCGCGTCGAACTCCGCGTCGTAGTCGCGGGGGAAGAAGACGTTGTGGTGCGCCAACCCGGTGCTGCCGGAGACGCCGAGCAGCAGCACGAAACCGGCGAGGCTGCGGTCGGCCAGCCCGGCCAGCCGGCGCGGGTGCGGCAGCAGGTCACGGTAGACGGTGAGCGCGTCGGTGTTCGCCACCACCACGTCGGCGGGCACCGGCGCGGCGACGCCGGCGAGGCGTACCCCGTGCACCCGGCCGCCCGCGGCGTCGATCCGGGTCACCGCGGCGCCGGTCTGCACGACCACGCCGAGGTCCAGGCAGCGGGTCAGCAGCGCGTCGGCGAGCGTGCCCAACCCGCCGCGCAGGTACCAGCCGCCGAAGGTCAGCTCGGCGTAGGGGACCGCGACCAGCGCGGCGGGCGCCCGGCGCGGATCGGCGCCGGTGTAGGTGGCGTACCGGTCCAGCAGCATCCGCAGCCGCGGGTCGGACAGGTGCCGGCGGCCCAGCCCACGCAGGGTGCGGCCCGGCGCGATGGCCGCCAGGTCGCCGACGCGCCAGGCCAGCGACGCCAGGTCGCGGGGCGAGTCGATGGTGCGGCGCAGGATGTCCCGCGAGGAGGCGTGCCACACCCGCTCGGCGCGTCGCCACAGCCGCTGCCAGTCGGTCGCCGCCCGGTCACCGAAGGCGGCCCCGATCCGGGCGGCGAACTCCACCGGGTCGGCGCAGGAATCCACAGCCGGGCCGCCGTCGGGAAAGACGTGCCGGACGATCGGGTCCAGCGGGACCAGGTCCAGGTATTCGTCGAGCTTCGCCCCCGTCGCCTCGAAGAGGTCGTGGAACACCTCGGGCAGGGTGAGCAGACTCGGCCCGGTGTCGAAGTGGAACGACCCGCCCGGGGTGTCGTGCGCGTACCGGCCGAGCTTGCCGCCGACCGTGTCGGCCCGCTCGAACACGGTCACCTGGTGCCCGGTGGCGGCCAGCCGGGCGGCGGTGGCGAGGCCACCCACCCCGGCGCCGACGACCACGATCCGTGCCATGCCGCGCCTCCTAGCTGACCGGGCGGCCCCGCCAGGTCAGGCGGCGTCGCTTTCGCAGATGGTACGACCGCAGGGTCAACCAACCGAGGACCACGACCGACACGGGGTGTGCGAGCGCGTCGGGCCACCACCGACCCCCGGTCGCCCGGGCGGTGAGCACCCGCCCGGTCACGCCCGTCGCGTAGGCGGCCAGGGCCAGCGCGGCGGCCCACGGCGCGCCGGCCGCCAGGGCACCCGCCGCGACCAGCGGCGGGGCGCAGTAGAGCAGCAACAGCAGCGCCACCACGGTGGCCGCCGCGCCCGGATGCCCGAACGACGCCCAGAGCGACTTCGAGTACCCGTCGCGCAGCTGCGGCCAGTTGTCGTACATCCGGCAGGTGGCCAGTCGGGAGCCGTCCGCCAGGGCGATGCGCCCGCCGGCCCGCTTGACCGCGCGGGCCAGCTCGACGTCCTCCAGGATCTTCTCGGCGACCGCGGCGTGCCCGCCGGCGGCCGTGTAGCCGGCCCGGTCCAGCACCAGGAACTGCCCACCCGCCGCAGCCAGCGACGGCCGCGCCGAGCGCTCCATCGCGCGCAGCGGCAGGAAGGTCAGCCACAACCACTGCAACAGCGGCTGCACCAGCCGGTCGGCCGCCGTCGCCACGACAATCCGGGGGTACGGCGACAGCAGCGTCGCGCGGGCGGCGCGCAGCTCGGTGACGGCCGCCGCCACGGCGTGCGGGGCGAGCACCACGTCGGCGTCGACGAAGACCAGCGCGGTGGCGGCCGGGTCGGCCCGGGTGGCCAGTTGCCAGCAGGCGTGCGGCTTGCCCAGCCAGCCCGGCGGCGGGGCGACCCCGGTGAGCAGGGTGACCCGCGGATCATCGCCGACCACCGCGCGGACCACGTCGGCGGTGCCGTCGGTGGACCCGTCGTCGAGGACCACGATGCGCAACCCGGGCACGCCGCGCTGGGCGAGCAGGGCGCGCAGGCAGCCGGTCACGCGGGTGGCCTCGTCGCGCAGCGGCAGCAGCACGGCGACCTGCTCGTCGACCTCGCCCGGTCGGTCGGTGGGCCGGCGCAGCCAGCGGGCGGCGTTGACCCAGGTGTGGCCGGTCAGCGCGGCGACGGCGAGC
Organism: Micromonospora sp. 067-2; assembly: GCF_046549295.1. NCBI lineage: Bacteria > Bacillati > Actinomycetota > Actinomycetes > Micromonosporales > Micromonosporaceae > Micromonospora > Micromonospora sp. 067-2. The sequence continues at coordinate 189,868 of NZ_JAJPWB010000004.1, read as the reverse complement.
AGCAGGACGAGCAGAGCGGTCATCGGGTCGCGTCGACGCCGGGGCGGTTCGGCTGGCGGTCCGCCCGGTGGGTGTCGCGCGCCCGGCGGGCGCGCAGCAGGGTCACCGCCAGCGGCACGGCGGTCACCGACATGCCGGCGGCGCCCCAGAGCGCCGAGGCGGGCAGGTCGAGGAAGACCGCGTGGGCCAGGATGCTGGAGAGGTACGTCCACAGGTAGAGCGCGATCATCGGGTAATCCCGCTGGTCGGTGTGCTCGGCGGTCGAGCCGGCCAGCGGGCGCAGCACGCTCATCAGCAGCACCGCGAAGAGTAGCCAGCCCAGGTAGTTGCTGACCGGGATGCCGGGCAGGCCGGGCAGCGCCGGGGTGGCGTTCCGCCAGGTCCAGTAGCCCTCGGCCACCATCTGCGGATCGAGGAAGAGGTCCCAGGCGGCCAGCCCGAGCGCGGCCAGTGCGATCCGCCGTACCCATGAACCGGCCGTCGCGGTGGCGTTGCCGGCGCCGGCCGACGCGGCGCCGGTGGGCGCGGTGCCGCCGTCTGTTCCGGCCGGCGTGGCCGTGCCGCCGGTCAGGCGGACCGCCGCCAACCAGGCCGGCCAGGCCATCCAGGTCCAGGCCAGCGGGATGATCAGCGGCACCCCGGCCAGCTTGGGGCCGAGCTCGCCGGAGTAGTCGTAGCTGCCGAACGGCACGCCGGTCGCCACCCCGACCGCCTCGATGGCGAACCCGCCGCCGGTGGCCACCGCGACCAGCGCTGCCGCGGCGCGGGGACCCCGGCTGAGCAGCGCGTGGCCGACCGAGAGCAGCCACCCGAGGACGACGGTGGCCACGGTGAGCCCCGCCCGGGTGGCGCCGGTGGTCAGCGGGTAACAGATCTGGGCGAGCACCAGGACCGCCAGCAACGTCCAGGAGATCCGCCGCCCGGTCATGACGCCGGGGGCTTGAGAGGCAAGGCCCGGCCGAGTACGCCGAACGGCCGATCGTCGCCCGGGAAGTGGAAGTCGCGCAGCACGTCGACGAAGCCGAACCGCCGGTACAGCCGCCAGGCCCGCGACGTCTGCTCGTCGGCCTCCGGGGTGGACAGCAGCGTGGTGTCGCCCTCGGCCATGGTGAGCAGCGCGCGGAGCTGACCGGCGCCCAGGCCGTGCCCCTGCGCCGGTGGCCGGACGTGCAACTCGACCACCTCGAAGCAGTGGGTGAGCCAGCGCTGCCGGGTCGGGGCGTCCAGCGCCCGGTGCACCTGGTCGTGCCACCACTGCCCGAAGCTGCCCAGGTAGCCGTAGCCGAAGCCGGCGAGACGACCATCGTTGGTCAGGCTCGCCACGGCCCGGAACCCGGGTCGGCGCACGTGGGTGGCGATGTAGCCGCGCCGGGCCTCCAGCAGGTCGGTGCGGTAGCCCATCGCCTCGCCGTACACGGCCACCACGTCGTCCAGCCGCCGGACGAGATCGTCCGGCGTCCAGCGCACCAACCTCATGCCCGTCCACCCTTTCCCGTTCCTGGGTCGCCGTCGACCCACCCGAGCACCGTCCGGTCGCCGACCACGTCGCGCACCTCGAACCGCGCGAACAGTTCCTCGGCGTACCAACCCGCGGTGGGGGTTCGCATGATCGCCGCCCGGTGCTCCGGGTGACGGTACGCGAACGCCACCAGGTCCGTCGGGTCGCGCCACACGCTCACCGTGCCCTGCCAACCCAGTGGCGCCTCGCCGACGCCGAACCGGGCCAGCAGCCCGGGAGCGTCGCGCAGGGCGGCGGCGACCGGGGGGACCGCCCGCCAGAACGTGGCCGCCCGGCGGGCCCGCAGCCGGGCCCGGGTCAGCGCCAGCACCGGCCCGCTGACCCGCCCGCCCGACGGCTCGCCGAACGGCCGTTGCCCGGACCACTCACCCCGGCTGCTCAGCGGGCGCAGGTCGACGCGGGCCTGGGCGTGGGCGATCCGGGCCCACGCGCGTCCGACCGGCGAGCCGTCGAAGCTGGCCGCCGCAGCGGGCGAATCCCAGACGGTCAACGCCGCCCACCGGGTCAGGTCGGCGTCGCCCGGCCCGAAGCCGGTGCCGGTCCCGGTGCCCAGCAGCTTGCCGAACCGGACGCCGGGGAGGGCGCGCAGCCGCCGCGGGTCCAGCGCCATCCGGGTCAGCGCCCGGGGCAGCGCACCCGCGGAGGTACGCCACACGTGCAGGGTCACCAGCTCAGGAACGGTGCTCGCGTCACCGCTTCGCGGCGGCGTGAGCGCATCGCTGCCGTGCCTGCCGGTTCGCTCGCTACGCTCGCTCACGCCCCCGCTTCGCGGCGGCGTGAGCGCATCGCTGCCGTGCCTGCCGGTTCGCTCGCTACGCTCGCTCACGCCACCTCGGCCGGGGTGCCGGCGGTGATCTGCAGCAGCTCGGCATGGGTGGTGGGGAAGACCGCCTGCGGTACGCCGCCCGCGGCCCAGATCTCCGGGTACGCCGACAGCGCGGTGTCCACCAGGGTGCGCAACGGTCGGGGGTGCCCGAGCGGGGCGACCCCGCCGATCGGCTGCCCGGTGTGCGTACGGACGAACTCCGGGGTGGCCCGGCGCAGCCGGGTGACCCCGATCGACGCGGCCAGGCCGGCGGTGTCCACCCGGTGCGCGCCGGAGGTGAGCACGAGCAGCGGCGTGTCGTCCGCATCGAAGATCAGCGAGTTGGCGATCTGGCCGACCTCGACGCCGAGCGCCTCGGCGGCGGCCGCCGCGGTGTGCACGGCGTCGGGCAGCAGGCGGACCGTGCTGGGCCGGCCGGCGCCGTCGAGCGCGCCGGCTTCGTCGAGCGCGTCCTGCACCGCCCGGACGTTCGGGTGTGGCTGCATGCCGCCATTCTTCCCCGTACGCCGGTGGTTGGTTCAGCCGGCCAGGACCGGCGCGTCACACGTTGCATTTTCGTCGGAGGGGAGGTGTACTGTCAGCAGCAGTTAGAACGAGTGTTCGATTGCCTCGAACGCCCGTTCCAACCAGCCGGAGCGCGGTGTTTCGCGGCGCCTCCTCCGGCCGGTGCGGCTTCGCGGGCCGCACCTGGGTTTCCGGGCAGTCGCGAGCCCGGTCCCGACAGGCAGGAGCGTCGCTCGCCGCCCACGACCCCCGGGCGGCGGGCGACGAACCCGCCGGTACGCCGGCCGGGTGTGGTGTGGGGAAGCATCCACACCCGGCCGGCCACACCCGGTGCGTCTTCCTCCGCACCACCGACCTCGGCATTCCATCGGCGGCACCAGTGCGCCGAGGCGACGCCCGGCCACGTGGAGGAGACAGTCCCATGCCGTCCAACCCGGCTCAGGCACCGATGGTGTCAGCGCACGTGCTGCCGCACCGCACCCCCGCCCAACTCCTCACATTGGCCCGGCGCGGGCTGGTCGAGGCCGGCCAGACCCGACCCGACGGCCTGCGCTACGCGGCCGCCCACCTGTCGGCGTTGCGCGCGGCGGCCGCACTGCTCGCCGCTCGCGCCCGACCCGCGCCCACCCGGCGCAACCGGATCACCAGCGTCTGGGTTCTGCTCTGCGCCGTCGCCCCCGAGCTGGACGAGTGGGCCCGGTTCTTCGCCGCCGGTGCCGGCAAGCGGGCCGCCGCCGAGGCCGGCATCCCTCGGGTTGTCAGCGCCCGGGAGGCCGACGACCTGCTCCGCGCCGCCGAACAGTTCGTGACGGTGGTGGAGACCGCGCTCGGTGTGGCGCACCAACCGGCCCTGGACGGCCTCGCCGCATGATCCCGCCGTGACGCCGGCCGCCCGGCGGGGGGAGCCGGGCGGCCGGCGTCACGGCGCGCCGGTCCTGATCTGATTTTCACAGCAACGACGGGGGGCTGGTCCGATGGCGGGCCGCATGGTGGTCGGTTCCGCCGCACTGGTCGATCTGGTACGTCCGGCGAGCGCACCCGATCCGGCCGGCGGCCACCGGGTGCTGCCGGTGACGCCCGAGCTGACCGGCCTGCTGCCCAACCGGGGTCTGCGCCGGGGCAGCACCATCGCGGTCACCGTCGGTCAACCCCGGCGCAGCGGCGGCACCTCGCTGGTGCTGGCCCTGCTCGCCGAGGCGTCCCGGGCCGGCTCGTGGTGCGCCGTGGTCGGGGTGCCGACGTTGGGCGCGGGCGCGGCCGCCGAGCTGGGCATCGCCCTGGACCGGCTGGCCCTGGTGCCGAACCCCGGCCCCGAGTGGGCCACCGTGGTCGCCGCGCTGATCGACGGGGTGGACGTCGTGGTCACCGCCGTGCCGGCCGCGGTCTCCGCCTCGGTCGCCACCCGGCTGGCCGCCCGGGCGCGGCAGCGCGGCAGCGTGCTCGTTCCGTACGGCCGGTGGGACGGCGCGGACGTGACGTTGCAGGTGGTCCGTGGGGTCTGGGAAGGGCTCGGGCCGGGTCGGGGCCGGCTGCGCCGCCGGGAGGTCACCGTCTCGGCGCGCGGGCGCGGGGCGGCCGCCCGACCCAAGGAGATCAAGGTCTGGCTTCCCGGTGACGGGCTCACCCGGGTGATCCCCCGCGCGGTGTCGTCGGCGGTCGGCCGTCCGGCGCTCACCCTGGTCGGCTCGGCATGACCGAAGCGCCGATACGGACCCTGCTGCTGTGGTGTCCGGACTGGCCGGTGCTCGCCGCCGAGATCGTCGACGGGGTGCCGGCCACCGACCCGGTCGCCGTGCTGCACGCCAACCGGGTGGTCGCCTGCTCCGAGCGTGCCCGCGCCGACGGGGTACGCCGAGGGCTGCGCAAGCGGGAGGCGCAGGGCCGCTGCCCGCAGCTCACCGTCGTGGAGTACGACCCGGGCCGGGACGCCCGGGCGTTCGAGCCGGTGGTCGCCGCTGTGGAGGAGCTGGTCGCCGGCGTCGAGGTGGTCCGCCCGGGAGCCTGCGCGGTGGCCGCCCGAGGTCCGGGCCGTTACCTCGGCGGCGAGGAGGCGGCGGCCGAGCGGATCATCGAGCACATCGCCCAGTCGTGTGTGGTGGAGAGCCAGGTCGGCATCGCCGACGGGGTCTTCGCCGCGGGGTTGGCGGCTCGGGCCGGGCGGGTGGTGGAGCCGGGCGGGACGCCGGAGTTCCTGGCCGGGTTGCCGGTCGAGGCGCTCGCGCGGCCGGCGCTGGCCGACCTGCTGCGCCGGCTGGGGGTGCGGACCCTCGGCGACTTCGCCGCGCTACCGGCCGGTGACGTGCTGGCCCGGTTCGGGTTCGACGGCGCACTTGCCCACCGGCTTGCTGCCGGGCGGGACCACCGTCCGCTCGCCGTCCGGCAGCCGCCGTCCGACCTGACGGTGACCGCCGAGTACGACGAGCCGATCGACCGGGTCGATGCGGCGGCGTTCGCCGCCCGTGCGCTGGCCGAGCAGCTGCACGACCGGTTGGCCGGGCACGGGCTGGCCTGCACCCGACTCGGCATCGAGGCGGTCACCGCGCACGGGCAGGAGCTGCACCGGGTGTGGCGACACGACGGCCTGCTCACCGCCGCGGCCATCGCCGACCGGGTGCGCTGGCAGCTCGACGGCTGGCTCTCCGGCAGTAACGGTCGGGCCGGTGCCCGGCCGGCCCGACCGACAGCCGGCATCATCCGGCTGCGGCTGATCCCGGACGGAGGGATCGCCCAGGGCGGCCTGCAGTCGGGCCTCTGGGGGGAGACCGGCGAGGAGCGGGAGCGGGCGCACCGGGCATTGAACCGGGTGCAGGGCATCCTCGGCCCGGAGGCGGTGGTCACCGCGGTGCTCGGCGGCGGGCGTTCCCCGGCGGACCAGGTGCGACTGGTGCCGTGGGGCGACGAACGCCTCCCCACCCGTCCCGGCCCGCCACCGCTGCCGGGCGAGGCCGGTGCCGACCGGGCCGGTGCTGGCCGGGCCGGTGCTGGCCGGGCCGGTGGCGACCGGGCCGGTGCTGGCCGGGCCGGTGCCGGCCGGGCTGGGGGCGTCCCGCCGTGGCCCGGGCGCTTGCCGCCGCCCGCGCCGGCCGTGGTGCTCGGCAGTCCGCTGGCCGCGACCGTGCACGACGCTGCCGGCGAACCGGTGGTGATCAGCGCACGGTTGGCGGTGAGCGCCCCGCCCGTCCGGCTGGTGGTCGGCACCGGCCGGCCGGCGGAGATCGTGGGCTGGACCGGGCCGTGGCCGGTCGACGAGCGTTGGTGGGCGCCGACGGAGGCCCATCGCCGGGCCCGGTTCCAGGTTGGCCTCGCCGATGGCACCGCTCTGCTGCTCGCCGTCGAGGCCGGGCAGTGGCTGGTGGAGGCGATCTATGACTGACCGGACGACCCAGGAACTGGGAATCGGGGTGTCCCGCCCGTTCGGACAGACCGACCAGGACATGGAGTCGATCGAGCCCGATTCCGGCCGGAGGGAGCGGGGATGAGCTTCCGCAACCCCGAGATGCCCTGGTCGGAGTTGGAGGGGGTGCTCTCCGGGCGGTCCGGCGACAAGCGGACGGGCGGGGGCGGGCGGGGGAGCGGCGGCGAGCGGCACCTGCACGTCGTGGACCCGCTCGCCGTGGACGCCGACGGTGGCGACTCCCCGGCCTGGACTCGCCATCGCCAGCACTACGAGGCGCCCGAGCTGACCCGCCCCGACGGCGCCGTGCCCTACGCGGAGCTGCACGCGCACACCAACTTCAGCTTTCTCGACGGCGCCAGCCACCCCGAGGAGCTGGCCGAGGAGGCGGCCCGGCTGGGGCTCACCGCGCTCGCGGTCACCGACCACGACGGCTTCTACGGGGTGGTCCGCTTCGCCGAGGCGGCGCGCGCGCTCAACCTGCCGACGATCTTCGGCGCGGAGCTCTCCCTCGGGCTGCCCGGCCCGCAGAACGGCGAGCCCGACCCGCACGGCGCGCACCTGCTGGTGCTGGCGCACGGCCACGAGGGGTACGCCCGCCTGGCCACCACCATCGCCCGCGCCCAGCTGCGCGGCGGTGAGAAGGGCCGCCCGGTCTACGGGGAGCTGGAGGAGATCGCCGCCGAGCTGAAGGATCACGTACTGGTGCTGACCGGCTGCCGCAAGGGGCACGTGCCGGGGGCGCTGCTCACCGAGGGGGTCGACGCGGCGGCCCGCGAACTGGACCGGCTCACCGCGCTGTTCGGCCCGGAGACGGTGGCGGTGGAGCTGACCGACCACGGCCACCCCGTCGACGCCGACCGCAACGACGCGCTCGCCGAGCTGGCCGCCGCGGCCGGGCTGCCGACGGTGGCCAGCAACAACGTGCACTACGCCAGCCCCGGCCGACGTCGGCTGGCCACCACGGTCGCCGCTGTCCGGGCCCGGCGCAGCCTCGACGAGATCGACGGCTGGCTGCCCGCGGCGGCCACCGCCCACCTGCGCAGCGGCGCGGAGATGGCGACCCGGTTCGCCGCGTACCCGGGTGCGGTGGCCCGGGCCGCCGAGTTCGGGGCCGAGCTGGCCTTCGACCTCCAACTGGTCGCGCCGCAGCTGCCGGCATACCCGGTGCCACCGGGGCACACCGAGATGAGCTGGCTGCGGAAGCTGACCGCCGACGGTGCCCGGGAACGCTACGGCCCCCCGCAGGCGCACCCGAGCGCGTACGCGCAGCTCGACCACGAGCTGAACATGATCGAGGAGCTGGGCTTCGCCGGCTACTTCCTGGTGGTCTACGACATCGTGACGTTCTGCCGGAAGCAGGACATCTACTGCCAGGGGCGGGGATCGGCGGCCAACTCGGCGGTCTGCTACGCGCTACGGATTACCAATGTGGACGCCGTACGGCACCGGCTGCTCTTCGAACGGTTCCTCGCCCCGGAGCGGGACGGGCCGCCGGACATCGACGTGGACATCGAGTCCGACCGTCGGGAGGAGGTGATCCAGCACGTCTACACCCGCTACGGCCGGGAGCACGCCGCCCAGGTCGCCAACGTCATCTCCTACCGGCCCCGGTCGGCGGTACGGGACGTGGCCAAGGCGTTCGGCTACTCACCCGGTCAGCAGGACGCCTGGAGCAAGCAGATCGACAGGTGGGGCTCGGTCGCCACGGTCGACGTCGAGAACATCCCCGAGCAGGTGGTGGAGTACGCCAACGAGCTGCAGACGTTCCCCCGGCACCTGGGCATCCACTCCGGTGGCATGGTGATCTGCGACCGGCCGGTGATCGAGGTCTGCCCGGTGGAGTGGGGGCGGATGCCCGGACGCAGCGTGCTCCAGTGGGACAAGGACGACTGCGCCGCGGTCGGGCTGGTCAAGTTCGACCTGCTCGGCCTCGGCATGCTCTCCGCGCTGCACTACGGCTACGACATGATCGGCTCCAGGCTCGACCTCGGTGACATGACGCTGGACGACCCGGAGGTCTACGACATGCTCTGCCGGGCCGACTCGGTCGGGGTGTTCCAGGTGGAGAGTCGCGCACAGATGGCCACCCTGCCCCGGCTCAAGCCCCGCGTCTTCTACGACCTGGTGGTGGAGGTGGCGCTGATCCGGCCCGGCCCGATCCAGGGCGGCTCGGTGCACCCGTTCATCCGGCGTAAGAACGGTCAGGAACCGGTGACGTTCGCGCATCCGCTGATGCGCAACGCGCTGGAGAAGACCCTGGGCGTGCCGCTGTTCCAGGAGCAGTTGATGCAGCTCGCCATCGACCTGGCCGGCTTCGACGCGGCCGGGGCCGACCAGTTGCGCCGGGCGATGGGCGCGAAGCGTTCGGTCGAACGGATGGAGCGGATCGCCGACCGGCTCTACGCCGGGATGGCCGAGCGGGGCATCACCGGCGAGTTGGCCGACGACGTCTACCGCAAGCTCACCGCGTTCGCCAGCTACGGCTTTCCGGAGAGCCACGCGATGAGCTTCGCCTACCTGGTCTACGCCAGTTCCTGGCTCAAGCGCTACCACCCGGCGCCGTTCCTGGCCGCGCTGCTGAACGCCCAGCCGATGGGCTTCTACTCCCCGCAGACGCTTGTCGACGACGCCCGTCGGCACGGGGTGGAGGTACGCCGCCCGGACATCAACGCCAGCGGGGCCAAGGCGGTGCTGGAATCCACCCCGGACACCCGGTGGGGCAGTGGGCCGGGGGAGCCGCCGCACGCCTGGGGGCTGGGTGGCCCGGTGGTCCGGCTCGGGCTGTCCAGCGTGCGTACCCTCGGTGCCGAGGTGGCCGAGCGGATCGAGGCCGAACGGACGGCGCACGGGCCGTACCGGGACATGCCGGATCTGGCCCGGCGGGTCGGTCTTCCCGCCGGGCAGCTGGAGGCGCTGGCCACCGCGGACGCCTTCGCCTGTTTCGGGCTGACCCGGCGGGAGGCGCTCTGGGCCGCCGGCGCGGCGGCCCAGGACCGGCCGGGCCGGCTGCCCGGCACGGTGACCGGCGCGGCGGCGCCCACACTGCCGGGGATGGAGGCGGTGGACCGGCTGGTCGCCGACGTGTGGGCCACCGGGCTGTCGCCGGAGAGCCATCCGGCCCGGTTCATCCGGGGTCAGCTCGACGTGGTCGGCGCGGTCCCCATTGCCCGGCTCGGTCGGGTGGAGCCCGGGCAGCGGATCCGGGTCGGCGGCATCGTCACCCACCGGCAGCGCCCGGCGACCGCGGGCGGGGTCACCTTCCTCAACCTGGAGGATGAGACCGGGATGGTGAATGTCACCTGCTCACCGGGGCTGTGGCAGCGCTACCGGCGGGTTGCCCGGACCAGCGCCGCGCTGGTGGTCCGGGGGCGGCTGCAGCGGCACGACGGGGTCATGAATCTGGTCGCCGACCGGCTGGACGCCATCGAGCCGCCGGTCAGCCCCGCCTCCCGTGACTTTCGCTGATCGAGTGATCCACATTACGGTTTCTCGCGCCGCCGAACGGGAGACTCGTGCTGAGCGGGCAGAGCGGCCCGTGATTCACGAGGGGGAATGAACAGTGCTGGGGAATCACTCGTACACCGGTGGAATCGCCAACTCCCGACGGACCCGGCTGGGTGCCGGTTGGATGCCGTCGCACCTCGCCGACCCCCGCGAGTACGAGGTGACCAACGGTCCGGTCGCCAACGAGCGCCGGTCCCGGGCTGAGGACGAGGTCGAGGGCGCCGAGTCCTGACCACTAGGCTCGACCGGGTGGAGCAGACCCGAGGCCGGTTCGCCGGGCCGCCGCTGACCCCCCGTACCGCCGTGATCTGGTCGGTGCTCCGCGCCGAGCTGGACCGGCGCGGCGACGCCGAGCTCACCGTGTTGGACGTGGGGGGCGGCACCGGCGGTTTCGCCGTCCCACTGGCCCGCGCCGGGCACCGCGTCACCGTGGTCGACGCCAGCCCCGACGCCCTCGCGGCGCTCACCCGCCGGGCCGCCGAGGCCGGGGTGGCCGACCGGATCGCCGCCGTGCAGGGCGACGGCGACGCCCTCGCCGGGCTGGTCGAGCCGGCCGGCGTCGACCTGGTCCTCTGCCACGCCGTGCTGGAGGTCGTCGACGACCCGGCACCGGTGGTGGCCGCGCTGGCCACCGCGCTGCGCCCCGGCGGAGCGGCCAGCGTACTGGTGGCCGGCCGGGCCGCAGCAGTCCTGGGCCGGGCCATGAACGGCCACCTGGACGTCGCCGCCACCCTGGCCGTCGACCCGGCCGGCACCGCCGGGCCGCGGGACACCCTGCGCCGCCGCTACGACGCCCCCGGAGCCGCCGCGCTGCTCGCCGCCGCCGGGCTGGTGGTCGAGGAGATCCACGGGGTACGCGTGCTGGCCGACCTCCTGCCGGCCGCGGTCGCCGACGGGCAGCCCGCCGCCCTGGTCGAGCTGGAACGGGCGCTCGCCGCCCAACCCCCGTACCGGGACCTGGCCGCCCAGCTGCACCTGTTCGCCCGCCGGCCGGCATGACCGCCCCGTCGGGCGGTGCCCCCGCGCCGCTGGCCGTCCTCGGCCCGGACCACGCCGGCGGTCGCCTCGCCGACGTGCTGCCCAGCGCGCTCGCCGTGCTGGGCGTGCCCGGGTCGGTCGACCCGCTCGGGCTCGTCCCCGCGCTGGCCGGGGTGCGCCGGATCGCCGTGCTGCTGGTCGACGGGCTGGGCTGGTACCAGCTGCCGACCGCCGCCCCGCACGCGCCGACCCTCGCCGGTCTCGCGGCGACGGCGTCCCGCCCGCTTCTCGCGGGTTTTCCGTCCACCACCCCGACCAGCCTCGTGTCGCTGGGCACCGGCGTGGCGCCGGGCGCGCACGGGGTGCTCGGCTTCACCGTGCGGGTGCCCGGCACCGACCGGGTGCTCACCCACACCGACTGGGCCGCCGACCCGTCGCCGCTGCGCTGGCAGCCGGTACGAACCCAACTGGAGCGGGCCCGGGCCGCCGGGGTCGCGGTCAGCGTGGTGAGCCGTCCGGAGTTCGGGGGCAGCGGGTTGACCCTGGCAGCCAACCGGGGCGGTGACTTCCTGGGCGCCACCGGCGCGGAGGCCGTGGCCGCCGCCATGCTGGCCGCACTCACCGCCGGCCCCGGGCCCACCCTGGTCTCCGGTTACCACGCCGACCTGGACCGGCACGGCCATGTCAGCGGGGTCGACTCGGCGCCCTGGCGGATCGCCGCCACCGAGGTGGACGCGCTCCTCGCCCGCCTGGTCGACGGGCTGCCGCCGGACGCCGCGCTGCTGGTCACGGCCGACCACGGGCAGCTCAACGTGCCCGCCACACACCGTTTCGACCTGGACACCGATCCGCGGCTGCGCGCCGGTGTGCGACTGGTGGCCGGTGAGGCACGGGTGCGCTATCTGCACGTCACGGCGGGCGCGGTCGACGACGTGGTGGCCGCCTGGTCGGCGGTGCTCGGGAACGCGGCACGGGTGCGTACGCGCGACGAGGTGGTGGCGACCGGCTGGTTCGGGCCGGTGCCCGAGGAGCACCTGGGGCGCATCGGCGACGTGGTGGTGACCTGCAACGACACGTACGCGGTGCTGGCCACCCGGACCGAGCGACCGATGGCGTCCCGGCTGGTGGCGTACCACGGGTCGGACACGGCCGCCGAGCTGACGGTGCCCCTGCTGGTCGTCCGCGGCTGATCGGGCGGACGGGTCCGGCCCGGCGGCCGCCGGTGGTGTCGTACCCCCGGGTTAGCCTGCCGGGATGGGCCGCAGCCAGTCGTTGCCCCGGGGCGACGATCCGCGCTTCGGGCCGGACGCCGACGACTCCGACAGCCCGATCCTGCACGTCGACATGGACGCCTTCTTCGCCGCCGTCGAGGTGCGCCGCCGGCCCGAGCTGCGCGGCCGACCGGTGGTCGTCGGCGGCGTCGGGCCGCGCGGTGTGGTCAGCTCGGCCAGCTACGAGGCCCGCCGCTACGGGGTGCGCAGCGCGATGCCGACCAGCCAGGCGCGGGCCCGCTGCCCACACGCCGTCTACCTGCCACCGGATTTCACCGCCTACACCGCCGCGTCCCGCGCGGTGATGCAGATCTTCCGGGACGTCACCCCGCTGGTCGAGCCGCTCTCCCTCGACGAGGCGTTCCTCGACGTGACCGGTGCCCGACGGCTGTTCGGGGCGCCGGCCACCATCGCCCGGCTGATTCGCCGCCGGGTCGCCGACGAGCAGGCGCTGACCTGCTCGGTCGGGGTGGCGCCCAGCAAGTTCGTGGCCAAGTTGGGTTCCACCCGGGCCAAGCCGGACGGCCTGCTGGTCGTGCCACCCGGGCAGGTGCTCGACTTCCTGCATCCACTGCCGGTGGACGCGCTCTGGGGGGTGGGTGAGCGGGCCGCCGAGGCGCTGCGCCGGCTCGGCCTGGCCACCGTCGGCGACCTCGCCGACGCCCCCGTGGGCATGCTCCGCCGTGCGGTCGGCGCGGCGTCGGCGGCGCACCTGCACGAACTCGCCTGGGGACGGGACCCGCGCGGGGTCAGCCCCGAGCACGTCGACAAGTCGATCGGCGCCGAGGTGACCTTCGACGTCGACGTGGCCGACCCGGTGGAGATCCGTCGCGCCCTGCTCGCGCTCAGCGCCAAGGTCGGTGCCCGTCTCCGCGGCTCCGGGCACGTGGGGCGCACCGTCGCGCTCAAGGTGCGGCTGGCCGACTTCCGCACCGTCAACCGCTCCCGCACGCTCGACGTGCCAACCGACACCGCCCGCGAGATGTTCGACACGGTCTGGGCGCTCTACACCGCCCTGGACCCGACCGAGCGGATCCGGCTCGTCGGTGTCCGGGTGGAGGGGCTCGCCCCGGCGCAGGGTGCGGCGCGGCAACTCACCCTCGGCGCGCCCGAGCGCGGCTGGCGCGAGGCGGAAGCTGCCGCGGACGCCGCCGCTGCCCGATTCGGGCGGTCCGTCATAGGTCCAGCCAGTCTGTTAGGCGACCGTGACGCCCGTCGTAGGGAAAATCCACCCCACCCATAGGTCGTCCCGCTTTCCGACGCGCGACCCCCCTCGTAGACTTGCGGGTAAGCAGCCGGTTGGCTGCCACGGTCTGTCGGCCCGAGTGGGCCCGACCAACGTGACCGGGGAGGAGTGCCGTGCCGCTCTCGGAGCACGAGCAGCGGCTGTTCGAGCAGATCGAGCGGTCGCTTGCCGAGGACCCCAAATTCGCCTCGGCCGTGCGCGCCAGCGATCCGCGCTTTCACGCGCGGCGTCGCCTGCTCGTCGCTGCTGGCGTGATCATCGCTGGCTTGGCTCTACTGGTCTACGGCGCGGTGATCAAGACTCCACCGCTGGCGGTGGCGGGCTTCGTCGTCATGCTGGCCTCGGCCGCGTTCGCGGTGCAGTCGCACCGACGGGCGCAGTCACCCGACCTGCACGTGGTGGGCGGCACGACCAGTCGTCGCCGTCCCCGTGGCGGTGGCCGATCCGGTCGCCGGTCGTCGATCCTGGACCGCATGGAGGACAGGTGGCGGCAGCGCCCGGAGGGGCACCGCTGAGCCCGCCCCGCCGCTGAGGCGGGTCGTTGACCGCGACGAGCGGGTCGCCGGGACCATCAGCCCGGCGACCACCGTCGTATCTGCGTGCCCTCGTGACCTGCGTGCCCTCGTGACCTGCGTGCCCTCGTGACCTGCGCGGCGGCGCGTCGGGGGCCGAGTGGCAGGTGATCGACGAAGCGGAACGCCAACGGGAGGGGCGACGGCCGACGGACCGCCGCCCCGAGCCCGACGGACGTCGCTCAGCGAGCCGCCCGGTCGGCCAGCAGCCGACGCGGATTCCAGCGCAGCAGCCTGTACCGGGCCCGCCCCGCCAGCCCCACCAGCCGGCCGGAGGTGTCGGCCAGGGCGATCCGCCAGCGCAGCAGCACCGACGGTGGCAGCACAGCGGCGAGCAGCCTGGTACGCCGGTCCGCTCGGGCGGCCAGCGCGCCGCGGACCGCGCGGAGCGCCGGCAGCAGCCGTTCACCGGTCAGCGGGTCCCGCGCGTACCGCGCCTGCTCCTCCGCCCGGCCGAGCAGCCGCGCCGCGCCGACCGCCGCGGTGTCCTCGGTGAGGGTGTCCCGGATCAGCCGGTCCGCGGTCGCCCGGGGTGTCTCGGCCCCGTCGAGGGGGACCTTGAAGTCCACAAGCGTGTCGAGCAGTTCCGCCCAGGCGGCGTGCGCGTCGGCGCGGGCGACGGTCGCATCCACCCCGACCACCATCAGCGGTGCCCCGTCGACCGTGGAGGTGTCGTTCCCGGGAAGGGCCACCGCGGCGGCCTCCACCCGGCCACCCCGCCGTCGGCGCAGCGCGAGCCGACGCAGCGCCGGCACCGCCAGCAGGGCCAGCAGGGCCAACAGGCCCGCCGCCCACCACGGCCACACCGGTGCCTGCTCGGCCGGCTTCTCACCGCTCAGAGAGAGCCCGCTGTCGGTGTCCCGGTCGGCGTTGTCCGGGCCGGCCGGGCCGGCCGACGCGTTCGGTCCCGCCGGGGTGTTCGTGGTGCCGGTGTCCGGGCTGGCCGGTTCCGGGGCGTCCGTGTCCGGTGCCCAATCCGACCGGGTGGAGCCGGGCACCCCGTACGTGGGGGTGGCGTCGAACGGCACCCAACCGATCCCGTCGAAGTAGACCTCGGTCCAGGCGTGCAGGTTCAGGTTGGTCAGCGTGTACGTGTCGCCATCGCGCTTGCTGCCGTTGGTGAACCCGAACGCCACCCGGGCCGGAATGCCGGCCGCGCGGACCAGCCAGGCCATCGCCGCGGCGTACTGCTGGCAGTAGCCGACCTTGTTGGTCAGGAAGTTGACGATGTCCTGACCGCTACTGCCGCTCTCGGTGCTGAGCCGGTAGCTGAACCCGTTGTCGGCCGAGAAGTGCCGGTAGATCGCCAGCACGCGGTCGTATTCGGTGCGTTGGCCCCGAACCAGGCTCTTGACCAGATCCTCTACCTCGGGCACCGGCGTCGGAGTGGCGGTCAACTGCCGCCTGATCGGGTGGTCGGTCGGCAGTGGTTGCGCGGCGCGCAACGCCGCCGGCGTGTACGTCGAGCGGATGTAGTCGAACGAGTACTTCTTGCCCCGCGAGTTGTCCCGGTTGGAGAAGACCACCTGCTGGTTGGGGTCGTAGAGCCAGTTGCCGTTGAGGTCCTCGGTGCGTACCGGGTCCGCGTACACCGGTAGCAGGGACATGCTCAGGTTCTTGGTGACCTCGACGGTGGCCCGGTACGGGGTCTGCTGCACCCCTGCGCCGGCGCGTTCGCTCGGATCCGGCAGGTCCCGGTTGGCCGGTCTGCCGCTCGGGCTGCGCGCCTGGAAGCCGTTCGGACGCAGCTCGTCGGCGACCGCGTAGCGCAGGTAGAACGGTGTCGGCTCGGATGTGGTCACCTTGACCAGATCGCTCACCTCGGACCTGTTGAGCTGGCCGGAGAGCGAGGCGAACAGGTCGATGCGGCCCGACGACCCCGCGCCGGCCCGTCCGTTGCCCGTGCCGTTGCCCGACCCCTTTCCGAGCGTGTCGAGCAGCCCACCGGTCATGCCCGGCACGGCCAGCGGCAGCAACACGGCCAGCGCAACCCCGACCAGGGCGAGCCGGCGGCCGGTGGCAGCCAGGGGCGAGGCCTCCCACACGTCGACGTCGCGGCCGTCACCGGTGAAGCGGCGGCCGAACCGGCGTACCCGGTCGACGTTGTCGGTGACCAGCAGCCAGAGGTAGCCCGCGGCGCCCACCACGAACGGCACCGCGGGAACGCTGTCCACGTAGACGGCGACCGGAACCGAGTAGATGGCGAGCATCGGCAGCCCGGCCAGCGCGGGCCGGCGCAGCCCGACCGCCAGCACGTCCACCAGCACCGCCACCCCGCCGATGCCGAGCGCGGTGATGAACAGCAGCGGATCGGTGTCCGGCACCTCGACGCCGTACGAGCGCATGTCCTGCAGGGAGCCGGCGAACAGGTCGGCGAAGTGCCCGAACGTGGTCGGCGTGGGCAGGAAGGTGAGCAGCTCACCGCCGCTGGGGAACAGCCAGGTCAGTGCGAGCGTCAGGGCGGCCAGCATGCCGAGGACCTGACCCCAGAGGGGTGCCCGGACGAGTCGCGTCAGCGCGGCCACACCGGCCACCACGGCGACCGCGATCGCGGACTGGATCAGCCACGTCCAGCTTTCGAAGATGGCCGACAACGGGGCTGCCGCGAGCAGCGTGGCCGCGGCCGCCACCACGCCGATGTTCCGACTGGCGATCATGAGGGGAGCCTTCCGTTCATCGCACGCCGCCGGCGACCGTCTCGGCCAGGGCGGCGCGCATGGCGAAGCCCTGGGAACCCCGGCCCGCCTGCGGCCAGAGCGCCGGCAGTCGGCTGCCGTGGTCGACACCGACCACCCGCCAACCGCTCTGCAACATGGCGAGCGCGGCGGCGCCGTGCGCGTGTTCCGCCTCGGCGCGGGCCTTCTCCGGAAGACTCAGCCAGGTGGAGCTGTCCAACAGGAAGCCGACACAGGTGGCGCCGTTGCCGCGCAGCCCGGCCAGCACCTCGGCCTCGGCCAGGCTCACCGCCCCGAACAAGCCGATGATCAGACCGCCGTCGGCGCGCTGCCGGACCCGCTGCACCAGGTCGGTCACCTCGGCCCGCTGATCCAGCCGGACCTCGGCGAGATGGTCGAGCAGCGCCCCGTCGCCGCCGGCCTCCGAGGCGTCCACGTCGACGCCCGAGCCGGTTACCAGGCGTAGCTTGTAGCCGGCTTGGCGCAGGTGCACGGCGATGCTCGCGGCGGCGGAGACCGCCCACTCGAAACTCGCCGTCGGCCCGTCGCCGCGGTGGCCGTAGGCGCGGGTGTCCAGGAGGACCGTGGCACGGCTCTCCCACGGCTGCTCCTCGCGGCGCACCATCAGCTCACCGGTGCGGGCGGTGGACTTCCAGTGCACCCGGCGCAGGTCGTCGCCGCGCCGGTACTCCCGGGTCGCCGCGTCGTCCTCGCCGTGCACCGCCACCGAGCGGGCCCGGCTGTCGCCGCTGCCCGCGTACTCCCCGGGGAGCCGGACCGACGGCAGCGGGGTGACCTGCGGGATGACCGTCAGGTGGTCGGTGGTGGGGAAGGCCCGGCTGAGCTCGCACAGACCGAACGGGTCGCTCATCCGGACCACCAGCGGGCCGACGTCGTAGCGTCCCCGCACGTCGGCCCGGACGGTGTACGCCACGGAGCTGGCCTGCTGCGCGCCGAGCCGCTCCAGCACCACCCGGGGCCTGCTGCCCAACGCGTAGGGCAGCCTGTCTTCCAACAACAGGGTGCCGGTCGGCAGCCGGGACAGGTTCTGCAGGCGCAGCACCACCCGCGAGTTGGCCCCGACCGGGACCCGGTGCGGGTCCAGCGAACGGTTGCAGGCCAGCTTGTAGCGGCTGCGCCCGACGTAGGCGGCGGCCAGCAGCGGCAGCACGGCCAGCAGCACGGCGACCCGGAGCAGGTCCCGTTCGCCGAGGATGCCGGCCGAGATCGCCGCCGCGACCGCGGCAGCCAGGAACGAGCGCCCGCGGGTGGTCAGCCCGCGCAGCCCGGCACGCACGTCACGGCCTCCGCGGCTCGTAGGGCGCGCGACCGTTGCCGGTGGCGGGCCGGGTGTTGTACGGGGATCGCTGCCGGTCGTGCGGCAACGGCAGTCGATGCACCAGCTCGGAGACGATCGCGTCGGTGGTGCGCCGGGCGAGCTGCGCGTCGGCGGTCGGGATGATCCGGTGCGCCAACACCGGCACCGCGAGGGCCTGCAGGTCGTCGGGGAGGACGTAGTCGCGCCCCTCCAGGGCGGCAACCGCCCGGGCGGTGCGCAGCAGCTGCAGAGTCGCCCGGGGGGAGGCGCCCAGGCGCAGGTCGGGGGCCTCGCGGGTGGCGGTGACGAGGTCGATGGCGTACTGCTTGACCGCGTCCGCGACGTGCACCTGCCGGACGGTCGCGATGAGCTGCCGGACGATGTCCGCGTCGGAGACCGGGCGCAACTCGTTGAGCGGGTCGGTGCCGCCGTGCCCGTCCAGCATCGCCAGCTCGGCGCCGGCGTCCGGGTAACCCATCGCGATCCGGGCGGTGAACCGGTCGCGCTGCGCCTCGGGCAGCGGGTACGTCCCCTCCATCTCGATCGGGTTCTGGGTGGCGATGACCATGAACGGGGTCTGCAGCTGGTACGTCACCCCGTCGACCGTGACCTGCCGCTCCTCCATGCACTCGAGCAACGCCGACTGGGTCTTCGGCGAGGCGCGGTTGATCTCGTCGCCGACGACCAGGTTGGCGAAGACGGCGCCGGGGCGGAACTCGAAGTCGTGCGTCTCCTGGTTGTAGACGCTGACCCCCGTGACATCGCTGGGCAGCAGGTCGGGGGTGAACTGGATCCGCCGCACCGTGCAGTCGATGGACCGCGCCAGGGCCTTGGCCAGCTTGGTCTTGCCGACGCCGGGAACGTCCTCGATGAGGAGGTGACCCTCGGCGAGCAGGACGGCCAGGGCGAGCCGCACGGTGGCGGTCTTACCCTCGATGACCTGCTCGATGTTGGTTACGATGGCCTCACTGGCGGCGCGGAACTCGTCGTGCGGCAGTAGGCCACCGACCTCGTCCCAGGTCTGTTGTGTCACGGGCCTCCTCCTCGTCGCCGTCACGGCAGCTCTGTTGAGAGAGCACCTGGACCCGCCGTTGGGTTCGCGACGTCGAGCCTCGTCTGCCGCAGGATTCTCACTGGCCTCTCAGGCTAACCATGTTTGTCGTTATCGCCGACCCCCGCAGGTAGTCCGTCGGTTACGCACCGATATTCGCCGGGTTGGGGGAACGGCCCCGGCGACCGCGGCATCAACCGGTGGCAAGGTACACTGCCGGACATGGCCGGAGTCTTCCTGCTTCTTATCGGGCCGTGCTGATGCGTTGAACGCGCGACAGCACGGCGGCCCCTCCTGCGTGAGGGGCATTTTTGTGCCCGTCGCCGGCCCGGCCCGGCGATGCCGAGACGAAGCGAAGCACAGCGAGGAGAGACGATGAGTGAGGCAGCCGCACCGGCGGGCGACATTCCCCCGTTCCGGTACAACGCGGCCCTGGCCGACGAGATCGAACACCGTTGGCAGGACATCTGGGCGCGCGAGGGCACCTTCCACGCACCGAACCCGACCGGCCCGCTGGCCGACCCGGCCCACCCCCGGGCCGGTGCGGAGAAGCTGTACGTGCTGGATATGTTCCCCTATCCGTCCGGCGCCGGCCTGCACGTCGGCCACCCGCTGGGCTACATCGGCACCGACTGTTACGCCCGCTACCAGCGGATGGCGGGGCGCAACGTGCTGCACGCCATGGGCTTCGACGCGTTCGGCCTGCCCGCCGAGCAGTACGCCGTGCAGACCGGCACCCACCCGCGGACCACGACGGTGGCGAACGTCGAGCGGTACAAGGCGCAGTTGCGCAGGCTGGGTCTGGCGCACGACGAGCGCCGCTCGGTGGCGACCATCGACACCGACTTCTACCGGTGGACCCAGTGGATCTTCCTGCAGATCTTCAACTCCTGGTACGACCGCGACGCCGGTCGGGCCCGGCCCATTGCCGAGCTGATCGCCGAGTTCGAGGGCGGTAACCGGGCGACCCCGGATGGCCGGGCCTGGGCCGGGCTGAGCGTCGCCGAGCGCCGCCAGGTCGTCGACGACCACCGGCTGGCGTACGTCTCGCAGGCCCCGGTGAACTGGTGCCCCGGACTGGGCACCGTGCTGGCCAACGAGGAGGTCACCGCCGACGGTCGCTCCGACCGCGGTAACTTCCCGGTCTTCAAGCGCAACCTGAAGCAGTGGATGATGCGGATCACCGCGTACGGCGACCGGCTGATCGAGGACCTGGACAGCCTGGACTGGCCCGAGCCGATCAAGCTGATGCAGCGCAACTGGATCGGTCGCTCCACCGGCGCGCACATCGACTTCCCGACCTCCGCCGCGCCCGTGCGGGTGTTCACGACCCGACCGGACACCATCTTCGGGGCCACCTACATGGTGTTGGCGCCCGAGCACGAGCTGGTCGACACGCTGGTGCCGGCGGCCTGGCCGGGCGACACGCGGGACGTCTGGACCGGCGGCCACGCCAACCCGCGCGCCGCGGTCGAGGCGTACCGCAAGGCGGCGGCGGCCAAGACCGACGTCGAGCGGCAGTCCGACAGCAGGGAGAAGACCGGCGTCTTCATCGGCGCGTACGCCACCAACCCGGTCACCGGCGGGCAGATCCCGATCTTCATCGCCGACTACGTGCTGGCCGGCTACGGCACCGGCGCCATCATGGCGGTGCCGGCGCAGGACGAGCGGGACTGGGCGTTCGCCGAGGTGTTCGAGCTGCCCATCGTGCGGACCGTGCGGCCGGCCGACGGCTTCGACGGCACGGCGTACACCGGGGACGGCCCGGCGATCAACAGCGCCGCGCCCGAGCGCGGCCTGGACCTGGACGGCCTGGGGATCGCCGACGCCAAGGCGGCGATCATCGCCTGGCTGGAGACGAACGGGCACGGCTCCGGCGCGGTGACCTACCGGCTGCGCGACTGGCTGTTCTCCCGGCAGCGCTACTGGGGCGAGCCGTTCCCGATCGTCTACGACTCCACCGGCGCGGCCATCGCGCTGCCGGAGGAGATGCTGCCGGTCGAGCTGCCCGAGGTGGACGACTTCTCGCCGAAGACGTTCGACCCGAACGACGCCGACTCGAACCCGGAGACCCCGCTGTCGCGCCGCCGCGACTGGGTCGAGGTGGAACTGGACCTGGGCGACGGGCCCCAGCGGTACACCCGGGAGACCAACGTGATGCCGCAGTGGGCCGGCTCCTGCTGGTACGAGCTGCGCTACCTGGACCCGACCAACGGCGACCGGTTCGTCGACGCGGAGAACGAGCGGTACTGGATGGGCCCGCGCGGCGAGGGCGACTGCGGCGGCACCGACCTGTACGTCGGCGGTGCCGAACACGCGGTGCTGCACCTGCTGTACGCGCGGTTCTGGCACAAGGTGCTGTTCGACCTGGGTCACGTGTCGTCGTTCGAGCCGTTCCGCAAGCTGTTCAACCAGGGCATGATCCAGGCGTACGCCTACACCGACTCCCGCGGCAGCTACGTGCAGGCCGAGGAGGTCGTCGAGCGGTCCGGCTCCTTCTTCCTGGGTGAGGACGAGGTGCGCCGCGAGTACGGCAAGATGGGCAAGTCCCTGAGGAACGTGGTGACCCCCGACGACATGTGCGCCGCGTACGGCGCCGACACCTTCCGGGTGTACGAGATGTCGATGGGGCCGCTGGAGGTGTCCCGTCCGTGGGAGACCCGGGCGGTCGTCGGCTCGTACCGGTTCCTGCAGCGGGTCTGGCGTGCCGTGGTCGACGAGCAGACCGGCGCGCTGCGGGTCGGCGAGGAGCCGGCCGACGTGGCGACCCGCAAGCTGCTGCACAAGGTGATCGACGGGGTCCGTGGCGACATGGACGGTATCCGGTTCAACACGGCCATCGCCAAGCTGATCGAGCTGACCAACGGGTTGACCCGCCTGTCGGCGACGCCGCGGGAGGTGGCCGAGCCGCTGGTGCTGATGGTGGCGCCGTTCGCACCGCACCTGGCCGAGGAACTGTGGCGCCGGTTGGGCCACACGGCCTCCCTGACGTACGCGGACTTCCCGACCGCCGACCCGGCGCTGTTGGTGTCGGAGACGGTGACCTACCCGGTGCAGATCAACGGCAAGGTCCGGGGGCGCGTCGAGGTCCCCGCCGACGCGTCCGAGGAGACCGTACGTGCCGCCGCCCTGGAGGCGGTGGCCGAGACCCTGGCCGGTAAGGAGCCCCGCAAGGTGATCGTGGTGAAGGGCCGGATGGTCTCCGTCGTCATGTGATGGTGCTCGTCCGTGCGTCCCGTACCGGCCGGTGCGTTTGTCCACCGTGCCGGTACGGGATGCCGTGCACTCAGTGGACGACGGCCGCGACCTCCGGCCGGCGACCGGGAGGGCCGTGGCCCGCCGAAAGCTTGTCGCGCACCTGCGCGGCCGCTGGGTGCCGCATGTCGGTGAGGATCTCGAGAGCGCCCAGCCAGCAGTCGTGTGCGGCAGTCAGGTCGCCGAGGGCTTCGTGGTTGTCGCCCAGGTGGTGCAGCGCCTCCGCCTCGTTGTAGCGGTGTCCCAGTTCTCGACTGAGCGCCAGTGACCGTCGGAAGCAGCGAGCTGCCCGGCGGTGGTGGCCGAGATGGTGGTGGGCGTAGCCCAAGGTGTCCCAACTGCTCGCCTCCCCGACCCCGTCACCGAGCCGGCGTTGCAGGACCAGTGCCCGCTGGCAGTAGCCGACCGCCTCCCGGTACGCGCCGAGCACGGCATGGTCCCAGCCGATCGCGTTGAGCGCTCGGGCCTCCCCCGCCCGGTGCCCGTCGGCGCGGAAGAGGGCCAGCGCCTGCTCGTCGTGGTGCAGCGCGGTCGCCTGGTCACCCTCCTTCTCGTTGATCCAGCCGAGGGTCAGCAGCGTCTGCGCCTGGCTGGTCCGGTCGCCGAGATCCCCGAGCAGCGCCAGCGCAGACTCCAGGTGCTCACGGGCCAGCCGGAGGCGGCCGGTCTCCGAGAAGGCCGCGACGACGTCCCGGTGTGCCTGCGCCGCTGCGGCCCCGTCGCCGCGGCGCTCGGCCGCGACCAGCGCGCGGTGCTGTACGGCGATCAGGTCCTCCCAGCAGCCCCGGCGGGACAGGAAGGTGGTCACCGCCCAGGCCAACTGCCACACGTGCCGGTCGAAGCCGTGCCGAGCAGCCAGCTCGACCACCCGGATGAGCACGCCGTGCTCCTGGGCGAGCCAGGTCAACGCCGAGGCGCTGTCCGCCGGCTCCTCCGGGATCACGCCCGTCTCGATCGGCGGCGGCGTGATCGGCTCACGCAGCGGGGACAGTCGCGCGTCGGCCATCCAGGCGCTGCGCAGATAGTGATCGACAATCCGGCGCCGGGCCGCGTGGCCCACCTCCGCGGACTCCGACTCGACCAGCTCCGCCGCGTACGCCCGGAGCAGATCGTGGCAGGTGTATCTGCCCGGTGCCCGCTCCGTCACGAGTTGCGCACGGGCCAGTTCGGCGAGGACGGGGCGGACCTGCCGCTCGGCCAGTGCGGCGAGGCTTGCGGCGGCCCGCACCGAGATATCCTGCCCGGGATACAGCCCGAGTAGGCGGAACAGCCGCGCCGCCGCACCGCCGAGGGCCCGGTACGACCAGGAGAAGACCGACCGGAGGTCGGTGGCCGGATCGCCGGCTGCGAAGCCGTCGAGGCTGCCTCGGAGTTCGGTCAGTTCCCGGGCCAACACGGCGAGCGGGAACCGGGGATGGGTCGCCGCGCGGGCCGCCACGATCGCCAGGGCCAGCGGCAGACGGTCACACCGCTCGATGATCCCGGCCACCGGCCCCGGCTCCGTCGCCACCCGGTCGTCGCCCAGCCGGCTCGCCAGCAACTCGCGGGCCTCGACAGCAGTGAGCAGGTCGAGAGTGACCGGATGGGCGCCCTCGACGGTCACCAGGCCGGGCAGTTGCTGCCGGCTGGTCACCACCACCGCGCAGCCCGCGGCACCGGGCAGGACCGGGCGCACCTGACCGGCGTCCCGGGCGTTGTCGAGCACGATCAGCATGCGGCGTTCCGACAGCAGCCTCCGGTAGTGGGCGGCCCGACTCTCCTCGCTCGCCGGCATCTGCTCCGGTGACACCTGCAACGCGTCGAGGAAGAGTCGCACCACCTCGTCCCCGGCGATCGCCGCACCGCCCGGATCGAAGCCGCGCAGGTTGACGTAGAGGCATCCGTCCGGGAAGCCCTCGGCGAGCAGGTGCGCCAGACGGATGGCAAAGCTGGTCTTGCCCACGCCGGCCGCACCCGTGACGAGCAGGATCTGCCGCCGCTCGGGCGCCAGGCACTGCCGCCGAGCCGCATCGAGTTCGACGCCCCGGCCGACGAAGTGCGGCGGGTCCGGTGGCAGCAGGCTCGCCGGCGCCACCGGCGCGAGTCCGGCGACCACCGCCGCGGGTGCCGGGATCGGCAGCTCGTCGCGCCGCAGGACAGCGGCGTGCAGACGGTGGAGCTGCGGTGCGTCCATGCCTCGTTCCCGCAGCAGGGCGATGCCCCGTCGGCAGACCTCGGCGGCCTCGTCCACCCGCTGCTCGGCGTAGAGCGCGAGCGTGAGCAGGTGACGGACGCCCTCGTCGTACGGGTCGTCGAGAACCGCGCCGGTGAGCACGCCGACGGCGGCGGCGGCCCGCCCGAGCGCGATCAGCGCCTCGGCGTGACCGCGTCGGGCGGTGCGGCGCAACGCGTCGAGACGGGCCACCTCCGGCAGGGCGAACGGCCGGTTGGCGACGTCCGCGAGGGCCGGCCCGCGCCAGCGGGCCAGTGCGGCGCCGAAGAGCTCGGCGGCGCGTGGGATCACCGCCGGGTCGCTGCCGTCGAGCAGCTGCCGCCCCTGCGCGGCCTCCTGTTCGAAGAGGCGGGCGTCCACACAGTCGTGGGGCAGATCCAGCCGGTACGCCAGGCCGGGGCCGGTGCCGACGGTGGCGACGATCGAGGCCTCCGCGGGCGCGGACCGGCCGGGCCCGAGGGCACGCCGCAGGTGCGAGACATGGCTGCGGAGCGTCGTCGCCGCGCCGTCGCCCGCGGTGGTACCCCAGAGGAGATCCACCAGGCGGCGGGCCAGCACCGGGCGGCCGAGTTCGATGACGAGCACGGAGAGCAGCTCCACCTGCCGCGGACCGAGCCGGATCGCGGCGCCGGCCCGTTCGGCCTCCAATGGACCGAGCACGGCGAGCCGCAGTTGCCCCATCCGAGATCCCCCCGTGCTCGTCGCGGGCTGCTCGACGCATTGTATCGATTCTGACGGATCTCGTGGTGCACCGGATTCGCACCCGACTTCCACTCCGCTTCCACCACGCGCCGGGAGAGTGTGCGCAACGGGGGGCGTCGAAGCGCCTCCACCGGGCGTCGACACAGCGGGCGCCCGGGCACGATGAGGAGGGCACATGAACCAAGCTTGGCAGCGTGGCCTG
Source organism: Micromonospora sp. 067-2 (assembly GCF_046549295.1). NCBI lineage: Bacteria > Bacillati > Actinomycetota > Actinomycetes > Micromonosporales > Micromonosporaceae > Micromonospora > Micromonospora sp. 067-2. The sequence goes on along the minus strand of NZ_JAJPWB010000004.1, from coordinate 164,636 downwards.
CGAGCAGCCGTAGCCACCGGCCTCGTCGGGACCGCCGCGGTGGTCCTGTCACCCACGGCCGCGTCGGCAGCCGCGTGCCGCGGCAGTACGGCCAGCATCTCCGGAGCCGATCTGACCTACCAGATCTGCCCTGAGGCATTCACCACCGGCCTCAGCTACTTCCTGGAAGACACGGCCAAGGACGGTCGCCGCGCCGAGGTCTGGATCAGGACGCCGAACACCTCGACGGCCGGCGTGAAGCTCGACGAGGCGACCGGAGGCGCCGGTGACTGGGCCGAGGACGAGTGGTACGGCCCTTTCAGCTCCGGCGTCTACCTCAAGGTCTGCACCAGTGACGCCAACACCAACCGCCGCTGCGGTGGGTGGCTCTGATCGCCCCGGACAGGAGAAAACCGTTGAAAGCATTCCGCATGGCCGTGGTGGCCGTGGTCGCCGCCACCTCGAGCATCTTCGTCGTGCCGGGGATCGCGCACGCCGCCGACACGCAACTGGGCATCGACGTCGGCAACATCGCCTGGGAACAGCTCAAATCAGAGAACGCCGATGTCCAGTACCGACTGAGGGAGCGCACCAGCCAGAACTGCAACTTCTACACCGGCTTCTGGGCCGACCCGAACAACGACCGCTACGACAGCTCGGGGACCGGCACCTGCGGTCCGGTGAGCCCCGGCTACATGTATCGGAACGGGTCGAAGACCTGGGACGACGTGAGGTGGCGGGCCCGGGCGTGGTGCGCCGACTTCGCGAAGTTCGCCTTCTACTGGGGCGGCGCGAAGTACACCGGGCTCAACGCCGCCGCGTCGAGTTTCCGGACCTACGGCATCAACAACGGCACCTGGCACGCCCGGGGCAGCGGCTACGTCCCGCGCAAGGGTGACGCCGCTGTCTACGACTGGGAGCGTGACGGGGTCATCGACCACGTGGCCATCGTGACGTCGTACTACGACACCAGCACCGACGGCAATCACTACGTGGTCGGGGGCAACCAGTCGGACATCGTCTCCCACGTGTTGCACTCCAACTGGGAGTCGGCCGTGGTCGGCTACACGTCACCGGCACCGAAGTAGGTTCCCGGGAACGCAACCGGCCCTGCGTCGTTCCGCCGGGTCGGTTGCGAACCGGTGTCGGTCAGAGGTCGAGCACCGCCTCGACCCCGGCGCGGTGGATGTGCAGCCAGTTGTGCCAGCGGCGTACTCCCTCGACCGCGCCCGCGTCGCGTAGCCGGCGCATACCCGGCTCGTCGCGGTCGGCGCCGGCGTCGATACCCCGCCAGGTGCTCTCGATCTGGTCGAGCATCACGCCCACCAGCTCATCCCGCGCCAGGGTGGCGGATGCCGTTGCGGTCGGCGCCGCGGCGTCGTAGGCGTCGCAGAGCAGGCGGCAGCGGCGACCCAGCTCGGCTGGGTCGCCGCCCTCGCCCAGCGCGGCCCAGTGCCACCCGGCGAACGCGACGTCCTCGATCCGGCGGCCGGGCGCGGCCAGGTCCCAGTCGAGGAAGGCCACCGGCAGGGGACCGGCGGGAAGGTCCCGGTAGACGGTGTTCTTCGGTGACAGGTCGCGGTGGCAGACCGTTTCGGCGTCGCCGGCCAGCGCCGTGCCCGCACAGGTGTCGTGCAGGCGCCGGATCAGCTCGGCCAGCCGCACCAGCGCCGGATCGGCGAAGAAGACCTGGTCCTCCTGGTCCCGCCACGGCACCCGGCCCTCGAGGTGGCTGAGCACCTGTCGGCCGAGGGCGTCGACACCCAGGTGCCGAGGGGCGAGGTCCGCGCCGACCTCGGCCAGGTGGCCCAGTAGCGCGCCGACGAAGTCCAGGTTGGCCGGTGGCGTACGGCGCACCGTGTCGCCGATTCTGACCACGTCGTTGACGAAGCCACCAGCCAGTCGCTGCCCGCCCAGCGGGTCGATCGGGTCAGGCACGCTCAGACCGGCATCGACCGTCGGCGCCGTTCGGCGCGCCACCACTGGAGGATCAGCACGACGCTGGCGATCAGGCCGAGGCTGGCGGGGGCGGCGGCGTACCAGTTGACGTGGCCCGGCGAGCTGACGGCCGCCCCGATCGCGGCGTAACCGAAGGCGGTCGGCGCGGAGGCGATCACGCTGCCGGCCAGGAACGGCAGCACCCGGGCAGCGGTGGTGCCGTAGCCGTAGCTGACCAGGCCGAAACCGGCGATCGGGAGCAACCGGACGGTTACCACGCCGAGCACACTCTGCCGGGCGAACCAGCCGTCGAGGCGGGCCAGGCGGCCGCGGACCCGCTCGGCCACGAACTCCCGGCCGAGCAGGCGGCCGACCGCGAACCCGATCGCCGCGGCCACCAGCGCGGCACCCAGGGCGTACGCGGCGCCCTCCAGCGGGCCGAAGATCGCACCCGAGGCGAGCGTGATGAAGGTTCGGGGGACCAGTGCGACCAGCAGCAACGCACCGCCCAGGATCGCCGCCACCGGGGCGAGGTCACCCAGCTCGTCGGCCAGCCGCGGCAGCTGCGCCGGGTCCGGTCGAGGGACCAGCAGCAGCAGCAACGCGCAGCCACCGATCAGCAGCACGAGCAGGGCGAACCGGGCGGCCGACGGCTGCCGGAGCAGCCGCCGGACGGCGGGGATCACGGGCGGGCGACGGCCACCGCGGCGCGACGCTCACTCCGGAGCCGGTCGGACCAGGTGTCGTCCAGCGGCGGCAGCTGGTGCGCCCCGGTGGCCCAGCGCAGCAGAAGATCGGCCAGGGCCGGGTTACGGGCCAGCGCCGGGCCGTGCGAGTAGGTGCCGAGCAGCTTGCCCCGCCAGGCGCCCTCGGTGGTGCCGTCGTTGCCCACCCCGGTGCTGACCCGCGCCAGCGGGGAGACCTCGGGGCCGAGGTGGGTGCGGCCGCCGTGGTTCTCGAAGCCGGTCAGCGCGGGCAGGCCCAGTCGGGGGTCGATCTCGCCGGCCAGCTCGCCGACGGCCCGGCTGGCACCGCGGTCGGACTGCAGGTCGAGCAGTTCCAGGCCGCGGCACTGCACTCCCTTGGCGAAGAAGGACATGCCGAGCAGTTGGTAGCCGGCGCAGACGCCGAACACCACCGAACCCTGGGCGACAGCGCGGTGCAGGCCGCCGTCGGCGATCAGCCGCTGCGCGCCCAGCGCCTGCGGACCGTCCTCGCCGCCGCCGACGAGGTAGATGTCGGCGGTCGCGGGCAGCTGCTGGTCGGAGCGGACCTCCAGAACCTCGACCGGCATGCCGCGCTGGCGGGCCCGCCGGGCGAGGATCAGAGCGTTGCCCCGGTCGCCGTAGGTGGAGAGCAGGTCGGGGTAGATCCAGACGATGCGCAGGCTTTCAGTTGACACGGTCCAACTCCGCTCGGATGTCCTGGAACGCGGTGTAGTTCGCGATGACCTCCAGCCGCCCGGGCGGGACCGACTGGATCGCGTCGGAGAATGTGCGGACGTGCTGGAACGGCACGCCGTTGACGTCCAGGCGGACCGCGAGGTCGTATGCCCGGTCTCCGGTGATCAACACCTGTCGGCCCCGCAACGGGGCGAAGTCGACGTCGAAGAGCCAGGAGGTGTCCAGCCCGTCGGGGTCGCGGGCGTTGATGGAGAGCAGGGTCGGCGCGTCGTCGGCCATGTCGAAGGCCTCCAGCCAGCTGGCCGGGTTCTTGGCCAGCAGGAGCCGGATGTTGCGCCCGTCCTTGTCCACCTGTGCGTAGCGGCCGGCCACCGAGGTGACGATGCCGAGGCGGGACACCGCGTCGACGGGGCGGACGCCGAACTCGGCGGCCACGGCCAGCGCGGTCGCCGCGTTGCCCAGGTTGACCTTGCCGGGCAGTTGGAGGGAGACCTTGTGCCAGGCACCGGTCGGGTCCAGCACACCCTCGTCCTCGACGACCCACTGCGGCTCTGGTCGGCGCAGCGAGCAGCCGGTGCACCACCACTGATCACCGTTGCGCTGGATGGTGGAGCCGCACTCGGGGCAGACCCAGGAGTCGTCGTGCCAGCGCTGACCCGCGCTGAACCAGGTCACGTGCGGCGGGTTGATGCCACGGGCGGGATCGGCCGGTGGGGTGGCGGCCCAGACCACCATCGGATCGTCGGCGTTGGCCACCACCCGTACGTCGGTGTGCCGGACCAGCGCCGCGCGCCAGAGCTGCGCCATCATGGCGACCTCCTTGGCTCGGTCGAGCTGGTCGCGGGAGAGGTTCAGCAGGGCGACCACGTGCGGCTCGGTCGCCTCGAGCACCTGGGCGAGGTAGTGCTCGTCGACCTCCAGCACGGCGTACGGGGTGCTGCCGGCCTTGGCCAGCGCCGAGGTGTGCCCGGAGGGCATGTTGGCGCCGAAGGAGTTGGTGGCGACCCGGCCGAGGACGCCGACCGCGGCGGCGGTCAACCGGGTCGTGGTGGTCTTGCCGTTGGTGCCGGAGACGAGCGCGATGGCGCGCCCGGCCGACAGGTGGGCCAGCAGTTCCGGGTCGATCTTCAGGCCGATCCACCCGCCGATCACCGAACCGTCGCCACGGCCGGCCGCCCGGGAGAGCGCTGCGGCGGTCCGTGACACGGAGCTGGCCACCTTGGCCCGTAGGGGCATTTTCGCGTCCGTCACGCGAGCGAGGTTACCGGACCCGGCACCCCACCAGATCGCCGCCGACGGCGAACCGTTCGGCCGTGGTGCCCGCGCGGGCGGCCAGGTCGACGTCCTCCGGACGCTGTCGATCTATGTCGGAAAGCGGACCACGCCGGGTGGGCCCGGAGGCCCTCCACTCCACTCCACCCCTCGTGACGTGCGGTTTTGGCCCTGGATCGGGCGCGCCACGCGGGCGAATCTGGTTGCGGGTGGAGGGAAGTGGAGTAGAGTGGGGGCCAATGGTGAGGCCGGGAGGGCTCACCGGCCCGGGGGGTCAGCGGCGCCGCGAACGCCGTTCAAGGGCGAGGGGGTTGGGCCGGTGTTTCTCGGCACCCACACTCCACGCCTGGACGACAAAGGCCGGTTGATCCTTCCGGCCAAGTTCCGGGACGAGCTGGCGGGGGGTGTCGTGGTCACCAAAGGGCAGGAGCGCTGCCTCTACGTCTTTCCGACGCCCGAGTTCCAGCGGATCGCGGAGCAGTTGCGCGCGCAGCCGATGACGCACAAGGCGGCCCGGGCCTACAGCCGGGTCTTCTTCGCCAGCGCCCACGACGAGGTTCCGGACAAGCAGGGCCGGGTCACCATCCCGGCTCACCTGCGGGCGTACGCCGCCCTGGACCGCGATCTCGTGGTCATCGGCGCGAGCACGCGGGTGGAGATCTGGGACCGGGCCGCCTGGGAGACCTACCTCGCCGAGAGCGAAGACGACTTCGCCGACATCTCCGAGGGGGTGCTGCCCGGCGATCTGTAGGGCGGAACGGCGCCCGACGTACTGCGAGATCTCCAGCCGCTTTCGAGTTCCTGGCACCCCTTCCCCGGTGCCAGGCGCACGATCCAGTCATCGGGCGAGCCCGGTGCCTGGCGGGAGCGGATGGGGATCTGGCGGTACGACGGCAGCGCCGTCTCCACGACAGGCGCACGAGAAGAACGGACGTTTCAACCAGTGGGGGTCATCATGGGGGAGCTACGAGGCACGCATGTGCCGGTGTTGCTCGAGCGCTGTCTCGAGCTGCTGGCCCCCGCGCTGGGTCGAGACGGCCGGACGGTGCACGTCGACGCGACGCTCGGCCTGGGCGGGCACGCGGAGGCGGTGCTGCAGGCGCACCCGGAAACGGTCCTGATCGGGCTGGACCGGGACACCGAGGCGCTCGCCCACGCGCGGGTCCGGCTGGCCCGGTTCGCCGATCGGATCCACCTGGAGCACGCCGTCTACGACGAGCTGCCCGAGGTGCTGGTCCGGCTGGGCTATCCGGGCATCGACGGGATCCTGTTCGACCTGGGTGTCTCGTCGCTGCAGTTGGACGCGCCCGACCGCGGGTTCGCGTACGCCCAGGACGCGCCACTGGACATGCGGATGGACCAGACCCGGGGGGTGACCGCCGAGGAGGTGGTCAACACCTATGGGCATCCGGACCTGGCCCGGGTGTTGCGGGTCTACGGCGAGGAGAAGTTCGCCGGCCGGATCGCCTCGGCGATCATCCGGGAGCGGGAACGCACCCGGATCACCTCGTCGGCGCGGTTGGCGGAGCTGGTCCGCGACTCGATTCCGGCACCAGCCCGACGAACGGGCGGGCACCCGGCAAAGAGAACGTTTCAGGCTTTACGGATCGAGGTAAACAAAGAGCTGGCAGCGCTGGAGACGGCGCTGCCGTCTGCGCTCGACGCACTGACCGTGGGCGGTCGCATGGTGGTCCTGTCCTACCACTCGCTGGAGGACCGGCTCACCAAGGTGGCGCTCGCGGACCGGGTCCGCAGTAAGGGCCCGGTCGACCTCCCGGTCGAGTTGCCCGGGTCCGGTCCGACGTTCCGGCTGCTCAGCCGGGGCGCCGAACTGGCCGGGGAGGTGGAGGTCGCCGCGAACCCGCGGGCCGCTTCGGTGCGGCTGCGGGCCGCGGAGCGACTCGACCCGAACGCGGAGGAGCACGGGCGGACCGACCGCGAACGGTCTCGCCGAAGGGTGAAGGGGATGCACCAACCGGGCACCGGGGCTGCGTGATCCGTGGGGGATCAACGGGCGTCGGGCCGGCAGAGGGACGGACGTTGAGGGGGAGGGGACATGAACAATGACAAGCGCGACCGCCGGGACGTCACCGGCGGCGGGCAGCGCGCACCGCGGTCGGGGGGCCGGACCGCGGCGGAGCGGGCGACGCGCGTGGGGAACGGTACGCCACGCATCGATCGAGGAAACCGGCAGGGGGAGACTCGCGCCCGGGGGGCGCGCGAGTTCCCGACGCAGGGCAGTGCCGCGCTGCGGCCGGCCGAGAAGGCCGCCGTCGCCGCGACCGCTCGTCCGCCCCAGCTGCGGGTTGCGCCGCCGCCGCCGGTCTCGGTGCCGCGGGCGCCGTTCGCGGCGCTGATCGTGCTGCTGGTGGTCGGTGGGGTGCTGGGCATTCTGGCGGTCAACACCAAGATCAATGAGAACGCCTTCCGGTTGGAGAAGCTGCAGCAGCAGCAGAGCCGTCTGGACCTGGAGAAGCAGCAGCTGGACAAGCAGATCGCCGATTTCGAGGCACCGGGCAACCTGACCGCCGAGGCGCGTCGGCTGGGCCTGGTCGACGCCGGCGAGCCGGGGTACGTCCGGCTGCCCGACGGCAAGACCATCGGCGTGCCGAAGCCGGCGACCGGTGAGCCGTCGGTGACCAGCCAGCAGGGCGCGGGAGGCTGACCGGTGCCACCGAGGTCGGACGAGCCGCGCCGGGACCCCGCGGGGTCCCGGCGCGGCTCTGCACGTGACGATGGCGCCACGGACGCGGATCCACGTACCGGGGAACCGGGCATGGGAGGGATCTCCGGCGCGCGGGCGTACACCCCTCGGGGCCGGACCATCCGGGAGGGCACTCCGGCGCGCAGCGGGGGTGCCGAGCAGCGACGTACCCCGCGCAGCACCCGGTCCGGCGACCCGTTCCGGCCGGCGTTGCAGGTCCTCGACGGTGGTCGGGCCGCCGCCCGCTCCGGCCGGCGGGACGCTCCGGCGGCGGGACGCGGCGGGGTCGTGCGCACCGTCGCGCCGCGAACCCCGCGCGGCCCGGCCGGCGACGAGCCGCCGCCACGCCGCCGGACCACGCCCCGCGCGCCCGGCCGTGCGGCCCGACCGGCAGCCCGGCGACCGTCCCGCAAGCCGCCACGCCCGCCGAAGCTGGCCGACCCGCGGCTGCGTCTGCGCCTGGCCACCGTGCTCACCCTGGCGCTGTTCGCCACCATCGGCGGGCGACTGATCTTCCTCCAGGCCGTGGACACCCCGGCGTACGCCGGAGGCGGCGTCGCCGACCGGACCCGCAAGGTCGAGCTGCCGGCGCCGCGCGGCGCGATCTACGACCGCACCGGAGCCCCGCTGGCACACAGCATCGAGGCGCGGTACGTGTTCGCCGACCCGACCCTGATCAAGGACCAGGCCGGCACCGCCAAGGCGCTCTCCCCGCTGCTCGGCATTCCGGCGTCGAAGCTCAGCGAGCTCATGAAGCCGCGCAGGCTGGAGACCGGCAACTGGTCGACGTTCGCCTATCTGGCGCGGGGGGTGGAGATCCCGACCGCCAAGCAGGTGATGGCCCTGGATCTGCCCGGCATCGGGGTGCACCGGGACGAGCGGCGCGAGGTGCCCGGCGGCGACCTCGCAGCCAACCTGATCGGCTTCACCAGCCAGGACATGGACGGTTTGGAGGGGCTGGAGGCCCGCTACGACGACCTGCTCGCCGGGCAGGACGGCAGGTGGGTGTACGAGGCCGGCCGCCGTGACCTCGCGGCGCCGATCCCGGGTGGCTACAGCAAGACCACGCCGGCCAAGCCGGGCAGCTCGATGACGCTCACCATCGACCGCGACCTGCAGTACCGCTGCCAGAAGATCCTCAGTGTGGCGTTGGCGCCGCACCCGGGCAGCACCGGGGCGGCGGTGATCATCGACGTGCCCACCGGTGAGGTGCTGGCACAGGCCAGCAATCCCACCTACGACGCGGCGAAGCCGGTCTCGAGCGACCCGGTCGCCCGAGAGGACGCAGCGACCAGCTTCGTGGTCGAACCCGGCTCGGTGCACAAGGCCATCACCTTCGGCGCGGCGCTGCAGGAAGGGGTGATCACCCCGGACACCACGCTGCCCATCGCGAACACCATCAAGATGGGTGACACCTGGTTCTCCGACACCCATCCGGCGGACGGCAGGCGGATGAGCGTGCCCGGGATGCTCGCCTACTCGTCGAACGTCGGCACCATCACCATCGCCGACAAGCTCGGCCCGGATCGGTTGATCGACTACCAGAAACGGTTCGGCCTGGGCCAGCCCACCGGCGAGGGCATGCCCGGTGAGGCAAGCGGCCGGTTGCTGCCGGCCGACGAGTGGAGTGACTCCTCGCACGGGTCGGTGCCCATCGGGCACAGCGTCGACGCGACCCCACTGCAGATGGCCGCCGCCTACAACGCCATCGCCAACAACGGCACCTACGTCCAGCCGCACCTGGTGAAGGAGACGATCGGCCCGGACGGGCGGGTGACTCCCGCGCCGGCCCCGGTGACCCGCTCGGTGCTCAGTCCGCAGAACGCGGCGGCACTGCGCACCATGCTGGAGGCGGTCACCACCGTCGACCACGCCACCGGCCTGACCGCCGCGGTCCCCGGCTACCGGGTCGCCGGCAAGACCGGCACCGGCTGGCGGCTGGTGAACGGCAAGAAGCAGCCCGCCGAGGTGTCCTCCTTCATCGGGATGGCCCCCGCCGAGAAGCCCCGCTACGTGATCGCGGTCTTCGTGTACGCGCCGGACGGTGGAGGCAGCGCCGTCGCGGGGCCGGCGTTCCGCGACATGATGCAGTTCACGCTGCGTCACTACCGTGTACCGCCGTCGACGACTGGGTCGCCCAAGTTCGTGGTGTTTCCGCGCTGACCAGCAACGGCGGGACATCATCGGTGAGTGCCGACGAACCACCGGGGCGGCTGTACGGCCGGAACCGGACGACCGGGTAGGGTCTGACGCCGTGCCCGGCAATCCACGTCCACGTACCGTGACCGGAGTCCGGCTCGGCGATATCGCCGTCCGGCTCGCCGCCGACCTTCCGGCGGACGCCGCCGACGTGGTCGTCACCGGGGCCACCCACGCCAGCCAGGAGGTCCTTCCCGGCGACCTGTACGCGGCCCTGCCCGGTGCCCGCCGGCACGGCGCGGAGTTCGCGATCGGCGCCGCAGCGGCCGGCGCGGTGGCGGTGCTGACCGACCCGGCCGGCGCCGACCTGGCGGCGGGCACCGGTCTGCCCGCCCTGGTGGTGCCCGACCCTCGCGCGGTCCTCGGCGAGGTGGCCTCGGCCGTGTACGGCGACCCGACCGCGGGGCTCACGGTGATCGGCGTGACCGGCACCGCCGGAAAGACCTCCACCGCGTACCTGATCGAGTCGGGGCTGCGCGCCGCCGGGCACACCACCGGGCTGATCGGCACCGTGGAGACCCGGCTCGGTGACCTGGTGGTCGACAGCGTGCGTACGACCCCCGAGGCGACCGACCTGCACGCCATGTTGGCGACCGCCCGGGAGCGCGGGGTCACCGCGGTGGTCATGGAGGTCTCCAGCCACGCGCTGGCCATGGGCCGGGTGGGGGGCGTCCGTTTCGCCGTCGGCGGCTACACCAACTTCGGCTCCGACCACCTGGACTTCCACGCCGACAGCGCCGACTACTTCGCCGCCAAGGCGCAGCTCTTCGACGGCCGCTGTGCGGTCGAGGTGCTCAACCACGACGATCCGGCGCTGAAGGCGCTGTACAAGCCGGCGACGGTCAGCTACTCGGCGGCCGGCGACCAGGACGCGACGTGGTGGGCCGACGGCGTGGACGGCGAGGGGTACGCCCAGCGGTTCGTCGCGCACGGCCCGGACGGGCTGGCGCTGCCCGCCGGGGTGGCGCTGCCCGGGCGGCACAACGTCGCCAACGCGCTGCTGGCCATCGCCGCGCTGGTCGGCGTCGGGGTCGACCCGGCGACCGCGGCGAGCGGCGTGGCCGCCTGCGGCGGCGTACCCGGCCGGCTCGAGCTTGTCGACGTCGTCGGGCCGGTACGCGGGGTGGTCGACTACGCGCACAAGTCGGACGCGATCGTGGCCGCGTTGGCCGCGCTGCGCGAGCTGAGCGCCGGCCGGTTGATCTGTGTGATCGGCGCCGGCGGGGACCGGGACCGGGGCAAGCGGCCGGTGATGGGCGCCGCCGCGGCGCAGGGAGCCGACGTGGTGGTGGTGACCGACGACAACCCGCGCACCGAGGATCCGGCGGAGATCCGCGCCGAGGTGCTCGCCGGGGCGTACCGGGCCGGCGCGGCCGCCCGGATCATCGAGGTGGACGGCCGGCGGGCCGCGATCGACGAGGCGGTCCGCCTGAGCGAGCCGGGCGACGTGATCGCGCTGCTCGGCAAGGGCCACGAGCGTGGCCAGGAGGTGGACGGCGAGGTGTTCCCGTTCGACGACAGAACCGAACTGGCCGGCGCGTTGCGGGCCCGCTTCGGGGACCTGGCGGGTCAGCGGTGATCGCGCTGACCCTGGCCGAGGTGGCCGAGGCGGTCGACGGCCGGCTGGTCGCCGTCGATCCGACCGTTTCCGTCACCGGCCCGGTCGAGTTCGACTCGCGCAAGGTGGCGCCCGGCGCGCTCTTCGTGGCGTTCCCCGGGGAGAAGGTCGACGGGCACGACTACGCGGCGACGGCGATCGCGTCCGGCGCGGTGGCGGTGCTCGGCACCCGTGAGGTGCCCGGGGTGCCGATGGTGCTGGTCGCCGACGCGCTGACCGCGATGGGCCGGCTGGCACGCGCGGTGGTGGACCGGTTGCCCGGGCTGACCGTGGTCGGGTTGACCGGCTCCTCCGGCAAGACCACCACGAAGGACCTGATCGGCCAGCTCACCGCACGGCTCGGCGCGACGGTGGCGCCGCCCGGCTCGTTCAACAACGAGTTGGGGCATCCGTACACGGCGTTGCAGGCCGGCCCGGACACCCGGTACCTGGTGCTGGAGAAGGGCGCGCGCGGGGTGGGGCACGTGCGCTACCTGTGCGAGGTGGTGCCGCCGACGATCTCCGTGGTGCTCAACGTCGGGACGTCACACATCGGTGAGTTCGGCTCGCAGGAGATCATCGCCCTGGCCAAGGGGGAGCTGGTCGAGGCGTTGCCGCCCGACGGCCTGGCCGTGCTGAACGCCGACGACCCGCGGGTGGACGCGATGGCGAGCCGCACCAGGGCCCGGGTGGTCCGCTACGGCGAGGCACCGGACGCCGACGTGCGGGCCGAGGACGTGACGCTCGACGATCGGGGGCGCCCGTCGTACACCCTGGTCACCCCGGAGGGCAGTGCGCCGGTGCGGCTCGGGCTGACCGGCCGTCACCAGGTCGGGAACACCCTCGCCGCGGCGGCGGTCGCCCGGGAGCTGGGCATGCCGCTGGCCGATCTGGCCACGGCGCTCGGCGCGCTGGGGCTGGTCTCCACCCGACGGATGGACGTCTTCGACCGCCCCGACGGGGTGACCGTCATCGACGACTCCTACAACGCCAACCCGGCCTCGATGTCGGTCGCCCTTAAGGCGCTCGCCGCGCTCGGCCGGGGCCGGCGTACCGTCGCGGTGCTCGGTTACATGGCCGAGCTGGGCCCGTTCGAGTCCGACGGCCACGCCGAGGTCGGCCAACTCGCGGCCGAGCTGGGTGTCGACCGGCTGCTCGTGGTGGGCGAGCCGGCCGCGCCGATCCACGAAGGCGCGACAGCGGTAGGGAACTGGGGAGGAGAGTCGGTGCTGCTCACCGATCAGGCGGCGGCCATCGAGGTGCTGCGGGGCGAGCTACGGCCGGGCGATGTCGTCCTGGTGAAGGGCTCCCGGTACCGGACGTGGGAGGTGGCCGACGCCCTGCGCGCCGACGCCAGTTCCGGGAACGGAGCCACCGCGTGAGGGCGGTCATCGTCGCCGTCGGGGTGGCCTTCCTCGTCTCGCTCTTCTGCACCCCGATCGCGATCAAGGTGTTCACCAAGCTCAAGGCCGGCCAGCCGATCCGGACCGACGGCCCGACCATGCACCAGACCAAGAAGGGCACGCCCACGATGGGCGGCGTGGTCTTCATCCTGGCCACGGTGATCGCGTACGTGGCCGGGCACCTGGCGCTGACCACCCTGCCGGACCTGCAGATCGCCCAGGTGGAGCCGACCATCACCGCGCTGGTGCTGCTGGGGCTGATGGTGTTCTCCGGCGCGGTGGGCTTCATCGACGACTTCCTCAAGGTCCGCAAGCGCAACAGCGCGGGGCTGAACAAGCGCGGCAAGCTGCTCGGCCAGATCCTGGTCGGCGCGGTGTTCGGAGTGGTCGCGCTGTACTTCCCGAGCACGATGACCGACGCGTCGGGCGCGGTGACCAACACCGAGACGGTGGGCAGCACCACGCTGAGCTTCATCCGGGACATCGACGCCCTGCAGGTCAGCAAGGTCGGCGCGGTGATCATCTTCATCTTCGTGGTGATGGGCGCGACGAACGGCGTCAACCTCACCGACGGCCTGGACGGTCTGGCCACCGGTGCCTCGGTGATGGTGCTCGCCGCGTACGCGTTGATCGCGTTCTGGCAGTACCGGCACTGGTGCGCCGACCCGAGCTACGCGCAGCACCAGTCCTACTGCTACTCGGTCCGCGACCCCTTGGAGATCGCGCTGATAGCCGGGGCGGCGGCGGGGGCCTGTGTGGGCTTCCTGTGGTGGAACACGTCCCCGGCGCGGATCTTCATGGGTGACACCGGCGCTCTGGGGCTGGGCGGCCTGATCGCCGGCATGGCGATGTCCACCCGCACCATCCTGCTGCTGCCGATCATCGGCGGGCTCTTCGTGATCATCACGATGTCGGTGGTGATCCAGATCATCTCCTTCCGGACCACCGGCAAACGTGTCTTCCGGATGTCGCCGCTGCAGCACCACTTCGAGCTGGCCGGCTGGAGCGAGGTCAACATCGTGGTCCGGTTCTGGATCATCGCTGGCATCGGCGTGGCCATCGCGCTGGGCCTGTTCTACAGCGAGTTCCTCGCCAACATGACCTGACCGGCGCACGCCGGCAACAAGATCCGCGCAACGTCAGGGCCACTGCTGCCTCGCCTCGTTCCGAGGCGGCACCATCCCTGCTGTTGCGCGGATCTTGCGGTTGGGGCGGGGCGGGGGTGTGGTGGGGGCCGGGACGACACGCCGAGGGGAGTGTCGCGGCGGGCACCTGCGCGTCCAGCGGTGATGATGGGCGGATGGGGGAGGAACAGCACACCGACGGGGCCGGCGGGACGCGATCGGCGAAGGTGCGGGGCCCTGGTTCCAGGCGTGGTCCGGCCGCCGGAGCCGGGTCCGGCGGCACCGGGCCGCGACCCGGCGGGTCGACCCAACCGGCGGCGGCCGAACCACCGTCGCGGGGGTCCACGGCCGGCAGCCCGCCCGGCGGGCTGGCCTCCGCGCGCGGGCTGGACGCCGCCAGCGGGCTGGCCGCGCTGCGCGGCCTGCTGGACCGGCCGCTGGCCTCCTACTACCTGCTGCTGTCGAGTGCCGGCCTGCTGCTGCTGATCGGGCTGACGATGGTCTATTCGGCCACCAGCATCAAGGACTACGCCGAGGACGGCAACGCCTCCGCCTCGGTGACCAAGCAGGCCATCTTCGCCGGGATCGGCATCGTGGCGTTCTGGGCGTGTCAGCGGCTGCCCGCCAGCACCTACCGACAGCTGGGCCGGCCCGCGCTGGGCGTGGCCGTGGTGTTGCTGCTCGTCCTCAACGCGTTGGTCGCGTTGAATGCGCTGTTCCAGGTCACATCGCTCGGCCCGTTGCGCGCCAAGCTGCTGTGGCTCTACGTCGGGCCGGTCCAGATCCAGCCCGCCGAGGTGGCGAAGTTCGCGCTCGTGCTGTGGGGCGCGCACGTGCTGGCCCGCAAGGGCGCCGCGCTGGGCTGGTGGAAGGAACTGGCCACACCGCTGTTCCCGGTGGTGGGGCTCCTGTTCGTGCTCGTCGGCTACAACGACCTGGGCAGCATGCTCTGTCTGCTCGCGCTGCTCGTCGGACTGCTGTGGGCGGCCGGCGTACGGCTGCGGGTCTTCTCGGTGCTCACCGTGGTCGGCCTGGCCGGCGTCGGTCTGCTGGTCGCCGCCGCGTCCCTGGGCGCCGGCTCCGGCTCGAAAGACGCCGAGAACTACCGGCTGGGCCGGTTCACCGCCTACGTCAACCAGTCCAACCCGGCCAAGTGCATCGAGGGCAACTGCTACCAGCTCGTCCAGGCCCGCAACGCCATCGAGCACGGCGGCTGGTTCGGCGTCGGGCTCGGCAAGGGCAGCCTCAAGTGGGACTGGCTGCCCGAGGCGCACAACGACTTCATCTTCGCCATCATCGCCGAGGAGTTGGGCGTGATCGGCTGCACCGTGGTGGTGACCCTGTTCGCGGTGCTCGCGTACACCGGGCTGCGCATCGCCCAGCGGGTCGAGGACCCGTTCCGCCGGCTCGCCGCGGCTGCGGCGACCGCGTGGCTGGTCGGTCAGGCCGTGATCAACATCGGCGGGGTCACCGGCCTGGTGCCGCTGACCGGCGTCCCGCTGCCGTTCATCTCCGACGGCGGAAGTGCCCTGGTCGTGACGCTGGCAGCGATCGGCATGCTGGCGTCCTTCGCGCGCGCCGAACCCGATGCGGCCAGAGCACTGCATGCCCGTCCGCCGGCCCGGTGGGTCCGACTACTCTGGGCCCCGTTGCCGCCGCTTCCCGGCCGGCGTCGCCGCCCGGCGACGCCGCCGACTGGCCGAGGGTCCGTGCCCCGGTCCCGCGAGCGGCGACAGGACGACCAGGCCGCGCCGCGCGGCGTCCGGCAGGGCCGGAGTCGCGCGGGTACGGCGAGTGAGAGGAGACGCTGATGGGTCCGCTGCGTTCGGTGGTACTCGCGGGAGGTGGCACCGGGGGGCACATCTACCCGTTGCTCGCCTTCGCCGACTGCCTGCGCCGACACGACCCCGGCGTCCGGATCACCTGCCTCGGCACACCCAAGGGCATGGAGAACGAGCTGATCCCGCCGCACGGCTACGACCTGCGGCAGATCCCGGCCTACCAGCTGCCCCGGTCGGTGAACCTCAACCTGGTCCGCACCCCGGGCCGGATGTGGACCGCGGCCCGCGCCGCGGGCAAGGTGATCGACGAGGTACGCGCCGACGCCGTGGTCGGCTTCGGCGGGTACGTCTCGGTGCCGGCCTACCTGGCCGCCTGGCGCCGCGAGCTGCCCATGGTGATCCACGAGGTGAACGTGCCGCCGGGGGTTGCCAACCGGCTGGGCATGAGGTTCACCAAGAACATCGCGGTCGGCTTCCCGCACCAGCCGAGCCAGGCCGAGTCGCTGCGCGACGCCACCGTGGTCGGGGTGCCGCTGCGCCGCACCATCGCCTCGCTGGACCGGTACGCGCTGCGCGCCGCCGCCCGCGCCCACCTCGGGCTTCGCCCCGACCTGCCGGTGCTCTTCGTCGCCGGAGGCTCGTCGGGTGCCCGCTCGATCAACCTGGCGGTCTCCGGGGCGGCCAAGGAGCTGGCCCGCAACGGCGTGCAGGTGCTGCACGTGATGGGCGCCCGCAACGAGCCGGTGCCGATCCCGACCGACCTGCCCGTGCCGTACGTGACGCTGCCCTACCTGTCCGAGATGGAGCTGGGCTACGCCGCCGCCGACCTGATGCTGGCCCGGGGTGGGGCGATGACCGTCGCCGAGGTGGCCGCGATCGGGCTGCCCACGATCTTCGTGCCGTACCCGCACAGCAACCAGGAACAGAAGCGCAACGCGCTGCCCGTCGTGGAGGCCGGCGGTGGGCTGCTGGTCGACGACGCGGAGCTGACCCCGGACTGGCTGGAGCGCACCGTCATCCCGCTGATCCGTGACCCGCAGCGGCTGTACGGCATGGGCGCGGCAGCTGCCGCGTACGGGCGGCGCGACGGCGACGAGGCACTGCGGTCGTTCGTTCTCGAGGCGGTGGCCCGATGACCGCCCAGTTCACCCCGGCCGGCACGCTCACCGCGGAGGACCTGGGCACCATCCACCTCATCGGGGTGGGCGGGGTCGGCATGAGCGGGCTCGCCCGGCTCTTCCTCACCCGGGGCATCCCGCTCTCCGGCAGCGAGCTGCGGGAGTGGCCGTCGCTGGCCGGCCTGCGGGCGCTCGGCGGGACGATCCACATGAGCCACGAGGCGACCAACCTCGACGGCGTGGACACCGTCGTCTACTCGTCCGCCATCGGGCAGGACCACCTGGAGATGGTCGAGGCGCGCCGGCGCGGCCTGCGGGTGATGCACCGCTCGGAGGCGCTCGCCGCGGCGATGACCGGCCGCCGGGCGCTGGCGGTCGCCGGCACCCACGGCAAGACCACCACCACCTCGATGGTGACCATGGTGCTGCAGCAGGCCGGGGTGGACCCGTCCTTCGTGATCGGTGGGGAGATCTCCGAGGTCGGCTCGGGCGCCCACCACGGCACCGGCGAGCACTTCGTGGTCGAGGCCGACGAGAGTGACCGCTCGTTCCTCATCTACCGCCCGTACGTCTCGATCATCACGAACGTCGAGGCGGACCACCTCAACACGTACGGCGACTACGCGACGCTGGAGGCGGCGTTCGTCGAGTTCGCCCGGCTCACCGACCCGGACGGGTTCATCATCACCTGCGCCGACGACCCGGGCGGCCGGCGGCTCGCGGAGACCCTGCGCGCCGAGGGGCGGCGGGTCCACACGTACGGCGAGGCGGCCGACGCCGACCTGCGGTTGACCGAGGTGGTCTCGTCCGCGCGCGGGGTGCGCTACCTGGCCGCGATCGACGGTCGGTCGCTGGGCGAGTTCCGGCTGCCGGTTCCGGGGCGGCACATGGGCCTCAACAGCGCCTCCGCGGTGCTGGCCGCGTACCTGCTGGACCTGCCCCTGCCGGCGGCGGAGGCCGCACTGGCGGTCTTTCCCGGTGTGCGGCGGCGCTTCGAGCGCAAGGGCGTCGCGGACGGCGTGTTGGTCTACGACGAGTACGCCTACCACCCGACCTCGATGACCCTCGCCATCCAGACGTTGCGCGAGGTGGCCGGGGACGGGCGACTGATCGTCGTCTTCCAGCCGTACCGGCTGTACCGCACCCGCGATTCGCAGGCGGAGATCGCCGCGGCGCTTGCCATCGCAGACGAGGTGGTGCTGCTGGAGGTCTTCGGGCCGGGTGAGCTGCGTCAGCCGGGCGAGGGCTCGGCGGCGCTCATCGAGGCGGTGGCGCTGCCCGCGGAGCGGAAGGTCTTCGTCGACTCGTGGGAGGACGCGCCGGTCGAGGTGGCACGCCGGGCCCGTGCCGGGGACGTGGTGGTGACCATGGGCGCCCCGCCGATCTCGCTGATGGGTGACGAGCTGCTGGCCGCACTTCTCGCACGTTCCGCCGGCTCCGCGCCGACGACGACCGTCGACCCGGTGACCACCACCTCGGCGATCGGCGGCCCGGTGGCCGGAGGCGCCACCGCCGGTGGCGACGGCGCGGCCCTCGGTGGCGCCGCCGCACCGGACGGCGCGGCGCCCACCGCCGGATGAGCCCCGGCCCGGCCCGAGGGCGGACCAGCGCGGCCGACGGCGGCGCCGCGCGACGCGGTCCGGTCCGGCGCTGGCAGTTGGTCCGGGCGGGCAGCGACGCGGTGCCGCCGTCGACCCGCCGGTTCATGGCCCGCGCCCGGCAGCGCCGGATGCGCGCGGCCCTGCCGTGGGCGGTGGCCGCCGGGGTGCTCGCCCTGGCCGGGCTGGTCGCCTGGTCGGTGCTGGGCACCGGGTTGTTCGGGGTCCGCGAGGTGCGGGTGGAGGGTGCCGGTCTGGTCACCCCGGTGCAGGTGCGCGACGCGGTCGCAGTGGCCGACGGTGTGCCGCTGGCCCGGGTCGATCTGGCCGCCGCCGCCCGCCGGGTCGGCACGCTGGCGCCGGTGGAGCGGGCCACGGTGTCCCGGGACTGGCCCGGCGCACTTGTGGTTCGGGTGACCGAGCGGGCCCCGGTGGCCGCGGTGCCGCAGGGGGAGACGTTCGTGCTGGTCGACCGGACCGGGGTGGCCTTCCAGACGGTGCCCCGGCGGCCCGCCGAGCTGCCGTTGGTGCGGGTGGGTCAGCCGGCCGCCGACGACCCGGGCACCCGGGCCGCCCTGGAGGTGCTCGTCGCGCTGACCCCGCAGCTGCGCGCCGAGTTGGTGGAGGTGAGCGTGGAGGGGCTGGCGCGGATCAGCCTGCTGTTGCGCGGGGACCGGACGGTCGTCTGGGGTGACGCGACCCGGGGTACGGACAAGGCCAAGGTGGCCACGGCCCTGCTCGGTGAGGACACCGACCGGATCGACGTGAGCGCGCCGGACGTGGTGACGTTCCGCTGACCGGAGAACGTGCCGCACCTCACTCATCGCGCTCCGGTCGGCGACACGCCGGGCAGGTCCTTGGCTCATCGCGCGGCGGCGCTTACGTTGCCCCGAAGAGGATCAGTGGTTGACATAACTGTAAGCCTCTAGTAGAGGGTGAGGGTTCAGCTCTGATCCTCGCGGTTACAGCTGTCGTCGGCCGCTGGGCAGGCCACGCCGTACCTGGTCGGCCGAAGCCAATCTCGAAGGGAAAGGACCGGAGATGACACCTCCGCACAACTACCTGGCGGTCATCAAGGTCGTCGGCATCGGGGGTGGCGGCGTCAACGCCGTCAACCGGATGATCGAGGTTGGGCTCAAGGGCGTCGAGTTCATCGCGATCAACACCGATGCCCAGGCGCTGCTGATGAGTGACGCCGACGTGAAGCTCGACGTCGGCCGCGAGTTGACCCGCGGGCTGGGCGCCGGGGCCAACCCGGACGTCGGTAAGAACGCCGCCGAGGACCACCGCGACGAGATCGAAGAGGTGCTCAAGGGCGCCGACATGGTCTTCGTGACCTGCGGTGAGGGCGGCGGCACCGGCACCGGCGGCGCGCCCGTGGTGGCGAACATCGCCCGCAAGCTCGGCGCGCTGACCATCGGCGTGGTGACCCGACCGTTCTCCTTCGAGGGCAAGCGCCGCCAGGTGCAGGCAGAGACGGGAATAGACGAGCTACGCAACCAGTGCGACACCCTGATCGTCATCCCGAACGACCGGCTGCTGGCGCTGGGCGACCGCAACATCAGCATGATGGACGCGTTCCGCACCGCCGACCAGGTGCTCCTCTCCGGAGTGCAGGGCATCACCGACCTGATCACCACCCCGGGTCTGATCAACCTGGACTTCGCCGACGTCAAGAGCGTCATGAGCGGTGCCGGCAGCGCACTGATGGGCATCGGTAGCGCCCGTGGCGAGAACCGCGCGGTCGAGGCGGCCGAGGCGGCCATCTCCAGCCCGCTGCTGGAGCAGAGCATGGACGGCGCGCGCGGCGTGCTGCTCTCCATCGCCGGCGGTTCCGACCTGGGTCTGTTCGAGATCAACGACGCGGCCCAGCTGGTCACCGACGCGGCCCACCCGGACGCGAACATCATCTTCGGTGCCGTCATCGACGACGCGCTCGGCGACGAGGTGCGGGTGACGGTCATCGCGGCGGGCTTCGACGGGGGCACGCCGGCGTACAAGGCGGCCGAGCCGGGACGCAAGACCAACACCAACCAGCCGGCACCGCCGAGCGCTCCGGTCCCGACGCCGCTCACCACGCCGCCGCCGACCCAGTCGCCGCGCCGGGTGCTCTTCGACGACGTGGACGTGCCCGACTTCCTCAAGAACGGGTCCTGAGCACCGCCGATGACCGACAGCTCAGCCACGGTACGACCGGATCGGCGGGTCGAACTCGCGGCCAGCCTGGCCCTGGTCCGGGCCCGCATCGCCGACGCGTGCGCCGACGCCGGCCGGGACCCTGCCGAGGTCACGATGATCGCGGTGACCAAGACCTACCCGGCCGGCGACGTACTGGCGCTGGCCGGGCTCGGGGTTACCGACATGGGGGAGAACCGCGACCAGGAGGCGGCCGGCAAGGCCGCCGAGGTGGCCGGGGCCGGGGTGAGCCCGCGCTGGCACTTCATCGGCCAGCTGCAGCGCAACAAGGCCCGCTCGGTGACCCGTTACGCCGACGTGGTGCACTCCGTCGACAGCGTCCGGCTGGCCCGGGCGTTGGCGACCGCGGCCGCCGACCGGGAGCGACCGTTGGCCGCCCTGCTGCAGGTGAGCATCGACGGTGACCCGGCCCGGGGTGGCGCGCTGCCGGACTCGGCCGACCCGGGCGTCGGGTTGGAGCCGGTGGCCGAGGCGGTGGCCGAGGCGCCGACGCTGCGCCTGGCCGGCCTGATGGCGGTGGCGCCGTTGGGCTGGGCACCGGAGCGGGCCTTCGCCCGGCTGGCCGAGGTGGCCGAGGCGTTCCGCCGGGTCCATCCGGGAGCGAGCGCGTTGTCCGCCGGAATGAGTGGGGACCTGGAAATCGCGATCCGATACGGCGCGACACATGTCCGCGTCGGTAGCGCGTTACTCGGAATGCGCCCCACGCTGCGGTAGCCTGACCGCGAAAGAAGCAAATTACATCAGTGTTGTTTCGGGGGCGGCGTTCCCTTGTCGGGGGTCGTGGCGTGCGACGCGAATCGCGCGCCAGGGGGATTGCCGTTCTGGTCCGATGGGCATGGTTGTCCACTCGCGACGGGCGACATGGCACGGGGGCGCGTGCCGCACGGCGGACGGAAGGGCGCGGGGATGGGTGCACTGCGCAAGGCGGGGGTCTGGCTCGGTCTGGTCGAAGAGGACGACGAGCGGGCCTACGACGACGGTGGCTACGACAAGGGTGGCTACCGTGACTCGCGGTACCGGCAGAGCAGGTACGCCGAGGAGTTCGCTGACGAGGATGACGACGACACCGAGGAGCCGCCGGCTCCCCGGGCGCGGGGCAGCGAGCGGGGCCGGCTCTCCGAGCGGGCGAACGGGCGGGTCAGCGACTCCGACCGGGGCGACGGCGAGCGGCCGGAGCGGGCGGAGCGGTCCAGCGTCCGGTCGATCACCCGGTCGTCGGCCGGCGAGACCTCCGGCGCGCTGACCTACCACACCAGGGACAACCTGGCCCTCGCGCCGCAGGCCACCGCCCGTGAACGGGCGATGCCCGAGGAGGAGCAGCGCTACCAGATCACCACGTTGCACCCGACGACCTACCGGGAGGCGCGCACCATCGGTGAGCACTTCCGCGACGGTGTTCCGGTGATCATCAACCTCACCGAGATGGATGAGGCCGATGCCCGCCGTCTGGTTGACTTTGCCGCCGGTCTGGCTTTCGGACTGCGCGGTACGATCGAGCGCGTGACCAATCGGGTGTTCCTGCTCTCACCGGCCAATGTCCAGGTCACCGCTGAGGACAAGGCCAAGATCGCTGAGGGCGGCTTTTTCAGTCTGAGTTGATCCCGTCCGATCCGAGGGACGTCGCTGACCGTGTTGTCGATCTTGCTGCAAGTGTTGTACCTGGTCCTCTATGTCTTCCTTCTCCTTCTTCTGTCCAGGTTTGTGCTGAGCGCCGTCCTGCAGTACGGCCGCCGGTGGCAGCCGGGGCGCGGAGCATCGGCAGGACTGGAATCCGTGTGGAGCGTCACTGATCCCCCTCTCAACGCGTTGAGGCGTGTGATCCCTCCGCTGCGAATTGGTACCGTGAGCATCGACCTGGCCTCCCTTGTGCTCCTGGTTATCCTGTTCGTGCTGATGGAGTTCGTGTTAGGGCCGTCGATCAGGGCATCTGCCTGATGACCGACGCGCTTTCGCGGCCGCAACTGACCCGAGGAGTTTCGATGCCGCTGACCCCGGCCGACGTCCACAACGTCGCCTTCAAAAAGCCGCCGATCGGCAAGCGGGGGTATGACGAGGAAGAGGTCGACGCCTTCCTGGACGAGGTCGAGCGCGAGCTCGCCCGTCTCATCGAGGAGAACAACGAGCTGCGCGCCCAGGTGGAGCGCGGCGGCCGTGGCGGTGCCCCCGCCGGCCCCGGCGGCGACGCCCGACTTGCGGCGGAGCTCAACGATGTCAAGGCCCAACTGGACCGGGTGCAGCGTGACAAGGCGTCCGCCGAGCAGGCCGCCCGCGCCATGCAGGCCGAGCTGGAGCAGGTCCGCGCGACCGGCGGCCCGGCGGTCACCGGTGACGGCGAGCAGCAGGCCCTCCGGGTGCTGATGATGGCCCAGCGCACCGCCGACGACCACGTGTCCGACGCCCGCCGCGAGGCCGACCAGCTCCTGTCCGAGGCGCGTGGCAAGGCCGAGGAGGTGACCCGCGAGGCTCGCGCGAAGGCCGACGCCCTCGAGCGGGACGCCCGCCAGCGGCACCAGGAGGCCATGGGCGGCCTGGACGCCAAGCGCACGGCGCTGCAGAAGCACATCGAGGAGCTCAAGCAGTTCGAGCGCGAGTACCGCACCCGCCTCAAGGCGTACCTGGAGAGCCAGCTGCGTGACCTCGACGGTCGCGGCCAGGGCCTCGAGGCCGAGATGACCCGCTCCGAGGCAGGCCGGGTCGCCGGCGGCAACGGGCTGGCCACCGCGGGTCTCGCCGGTTCGTACGGCGGCGGGCGCTCCGGCGCCCTCGAAGCCGGCCGCTGAGCACCGGCCGGCGATCGCGTCCGCCGATGGTGACGGTCGCCGGCCCAACCTGGACGGTACGACGCGGCGGGGGTGAGCCGTGATAGTCGCAAGTCTTCTGCTCATCCTCGTCGCGGTGGTGCTGCTGGTGCTCGGCCTGGCCGGTGGCTCCAGCTTCATGTTGATCATCTCCATCGCGGCCAGTCTGCTGGCCGCCGTGGCGTTGGTGGTGGGCGCCCGCCAGGCAGCCGCCAACCGCGCGACGGCGGAACCCGGTCGGACCGGCCGGCGGCAGTCCGCGACGCCCCGCTCGGCCGCCCAGGCCGACCCGGGCGTCGCGTACGGGCCACCGCCGGGCGTGCCGGTCCAGCATGTGCCCACGACGGTCGGAACCGGCGGCACCGGGTGGCGGCAACCACCCGAGCCGCCGGTCGACCACGTGCCGCCCGTCAGCCCGGCGCCGCCCTTCGCGGCGGCGCCGACGGACGGGGACGTACGCCTCGGTGCTCCGACGGCCGACGAGCCGCCGACGGACGGGGACGCACGCCCCGGTGCCCCGACGGCCGACGAGCCGACCGCGCAACTGCTCACTCCCGCCGAGGCGGCCCGGGTGGCACGGTTGCCCGATCCCGTCGAGGTCGTGGACGGTCGGCCCCGCTATCACCTCGCCGACTGTCCCCACCTGGTCGATCAGATGCCCGAGACGCTGCCGGTCGCCGAGGCCGTCGAGCTCGGTTTCACCCCGTGCGGGGACTGCGCGCCGGCCACCGTCCTGCTCGCCGACGCCCGGCCGATCTGAGGCCGCCCGGGTGAGGACCGCCCGGGCCCGGCAACCGTGACGCCCGGGCTGGATGTCGCGCTGCTCCTGGGCGCTGCCGTGCTCCTGGTGGCGGTCGGCGCGGTCCGGCTCTCCACCCGCCTCGGTGTGCCCAGCCTCCTGGTCTACCTGGCGCTGGGTGTGGCGATCGGCGAGTCCGGGCTGGGCATCCGCTTCGACGACGTCGAGCTGACCCGGACCCTCGGCTTCTGCGCGCTGATCGTGATCATCGCCGAGGGCGGCCTGACGGCCCGGTGGACCACGTTGCGTCCGGTGCTCGGCCTGGCCGCCGCCCTCTCCACCGTCGGCGTGGTGGTCAGCATCGGGGTGGTCGGCGTCACCCTGCACCTGTCGCTCGGGCTGGACTGGCGGTTGGCGCTGCTCTACGGCGCGGTGCTCTCGTCCACCGACGCGGCCGCGGTCTTCGCCACCCTGCGCCGGCTGCGCCTGCCGCCCCGACCGGTGGCCACGCTGGAGGCCGAGTCGGGCATCAACGACGCGCCGGTGGTGCTGCTGGTGGTACTCCTCTCCCACGAGGGCTGGTCGCACCCGTGGTGGTTCGAGGCCGGGTTGGTCGCCTACGAGCTGGGTGTCGGGGCCGCGGTGGGCGTGGGTGTCGGCCTGGCCGGCACGTGGGCGCTGCGGCGGGCGGCGCTGCCGTCCTCCGGGCTGTACCCGATCGCCGCGGTGGGAATCACCGTGCTGGCGTACGCCGCGGGGGCGGTGCTGCACGCCTCGGGGTTCCTCGCCGTCTACGTGGCCGGGGTGCTGCTGGGCAATGCCCGGTTGCCGCATCGGCAGGCGATCCTGGGCTTCGCCGACGGGCTGGCCTGGCTCGCGCAGATCGGTCTGTTCGTGCTGCTCGGGTTGCTGGCCTCGCCGGGCCGGCTGGACGCGGCGGTGCTGCCGGCCGTGGTCGCCGGGCTGGCGCTGGTGCTGCTGGCCCGGCCGCTGTCGGTGTTCGTCTCGGCGCTGCCGTTCCGGGTCCGCCTGCGCGAGCAGGCGTTCCTGTCCTGGGCGGGGCTGCGGGGGGCGGTGCCGATCGTGTTGGCCACCATTCCGCTCTCCGAGCGGGTGCCCGGTGCGGAGCGACTCTTCGACGCGGTCTTCGTGCTGGTGGTGATCTTCACGCTGGTGCAGACGGGGACGCTCGGGCCACTGGCCCGCCGCCTGGGAATGACCGCGCCTGCCGAGGCCACCGAGATCCACGTGGAGACCGCACCGTTGGAGCGGATGCGGGCTGACCTGCTCCAGCTGGAGGTGCCACCGGGCTCCCGGCTGGCCGGTGTGCACGTCGACGAGCTCCGGTTGCCGCTGGGCGCATCGGTCACCCTGGTGCTGCGCGACGGCGTGGGCTTCGTGCCCGGTCCCGACACCCGGCTGAAGACCGGTGACAGCTTGTTGATCGTGGCAACCGCCGGGGTGCGGGACGCCGCCGAGCGGCGGTTGCGGGCGGTCAGCCGCAGGGGACGGCTGGCCCGGTGGTTTGGTGAGTACGGGGATGAGCCGCACGGTTGATCTGCTAGCGTTCCCTTTGCCCAGTTAGGCAGGGCTCGGGGCTGTTAAGCGGTGCGACGGTGCGGCACGTTGTCGGACGCCGGTACGTTCCGTATTCTTGCCAACCTCCGGAGTGCACGGCCCATCTCGCCGTGCGCCCCTTTTCGTACAGAGGGGCGCCCTGGCTGGCGCCCCCTGACCAGGTGCCGCGGACCATGCGGCGCCGCGGCCGAGGGAGCGACCCATGGCGAAGCCAGCCGACACCAGGACCGCCGGCCGCAAGCCGGTGGCGAAGGCCACCCGCAGCGCGGCCGAGACCGAGAAGATCCGGGCGGCGCTGGCGGCGCGGCGGGACGAGCTTCGCGCCGAGTACGATCAGACGCTGAGTGAGATCACCGAGTTGCAGCGCGATCGGCTGACCGACTCGGCCGGGGACGACCAGGCCGACACGGGCACCAAGACGCTCGAGCGGGAGCAGGAGATCTCTCTCGCCAACAGCATTCTGGAACGGATCACGCAGGTCGAGCGCGCTCTGGAGCGCCTCGACGAGGGTGGTTACGGTTGGTGCGAGCGGTGCGGCAACCCGATCCCGGTTGAGCGCCTCGCCGCCTTCCCGTCGGCCACCCTCTGCGTGACGTGCAAGCAGCTGGAGGAGCGGCGCTGAGGTCCGCTCCCCGGCGGCGAGAAGACGGTGAGTGATCACCGCCGAGACACCTCGATGGGGAGCGCATGACCGCAGCACCGTCCGCCGAACCCGGCCGCACCGATCCGGGCGGAGGTAGACCCCGGCCCAGGGCCGTCGCCATCCTCGCCGGGGTGGCCCTGGTGGCCCTGCTGGCCGATCTGGTCACCAAGCACCTCGCGCTGGCCGCGCTGACCGACCGGGAGCCGGCCCGGCTGCTCGGCGGGCTGATCTATCTCAGCCTGACCCGCAACAGCGGTGCGGCGTGGAGCATCGGCGCCGACCACACCTGGGTCTTCCCGTTGATCACCATCGGTGTGGTCGGCTGGATCGTCTGGATGGCGCTGCGGCTGCGCTCGCTGCCGTGGGCGGTCTCCCTCGGCCTGGTGCTCGGTGGGGCACTCGGCAACCTCGTCGACCGGATCTTCCGGGCACCCTCCCCCTTTCACGGGCACGTCGTCGACATGATCAGCCTGTTCGACCCGTACGGCCAGGTGTGGCCGGTGTTCAACCTGGCCGACAGCTCGCTGGTCTGCGGCGTGCTGCTGGCGGTGCTGTTGGAGCTGACCGGCCGTCAGCGCGACGGCCGGCGCGCCGGCCGCGACGAGAACCCGACCGACACCAACGCCAGCCAGGGCGCCGACCAGCGGGAGCGGGCATGACCTCCGCGTTCGCCGCAGGCGGCGACCACCGCTCGCTGCCCGTTCCGGACGGCCTCGACGGGATGCGACTGGACCAGGCGGTGTCCCGGCTGTTCGGGCTCTCCCGCACCACCGCCGCTGCCCTGGTCGACGCCGGGAACGCGCTGGTCGACGGCAGCGCCCGGCCCAACTCCCACAAGGTCAAGGCCGGCTCCTGGTTGGACGTCACACTGCCCGCGCCGGTCGCGCCGCCGACCGTCGTGCCGCAGGCGGTGCCCGGCCTGCGGGTCGTGTACGCCGACGACGACATCGTGGTCGTGGACAAGCCGGTGGGCGTGGCCGCGCACCCCAGCCCGGGCTGGACCGGCCCGTCGGTGATCGGCGCGCTCGCCGCGATCGGGCACCGCATCTCCACCAGCGGCGCCGCCGAGCGGCAGGGCGTGGTGCACCGCCTCGATGTGGGCACCACCGGGATCATGGTGGTGGCCAAGAGCGAGCAGGCGTACACCGCGTTGAAGCGGGCCTTCAAGTACCGCGAGGTGGACAAGGGTTACCACGCGGTGGTGCAGGGACACCTGGACCCGCTGCGCGGCACCGTCGACGCGCCGATCGACCGGCACCCGACCCACGACTACCGCTGGGCCGTGGTCTCCGGCGGCAAGCCCAGCATCACCCACTACGACACCCTCGAGGCGTTTCCGGCGGCCAGCCTGGTCGACGTACGGCTGGAGACAGGCCGGACCCACCAGATCCGGGTGCACTTCTCCACGCTGCGGCACCCCTGTGTGGGCGACCTCACCTACGGTGCCGACCCCACCCTCTCGGCCCGGCTCGGGCTGGCCCGACAGTGGCTGCACGCCCGCGAACTGAGCTTCGTGCACCCCCGAACGGGGGACGAGGTCCGATTCGTCAGCGACTACCCTGACGATCTGGAACGTGCGCTCCAGGTTCTGCGTGACTGAGCGGCGGCCATCCGACACCGATCCGACGAGGGGATCCCGCCCGTGCGCTCCGGCGACCTGCTGCGGCAGCTGGACCAACGGCTGCTGCCGCCGCTGACCCGGGCCGTGGCCCGGCTGGGCGACTCGTCGTCGCGGTCCGGGGTGCTCTCCTGGGCCGCTCTGGTCTCCTCGGCGGCGGTGCTGGCCACCGCGGTCTGGGCATCCGGCGACGCTCCGGTCGGCGACCGGACGGTGGGCGAGGTGACCCGGGTCGGGGTGGTCGACGGGGACTCCGTCCCCGGCTACCTGCGGTCCGCCGCCGCTGACCTGGCGGCGCTGCCCACCGCGGTCCCGACCAGCGGAGACGGGACCTACGCCCTGGTCACGCTCGAGGCGTACCTGCCACCGCAGCGACTGGCGGCGGTGCTCGGCGACGTGTCGGTCTCGACGGTCTTCGGTCGGGTGCCGCTGCCCGGCCGGCAGACCGAGATCGTGAAGGTCCCCGCGCTGCGAGTGCCGGAGGACGTGGTCGCCGGGATGGCACAGGTGGCCGTCCGCAAGGACACCGAGGCCGCCGACTACCGGGCCAGGGCCGCCTCGGTGAGCGGTGACGGCGCTGCCGAGCGGGAGTTGCGCGAACGGTACGTGAGCGGCGCGGCCGTGGCGGCGGCCGAGGCGGCGGCGTACCGCACCGGCTGCGCCTGCGTCTACGCGGCCGTGGTGCGGGCGACGCCGGGGGAGCTACGCGGTGTGGCGGCCCGGCCGGACGTTCGGGCGGTCGACCCGGCCCCCGAGGTGTACCGGCTGGAGCGCACCGTCTTCACACCGCCGTTGCCTGAGCAGCGCGACGTGGTCCGTCCGCCGGCCGACAACGGGCCGACCCCGGAGGCGACCCCGGACGGGCGCGATGAGCTGGCGACGTCGACGCCGGTGCCCTCGGCGTCGGTGGGCGAATCGTCGGAACCCGCGCCGGTCGTGACGAATTCGTCACCTGAGCCGTCGTCGGCGGAGCCCAGTGAGCCCGCCCCGCCGCCCGTCACCACCTCCCCGGACGCCGACGGTCCCGTGCCGTTGGCGCCGGCCCCGTCGTGATCTGCGCCGGGTGGTGTGCACTGGAGTGGTGTGGTCCGAATAGTGTTTCCTTCGTAGCCTGTCAGACGGAGATCGATGGCGCTGGGAGGGCGGGCCGTGGAGGGCAGTGAGACCGGCTGGGGCCGGCCGGCCGAACCAGCACCGAGGTGGCGGGCGTTGCTGGACCGCGCCCGGCTCGGCGGCCGCGCCGCGGAGCAGGCCGAGCCCGAGCGGCGGGCCGACGAACCACCACCGGAGACCCTGCCGCGGCGCGCGGCCCCCAACAGCTACGCCGGGCGGGCATCGGCCATCGGGCATCCGGCCGAGCTGTCGTACGGTGCCGAGCCGGCCTACCGGGCCGAGGGCACCTACCGCGTCGACCCCGCCTACCGGGCGGACCCGGACTACCGGGCCGAGCCGGACTATCGGGCGGAGCCGGCGTACCGGGCCGAGCCGGACTACCGGGCGGAGCCGGCGTACCCGGCCGAGCCGGACTACCGGGCGGAGCCGGCATACCGGACTGAGCCGGACTACCGGGCCGGCCCGGCGTACCGGACCGAGCCGGACTATCGGGCGGATCCGACGTACCGGGAGGCGCCGGCGTACCGGGCCGATCCGGACCATCGGGCCGACCCCGCCTACCGGGCCGATCCCGCCTACCGGGCCGATCCCGCCTACCGGGCTGATCCCGCCTACCGGTCGGAGCCGGCGGCCGAGCCGACGTACCGTGCCGAACCCGAGCCACCGCCGCGTGGGGCGGAGCCGGTCGAGTCGCGCTACGCGCTGCTGGACAACGGCTTCCGCAACGGCAACCCGCCTGCGGAGTCCCGGTACGCGCTGCTGGAGACCGGCTACCAGCCGGAGATCGGCTATCCGGTGCCCGCACCGCCCTCGCCTCCGGTCACGCCCCCGGCTGCGATTCCGCCGCCACCCGCTCCGGCGGTCGGCTCGGCGATCGCGGAGCGCGGCTACCCGGCCCGCATCGAGTGGCGCCCGCAGAGCGCCGACCCGGAGCTGGAGCGGGCCAGCGGGGTGCTCCGCCGGGACCTGGGCACGCCCCGGGTGTTCGCGTTCGCCAACCCCAAGGGCGGGGTGCACAAGACCACCGCGACCGTGCTGGCGGCGGCGACCGTCGGCAGCGTCCGTGGGCAGGGCGTGCTGGCCTGGGACGACAACGAGCTGCGCGGCACCCTCGGGCTGCGCGCCGGCAGCGCCCGGCACGCCCGGACCATCCGTCACCTGATCAGCGACCTGGCCCAGATCGAGATCCTGGAGGGTGCGACCCTGCTGGAGCGGCTCGACGACTACCTGCGGCACGCCTCCGACGGCTCGTACGACGTGCTGGCCGGCGAGGAGAGCCCGCGCTTCGCCCAGCGCCTGGACCAGTTCACCGTCCGACGCGTGTTGGAGCTGCTGCGGCGTACGCACGATGTGGTCTGCGTGGACACCGGCAACAACGTGGAGAGCGCCAACTGGCGCACGGTGATGCAGGCTGCCGACCAGCTGGTGGTGACCACCGTCCCCCGTGAGGACGCGGCGTTCAGCGCCGACTGGATGCTCGATCTGCTGCACGAGGAGGGAATGGGGGAGTTGGCCGACAACGCCATCACCCTCATCTCCTGCCCGACGCCGGGCCGCCTGGAGTTGCAGGACGACCTGGAGCGGCACTTCGCCACCCGCACGCGCGGGGTGGCCGTGGTGCCGTACGACCCGGCGCTGGAGACCGGCTCGTCGATCGAGTACCACCAGCTCCAGCCGGAGACCCGGCAGGCGTGGCTGCGCGCCGCGGCCATGATGGTGGAGCCGTTCGCCCGGTGAGCTGGTCTGCCGGCACCGGCGCCCCGGCCGGGCACCGGGCCTGAGAGGATCATCGGGTGAGCCCGGACACCCCCGACCCTGAGCGGCCCGTCGACGAGACCGGTCGGCCTACGCCGGCCGGGGCGTCGGAGGCGACGCCGTCGTCCGTCGAGCCGCCGGCCGTGTCGCCGCCAGGCCGACCGCTGCCACCGGCCGGGTTCGACCCCGCTGCCTTCCCGCCCTCGACGGCGTACCAGAGCTCGCTGGAGTTGACCGCCGAGCAGCCGCGTCGCCGGCTGCGCGCCGCGGCGACGGTGCTCGGCGCGGTGCTCGCGCTGGCCGTGGTGGGTGCGCTGCTCGGGCTGCTCTGGGCCGCGCTCGCGCCGGACACCCCGGTGCTCAAGACCGCCGAGGGGGCGATCTACGCCGACCCGCAGCCGGAGCAGCCGATCGCCGCCGACGGCTGGTTCAGCCTCCTCGGCCTCGCCTTCGGGGTGCTCGCGGCGTTGGTCCTGTGGTTCGTGCTGCGCAGGTGGCGCGGCCCGGTCGGGCTGCTCGCCGCCGTGCTGGGCGCGCTGGCCGCCGCGCCGGTGGCCTGGCAGGTGGGGCGGCGGGTCGGCCTGGCCACCTTCGACCGGCTGCTGCGTGACGCCCCGCCCGGCCAGGCCTTCACCAAACCCGCCGACCTGCGGGCCGGTGGGGTCGACTGGCTGCTCGGCGTGCTGCCGGTGCCGCACGGCGACCTGCTCCTGCCGGCGTTCGGCGCCGCCATCACGTACACGCTGCTGGCCGGCTGGTCGCGCTGGCCGTCCCTGCGCCCGGAGCCCGACCCGGCGGCGTTCAGTTGGGCGTCGGCGGGGACCCCAGATCCGCCAGCGGCACCGGGACCGCCCGCACCTGGCGCAGCAGAGTCGCCTCGCGGTTGAGCAACCGCAGCTCGGCCCGCAGCCGGGCGGCGGTGCCGTCGATCGCCAGCAGCCGCTGCCGGTCGTCGACGGTCAACACGGCGGTCGCCGCCACCAGGTGCGAGAGCACGGTCGGGTCCTCCGGCAGCTGCTCGGAGATCTCCTCCGGATCGGACCGGATCAGGCCGAGGTACTGCCGGAACACCGCGATCACACGGGCGGCCAGCAGCTCGGCCACCTCGTCGGGCCCGGACGGTTCGGGCAGCCACTCGACCTCGGCGGTCAGGTACGGCTCGGAGCGCTCGTCCACATCCTCGATCCGGAACCGGCGCCGGCCGACCGTGACGATGTCGAAGCCGCCCTCGGCCAGCGGAGTCACCTGGCGCAACTCGGCGGTGCAGCCCACCTCGTGCAGGGTGACATCGCCACCGCCGGACGTCGACCGCCCGCCGGACCCGGCGGGCGCGACCTCCCAGCCGCTCTGGATGGCCACCACCCCGAACTCGCGGGGGGCACCCTCGGGCAGGTCGACGAGGTGTCGGATCAGCGCCTGGTAGCGCTCCTCGAAGATGTGCAGCGGCAGCACCAACCCGGGAAAGAGCACCGTTGCGAGTGGGAACACCGGCAGCCGTACGGTCACGTGGTCGAGCCTAGTGCGGCGTCGACGAACGTTCACCGGGTGTCCGGGCGTGTTGTGGGGACGCGCTCGCCCCGGGCACGCCGATCCTCGCCCGCCGCCCGGAACGCGGGTGGCTCCGGCCCGGCTCACCGCCCCGACCGGCGGGCGGGCCGGAGAGGCTCCCGACCGGCCGCCTAGACTCGCAAGGGTGCTGAATCGGATCGACCTGCGCGATGGTCTCGGTGACCCACGCCGCCTGCTGCCCCGTGCCCAGCTCGACGTGTCGGTGGCCGTCGAGCGGATCCGGCCGCTCGTGGAGGCGGTCCGGGAGCATGGGTACCCGGCGATCCGGGAGGCCAGCGAGCGGTTCGACGGGGTCTCCCCGGAGGTGCTGCGGGTGCCGGTCGAGGCGATCGCCGAGGCCGAGGGGGTGCTCGAGCCGTCGGTGCGCGCCGCGCTGCTGGAGTCGATCACCCGCGCCCGTCGGGTGCACGACGACCAGCGGCGCACCGAGCACACCACCCAGGTGGTGCCCGGCGGCACCGTCACCGAACGGTGGCTGCCGGTCGACCGGGTGGGCCTCTACGTCCCCGGTGGGCTGGCCATGTACCCGTCGACCGTGGTGATGAACGTGGTCCCGGCCCAGGCGGCCGGGGTGCGCTCACTGGTGGTGGTCAGCCCGCCACAGAAGGACAACGGCGGCCTGCCCGACCCCCGGGTGCTGGCCGCGTGCGCGCTGCTCGGCGTCGACGAGGTCTACGCCGTGGGTGGCGCCCAGGCGGTGGCGATGCTGGCGTACGGCGCCGCCGTGGACCCGACGGGTCACGCCCGCTGCGAGCCTGTCGACCTGGTCACCGGCCCGGGCAACATCTGGGTGACCGCCGCCAAGCGGCTGCTGCGCGGCGTGGTCGGCATCGACGCCGAGGCGGGGCCCACCGAGATCGCCATCCTGGCCGACGACACCGCCGACCCGGTGCACGTCGCCGCCGACCTGATCAGCCAGGCCGAGCACGACCCGCTCGCCGCGAGCGTGCTGGTCACCCCGTCGGTGGCCCTGGTCGAGGCGGTCGAGCGGGAGCTGACCCGGCAGGTGCCGGCCACCAAACACACCGAGCGGGTGACCACCGCCCTGACCGGCGAGCAGAGCGGCGTGGTCCTGGTCGACGATCTGGAGGCAGGGCTGCGGGTGGTCGACGCGTACGCCGCCGAGCACCTGGAGATCCAGACGGTCGACGCCCGGGAGTGGGCGCTGCGGGTACGCAACGCCGGAGCGATCTTCGTTGGTGCCTGGTCGCCGGTGTCGCTCGGTGACTACTGCGCCGGCTCCAACCACGTGCTGCCCACCGGCGGCTGCGCCCGGCACTCCTCCGGTCTGTCCGTGCAGTCCTTCCTGCGTGGTGTGCACCTGATCGAGTACACGGAGGACGCGCTGCGCGAGGTGGCTCCGCACGTGGTCACCCTCGCGAACGTGGAGGATCTGCCGGCGCACGGTCAGGCGGTCCAGGCCCGCTTTTCCGGAGGGGCGCCGTGAGCGCGAGGAGTGAGCCGGGTTTGCGAGCCCCGCAGTCGCGAACAGAGGTGGCGCCGTGAGCGCGAGGAGTGAGTCGGGTTTGCGAGCCCCGCAGTCGCGAACAGAGGTGATGCCGTGAGCACGCTGGATGACCTGCCGATTCGCGACGACCTGCGGGGGCTGTCGCCGTACGGGGCGCCGCAGCTGGACGTGCCGGTGCGGCTGAACACCAACGAGAACTCCTACCCGGTGCCGGAGCCCGTGGTCGAGGCGATCGGCAAGGCACTCGCGGCCGAGCTGCGCGATTTGAACCGCTATCCGGACCGGGACGCCGTGGCGCTGCGGGCGGACCTGGCCGGATACCTCGGGCACGGGCTCACCGCCCGGCAGGTGTGGGCGGCCAACGGCTCCAACGAGATCCAGCAGCAACTGTTACAGGCCTTCGGCGGTCCGGGGCGCAGCGCGCTCGGCTTCGTTCCGGCGTACTCGATGCATCCCCTGCTGGCGCTCGGCACCGGAACCCGGTGGGTGCCCGCGCGGCGCGGCGTCGACTTCGGGTTGACCGCGGCCGAGGCGGCGGCCCAGGTCCGCGAGCACCGGCCAGACGTGGTCTTCCTGTGCTCGCCGAACAACCCCACCGGCACCGCACTGGACCCGGCGGTGATCACCGCGGTGCTCGACGCCGCGCCCGGCATGGTGGTCGTCGACGAGGCGTACGCCGAGTTCGCCCGGCCGGGCACGGTCAGTGCGCTCGCGGTGCTGCCCGGGCACCCGCGGCTGGTCGTCACCCGGACGATGAGCAAGGCGTTCGGCTTCGCCGGCGGGCGGCTGGGCTACCTCGCCGCCGACGCGGCGGTGGTGCAGGCGGTGCAGCTGGTCCGGCTGCCGTACCACCTGTCGGCGCTGACCCAGGCCGCCGCCCGCGCGGCGCTGGCCCACCGCGACGCCCTGCTCGGTACGGTGAGCGCGATCATGGTGCAGCGGGACCGGATCGTGGCGACACTGCGCGAGCGCGGGTTGCGGGTGGCCGACAGCGACGCCAACTTCGTGCTCTTCGAGCCGGGCGGCGACCAGACCACGGTCTGGAACGCTCTGCTGGCACAGGGCGTGCTGGTCCGTGACGTCGGCCTACCCGGCTGGCTGCGGGTGACCGCGGGCACCGCCGCCGAGACCGACGCCTTCCTATCTGCAATGGAGACTGTGCGATGAGCCGGACCGCCCGGGTGGAGCGGATCACCAAGGAGACCAAGGTCCTCGTCGAGATCGACCTCGACGGTACCGGCACGGCCGAGATCAGCACGGGCGTCGGTTTCTACGACCACATGCTGCACCAGATCGCCCGGCACGGCGGCTACGACCTGACCGTGCGCACGGTGGGTGACCTGGAGATCGACGCGCATCACACCATGGAGGACACGGCGCTCGCCCTGGGTGCCGCGTTCGACCAGGCGCTGGGCGACAAGGCGGGCATCCGACGGTACGGCTCGGCGACCGTTCCGATGGACGAGGTGCTGGTCCGGGCCGCGGTGGACCTGTCCGGCCGGCCGTACGTGGTGCACGACGAGCCCGCGCTGGCGCCGTACATCGGCCCGGTCTACCCGACCAGCATGACCCGGCACATCTGGGAGTCCTTCGGCCAGGCGGCCCGGATCACGCTGCACGTCGACGTTCTGCGGGCGGCCCGGCCGGGCGGTCACCCGGACGCCCACCACGTGGTGGAGGCCCAGTTCAAGGCGGTCTCCCGGGCGCTGCGCGAGGCCACCGCGATCGACCCGCGTGCGGCCGGTGCGATCCCGAGCACGAAGGGTGCTCTCTGATGAGCGCGAGGAGTGCAGCGCAGCGGAGCCCCGCAGTCGCGAATGGAAGGGGGCACTGATGAGCGCGAGGAGTGCAGCGCAGCGGAGCCCCGCAGTCGCGAATGGAAGGGGGCACTGATGAGCGCGAGGAGTGCAGCGCAGCGGAGCCCCGCAGTCGCGAATGGAAGGGGGCACTGATGGGGGCCGCGTTGCCGACGTTGTTGCTGATCCTGGCCGGGGTGCTGGTGGGGGGCGCGTGGTCGCTGTACCGCCAGGGCGCGCCGAGGGGCGCCCTCGTGGTCACCGCCGTGCTCGCCGTGCTCGCCACGGTCGGCGGGGTGCTCTGGCTGCTGCCGGGGGAGAACTCGTGAGCGACGTCGTGGTGCTCGACTACGGCTCGGGCAATCTGCGGTCGGCCGAGCGGGCGCTGGCCGCCGCTGGCGCGGACGTGCGGGTGACCGACGACCTTGCCGCGGCGGCCGCCGCGGATGGTCTGGTGGTGCCGGGGGTGGGTGCCTTCGCCGCGTGCATGGCCGGGATCGAGGCGCTCGGTGCCGGCCCGGTGATCGCGGAGCGGGTGGCCGCCGGCCGGCCGGTGCTCGGCATCTGCGTGGGCATGCAGGTGCTCTTCGAGCACGGGGACGAGCACGGTGTGGTGACCAAGGGGCTCGGTCTGCTGCCCGGCGGGGTGACCCGGCTGGCCGCCACCCGGTTGCCGCACATGGGCTGGAACACGGTTCGGTCGCCCCGGGAGTCGGTGCTCTTCGCCGGCCTGCCGGCGCAGAGCCGGTTCTACTTCGTCCACTCGTACGCCATGGGTGAGCCGGCCGCGCTCGCCGCTGCCGGCGCCACGGTGACCACGGCTCACCACGAGACCGACTTCGTCGCCGGTGTCGAGCGCGGTGCGCTCTCGGCGGCCCAGTTCCATCCGGAGAAGTCTGCCGACACCGGTGCCGCGCTGTTGCGCAACTGGCTTGCCACACTGCGCAGCGGTGACTGAGCGTCGCTGCCTCCCGCTGCCCGCCCGGCGGGGGTCGCGGTGAGCCGGGAGCGGGCCCGCCGTCGGGCGGAACGGGAGGCGGAGCTGGCGCGGGGGCGCGCGGCCCGGCAGCGGAGGGTGTCCCGCCGGCAGCGCCGCCGGGCGCTGGTCCGCCGGTTGACGCCGCGGATCCGGTGGGGCCGGTCGGGCCGGCTCGCCCGGCACACCCGGGGCGAGCGAGCCGCGATCGTGCTGCTCACCGGTGCGGCACTGATCCTGCTCTGGACGTTCGTCGACGATCTGGCGTTGCGTGTCGCGCTGATCGTCCTGCTGCTGCTCGCACTGCCCGCGATCGTCGTGATCGCCCTGGACCGTCGTACCTGACCGAGGAGAAGACGTTGAGCATCACCCTGTTACCCGCCGTGGACGTCGCTGACGGCCGGGCCGTCCGGCTCGTGCAGGGCGAAGTCGGTAGCGAGAGCATCTACGGTGACCCGCTGGACGCCGCGCTGGCCTGGCAGCGTGACGGCGCCGAGTGGATCCACCTGGTCGACCTGGACGCGGCGTTCGGCCGGGGCACCAACGCGCACCTGCTCGCCGAGGTGGTGCGTCAGCTCGACGTGAAGGTGGAGCTGTCCGGGGGCATCCGCGACGACGAGTCGTTGCGCGCGGCGCTGGGCACCGGGGCGGCCCGGGTCAACATCGGCACCGCCGCGCTGGAGGATCCGGTCTGGTGTGACCGGGTGGTCGGGGAGTACGGCGACCGGGTCGCCATCGGGCTGGACGTGCGTGGTCGTACCCTCTCCGCTCGTGGCTGGACCCGCGACGGCGGTGACCTGTACGAGGTGCTGGAGCGGCTGGACAAGGCGGGTGCCAGCCGGTACGTGGTCACCGACATCACCAAGGACGGCACCATGCGGGGGCCGAGCCTGGATCTGCTGCGGGAGGTGTGTGGCCGTACGGACGCCCCGGTGATCGCCTCCGGTGGTGTGTCCACCCTGAACGACCTGCGGGCCCTGGCCACCCTGGAGCCGATCGGGGTGGAGGGCGTGATCGCCGGAAAGGCGCTCTACGCGGGCGCGTTCACGGTGGCCGAGGCGCTGCGGACGCTGGCCGAGGCGTGACGGTCACCCGCCTCGGCTCGGGCGGGCCGTGGGAGCAGCGGTACGGGTACTCCCGGGTGGTCCGAGCCGGTGACCTGGCCTGGACGGCCGGCTGCACGGCCACGGTCGACGGCCGGGTGGTGCACGTCGGGGATGCGGCGGCGCAGACCGCCCAGGCGTTGCGGATCGGGTTGGCCGCGCTCGCCGAGGTGGGCGCGGGGCCGGGCGACGTGATCCGGACCAGGATGTACGTGACCGATCGGCTGCACGCCGACGAGGTGGGCCGGGCGCACAACGTGGTGTTCGGTGCGGTCCGGCCGGTGGCGACGTTGGTGGTGGTGGCCGGTCTGTTGGATCCGGAGCACCTGGTCGAGGTGGAGCTGGAGGCGTATCTCGCCGACCGCTGAGGCGGTGGGGCGGCTTCGTCGGTGACCGTCGTCATGGCTGCCCTCCGGCCCGATAGGTTGTGCACAATCTAATTGCGGGCTACGGTTCACCGGTGACCGATGACCTGGTGCTGCGCCGGCAGGTGTGCTTCGCGCTCTACGCCGCGTCGCGCGCCCTGACCGACGTCTACCGGCCGATCCTCGACGCGCTCGGGCTGACCTACCCGCAGTACCTGGTGCTGCTGGTGCTGTGGGAGCGCCCCGACGACGCCCCCACGGTCTCCGAGTTGGGCGGCGAGCTGCTGCTGGACTCCGGCACGCTCTCCCCGCTGCTCAAGCGGCTGGAGGGGGCGGGCCTGGTGGTGCGGCGGCGGTCGGCGCGCGACGAGCGACGGGTCGAGGTGAGCCTCACCGAGCAGGGCCGGGCGCTGCGGCAGCAGGTGGACGACGTCCCGCTGCGGATCGCCCGGGCCACCGGTCTGGGTGTCGCCGAGCTCGTCGCGTTGCGCGACACCCTCACCCGGGTCACCGACACCATCACCCGACAGAAGGAGCAGTGACCATCATGCAGGTTGTCTACACCGCGTCCGCCACCGCCAGCGGCGACGGCCGGGACGGCCGCGTCGAGACCTCCGACGGCACCGTCGTCCTCGACCTGGCCGTGCCGAAGGAGATGGGTGGCACCGGCGGCGGCGCCAACCCGGAGCAGCTCTTCGCCGCCGGCTACGCGGCCTGCTTCCACTCCGCGCTGAGGCTGGTCGGCCGCAGGGCCAAGGCCGACGTGACCGGCTCGATCGTCGCCGCAGAGGTGGGCATCGGCCCGAACGGCAGCGGCGGGTTCGGGCTCACCGTGCAGCTCGTCGTCGATCTCCCCGCCGTGCCCCGGCAGACCGCCGAGCAGATCGTCGAGCAGGCCCATCAGGTCTGCCCCT
This sequence comes from Micromonospora sp. 067-2, assembly GCF_046549295.1. Classification (NCBI taxonomy): domain Bacteria; kingdom Bacillati; phylum Actinomycetota; class Actinomycetes; order Micromonosporales; family Micromonosporaceae; genus Micromonospora; species Micromonospora sp. 067-2. The sequence continues at coordinate 125,889 of NZ_JAJPWB010000004.1, read as the reverse complement.
ACTCCAACGCCACCCGCGGCAACATCGACGTCACGCTGACCGTCCGCGAGACCCTGGCGGCGTGACGTCGCCCGCCCAGGCCACCCACCGCGGACGAGAGGACGACCACCCCGTGACCAGCAACCGTGTGATCCACCTGGCCAGCCGCCCCGACGGCTGGCCCACCGAGGACAACTTCCGGCTCGTCGAGACCGACGTCCCGACGCCCGGACCGGGCCAGATCGTGGTCCGCAACTCGTACATGTCGGTCGACCCGTACATGCGGGGCCGGATGAACGACGTGAAGTCGTACGTGCCGCCGTTCGCTCTCGACGCCCCGCTGGACGGCGGCGCCGTCGGCGAGGTGGTCGCCAGTGAGGCCGAGGGCGTCACCGTCGGCGACACCGTGCTGCACGGGTTGGGCTGGCGGGAGTACGCCGTGCTCGACGCCACCGGCGCCCGCAAGGTCGACCCGGGTCTGGCCCCGGTCAGCGCGTACCTCAGCGTGCTGGGGATGCCCGGGCTGACCGCGTACGCCGGTTTGCTCGACGTGGCCGCCATGAAGCCCGGCGAGACGGTCTTCGTCTCCGCGGCGGCCGGCTCGGTGGGTAGCCTCGTCGGCCAGATCGCCAAGCTCAAGGGCGCCGGTCGCGTGGTCGGCAGCGCCGGCTCGGCGGCCAAGGTGGAGCGGCTGCGGGCGCTGGGTTTCGACGCCGCCTTCGACTACCACGACGGCTCGGTCCGTGACTCGTTGCGGACGGCGGCCCCAGACGGCGTCGACGTCTACTTCGACAACGTCGGGGGCGACCACCTGGAGGCGGCGATCTCGGCCATGAACCTGCACGGCCGGGCCGCCATCTGCGGGATGATCGCGCAGTACAACGACACCGAGCCGCCGGCCGGGCCGCGCAACCTGGCGCTGGTCATCGGCAAGCGGCTCACCCTGCGTGGCTTCCTGGTCGGTGACCACGGCCACGTGCGTGAGGCGTTCGTCCGTGACGTCGCCGGCTGGCTGCGCGAGGGCCGGCTCAGCTACGACGAGACGATCGTGGACGGCATCGAGAACGCGCCGGCGGCGTTCCTCGGTCTGCTGCGCGGCGAGAACCTGGGCAAGATGCTCGTCCGGGTGTGACCCGAACCTCGTTTCCGGCGGTCGGCCCGAACGGGCCGGCCGCCGTGCCGTGTGCGGAGGATAGGCTCGCGGCATGACGGTGGCGGTACGGGTGATCCCCTGTCTGGACGTGGACGCCGGGCGGGTGGTCAAGGGGGTCAACTTCCTGGACCTCCGCGATGCCGGCGATCCGGTGGAGCTGGCCGCCGCCTACGATCGGGCCGGCGCGGACGAGCTGACCTTCCTCGATGTGACGGCGTCCTCCAGCGACCGCGGCACCATGCTCGACGTGGTGCGCCGCACCGCCGAGTCGGTGTTCATCCCGCTGACCGTCGGCGGCGGGGTCCGGCAGGTCGCCGACGTGGACACCCTGCTGCGCGCCGGCGCGGACAAGGTGGGCGTGAACACCGCCGCCATCGCCCGCCCGGAGCTGATCGCCGAGATCGCCGAGCGCTTCGGCCGGCAGGTGCTCGTGCTCTCCCTCGACGTGCGCCGCGCCCCGACCGGCGGCACGCCCAGCGGCTTCGAGGTGACGACCCACGGCGGTCGGCGCGGCACCGGAATCGACGCGGTGCACTGGGCGCAGCGGGGTGCCGAGCTGGGGGCGGGGGAGATCCTGCTCAACTCGATGGATGCCGACGGCACCAAGGCGGGCTTCGACCTGGAGCTGATCGCGGCGGTCCGGGCAGTGGTGGACGTGCCGGTGGTGGCAAGCGGTGGGGCCGGTGCGGTGGCGCACTTCCCGCCGGCGATCGGCGCCGGCGCGGACGCGGTCCTCGCCGCCAGCGTCTTCCACTTCGGCGAGCTGACCGTGACGCAGGTCAAGGACGCGTTGCGCCGCAGCGGCCACCCGGTTCGCTGAGCTGGCTCAGTGCCCGCCGGAGTGACCCTCCGGCGAACGCCGGGGCGTGGGGATCGAACGGACGGCATACTCCTGGACGGCCGCCGCGTGGTCGGCCTCGTCCAGGCTCCAGTCGGCGCTGACCGGCGCGTGCCGGCGGCTCAGCACCCCCTGCACGGTGTCCACCATGGTTGCCACCCCGGCGCGTGGCCGGCTGCGCCAGAGTTGCTCGCCATCGGCGGTGATCCCGAACCAGCCGTCGGTGACGCTGACCAACCCCGCGCCGACCAGCCGCTGGACTGCTGCCTCGACCTCGTGGCGCTGCGGGATCGCCCGGTTGAGGTGATCGGCGGTGGAGAGCACGTCGGTCAGCCGGACGCCCTCCGGCCGGCGGCTGGTCGCCGACCGGCGGTGCCGCCCCGCCCCGCTCGCGATGACCAGCGACACGAAGATCCAGGCGTCCGTCCAGCGCCAACCGTTCTCCCCCATGCAGAGATGATGACGGCGAGCGTCGTGGAAGGGAACACCCACCCACCAAACCGGCCCACCGCACCACCACCGTGTGCCGGTGCACGAACGGGCGGTGAGGACTCAGCAGGCCGGAGTGGCCGGCGCGACGGCCCCGGTCGCGGGTGCGGCGTCGCCCGGTTCGGGCACCGCGAACAGCGGAATGAAGAGTTGCGCCAGCGGGCCGATGGCCAGCGCGAACGCGACGGTGCCCCAGCCGACCGTGCCACCGAGCAGCCAGCCCAGCGCCAGCACGGTGACCTCGATGACCGTGCGCACCAGCCGGATCGACCAGCCGGGCCGGCGGGCCACGATGCCGGTCATCAGCCCGTCGCGAGGGCCGGGGCCCAACTGGGCGCCGAGATACAGGCCGGTGGCGGCGGCGATGGCGAGGATCCCGGTGACCAGCAGCGCGATCCGGACGCCGAGCGGGCCGCCGGCCGGTAGCAGAGCCAGTGTCGCGTCCACCACCAGTCCGATCACCACCACGTTGCTGACGGTGCCGAGGCCGGGCCGCTGTCGCAGCGGGATCCAGAGCAGCAGCACCAGCGCGCCCAGCGCGATGGTGACGGTGCCGAAGGAGAGCCCGGTCAGCTTGGCCAGGCCCTGGTGGAACACGTCCCACGGGTTGAGGCCCAGATCGGAATGGATCATGAGGGCCATGCCGATCCCGTAGAGGGCCAGCCCGACGTAGAGCTGGGTCAGCCGTCGCACCGGCCGATGACGCAGATTGCCAATCAATGCCATGCGTGCCACTCTAGGGGCCAATCGCGGCGAACGAAGAAGCCAATATTCGAGGAGTGGCATGGCCAATGAAGTACGGGGCGTCCAATTGGCCCGGCTGCTCGGCCAGTGGCACGCACTTCCGGGTCGACGGCGGAGCCCCGACTACGCTGCCCTGGCCGGCACCGTACGGGGGTTGCTCGCTGACGGCCGCCTGCCGCTGGGTGTCCGCCTGCCCGCCGAACGGGAGTTGGCCGAGGCGCTGCGGATCAGCCGCACCACGGTCACCGCCGCCTACCGGCAACTGCGCGAGACCGGGCACCTGGCCAGCCGGCGGGGCGCGGGCAGCTGGACCATGCTGCCCGGCAACCATCGGGTGGCCAGCACCGGCCTGTGGACCCCCCTCGACGACCGGGAGATGATCGACCTCGGCGTCGCCGCGCTGGCCGCTCCGCCGCAACTGCTCGCCGCTGCCCGCGCCGCCGCCGAGGATCTGCCGCGTTACCTGGGCGGGGCCGGCTACCACCCGACCGGTGTCATCGAGCTGCGCGAGGCGGTGGCCGACGGGTACACCGCCCGTGGCCTGCCCACCTCGGCCGACCAGATCATGGTCACCAGCGGCACCCAGCACGCCCTGGACCTGGTGCTGCGGCTCGCACTGGCCCCCGGCGGGAGCGTGCTGGTCGAGTCCCCGACCTACCCGAACGCGCTCGCCGCGCTGGCCAGCCGGCGAGCCCGGATCACCACCCACGGCCTGGCCGCCGATGCCGGCGGCTGGGAGTCCGACCTGCTGCTGGGAAGCCTCCGGCAGACCCGGCCCAAGCTGGCCTACCTGATCCCGGAGTTCCAGAACCCGACCGGTCATCTGATGCCGGCATCGCTGCGCGAGCGGGTCGTCGCCGCCGCCCACGCCGTCGGCACCGACCTGATCATCGACGAGTCCTTCGTGGACCTTCCTCTGGACGGCACCGAGCTGCCCCCACCGATGGCGACCTTCGACCGGCACTCCCGGGTGGTCAGCATCGGTGGAATGAGCAAGCCGTACTGGGGTGGCCTGCGGATCGGCTGGGTACGCGCCTCCGCGCCGCAGGTCCAGCGTCTGGCCGCCGTCCGGGTCGGTATGGACATGGCCAGCCCGGTGCTGGACCAACTGGTCGCGGTGCATCTGCTGGCCGATGCGCCGGCCATCGTCGCGGACCGCCGCGTCCAACTCACCGCACAGCGCGACGCGTTGCTCGGCGCGCTGGAGCAGCGGTTGCCGGACTGGCGGATCACCGTGCCGCGCGGCGGCGTGACGCTCTGGGCCGAGTTGGACGGTCCGGTCTCCACCGCCTTGGCCCGGGCCGCCGAGGAGGTCGGCGTCCGGCTGGCGCCCGGCCCCCGGTTCGGCCTCGACGGCACGCTCGAGCGCTTCCTGCGGCTGCCGTTCACCCTTCCCGCGGCCGATCTGGTGGAGGCCGTCGGGCGGATCGCCGCGGTTCGTTACGACCTGGACCGGGCTGGCCGGCAGAGGTGGCGGGAGCCCGCCGTCATCGCCTGAGCAGTCCTGGAAACGCCGGTGGCCCCGCCCCTCGGACGGGTTTACGGGGCCACCGGCGGGTCGAGCTCAGAGCTCGGCGAGGGTGCCGGCGTACATCCGGTCGATCTCGGCGGCGAAGTTGCCCTCCACACCGCGTCGCTTGATCTTCATGGAGGGCGTGATCTCGCCGTGTTCGATGGTCAGGTCCCGCGGCAGGATCGCCACCTTCTTGATCGTCTCCCAGCGGTTGAGCTTGGCATTGAGTTGGGCGACGTACTCCTCGACCATCGCCTGCGCCTCGGGCGAGGCGGCGATGGCGGTGTAGTCGCGGCCCTCCAGCGGCCCGCCGGCCGCCCAACCCTGGATCGCGTCCGGGTCCAGGGTGACCAGCATCGTGCAGAAGTTGCGGGCCTGGCCGATCACGATCGCCTGCGAGGTGTACGGGCAGATCGCCTTGAACATCCCCTCGATGTGCGAGGGCGCGATGTACTTACCGCCCGAGGTCTTGACCAGGTCCTTCTTACGATCGGTGATCTGCAGGTAGCCGTCGGCGTCGAGGCTGCCGATGTCGCCGGTACGGAAGAAGCCGTCCTCGGTGAACGCGGCGGCGGTCTCCTCCGGCAGGTTGTGGTAGCCCCGCATGACCGGCCGGCCGCGGACCAGGATCTCCCCGTCGGTGTCGATCCGGCACTCCAGGTCACCCATCGCCCGGCCGACGGTGCCGATCCGCAGCCCCGACGGCGGGTTGACGAAGTTGCCGGCGCTGGTCTCGGTGAGGCCGTAGCCCTCGGAGATCGGCAGGTTGGCGGCGGCGAAGAAGGTGGCGATCTCCGGGCTGAGCGGAGCGGCGCCGGAGACCAGCACCCGCATCCGGCCGCCCAGGCGGGCCTGGAGCTTGCTGAACACCAGCTTCTCGGCCACCCCGTAGCGCAGCCTGAGCCCGCCGGGCACCGGCTTGCCGGCCTGCTCCAGGGCAACCTTCGCCTTGCCGACCCGGACGCCCCAGGCGAAGATCTTCGCCTTCGCGCCGCCGGCGTCCTGAGCGGTGGTGACCGCGCGGTTGTAGACCTTCTCGAACACCCGTGGCGCGCCGCACATCAGCGACGGCCGGATGACCGAGAGCAGGTCGACCAGCTTCTCCACCCGCCCGTCGACGTAGGTGGGCAGGCCGACGTGGATGGCGCCACAGAGCAGCGTCTTGCCGAAGGAGTGGGCCAGCGGCAGCCACAGGTACTGCAGGTCGTCGTCGCGCAGCAGCCCGACCTCGGCCTGCGCCACGGCCTCCCAGCACCAGCCGCCGTGCAGCAACTCGACGCCCTTGGGACGGCCGGTGGTGCCGGAGGTGTAGATCAGGGTGGCCAGGTGCTCCGGGCCGATGCCGGCGACCAGCATGTCGATGAGATCCGGCTCCGCGGCCAGCGCGTCGGCGCCCCGCCGCTCCAGCTCGGCCAGCGTGAGCTGGGGAACGCCGGCGGTGTCGTCGGCGACGCCGTCGAGGAGCACGATGTGGGTCAGCGCGGGCAGGTCGGCACCGGCGATCTTGGCGGCCTGGGCCGGGTCCTCGGCGAACAGCACCCGCGAGGCGGAGTCGGCGATGATGTAGGTCGCGTCCGCCGGCTCGGTGGTCGGGTAGACCGTGGTGGTGGCTCCGCCGGCGCACATGATGCCGAGGTCGGCGATCACCCACTCCAGCCGGGTGTTGGCGAGGATCGCGACCGGATCCTCCTGGCCGACGCCCAGGCCGTGCAGGCCGGCGGCGACCGCCTTGGCGCGCTGGCCGACCTGGTCCCAGGTCAGCCATACCGGACCCGAGTCGTCGGAGTTCGGGGAGGCGAACGCGTGCCGGTCGGGGGTGGCCGCCACGCGCTTGAGGAACATGTCCGGGATGGAGCGGTACGGGACATCGAGAGCCATCTCTGTAGCCGCCTTCGGGGGTGGTGGCGTGACGATCGTCACGTCATGGTGGTTACCGAAGGGTATTGCCTGCCACGGGCATCGGCTAGCCCCGGTGATCGTCCGGCGCCCCCGTCCCGCCGACCGGTACGGCTGGATCAGGCGTACCGGGCGGCCACCAGTGACCAGTCGTAGGTGGCCCGGACCCAGTTGCGCCGGGCCGTCAGCGCCGGCCGCAAGCCGTCGTCCCCGTCGGCCAGCAGCGCCCCCTCCGCGACCAGGTACGCCGCCAGGCCACGGTTGAACCGGTCCGCCACCGCCCGCAGTGCGACCGCCTCGTCCGTGCCGCTCTCCTGGGCGATCACCGTCACCAGGTTGTGCGCGTCCGGATCGGCCCGGCTCTCCTTGCCGTAGGAGAAAAGGTCGTTGCACCAGCAGACCAGGTCGACGGCCAGCATCTCCAGGGTGACCATCGCCGGCTCGGCACGGCCGGCCGGCCCGGACGGCTCCTCGGACGCCAGGTCGGTCAGGGTGAGACAGGGGTGTACGCCGCCGATGTGTCGGCGCAGCTGGACGTACTCCGCCACCGGGGGCACCCGCCGGCGCTCCCGGTTGGTCGCCTCCCAGAGCAGTGCGAGCAGGTACTCGCGCACCTGGCTGACGAAACGCAGCAGCAGGGCCGGCCGGCCGCGCGCCCGGGTACGGCGGCACAGGTCGTGCAGCGCGTCACCCAGTGGCCCCGCGGCGGACGGAACGACGTCCGGGTCCCCGCACCGGTCCAGCACGTCGAGCAGGGTGGCGATCGCCGGAGCCAGTCGGCCCGGATCAGCGCCGAGGCCGTCCTCGTCGCAGGCGTCGTCCATGACGAAGAGCCACGAGATCATGTCGGTGAGCAGCTGCAGCCCGTCGACCGGCCCGTCCGGGCAGGCCCGTCCGGCCAGGCCGGCGGCATCCGCCATCAGCAGCCGCCATACCTGATGTCCGGAATCGACCAGTCCGAACGCCCGCGCCCACTCGACGCTCTCGCTCGCCACCCGATCCGTGGCCGCATGGCGCCCCGGCGAGAAAGGGGGCTCCACCAGCGCCGAGATCGCGAAACTCCGCATGGTCCGCCCCCACTCGTGCCGCCCCGGCGCGGAACGGCGCGGTGAAGCGTACGGGAGTAAGGATCGGCCCGCATCGCTGGGTGTGGCGCACCCCACACCCGGATCGTGACCGAATAAGCACAGAAAGTTACAAGCCCAGGCTGGCGCTGCGCAGCTGCCGGGCGGACGACTCCGGACCGTCCACCTGGACCCGGGCCACCCGCTGCCTGCCGGAGAGGAACAGGACCAGCTCGGCCGGTGCGCCGACCACCCGCAGCGGCTCGCCGCCGCGGCCGACGGAGATCTCGCCGTACCCGGGTGCCTGCACGTAGAGATCCGCCGGAAAGCGGCGCAGCGTCAACCGGGCCAGCGGAGCGGCCCGCTTCCAGAGCGTGGCCTGAAGGCCGTGCGGCAGCTCCCGCGGCAGCCACCCCGAGCTGGCCCGCCGTACGTCCTCGTGGTGGATGAAGAACTCCAGGGTGTTGGCCAGCTCGTCGGTCAACGGGTTGCTGACCGGGCTCCACACCGGCGCGCGACGCACCTGTGCCACCAGCTCGGGATAGGGCCGGGCGGCGAGCCGCCGGCGGACCCGCTCGGCGTACCCGCGCAGCGGCGCCAGCACGAGCCCACCCGCCGCGTCCGGGCGGCGCTCCCGCAGCACCAGGTGCGCGGCGAGGTCACGGGTGGCCCAGCCCTCGTTGATCGTCGGAGCATCCGGCCCGAGGGCCAGCAGGAGATCGGCGAGCGCCTCGCGCTCGGCTCGGGCGTACCGCGGCATGGCCCCGATGGTAGGCCCGGTCGCCTTCCGGCGCGCGGCAGCGGACGTCGAGGCGCGGTGGCGGCACGGTGCGACCTCGGAACGGGTGACGGTTGACATATCCGGTCCGAATCGGCGGGGGTGGTTCGGACGGGTAAGGATGAGGGAGATAATTGTGGCTTACGGCGGGGGAGAGCGTGGCGAGCAGGACAAGTCGGGACGTACTGGGTCGAGGGCTGGGGGTCCTCCGGCAGGCGATCCGGGAGCAGCCGCGGATCTTCGCGGTGGCGGTGGTCGGCAGTGTGCTGTTCGGCTCCATGGTCATCGTCAGCGCGTACGTGGTCGGCGGGGTCGTCGGCGACGTGGTGGTGCCCGCCATCGCCCGCGGCCAGGTGGCCACCGGCACCCTGGCGCTGGCCGCGGTCGCGTTGTTCGGGATCAGCGTGGTGCGGGTGGTGGGCATCTTCGGCCGCCGGCTCGGCGCCGGCTACATGCAGTTCCGCCTCCAGGCCGCCTACCGTCGCCGGGTCACCCGCCGCTACCTGGACCTGCCGCTGTCCTGGCACCACCGCAACGCCACCGGCACCCTGCTCTCCAACGCCAACTCCGACGTCGAGGCGGCCTGGTACCCGATCGCGCCACTGCCCTTCGCCGTCGGCACGCTGGTGATGCTGGTCGGCGCGATCATCTCGCTCTTCGCCACCGACTGGGCCCTCGCGCTGGTCGGCCTCGCGGTCTTTCCGGCGCTGTTCGCCCTCAACGTGGTCTACTCCCGCCGGATGGCACCCCGGCAGGCCCGGGCCCAGCGGCTGCGCGCCGAGGTCAGCGGGATCGCCCACGAGAGCTTCGACGGCGCCCTCGTGGTCAAGACGATGGGTCGCGAGGCGCAGGAGACGGCGCGGTTCTCCGGGCGCGCCGGTGAGCTGCGCGACGCCCTGATCGCGGTCGGCCGGCTGCGGGGCGTCTTCGACCCGCTGCTGGAGACGTTGCCCAGCCTCGGCACCCTGGCTGTGCTGGTGGTCGGGGCGTTCCGGCTGCGGCAGGGCGCCATCAGCGTCACGGAGCTGGTCAGTGTCGCCTTTCTCTTCACCGTGCTGGCCTTTCCGGTGCGCGCCATCGGCTGGGTGCTGGCCGAGCTGCCCCGCAGCGTCGCCGGCTGGGACCGGGTGCGCCGGGTCCTCGACGCCACCGGCGAGATGCCGTACGGGCGGCGGGTGCTCGACCCGGCCACCGGGGCGCCGGCCACCATCACCTTCACGGACGTGCACTTCTCCTACCCGCCCGCCGAGGCGCACCAGAGCGGCGCGCAGGTGCTCGGCGCGGTCGGCTTCACGGTGCCGGCCGGACGCACGGTGGCCCTGGTCGGGCCGACCGGCGCGGGTAAGTCGACCATCACCTCGCTGGCCGTGCGCCTGGTCGACCCGGACGACGGCAGGGTCGAGCTGGACGGGGTGGACGTGCGAGAGTTGACCGCCGCGTCGCTCGCCGGCACCGTCGCTCTGGTCGCCCAGGTGCCGTTCGTCTTCGACGACACGGTCCGGGCCAACATCGCCCTCGACCGGCCGGGCATCGACGACGAGGACGTCTGGGCGGCACTGCGGCTGGCCGAGGCCGACGGGTTCGTCGCGGCGCTACCCGACGGACTCGACACCATGGTCGGTGAGCGGGGCACCTCGCTGTCGGGCGGGCAGCGGCAGCGGCTCACCCTGGCCCGCGCGCTGGCCGGCCGGCCGCGCCTGCTGGTGCTCGACGACGCGACCAGCGCGGTGGACCCCCGGGTGGAGGCGGCCATCCTGGCCGGGCTCCGCTCGTCGGCGTCCGAGTCGGGGGTGCCGGCCGCGTCGATCCTGGTGGTGGCGTACCGCCGGGCCACCATCGCGCTGGCCGACGAGGTCATCTACGTGGAGCAGGGGCGGGTCGTGGCCCGGGGCACGCACACGGAGCTGCTGGCGACCGTGCCCGGCTACGTCGACCTGGTCACCGCCTACGAGCAGGCCGAGGTCGACCGCGCACAGGAGCAGCCGTACGAGGACGAGGTCGCCCCGCTGCCGTCGGGCCTGGAGATCGAGGTGGACCGGTGAGCGCGAGGAGTGCAGCGAAGCGGAGCCCCGCAGTCGCGAACGAAAGGCGAGCCCGGTGAGCGCGAGGAGTGCAGCGCAGCGGAGCCCCGCAGTCGCGAACGAAAGGCGAGCCCGGTGAGCGCGAGGAGTGCAGCGCAGCGGAGCCCCGCAGTCGCGAACGAAAGGCAAGCCCGGTGAGCGCGGAGACGGACGAGCGGGTGGAGACGACGTGGCAGACGCTGCGTCGGGGGTTGGCGCTCTCGCCGGAGTTGCGGACCGGGCTGGCCGGCACCCTGGCCCTGGCGCTGGTGTACATGGTCGGCCGGGTGGCCGTGCCGGTCGCCGTGCAGCAGGGCATCGACCGGGGCATCATCGGCGGCCTGAACCTGGACGTGGTCTGGTCGGTGGTGGCGATCACCGGGGCGATCCTCGTGGTCACCACGGTCTGCGGCTACCTGATGATGCGCCGACTGTTCACCGTCAGCGAGACGGCGTTGGCGAACGTGCGGACCCGGGCGTTCCGGCACGTCCACGACCTGTCGATGCTGCACCAGCAGTCGGAGCGTCGTGGCTCGCTGGTCTCCCGAGTCACCAGCGACGTCGACCAGATCACCCAGTTCCTCCAGTGGGGTGGGGTGATCCTGCTGGTCAACCTCGGCCAGCTGGTGGTCACCACGGCCGTGATGCTGGCGTACTCCTGGCAGTTGACCCTGGTGGTGCTGGCGGCCTTCCTGCCGGCGGTGTTCATCATCCGGCAACTGCAACGCCGCCTCGGCTCGGCGTACGCGACGGTGCGTGAGCGCACCGGCACGCTGCTCGGCGCCATCGGCGAGAGCGTGGTGGGCGCGCCGGTGATCCGTGCGTACGGCATCGCGGGCCGCACCGCTCGCCGGCTGGACGACGCCATCGACAGCCAACGCGCGGCGCAGCAGCGGGCCATCCGGATCAGCATCGTGGGCAGTTCGGTGGGTGAGCTGGCCGCCGGTGTGGCGTTGGCCGGTGTGGTGGTGCTCGGGGTGACGCTGGGGGTCGACGGCACGTTGTCGATCGGTCAGCTGACCGCGTTCCTGTTCCTGGTGACGCTGTTCATCCAGCCGGTGCAGATCGCCACCGAGGTGCTCAACGAGGCGCAGAACGCGATAGCGGGCTGGCGGCGGGTGTTGGACGTGTTGGACGTCGCCCCGGATGTCGCCGACCCGGGGGAGCAGGGGCGGGAGTTGCCGGGCGGGCCGTTGGACATCCGGTTCGCCGGGGTGCGGTTCGCCTATCCGGGTGGCCCGCCGGTGCTGCAGGACATCGACCTGGACATCCCGGCGAAGAGTCGGGTGGCGGTGGTCGGCGAGACCGGCAGCGGCAAGACCACCTTCGCGAAGCTGCTGACCCGGCTGATGGATCCGTCGGGGGGTGCGGTGCTGCTGTCCGGGGTTCCGCTGTCGGAGGTCCGGTTCGACTCGCTGCGGTCGCGGGTGGTGATGGTGCCGCAGGACGGGTTCCTGTTCGACGCGACGGTCGGGGACAACGTCCGGTTCGCCCGGCCGGATCTGACCGACGAGCAGCTCACCGCCTCCTTCAGCGAGTTGGGCCTGGCGGACTGGTTGGACGGCCTGCCGGCCGGTTTGGACACTCCGGTCGGTGAGCGTGGGGAGGCGCTCAGCGTGGGGGAGCGGCAGTTGGTGGCGCTGGCCCGCGCGTACGTGGCCGATCCGGACCTGCTGGTGCTGGATGAGGCGACCAGCGCGGTCGACCCGGCGACCGAGGTGCGGCTGCAACGCGCCCTGGACGCGGTGACCCGGGGTCGGACCACCCTGGCCATCGCGCACCGGCTCTCCACCGCGCAGGCCGCCGACGAGGTGATCGTGGTGGACCGGGGGCGGATCGTGCAGCGCGGCCCGCACGACGAGCTGGTCCGCGACCCCGACTCGATCTACGGCCTGCTGTACGCCTCCTGGCTGGAGCAGACCCGGTGAGGGAAGCACCGGCCACCTGCGCCGGAACGGCTGGACGCCGCCGGCCGGGTGCTCTAGGCTCCGGGTTAGGTAAGCCTAACCTCTGAAGGAGGTCGCCCGATGCGGCCCAGCCCCGCCGAGATCGTTCGTACCCTCGTCGCCGGCCGGCTGCCCGGCCTCGTCCACCTGGCCCATCGGCCGGGCCCGCACCACGCCCGACACGTGACAGACCCGGACGGCCGGGTGCTGCTGCTGGTTCCGGTGGCCAGCCACCTGGCCGCCGCGCTGCGGCCGGCCGCCGGGGGCGCCGACGTCGGGGTGGTGCTGGACGTACTCGACCTGCCGCCCGCCGCCGGCGCACCGGGCCTGGGCCGGGCCTGGGTCTCCGGCTGGGCCGCCGAACTGCACGGCACCGAGGCCCGAGGCGCGGCCGTCGACTTCGCCGCGGTGGACCCGACCGGCGACCTGCTCGACCTGGGCGTCCGCTTCCGGCTGTTCCGCTTCGAGGTGGTCGAGGTGCGCTGGGAGCGCGCCGGCGTCGTTCAGCGGATCGACCCGGGAGAGTACGCCGAGGCCGAGCCGGACCCGGTGCACCCGGTCGAGGCGCGGCTGCTGGCCGACCTCGCCGAACGCGACGCCGCCCCGGTGACGGACTACCTGCGCCGGCAGCTCGGGCTGACCGAGCAGACGCCGGACGGTCCACCCCGGGTGGTGCGCATCGACCGTTACGGGCTGGTGGTCGCCCTCGGCCGGCCCGGCGCCCGGCGACGGGTCCGGCTGGCCTTTCCGTGCCCGGTGGTCGATCCGGTCGAGCTGGCCCGCCTGCTGCCGCCGCTGCGCCGCCCGGCCGAGGCCCACCCGCCGTACTGACCGCGCGCTCGTCTTCGACCAGCACGGACCGGGACGTCCGACCGTGCGCCGGCCGCAGATGCCGTCAGCGGGGTCGATCACGGGTCGCGGCGAGCGCCCACGCCACCAGCGCCGGCTGGCCGAGCAGACGGAGCGCCCGCTTGCGGTCGGTGTCCAGCCCGAAGCCGTCGCGGCGTTCGACGTACTGGGCGATGTTGCCGGGGAACACCCCGACGAAGAAGCCGGCGACCGCCGTACCGAGCAACCGGCGGGCGGGCTGGCGCCATGTCGCCAGCAGTGCCGACCCCAGCGCGATCTCCACGAAGCCGGACGCGACCACGACCTTGTCAGGGTCGGCCGGCAGCCAGGAGGGCACCTGCGCCCGGAACTCGCGGCGCTTCGTCGTCAGGTGACCAGTACCGGTGGTCAGCAGAAGAGCGCCGAGGGCTGCCTGTCCGAGAGCCCGCAGAACGGGTGTGGTCGATCGGCTCATGATCGGCATTCCTGACGTTGTCGGAGGGTGCCAGATACCTGGCATGTCACGGCCCGCAACTGCGCGACGACGATGATCCGGATTCTGTCACGGATGCGACGCCCGGGGCCGCCGATGTTCCCGCACCATCCCCTGCGGAGAGACCACCGCCCACAGTGAGCGCCGCGCCGGCCCGGGGTGGGTCGCCTACGTCGGAAGAGGTCCGGTGAGGTACCGCTGGACGGTGGGGCCGACCATGGCGACCAGGGTCTCCGGATCGGCGGACGCCACGGGTTCCAGCCGGATCACGTGTCGCATCATGGCCAATCCGATCAGCTGGGTGGCGACCAGCGACCCGCGCAGCGGCAGTTCGCCCAAATCGACGTCGAGCTGGTCGAGCACCCGGCGGAGCACCTGCGTGGTGATGAACTCGCGCAACAGCCGTGCGGTCCACTCGTTGCTCACCGCCGAGCGCAGCAGCGCGATCCCGGCGGTGCCGGCGGGAGAGTCCCAGACGCCGAGGAAGGCGCGCACCAACCGTTCGCCGACGCCGTCCTGGCCGCCCGCGAGCACTTTCGGCACCACCTCCCCCGGGTCGACCGGGAAGTTCATCGCGGCCAGGAAGAGCTGGTCCTTGGTGCCGAAATAGTGGTGGACCAGTGCCGGGTCCACCCCGGCGACGCTGGCGATGGCACGGATCGACGCGGCCTGGAAGCCGCGCTGGGCGAACGCTGTCCGCGCAGCGTCGAGGATCGACTCCCGCGTGTCCGGGTTGCCGGGTCGCCGGCCGGTCCGCCGCGCCATCGCCGCCTTTCGTCTCGCCCGCCGGTCAGCCGCTGCGCCGACGCAGGGTGGCCGCCGCGAGCACCAGCGCCAGCACCACCGCGCCGAGCACCACCACCACGTCCCGCCACATCGTGCCGGTCGGCTCGGCGTTGGCGCCGACCTGCTGCAACGCCTCGATGGCGTACGACAGCGGAAAGGCGTCACTGAGCGCCTGGAGCCAGCCGGCCATCTGGTCGCGGGCCACGAACAGCCCGCAGAGCAGCAGTTGGGGAACCACCACGACCGGCAGGAACTGTACTGCCTGGAATTCGGTGCGGGCGAAGGCGCTGCAGAGCAGCCCCAGGGCGACCCCGAGCACCGCGTCGATCACCGCGATCCCGATCACCAGCCCACTGCTGCCGGCGGTGTCCAGGTCGAAGATCCAGTACGCCACTCCGGCGGCGACCGCGGCCTGTGCCGCGGCGGCCAGCCCGAACGCGATGCCGTAGCCGAAGAGCAGGTCGAGCTTGCCCAGCGGGGTGGTGAGCAGCCGCTCCAGGGTGCCGGAGGTGCGCTCACGGAGCATGGCGATGCTGGTCACCAGAAACATGATCACGAAGGGGAAGATGCCGAGCATCACCAGCGCGATCCGGTCGAACACCGACGGTTGACCGGGCGGGGTGGGCTGGTCGGCGTACATGAAGTACACCAGGGTGAGCAGGGCGGACGGCACCACGAGAAGCAGCGCGATGGTGCGCCGGTCGTGCCGGAGCTGGCGCAGGATGCGGGCGGTGGTGGCCGCCAGGATCCGCGGGTTCACGACCGTCCCCCAGTTTCCGGTGCCGCCCCGGCGCTCGCCGCGCCGGCCCGGATCAGCCGCAGGAATGCCTCGTCCAGGTCCTCCACGCCTGCTGCGGCGCGGATCGCGGCCGGGCTGTCGTCGGCGATCAACCGTCCCTCCCGGATCAGCAGCAGCCGGTCGCAGCGGGCCGCCTCGTCCATCACGTGGCTGGACACCAGCAGGGTGGTGCCGGCCGCCGCCATGGAGTGGAACCGGGCCCACAGGTCGGCCCGCAGCACCGGGTCCTGACCGACGGTCGGCTCGTCGAGGATGATCAGCTCCGGCTCACCGACCAGGGCGCAGGCAAGTGAGGCCCGGCTGCGCTGGCCGCCGGAGAGGGTGCCGACCAGTTGGCTGGCCGCCCGGGTCAGCCCGACGTCGCTGATCGCCTTGTCGGCCTCGGCGCGCCCCCGCCCGTGCAGTGCCGCGAAGTAGCGGGCGTTCTCCCGCACGGTCAGGTCGGCATAGACGCTCGGCGCCTGGGTGAGGTAGCCCACCTGGCGCCGCAGCGCGGGCGAGCCGGCCGGTTGGCCCAGCACGGTGACGGTGCCGGAGGTGACCACCTGCACCCCGACCACGGCGCGCATGAACGTCGTCTTGCCACTGCCGCTGGGGCCGAGCAGACCGGTGACGGCGCCGCGCGCGACGGCGCAGCTGATGCCGTCGAGCACCCGTCTCCCGCCCCGGTCGACGACCAGGTCCCGGACCGCTATCGCGTCGTCCATCGCGCACCTCCCACGAACTCATCATCTGTTGAACTCAACGGTAGATGAGATACCGATGGCGGCGCAACGCCGAACACCGTGCACCGAGGTTGAGAACGGGCAGTAGCCTCCGGACCGGACACCAGGTCCGGCAACGGGCATTGCGCCCCGATCGGACGTACGGCACGATGGCGCGGTGGGTCACCCTCCGTTACCGGACAGCGGGTTCCTCGAGGACTGGGCCGCGCGCCTGCGGCAGGCCGCCGAGCGGCCGGTCGTCGGCATCCTGCTGCGCGGCAGTCACGCCCGGCGGGCCGCCACCGCGCACAGCGACGTCGACCTCGACGTGCTGGTCGGCGGCGCCCCGTACGCCGCCCGACGGGCCTACCTGGCCGAGTCCGCCGGCCGGCTCACCCACGTCTCGGTAGCCGCCCGGGACGTCCGCTCCTGGGTGCACCGGCTCGGCGAGCCGGCCGACTGGGCGTTCGGGCTGCCGGTCAGCGCGCCGGCGCGCCTGCTCTGGGCCGACCCGCACTGGCGGCCCCGCATCGACCTGCCGGTGCTCTGCCAGCCCGCCGAACCGCCCCGGCTGGAGGAGCTGATCGCCACGCTCGGTAAGGCCGCCGCCGCCTGGGCCGCGAACGACCGTCTCGGGGTCCGGCTCGCCGCCGCCGACCTGGCCCGGCTCTGCCCCTCGGTGCTGCGCCCGGCCAACCCGTCGGTGCGGGTGTCCTCCCGCCGGGCGGCCTTCGCGGCGGCCCTGGAGCTGCCGATCGCCCCAACCGGCTACCGGGACGACATGCTGCTCTGCCTCGGGCTGCGCCCGGCCCCCACCGCACACCTCTGGGCCGCCGCCGTTCGGCTGGTCGCCGGCACGCTGCCGTTGATCCGCCCGTACGCCGTCCTGATCGCCGAGACGGCCGGCACGGACCTGGCCGACGCCCTGGTCGACGGCCGGCTGGCCCGCTACGTGGCCCAACTGGCCCGGCCCACCGGCCACCCGCCGCGCCCCCGCAGGGAGCCGTCGCCGGTGCCCGCGCCGCGTGCGGGACAATCGGTCACTGTGCCCGTACCTGACGCGCCGACGACCGGCGTCCCCAGCGAACCGACCGGCCCGGCCGCGCCCGCGCCGGCCCGACCGTCCCGGCTCGACCCGGCCATCGCGGCCCAGCTGCGCCGCGGCGCCGACGGCCTGGTCGCCGCCGTGGTCCGCGCGCACGACTCGGGCGAGGTGCTGATGGTCGCCTGGATGGACGACGAGGCGCTGCACCGCACCCTCACCACCGGCCGGGCCACCTACTGGTCGCGCAGCCGGCGCGAATACTGGGTCAAGGGCGCCACCTCCGGGCACCACCAGTACGTCCGCTCCGTCGCCCTGGACTGCGACGGGGACGCCCTGCTGGTGAGCGTGGACCAGGTCGGCGCCGCCTGCCACACCGGGCACCGGACCTGTTTCTTCACCGAGCTTCCGGTGACGGGGGCCCGGTGAGCGCGAGGAGTGCAGCGCAGCGGAGCCCCGCAGTCGCGAACGAGAGGCAGGCTCAGCCATGACCGACGGCGCGGTGACCCCCGACCCGGCAACCTTCACCGAGCTGGCCGCGCACTGGCGGGTGGTGCCGGTCACCCGGCGGCTGCTGGCCGACGCCGAGACCCCGGTGGGGGTCTACCGCAAGCTCGCCGGGGGGCCCGGCACCTTCCTGCTGGAGTCGGCCGAACAGGGCGTCGGCTCGGCCGGTATGGCCTGGTCGCGCTACTCGTTCATCGGGGTACGCAGCAGCGCCACCCTCGTCGAGCGCGACGGCGTGGCGACCTGGCTCGGCCAACCGCCCGCCGGGCTGCCAACCGACGGTGA
Organism: Micromonospora sp. 067-2; assembly: GCF_046549295.1. Classification (NCBI taxonomy): domain Bacteria; kingdom Bacillati; phylum Actinomycetota; class Actinomycetes; order Micromonosporales; family Micromonosporaceae; genus Micromonospora; species Micromonospora sp. 067-2. Next base: position 107,985 of record NZ_JAJPWB010000004.1, on the reverse strand, counting down.
CCCGGTGCGGGTGCTGCGGGAGACCGTCGCGGCGCTGGCCGGCCCGGTCGGTGACCCGTCCAGCGGTCTCCCGCCGCTGACCGGGGGCATGGTCGGCTACCTCGGCTACGACCTGGTCCGCCGCTTCGAACGGCTGCCCGAGCTGACCGAGGACGACCTCGGCGTACCCGAACTGGGCATGATGCTCGCCACCGACCTCGTGGTGCTCGACCACTACGACGGCTCGGCGATCCTGGTCGCCAACGCGGTGCTGCCGCCGCTGGACGCCCCGGACCGCGCCGCGCAGGTCGCCGCCGCGTACCACCACGCGGTGGGTCGGCTGGACGCGATGACCTCCGCGTTGTCCCGGCCCATCCCGCCGATGATCTCCACCGTCGAGCGTCCGCCGGCTGGTGAGGTGCACTGCCGCACCCCCGACGGTGGCTACCCGAAGGCGGTGGAGGCTGCCAAGGAGGCGATCCGCGCCGGCGAGTGCTTCCAGATCGTGCTCTCCCAGCGCTTCGAGCGGCCGACCCATGCCGATCCGCTGGACATCTACCGGGTGCTGCGCACCAGCAACCCCAGCCCGTACATGTACCTGCTGCGCTTCGACTCGTTCGACATCGTCGGCTCGTCCCCCGAGGCGCACCTGAAGGTCACCACCGCCGCCAACGGCGAACGGCGCGCGTTGCTGCACCCGATCGCCGGCACCCGGCCGCGCGGCGACACCGCGGCCGCCGACGCGGGCCTCGCCGCCGAACTGCTCGCGGACCCGAAGGAGCGGGCCGAGCACGTCATGCTGGTCGACCTGGGCCGCAACGACCTGGGCCGGGTCTGCCGGCCGGGCAGCGTGGAGGTGCCCGAGTTCGCCACCATCGAGCGGTACAGCCACGTGATGCACATCGTCTCCACGGTGACCGGCACGCTGCGGGACGACCGCAACGCGTTCGACGCGCTCGCCGCGACCTTCCCGGCCGGCACGCTCTCCGGTGCGCCCAAGGTGCGCGCCATGGAGATCATCGAGGAGCTGGAGCCGGTACGCCGCGGCCTCTACGGCGGCACCGTCGGCTACTTCGGCTTCGGCGGCGACCTGGACATGGCGATCGCCATCCGGACGGCTCTGATCCGCGACGGCCGCGCCTACGTACAGGCCGGCGCGGGGGTGGTCGCCGACTCGGACCCGGCCGCCGAGGACCAGGAGACCCGCAACAAGGCCGCCGCCGTGCTGGCCGCCATCGCCGCCGCCGAGACGCTGCGGCCGGCCCGGTGAGCGCGAGGAGTGCAGCGCAGCGGAGCCCCGCAGTCGCGAACGAGAGGTCGGCACCGGTGAGCGCGAGGAGTGCAGCGCAGCGGAGCCCCGCAGTCGCGAACGAGAGGTCGGCACCGGTGAGCGCGAGGAGTGCAGCGCAGCGGAGCCCCGCAGTCGCGAACGAAAGGTCGGCACCGGTGAGCGCGAGGAGTGCAGCGCAGCGGAGCCCCGCAGTCGCGAACGGAAGGTCAGCTCGGTGAGCGACGCGAGGAGCGCGGGGCGGCGTCAGTTGGCGTACGCCATGGTGCTCTGCCTGGTCGGCGCTGGCCTGGCGCTGTGGGCGACGACCCGGAGCTGGTCGGTCGAGCTGACGGTCCGACCGGCGCCGCTGCCGCCGGTGCGCGACGCCCGCAGCGGCGCGGCCCTGCTGCCCTGGTTGCCGGCGCTGGCCCTGGTCACGTTGGCCGGCGGCGGCGCGGTGCTGGCCACCCGGGGTCGGCTGCGGCGACTCCTCGGCGTGCTGCTCGGTGCGCTCGGGGTGGCCGTGGCGGCCGGCGGCGGGTACGGGCTGGTCGCTGACCTGGACGGCGTGGTGAGCCGGCAGTGGCCGGCGCTCTGCCTGCTCGGCGGCCTGCTTGCCGTGGCGGGTGGCGGTTGGACGGCGCTGCGCGGTGGTGGTTGGCCGGCGATGGGTGCCCGGTACGAGCGGCGGTCGACGAGCACGGAGGGTGCGCAGGCGCCGGCTGGTCCGGTCACCGGTCGGCGAACCACGGAGGCGTGGGACGCGCTGGACCGGGGCGAGGACCCGACCGACCGCTGACGCGCCGGTCGGCCTGCCGGCTCGACGGCCGGCGACCCGGCCGCCGGTGGGTCTGAGCGCCGCGGCACTGGCTGGCCGTCAGCCGACCGGCTGAGGCTCCCGCTGCTGGTCGCGGGCGGCGGCACGGGCGGCGGTCAGTTCGGCCACCAGGCGGTCCAGTTCGGCGCGCTGGTCGGCGCGGGCCCGGTCGGCGCACACCGCCTCCCAGGCGTTGCCGCGCGCGGTCCGCATCCGTCCCTCGCCGACCACGGCACGCTCCAGCGTGTGCACCATCCCGACGGCGAGCGACGCGACGGTCCGCGAGATGGTGGTCAGCCCGATGGGCGGGATCGTCTCAATGCTCATGGTCACCTCGCACGAGAAACTGGCGACGGTCGGGCAGGCGCACCGTCGAGTCTGCCCGAGGACGATGCTGGCCGGCTGACGTTTCGCCGGGGTGACCGCCCGGTCAACTGTCCCGCCTCGGCCCCGACCAGGCACCGGCCGTTCGGCCTTGAGCTTGCTCACAGCATCGACCGCGGTAACTGTGGCTCAGCGCCGATCCCGGACCGGTGGCATGATCGATGGGTCGGCCCGCTTCGATCCGGTCGGCGCGCTCCGTCGTACGGCGGCGGTCGACACCGGAGGTGGCGCTGCGTGACATCCCGTGCACGGCAAGTCGGCCATTATGCCGCAGCCCTTTTCGTGAGCCGCGCCATACCCCCGGCTCCCGGCCTCGGTCGGCTGCCCCTAGCATCGGCCCATGACACCCGGAGAGGGGAGTCCGCTGGTGACTGCTGAGCATGCGCACGCGGAGGGGGACGAGGCCGGTCAGGCTGCGTCCGTAAGCGTGCTCGACGAGATCCTGGCCGGCGTGCGCGAGGACGTCGCCCGGCGCCAGGAAGAGGTTCCGCTGGAGCGGATCCGTGAACTGGCCGCGGCGGCGCCGCCGCCGCTGGACGCGTACGCGGCGCTGCGCAAGCCCGGCGTGGCCGTCATCGCCGAGGTGAAGCGCTCCTCGCCGTCGAAGGGCCGGCTGGCCGAGATCGCCGATCCGGCAGACCTCGCCGTCGACTATGCGGCCGGCGGGGCGCGCGCGATCAGCGTGCTCACCGAGGGGCGCTGGTTCGGCGGCTCACTGGACGACCTGGCTGCCGTCCGGGCCGCGGTCACCGTGCCGGTGCTGCGCAAGGACTTCGTGGTTTCCAGCTACCAGGTGCACGAGGCACGTGCGCACGGCGCCGACCTGGTTCTGTTGATCGTCGCCGCCCTCGAGCAGAACGTGCTGATGGGTCTGCTGGAGCGGATCGAGTCGCTGGGCATGACCGCTCTGGTCGAGGTGCACGACGAGGAGGAAGCCGACCGTGCACTGGAGGCCGGCGCGCAGGTGATCGGGGTCAACGCCCGTGACCTGCGTACCCTGGAGGTCGACCGGTCGGTGTTCGAGCGGATCGCGCCCGGCCTGCCGAGCAGCGTCGTCAAGATCGCCGAATCCGGCGTACGCGGCCCGCACGACCTCATCCGGTACGCCTCCGCGGGCGCGGACGCGGTCCTCGTCGGCGAGGGCCTGGTCACCCAGAAGAGCCCTCGCGAGGCGGTCGCCGAGCTGGTCAACGCCGGTAACCACCCGGCAACGCCCCGGCCGGTGCGCTGACCCCGCGCCGGTGACGCCCCACCGAGAGGAATTCCGATGAGCGCCGACGCGCTGGCCCCGGTGGCCGGTCTGCAGCCCGACTCCGCCGGCCACTTCGGCCGCTTCGGCGGTCGGTTCGTGCCCGAGGCCCTGGTGGCCGCGCTCGACGAGCTCGACGGGGCATGGCGTACGGCGATGGCGGACGAGTCCTTCCGGGCCGAGTTCGGCGCGCTGCTGCGCGACTACGCGGGTACGCCGTCGCTGCTCTACGAGGCCCGGCGGTTCTCGGCGAAGGTCGGCGCCCGGGTGCTGCTCAAGCGTGAGGACCTCAACCACACCGGCGCGCACAAGGTGCGCAACGCGCTCGGCCAGGCGCTGCTCACCAAGCGGATGGGCAAGAGCCGGGTGATCGCGGAGACCGGGGCGGGCCAGCACGGCGTGGCCACCGCGACCGCCGCCGCCCTGTTCGACCTGGAGTGCGTCGTCTACATGGGTGAGGTCGACACCGAGCGGCAGGCGCTCAACGTGGCCCGGATGCGGATGCTCGGCGCCACCGTCGTCCCCGTCACCAGCGGCTCACGCACGCTGAAGGACGCGATGAACGAGGCGATGCGCGACTGGGTGGCCAACGTCGACGAGACGCACTACCTGATCGGCACCGCCGCCGGGCCGCACCCGTTTCCGGCGTTGGTCCGTGATCTCGTCCGCGGCATCGGCGACGAGGCCCGCCAGCAGTGTCTCGACCTGACCGGCGCGCTGCCGGACGCGGTCACCGCCTGTGTCGGCGGCGGGTCCAACGCGCTGGGGATCTTCCACGCGTTCGTGGGTGACGAGGACGTGCGGCTGTACGGCTTCGAGGCCGGCGGCGACGGGCTTGCCACCGGCCGCCACGCGGCCAGCATCACCGGCGGATCGGCCGGCGTGCTGCACGGCAGCCGCACCTACGTGCTGCAGGATGCCGACGGGCAGACACTGGAGTCCCACTCGATCTCCGCCGGCCTGGACTACCCGGGCGTCGGTCCCGAGCACGCCTGGCTGCACGACACGGGCCGGGCCATCTACTCGCCGATCACCGACGACGAGGCGATGGCCGGGTTCGAGCTGCTCTGCCGTACCGAGGGGATCATCCCGGCGATCGAGAGCGCCCACGCGCTCGCCGGCACCGTCGCGCTGGCTCCGAAGCTCGCCGCCGAGCTGGGCCGGGAAGCCACCATCGTGGTGAACCTCTCCGGTCGGGGCGACAAGGACGTGCACACCGCCGGTGACTACTTCGGCATCCTCGACAAGGAGCGGTGAGATGAGCCGGATCGGGGTGGTCTTCGACAAGGCCCGGGCCGACGGACGGGCACTGCTGGTCGGCTGCATGCCGGCCGGGTTCCCGACCGTCGAGGGCAGCATCGCGGCGATGACCGCCATGGTCGAGGCCGGGGTCGACGTCATCGAGGTGGAGATCGCCTACTCGGACCCGGTGATGGACGGACCCGTCATCCAGAGGGCGAGCGACATCGCGTTGGCCGGCGGCGTGCGCACCGCGGACGCGTTGCGGATCATCGAGGCGGTCGCGGCGACCGGCGTGCCGGTCGTCACCATGACCTACTGGAGCCCGATCGAGCGGTACGGCGTGGACGTCTTCGCCCGTGACCTCGCCGCCGCCGGCGGGACCGGCCTGATCACTCCGGACCTCATCCCCGACGAGGCGGACGAGTGGCTGGCCGCCTCGGACGCACACGGGCTGGACCGCACCTTCCTGGTCTCGCCGTCGTCGACCGACGCCCGGTTGGCGATGACCGTCGGGCACTGCCGGGGCTTCGTCTACGCCACCGCCGTGATGGGCGTGACCGGGGCTCGGGCGCGCACCTCCGACGCCGCGCCGACGCTGGTCTCCCGGGTCCGGTCGGTCACCGACCTGCCGGTCGGTGTCGGTCTGGGTGTGGGCACCGGTGCGCAGGCCGCCACCGTCGCCGGGTACGCCGACGGCGTGATCGTCGGCAGTGCTCTCGTGCGCTGCCTGCTCGACGCCCCCACCGAGGCCGAAGGGCTGGCCGCCCTGCGCGCCCTCAGCGCCGAACTCGCCGAGGGCGTCCGGAACCCCACGCGCTGACCGCTGCGCGCTCTGACGCGAACGTGGGCAGTAGCACTCTTCAGCGTGATGCCTCTGAGTCATCAAGATGACTCAGAGGCATCACGCTCACACGGGCGCGAGCCGACCGGCGGCCCGGACTGCGGCGTGGTCCGGCGGGCGGCGGCGCCCGGCGGGCGGGAGGTGGTCGCGGGATCAGGGGCGGTACGGCGAGCCCGCCGCCGCTTCGCCGCGTTGCTCCGGCGGTTGGCCCACCCCCGGTCGCCCGGCCTCGTCGGGCGGCCCGGGCGTCGACGGGGCGTCGCGCAGCACCCCCGGTCGCCCGGCCTCGTCGGGCGGCCCGGGTGTCGACGGGGCGTCGCGCAGCACCCCCGAGCGGCCGGCCACGGCGTCGGTGACGGCGGCCCGGGTGAGCGGAGTTACCGCCGCGGGCAGCGCGGCGGGGTCGTGCCAGGACAGCCGGCAACCCGGCGGCGGCTCCGCACTCGGCCGGAGCCCGGCCGCGCGGGCCCGGAACACGTGCACCAGGACGTCCGGCAGTGGCCCGGCACGCCCGGCCAGCGCGCTCGCCATGGGGCTGGTCAGGTGGTAGACGCCGACCAGGTCGACCAGTTCGATCTCCCAGCCGGTCTCGGCGCGGATGTCCCGCAGGGCCGCACGGACCGGGCTCTCGGCTGGGCGCAGCCTGCCGCCGGGTAGCGCGTACCGGCGCTCGCCCCGGCCCTGCCGGCAGAGCAGCACCCGGCCGGTGTCGTCGGTGACGACCGCGGCGACCGCCCAGGTGAGCGCGCTCATGGACAAAGAGCGTACGGCGGCGCAAACCAGAAGTCACCGGCATGTGCGGGGACTGGCCCGGGGTGCCGCTACGGGGGTGTACAGCGGTAGCGTGTGCACCCGTGACCTTCGCCTCGCTGTCCCCCCAGGCGGCCCTGCCCAGTCCCAGCACCGCGGTCTGGCAGCTCGGGCCGGTGCCGATCCGGGCGTACGCGCTGTGCATCATCCTCGGCATCGTGCTGGCCTGCTGGGTGACCGAGCGCCGGCTGCGCCAGCGCGGCGTCGCGCCCGGCGCGGTGCTCGACATCGCCGTCTGGGCGGTGCCCGCCGGCATCGTCGGCGCCCGGATCTACCACGTGGTCACCTCGCCGGAGAAGTATTTCGGCGCCGGTGGCGACCCGCTCAAGGCGTTCGCCATCTGGGAGGGCGGCCTCGGCATCTGGGGCGCCGTCGCCGGTGGTGCGGTCGGCGCCCTGATCGCGGCCCGACAGCTGGGCATCCCGTTCGGCGTGGTGGCCGACGCGGTGGCCCCCGGGCTGGCGTTGGCCCAGGCGGTCGGCCGGTTCGGCAACTGGTTCAACAACGAGCTGTACGGTGGCCGGACCACGCTGCCGTGGGGTCTGCAGATCCACCGGATGGATCCGGACAATCCGGGCCATGCGCTGCGCGACGACGCCGGCCAACCGATCCTCGAACCGGGTCTCTACCAACCGACCTTCCTCTACGAGGCGCTGTGGAACCTCGGTGTGGTCGCGCTGGTCCTCGTCCTCGACCGGCGGCTGAAGCTGGGTCGGGGCCGGGCGTTCGCCCTCTACGTGATGGGCTACACCGTCGGCCGGTTCTGGATCGAGCTGTTGCGCACCGACGAGGCGAACCACATCTTCGGCGTACGCCTCAACGTCTGGACCGCGGCCCTCGTCTTCCTCGGCGCGTTGATCTACTTCGTGCGGGTCCGCGGCCCCCGGGAGTACCTGATCCCGCTCGGCGCGGCAGCGACGCCGGTCCCGCCCACCTCGTCCGACCTGTCCCAGGTCGACCTCTCCGAGCGGGAGGCGGGCGCGAAGACCGCCGCACCGGAGGGCTACCGCGCGGTCAGCGAGGAGCAGTACCAGGCCTGGCGGGACAGCGGCGTGCTGCCGCCCGAGCCGGTCGACGACGACGCCCGGCCGGAGGACGACGAGCCGCTCGGCGGGCAGGCGCCGGCCGACAGCCCGTCGGCGGACAACCGGGATGGGGACGTCACGCCGGAGCCTCGCGAGGACCGGGCGGACGCTGCCGGCGTCCGCCCCGCCGACCGGGACAGCTGAGCGGGGGCGGCACCGATGCGAAGCGCGGTGGTGGTCGGCGCCGGAGTCGGTGGCCTCGCGGTGACCGGCGCGCTGGCCCGCTCCGGTTGGCAGGTCACCCTGCTGGAACGCGCCGAGCGGGTCCGCCCCGAGCCGACCGCCGTGGTGCTGTGGCCCAACGGCGTCCGCGCGTTGCAGGCCCTCGGCCTCGGGCCCGGTCTGGCCGCGATCGCCACTCCGCTGCCCGATGGCGGGGTGCGCCGCCCGGACGGCCAGTGGCTGGTGCAGCCCCGGCCCGCCCCGGCCGACCGGATGCCGGTGGTGGTGCACCGTGAGGACCTGCACGACGCGCTGATCGCCGGGCTCGGCGACCGGGTCGAGTTGCGCACCGGGGTGACCGTGCGGCACGTCCGGGTCGATCCGGGCCAGCGCCCGGCGGTCAGCGACGGACAGCACACCATCGAGGCCGACCTGGTGGTGGCCGCCGACGGCACGGACAGCGGCATCCGCCGCCAGCTCGCCCCCGAATCGGGTGTGGTCAGCTCCGGTTGCGCCGCGTGGCGGGCGGTCATTCCCTGGTACCGCGCGCCCCAGTTACCCGACCAGCCGGCCGCCGGGGAGGTGCTCGGCGCGGGCTACCGGTTCGTGGCCGCCTCGCTGGGCGAGCGCGGTTCGTCGGGCGGCTCCACCCGGGGAGGCATCTACTGGGTGGCCACCGCCGCTGGCGCGCCACGCCCCGAACCGCCGGAGGTGCAGCTCGCCCTCCTGCGCCGCTGGTACGCCGGCTGGCCGGACCCGATCGGTGCGCTCCTCGACGCCACCGACCCGACCGACCTCGTTCAGCAGGAGGTCCGTGAGCTGCGTCCACTACCCCGCTCGTACGGCTTTCCGGTGGGGCCGGGCGGAGTGGTGCTGCTCGGCGACGCGGCGCACGCCATGCCGCCGCATCTCGGCCAGGGCGCGTGCCTCGCCTTCGAGGACGCCGCCACGCTGGCCTCGCTGCTGCGCGAGACCCGGCTGCCCGACGCCGTGCAGGCGTACGACCGGGTGCGCCGGCCCCGCGCGGCGACCGTGGTCCGCCAGACCCGGCGGATGTCGGCGGTCCTGCAGACCCGGGGCCGGCTGGCGTTGCGCGCGCGGGACGCCGCACTCGGCACGATCAACTCGCGGCTGCTCTCCAGCGCCGCCGCCTCGGCCGCCCAGTGGCGCCCGCCAGCCTGACCGGCGCGCGTGCCGCCCGGCGGTTGGCCGGTGACGGCTTAGGGGATGAGAGCCGTGGGTTCGGCGATGCAGGCGGTGCCGATGCGGCGGAAGCCGGCCCGCAGGTACACCCGGGCGATGTCCTCACTGCCCGCGGAGAGGAAGATGAGGTCGGTGCCGGCGGCGCGTAGCTCCCGGGCCAGGGTGGCGGTGAGGGCGGCGCCCAGTCCGCGCCGGCGAGCGGCCGGCAGGGTGGCCACCCCGGCGATCTCGGCGACGTCGCCCACCCGCATCGCCATGCCGCTGGCCAGCGCGCCCTCGGTCGGCGTACCGGCCAGTGCGGAGATCCGCGAGCCGTCGGCGGTCCGGGCCCGCTCCTCCTCCAGCGCGGCCTGCTCCACCTCGGTGACCGAGGCGTCCCGCTCGGCCGGGCCGGCGTCGCCACGCGCGGTACCGGCGGCGGAGAACGACACGGCGGCCACGGCCCGGCGACCGGCCACGTCGGCCCCGAAGTCGGGTGAGTCCGCCGACAGCACCCGCACCGGTACGTCGGACAGCGTCGCCGGGTCGGGCAGCGCGGCCGGGTCGAGCACCATCAGCGGCGCCTCCAGCACGTTCAGCCCCGCCGAGCGGGCCACCGCCAGCAACTCGGGGGTGGTCTCGTGCACCCACTCGAAGGCCTCCGGCAGGCCCAGCTCACGCTGCCGTTCACGGACCGAGGTCACGTCGGCCAGTGACGGCGGCTCGGTGGCGTCGATCCGGGGGCGGGCGTAGAACGGCCACCCGGCGCCGTCGCGGACGAACAGCACCAGCCCGCCGTACTCCTCGACACCGGCGACGCCGCGTGGCACCGCGTCGTAGAAGCGTTCCAACCGGGCAAAGGTGTCGTTGTTCAGCGCATCCACCGCGCGAGACTACACGTCCCAAACTCTGGACGGTGTGATCAATCTTGAGTGGCCTTGCGCCCCTCGCCCTAACGTAGACTCAATAGACCCACGGGCCGACGTCGTCCCCACCACGAACCAACCTGAGTGACGACAGGAGGCCCGGTGGCTCAGTCGTACCCGCACAACGCACAGCCGTACCCGCACAGCCCGCCAGCGTCCCCGACGCCCGGCCCCCGCCCGCCCGCCCAGGGCCTCTACGACCCGGCCCAGGAGCACGACGCCTGCGGGGTGGCCTTCGTGGCGGACCTGCACGGTCGACGCTCGCACTCGGTGGTCGCCAACGGGCTCGGCGCGCTCTGCCGGCTGGACCACCGGGGTGCCCGCGGCGCGGAGCCCAACACCGGCGACGGCGCGGGCATCATGATCCAGGTTCCGGACGCGTTCCTGCGTGCGGTGGCCGGCGTCGCGCTGCCTCCGGTCGGCGAGTACGCCACCGGCCTGGTCTTCCTGCCCGACGACGACGCCGCCGAGGCCCGCGCCCGCCGGGTCGTGGAGAAGTACGCGCTGGTCGAGGGGGCTGACCTGCTCGGCTGGCGGGACGTGCCGACCGACCCGGACGGGCTCGGCGAGACCGCCCTGGCGGCGATGCCCCGGGTGCGGCAGCTCTTCCTGGCCGCGCACCGGCTCACCGACGCACCTGACGGCCCGGCCGGTTCCGCGCTGAGCGGTGTCGAGCTGGACCGGGTGGCGTTCTGCCTGCGCAAGCAGGCCGAGCGGGAGACCGCCGAGCGGGGTGTGCCGGCATACTTCCCGTCGTTGTCCAGCCGCACGATGGTCTACAAGGGGATGCTCACCCCCGACCAGCTGCCCGCGTTCTATCCGGACCTGCGCGACGAGCGGGTGGACAGCGCGATCGCGCTGGTGCACTCCCGGTTCTCCACCAACACGTTCCCGTCCTGGCCCCTCGCCCATCCGTACCGGTTCATCGCCCACAACGGCGAGATCAACACGATCCGTGGCAACCGCAACTGGATGCAGGCCCGCGAGGCGCTCCTGCGCTCGCCGAACGTGCCGGGCAACATCCGGCGTGTCTTTCCGGTCTGCACCCCCGGCGCCTCCGACTCGGCGAACTTCGACGAGGTCCTGGAGCTGCTGCACCTGGCCGGGCGGAGCCTGCCGCACGCGGTGCTCATGATGATCCCCGAGGCGTGGGAGAACGACCCCGGCATGCAGCCGGACAAGCGAGCCTTCTACCGCTTCCACGCCAGCCTCATGGAGCCGTGGGACGGGCCGGCGTCGGTGGCCTTCACCGACGGCGAGGTCGTCGGTGCGGTACTGGACCGCAACGGGCTCCGCCCGGGGCGCTGGTGGCAGACCGACGACGGCCTCGTGGTGCTCGGTTCCGAGGCGGGCGTGCTCGACCTCGACCCGGCCCGGGTGGTCGCCAAGGGCCGGCTCCAGCCGGGCAGGATGTTCCTGGTCGACACCGTCGCCGGCCGGATCGTGCACGACGAGGAGGTCAAGTCCGAGTTGGCGGCCGCGCGGCCGTACGGCGAGTGGCTGCACGCTGGGCTCATCGAGCTGGACGACCTGCCCGCCCGTGAGCACACCGTCTACACCCACGACTCGGTCCGCCGTCGCCAGCAGACCTTCGGCTACACCGAGGAGGAGCTGAAGATCCTGCTCGCGCCGATGGCCCGTACCGGCGCCGAGCCGCTCGGCTCGATGGGCACGGACACTCCGATCTCGCCGTTGTCCACCCGGCCACGGCTGCTCTACGACTACTTCCACCAGCTCTTCGCCCAGGTCACCAACCCTCCACTGGACGCGATCCGTGAGGAGCTGGTGACCAGCCTGGCGTCGACCATCGGGCCGGAGGGCAACCTGCTCGATCCGGGCGCGGCGAGCTGTCGGCAGATCGTGCTGCCGCACCCGGTGATCGACAACGACGAGCTGGCGAAGATCCTCTCCATCGACGAGGACGGCGATCTGCCCGGCTTCAAGGCGGTCCGGGTGTCCGGGCTGTACCGCATCCGGGAGGGCGCCGCCGGGCTCAAGGCGCGGCTCACCGAGATCTGTCGGCACGTCTCCGAGGCGATCGAGGACGGCGTCCGCATCCTGGTGCTCTCCGACCGGGACTCCACCGCCGACCTGGCACCGATCCCGTCCCTGCTGCTCACCGCCGCCGTGCACCAGCACCTGGTGCGCGAGCAGACCCGTACCCGGGCAGCGCTGATCGTGGAGTCCGGCGACTGCCGCGAGGTGCACCACGCGGCGGTGCTGATCGGCTACGGCGCGGCGGCGGTCAACCCGTACCTGGCCTTCGAGTCGGTGGAGGACATGATCTCCACGGGCACCCTGGCGGGCGTGCAGCCGGCGGCCGCCGTGCGGAACTACGCCAAGGCGCTCGGCAAGGGCGTTCTGAAGATCATGTCGAAGATGGGCATCTCGACGGTCTCGTCGTACTGCGGTGCGCAGGTCTTCGAGGCGGTCGGCCTGGACAGCAGGCTGGTCGAGCGCTACTTCCGGGGCACCCCCAGCCGGATCGGCGGGGTGGGGCTGGCCGGCGTGCACACCGAGGTCGCCGCCCGGCACGCGCTGGCGTGGCCGCCGGCGGGCACCCCCGCGTCCGACCGGCTGGAGGTCGGCGGCGAGTACCAGTGGCGCCGCGAGGGTGAGCTGCACCTGTTCAACCCGGAGACGGTCTTCCTACTCCAGCACGCCACCCGCAGCCGGCAGTACGACGTCTTCCGGCAGTACACGGCGAAGGTCGACGCGCTCGCCGCGCAGGCCGGCTCGCTGCGCGGGCTGTTCACCCTACGGACCGGGGTCCGTCCGGCGGTGCCGATCGAGGACGTCGAGCCGGCCACCGAGATCGTCAAGCGGTTCGCCACCGGCGCCATGTCGTACGGGTCGATCTCCGCGGAGGCGCACGAGACGCTCGCCATCGCGATGAACCGGCTCGGCGGCAAGTCCAACACCGGCGAGGGCGGCGAGGACGTCGAGCGATTGCACGACCCGGCCCGCCGTTCCGCGGTCAAGCAGATCGCCAGCGGCCGGTTCGGTGTCACCAGCGAATACCTGGTCAACGCCGACGACATCCAGATCAAGATGGCCCAGGGTGCCAAGCCGGGCGAGGGTGGTCAACTGCCCGGCAACAAGGTCTGGCCGTGGATCGCCCGGACCCGGCACGCCACCCCGGGCGTCGGCCTGATCTCCCCGCCGCCGCACCACGACATCTACTCCATCGAGGACCTCGCCCAGCTGGTGCACGACCTGAAGTGCGTCAACCCGGCCGCCCGGGTGCACGTCAAGCTGGTCAGCGAGGTCGGCGTGGGCACCGTGGCGGCGGGCGTCGCCAAGCTCAAGGCCGACGTCATCCTGATCTCCGGTCACGACGGCGGCACGGGCGCCTCCCCGATGAACTCGCTCAAGCACGCCGGCACCCCGTGGGAGCTGGGGCTTGCCGAGGCGCAGCAGACGCTGCTGCTCAACAAGCTGCGCGACCGGGTCACCGTGCAGGTCGACGGCCAGCTCAAGACCGGCCGGGACGTGCTGGTCGCGGCGTTGCTCGGCGCGGAGGAGTTCGGCTTCGCGACCGCGCCGCTGATCGTCGCCGGTTGCGTGATGATGCGGGTCTGTCACCTGGACACCTGCCCGGTGGGCATCGCCACCCAGAACCCGGTGCTGCGGGAGCGGTTCACCGGCCGCCCGGAGTTCGTGGAGAACTTCTTCCTGTTCCTCGCCGAGGAGGTCCGGGGATACCTGGCCGAGCTGGGCTTCTCCTCGATCGAGGAGGCGATCGGGCAGACCGAGCTGCTCGACGTCGCCCCGGCGGTGGCGCACTGGAAGGCGTCCGGGCTCGACCTGGCCCCCGTACTCCATCTGCCGGAGCTGCCCGCCGGCGCCGCCCGGCGGGGGGTGCGCGCGCAGGATCACGGCCTGGAGCACGCCCTGGACAACGAGCTGATCGCGCTGGCCCGTCCGGCGCTCTCCGATGCGGCGCCGGTGCGGGTCGAAGTGGCGGTGCGCAACGAGCACCGCAGCGTCGGCGCGATGCTCGGCGGCGAGGTGACCCGCCGCTACGGCGGCGGCGGTCTGCCCGACGACACCATCGAGTTCGTGCTGCACGGCACCGCGGGGCAGTCGTTCGGCGCGTTCCTGCCGCGCGGGGTGACCCTGCGGCTGCACGGCGACGCCAACGACTACGTGGGCAAGGGCCTGTCCGGCGGGCGGATCGTCGTCCGTCCGGACGCCGCCGCGCCGTTCCTCGACGCCGACGCCGAGCCGGGGCAGCGGGCCGAGGACCAGATCATCGCCGGCAACACCATCCTGTACGGCGCCACCGCCGGCGAGGTCTTCCTGCGCGGTCGGGTGGGGGAGCGGTTCGCGGTGCGCAACTCCGGCGCGGTCGCCGTGGTCGAGGGTGTGGGTGACCACGGTTGCGAGTACATGACCGGTGGGACGGTGGTGGTGCTCGGCGCGACCGGCCGCAACTTCGCCGCCGGGATGTCCGGCGGCACGGCGTTCGTGCACCAGGTGGACCGGGCTCGGGTCAACGCGGAGCTGGTGGACCTCGCGCCGCTGGGCGAGCAGGAGCAGACGCTGCTGCACGAGTTGGTCCAGCGGCACGTGGCCGAGACCGGGTCGGCGGTCGCCGAGGAGCTGCTCAAGCGGTGGCCCGACGCGCTGGCCGAGTTCACCGCGGTGGTGCCCCGCGACTACCGCCGGGTCATGGAGATCATGCGAGCCGCCGAAGCCGCCGGCCGCGACGTCGACGACGCGGTGATGAGCGCACTCAGCGTGCCGGCCGCGCCGCTGCCGCCCGCCCCGCGGGCGGCTGCCCAGGAGGTGGCTCGTGCCTGACCCGAACGGTTTCCTGCGCTACGACCGGCGACTGCCGGCGCGCCGTCCGGTGTCGGTGCGGATCAGCGACTGGCGTGAGGTGTACCCGTCGGCCGGCGAGGAGCTCATCCGCGAGCAGGCCACCCGCTGTATGGACTGCGGCATCCCGTTCTGCCACAGCGACACGGCCGGCTGCCCGCTGGGCAACCGCATCCCGGACTGGAACGACCTGGTCCGTACCGGCAACTGGGACGCCGCGGTGGAGTCGTTGCACGCCACCAACAACTTCCCGGAGTTCACCGGCCGGCTCTGCCCGGCGCCCTGCGAGGCGGCCTGCGTGCTGGGCATCGCCGGCGGCCAGCCTGTGACGATCAAGCAGATCGAGGTGGAGATCGCCGACGCGGCGGCGGCACGGGGCTTCGCTCCCCGTCCGGTGCCGGCGCCGTCCGGCCGGTCGGTCGCCGTGATCGGTTCCGGGCCGGCCGGCCTGGCCGCCGCCCAGCAGTTGGTCCGCGCCGGTCACGCGGTGACGGTGTACGAGCGTGACGACGCGATCGGCGGCCTGCTCCGGTACGGAATCCCCGACTTCAAGTTGGAGAAGCGCCACATCGACGCCCGGCTGGCGCAGTTGACCGCCGAGGGGGTGCGCTTCCGCACCGGGGTGAACGTCGGGGTGGACGTCACCGCCGAGCAGGTGCGCGCCGAGCATGACGCGGTGTTGCTGGCCTGCGGCGCGTTGCAGGGCCGGGACAGCCCGGAGACTCCGGGTCGGGCGCTGCGGGGCGTACACCAGGCGATGTCGCATCTGGTCGCGGCGAACCGCGCGGTCGCCGCCGCGGCCGCCGACCAGCCCGGCGTCACGACGACCGGCGAGGGCCGGGCGGCTCGTGCCGTGCTGCCGGACGGCACACCGATCGACGCGGCCGGTAAGCACGTCGTGATCATCGGAGGTGGTGACACCGCGGCCGACTGCCTCGGCGTGGCGCACCGGCAGGGCGCGGCCGGCGTCCACCAGCTCGACCTGTACCCGCAGCCGCCGCAGGAGCGCGACGAGGCCCGGGACCCGTGGCCGACCTGGCCGTGGGTGCTGCGCAGTTACCCGGCGCACGAGGAGGGCGGCGAGCGGGTCTTCGCCGTGGCGGTGCAGGAGTTCGTCGACGACGGCACCGGGCAGGTACGAGCGGTGCGGATCGCCGAGGTGACGGTGGAGAAGCGCGACGGCCGGCGGACGGTCACCGTGCTGCCCGGTTCGGAGCGGGAGATCCCGGCGGACCTGGTGCTGCTGGCGATCGGTTTCGAGGGCACCGAGGAGCAGCCGCTGCTGGCGCAGTTCGGCGTGACCCGGAATCCTCGGGGCGCCGTCGACGCCCGCGACGACTGGCAGGCCGACGCCGACGGAGTGTTCGTCGCCGGTGACATGCACCGGGGCGCGTCCCTGATCGTCTGGGCCATCGCCGAGGGGCGTGCGGCGGCTGCGGCCATCCACGGCTATCTGGGCGGGGTGGGCGCGCTGCCCGCGCCGGTGGACCCGGCTCGGCAACCTCTCGCCGCTCGCTGATCGGACGGACACGGTTCACGGCGGGCCGCCTCGGGTGGCCCGCCGGCCGCTCGGCGTCCAACTGAGACAGCGGTCACCCGGCGTGGTCGTCCCACCGGACAGAACGATGCGAAGATCATCGTTACGCTGCGGTCATGGACGTCGAAGAGCGCCTGCGGCGGGCCCGCCGGTGGCTGTGGGTCGTACTGGTTGGGCTGTTCCTGAGCGGAGCCACCGCGTTCCCGCTCGAGATCGAGGTGCGCTGGCTGCTGCGGGCGCTGGATCCGCTCGCCGGCCAACTGCCGGCACTGGTCGACTGGATCGAGCGGGTCCACACCGGTCTGGTCACCGCCGGCGCGGACTACCCGTTCCTGCTCTACGGCACCGACTGGTTGGCGTTCGCCCACCTGGTGCTCGCGGTGGCCTTCTGGGGGCCCGTTCGTGACCCGGTGCGCAACGTCTGGGTGGTGCAGGTCGGCATGATCGCCTGCGCGGGCATCATCCCGCTGGCGCTGATCTGCGGCCCGATCCGGGAGATCCCGTGGTTCTGGACGCTGATCGACATCTCCTTCGCCGTGGGGGCGTTCCCGCCGCTCTGGTTCGCCTACCGGCACATCCGTGCCGTCGAGACGAACGCGGCCGAGGCGACCGGCGCGGGCCAGGCGTCTCGCCTCCCCGCGCAGGCGAGCTGAATCGCGCGAGCTGAGTCGGCCCGTCCGGGCGGAAGCGTCAGCGCGGGCGGCAGCGCCGACGACGGGAGGCCCGCCACCCATGGGCAGCGGGCCTCCCGGCTCGTGTCGGTGCTCAGTGCAACAGTTCGTGGGCCTCACGGATCTTGGCCCAGGACTTCGGCTCGGTCGGCGGTGCGGCCTTGCGCGCGGCCGAGGCCACGTCGGGCCGGCCGGCGGTGAAGAGCCAGGTGGTGAACAGCTCGTCCAGGTCCAGTCCGGAGATCCGCTCCGCGAGGGCCTGGAACTGCTCGATGGTGCCGTTGCCATAGCGGTGCTCGGCGGTCCAGGCCGGCAGGATCTCGAAGAACGCGTCGTCGCCGACCGCCAGCCGCAGCTGGTGCAGCGTCATGGCGCCCCGGTCGTAGACGGCGTCGTCGAAGACCCGGCTGGCGCCCGGGTCACCGGGCAGCACCTGCCAGAAACCCGAGTCCGCCGGGTAGCTGGCGTAGGTGAAGTCGAACACCTCCTGGGCGGTGCCCTCGCCCTGCTCCTCCGACCAGAGCCACTCGGCGTACGAGGCGAAACCCTCGTTGAGCCAGATGTTGCGCCAGTCGGCCACCGAGACCGAGTCGCCGAACCACTGGTGGCCGTTCTCGTGCACCACCACGTACGTGTTGGCGCCGCGCCGCCAGAAGCCCGGGCCGTACACCGGTCGGGTCTGCGTCTCCAGCGCGAAGCCGATGCCGTCGACCGGCCCGGCCACGCCGCCCCGCGCCTCGAACGGGTACGGGCCGAAGATCCCGCTCTCCCAGTCGACGATCTCGGCGGTCCGCTCGATGCTGGCCCGCGCGGCCGGCCCGAGCGCGCCCAGCGAGGTGCTGTACGCGTTGATCACCGGCTGGCCGCCCGGCGTGGTGTCGGTGACGATGTCGTACTGGCCGATGGCCACAAAGGCCAGGTAGGTGGCGGTGGGTGAGGTGGTCCGCCAGATCCACCGGGTGCGGTTGCCGGCCTCGGCCAGCGGCGGCCGGGGCTGCACACCGTTGCTGATCACCTCGACACCGGTGGGCACCGACACGGAGATGTCGAAGGTGGCCTTGTCCAGTGGGTGGTCGTTGCTCGGGAACCACCACCACGCCGCCTCGGGCTCGTTGACCGCGAGGGCCCCGTCGTCGGTGCGCGTCCAGCCGGTGTAGCCACCGACCAGGGTCTCCGACGGGATGCCGTCGTAGCGCACCACGATGGTGAGCTGCTGGCCCCGGGTCACCGTACGGGCCGGGGTGACCACCAGTTCGTGTGTGCCCTCGGTGCTGGTGCTCGCCACCCAGCCGTTGACCCGTACGGACTCGACGTCGAGCAGGAAGTCGAGGTTGAACCGGGAGAGGTCCTGTGTGGCGGTGGCGAGGATGGTGGTGGTGCCGGTGAGTCGGTCGGTGGCCGGGTCGTAGCGGAGCCGGACGTCGTAGTGCGAGACGTCGTAGCCGCCGTTGCCGTAGTCGGGGAAGTAGCTGTCGCCCAGGCCGGGCGCGCCGGGTTGCGGGGCGACCGTGACGGTGGGCCGGCCCCAGCCCGTCGGGGCGGCCTGGCCAGGGGTGCCGGCGAGCATGGTGCCGGCGGTGGTGAGGGTCAGGGCGGCGGTGGCCGCCGTGAGGACTCGTCGCACGAGGTGGACTCCCTCCATCGGGGTGTTCGCACCGCAAACCTAATCGACAACTGTGAACGTCGCCGACCCGCCGCGCGTCCAGGTCGAGCTATTCCTTTGATCTATCTGTTTCGATACTATTACCGACTAGTAACAACCCCTGGCCACGCGCGCGGTCACAGGATCCCACCACCCCTGTCCTGTGGAGGTCCGTCATGCCCCACCGCCCGCTGGCCCGCGCCCTTGCCGCGCTGGTCGCCCTCTGCTCCGCCGCCCTCGGGGCCGTGCTCGTCCCCGGCACCGCCCAGGCCGCCGCCGTCAACTACGTCGCGCTCGGCGACTCGTACTCCTCCGGTGTCGGCGCCGGCCCGTACGACTGGTCCACCTGCCTGCGCAGCCAGAAGTCGTACGCCCCGCTCTGGGCGGCCGCCCACGGCGTGACCAGCTTCCGGTTCCCGGCCTGCGGTGGCGCGGTCACCGCCGACGTGCTCAACAGCCAGGTCAGTGCCCTCAGCGCCAGCACCACCCTGGTGACCATCACCATCGGCGGCAACGACGCCGGCTTCGCCGACGTGATCACCAGCTGCCGGTTCGGCAGCACCTCGTCCTGCACCAACGCCGTCAACACCGCCAAGACCTTCGCCACCACGACACTGCCCGGCCGGCTCGACGCCACCTACGCCGCCATCCGCGACCGGGCACCGAACGCCCGGCTCATCGTCCTCGGTTACCCGCGACTGTTCGAGACGACCTCCTGCGGCTGGTTGGCGATGAGCACCTACAAGCGCACCATCCTCAACGAGGCCGCCGACGTGCTCGCCTCGGTCACCGCCGGCCGGGCCAACGCGGCCGGCGCGACCTTCGCCGACACCCGGCCCTACTTCGCCGGGCACGGCGTCTGCGCCGGCGACCCCTGGATCAACGACGTCAGCGGCATCGTCGAGGCGTACCACCCGGACGCCGACGGCTACCGCTACGGCTACCTGCCGGCGCTGAACGCGGTCACCGGCTGAGGTCAGCTGGGACGAGCTGAGGCGGTCCGCGCCGTCCTACCCGAACCGGCCGGCGGTCGAGCGTCCCCTGTGGGCGCCCGGCCGCCGGCCGGCCTCCGTCGTTGTGCGCGGTGCGTCACACTGAGTGGAATCGGAGGTGACGCGTGCGACGGTCGGAGGTCCACAAGCGGGAGTTGATCGGCCAGAGACAGTCGACCGGCGGTCGGGACCTGCTGCCGGCCGGTGGGCTGGAGTTCTTCGCGTTGCTCGCGCGGCTGCTGCGGCGACCCCGCCGCGGTGACCGCCGACTGCCGCTGATCTGGCTGGTCCGCTCCGACACCCCGGATCTCATGGTGCCGCTGCGCCGATTCCTCGGCCAGGGCCCCCGACGGCGGGTGCCGCACGGCGTGCTGGACGCCGACGCGCCGCCGGGTGCCGGGGACGTGCCGGCGCTGCTGCGTGAGCTGCACCGTCAGCTCTCCCTGGAGGCGTTCGGCGCCGCCCGGCTGCGCTTCCGGCACTACCCCCTCGCCGACTGGCTGATGCACCAGAGCCTCAGTCTCGGCACGGAGGCCGACGACAGCCGAGCCGCCCTGGTACGCCGGCTGCGCGACCGCCGGGGCCCGCGTACGGCCGAGCCGGTGCCCGCCGGTGGCGACGCGGTCAGCATCGTCTCGCAGGTGCTGCTCTGGCTGGTCCGCCGCGCCGTGCCGGGGGTGGTCTTCCGGGCCGCCGTCTCCGGCCGGGTGCCGGTGCTCGGACGGCACTACAACTGGTTCATGCGCCAGCAGTATCTGGCGCCCCGGCAGTCGGTCACCTTCCTCGGCTTCGCCGAGCGGCTCACCGCCGGCTGGCGCGACGGCGAGCAGCCCGACCAGGTCAACAAACTGCTGCTGCACGCGTTTCTGGAGGACCTGCGGCAGGCGTACCGGCGTCGGCCGTGGCGCCCGTCGGACTGGCGGCGCACCGCGTACCCGGCGCTGCTGCTCGACCACGTGGCCCCGGGCAACGTCGGCGGGGAACTGGTCCGCCTGGTCGGCGACGTCCGCACCGAGACCGGCCGCAACGACCCGCTGCTGATCGTCGTGGCCGGCGGGCGACCCCCGCCGGAACTGCCCGAGCCGCACCCGTTGACCGACGCGGAGGAGGCGTACGGCGAGTGGGCCGAGGCGCTGCCGGAGATGCGGCGGCTGCGCCGCACCGGCGCGTGGCTCGTGGCGCTGCGCCCCGACGACACCGACACGGGTCCGCCGTCGAGGGGCGGCGTGCGACCGTTCTCCGCGCCCGACCCGCCCTGGTGGTCGCGGCGCTTCCTGCCGGCGGCGCTGTGCCTGGTGCTGCTGGCCGCGGGTGGCGCGTGGGTGGGCAGCCGGTGGGGGCCGGGTTGCCACCCCCCGCTCACCGGCGGCGAGATTTCCGTCGTGAAGGTCGGCGGCGAGTGCATCGGCTACAGCGACAGCGCGGCACAGGTGTTCAACAACGACCCCGGCCAGGAGCGGCTGCGGACCATCCAGCGGCGCATCTTCGCCCAGAACCGCGCCGCCGAGGAGGTCTGGCAGCGCAGCGACCGGCGTCGGCCCTTCCTCACCCTGGTCTACCTGGGCACCCTGACCGGCAACCGGACCCGCGCCGACGAGGAGTCGTACGTCTCCGAGCGGGAGGAACTGGAGGGCATGGCCACTGCCCAGCACGCGCTGCTCAAGGAGTCGGCGGGCGCCGACGGCGCGGCGCTGCTGCGGATCGTGGTGGCCAACGGCGGCCGGCAGATGCGCTACGCCGATCGGGCCGTGGCGATGCTGGCCGAGCTGGCCCGCGACGATCCCACGATCCTCGGGGTGGTCGGGCTGGTGGAGAGCCGCACCAGCACCGCCCGCGCACTGCGCGAGCTGAACCAGGTCGGGCTTCCGGTGCTGGCCCCCACCCTGTCGGCCGACCGGATGGACGCCAACTCCCGGCTCTACCTGCAGATCTCCGCGCCCAACGCGGACCAGGTGAAGATGGTCGACGCGTACGCCCAGCAGGTGTTGAAGGTCGATGAGGCGCACATCTACTACACGACGCTGGAGGGCAGCTCGCTCACCGAGGACCTGTACGTGGGCACCCTCGTCGACGGGCTCCGGCAGCGGTTCGGTGCCCGGGTCAAGCGCCTCGACGAGTGGCGTACCGGGCAGCGGCTGACCACCGAGTGCGGATACTCCGGCCTGCTCTTCTACGCCGGCCGGTGGTCGGAGTTCGACGGGTTCCTGCGGGCGTTGCGGGAGTGCGGCGACGACCCGCCCCGACACCTGGTCGCCGACGACTCGGCGAACCGCTACATGGCCAACCCCGGGCTGCGGGCCGCCGCGCCCGGCAACCTGCCGGTCACGTACGTCTCCAAGGCCGCCCTGGCCACCTGCGAGGCGCTGCGCGCGGCCCAGGGCCGGCGCGACGACGCCCGGGCGAGTTTCCTGGCCTGGATCCAGGCCGACGACCTGCTCGACCCGCCGCGCTGCCGTCCGGAGACCGGTCAGCCGGTCGGTGAACGGGTCAGCCTCGCCTACGACGCGTCCATGATGATGGTCCGCGCGGTGGAGAGCCTCGCCGCCCGGCTGCACCACGCCGACCCGCGCCAGCGCTGGGAGCCGACCTCGGTCAACCCGGTCGGCGTGCACGCCGAGGTGCTCCGGCAGAACGCCGGCAACGGCTACCCGGGGGTGGCCGGGCTGATCCAGTTCACTCCCGACTCGGGGGAGCCGGTCGACAAGCGGCTGGCCCTGATGCGGGTGGAGCAGGTGCCCGACGTGGCGACGGCGCCGGTGGAGGTGTTCCGCTGCGGGGTGGCCGACCGGCCCGGCCCGGCGGCGTGTGGTCGGGTGTGACACGTCCACGCAGGACTGTCCGGTTGTCACCGGTGTCCGTTAGGGTTCCTGGGACCAGGCGGCCGTTGGCGTTGGGGGCAGAGGGTGGGCAGGCTCGCGTCGGCGTACGGGCAGGCGGTCAGCTCCCACCGGGCGGCCCGGGCACACCTCGACACCGCCCGGGGTGCGCTCGGCACGGCACCGGTCCCCGTCACGCCGGTCGGCGCCGACGAGCTGGTGGCCCGGCTGGCACGCGTCGGCGGCGCCCTGGCCACCCCCACCCCCGGTGCCACACCGTTGACCGACGCGCCGGCCCCGGTCCGGGTCGGTGAGGCATCCACTGCCGACGGCGGCTTTCCGGTGCTGGTGCCGCTCGGCGGTGGTCACCATCTGGCGCTGGACACCGACGCCCGGGATCCTCGGGTCGCCGGTCTGCTGCGGGCGCTGGTGCTGCGCCTGGTCGCCACCGCCCCGGCCGGGCAGGTCCGGGTCACCGGCATCGACACCGCCGCGCTGGGGGCGACCTTCGGCCCGCTGCGCCCGCTGCTCGACGCCGGGGTGCTCGACGCGCCGGCGACCGGCGAGGCCGAGGTGGTCGCGCTGCTGGACGCCGCCGAGCGGCACGCCCGCGCCGCGCAACACGCCGAGCCCGGCACACGACAGCTGCTGGTGGTGGTCGCCACCGCCGCCCCGCCGCCGCGCGAGCTGGCCCGGCTCGCCGCGCTCACCCACGCCGGCCCGGCCGCCGCCGTCTGCGTGCTGCTCGCCGGCCACCCGTCCCGGCTGCCCGGGGAGACCTCCCCGCCGCTGGGTGGCACCACCGCGATCCGGCTGGACGAGGGGTACGCGCACGTCGGCGACCCGCCCGGCGTTCCGTTCAGCGCCGACGGCAGCGGTCTCGCCGCGCCGGTGCTGCTCGACGGCGACCCGCCGCCGGCCTCGGTGCGCGCCCTCGCCGAGCACCTGGGTGACGCCGCCCGCCGCACCGACGCGGTGCACTTCGCCGAGTTGCTGCCCGAGCGTCGTTGGGCCGAGTCCGCCGGCAACGGTCTGCGGACGGTGATCGGGCGCGCCGGCCGCGCCCCGCTGGCCGTCGCCTTCGATGACGCCACCCCGCACTGGCTGGTCGGCGGGCGCACCGGCGCCGGCAAGACGGTCTTCCTCCTCGACGTCCTCTACGGGTTGGCCGCCCGCTACTCCCCGGCCGACCTGCAGCTCTACCTGCTCGACTTCAAGGAGGGCGTGAGCTTCACCGAGTTCGTGCCCACCGGTCGGGATCCGTCCTGGCTGCCGCACGCCCGTGCCGTCGGCATCGAGTCCGACCGCGAGTACGGCCTCGCCGTTCTCCGCGAGCTGCGCCGGGAGGCGCAACGCCGGGCCACCGCCCTCAAGCGGCACGGCGTCACGAAGCTCGCCGACCTGCCCCGGGACAACCCGTTGCCCCGCATCGTGGCGGTCATCGACGAGTTCCACGTCCTGCTCGCCGGCAACGACGCGCTGGCCCGCGAGGCCGTCGACCTGCTCGAGGAGCTGGCCCGCAAGGGCCGCTCCTACGGCGTACACCTGGTGTTGGCAAGCCAGAGCATGACGGGCATCGAGGCCCTCTACGGCCGGGCCGAGGCGATCTTCGGGCAGTTCGCCCTGCGGGTGGCGCTGCCCGGCGGCGGCGGGGTGCTCGACGCCCTCAACGACGCCGCAGCGGCCCTGCCGATCGGCTCCGCCGTGGTCAACACCGCCGCCGGCGCGGTCGGCGCCGACACCGTCGTGCGTTTCCCCGACGCGCACGCCGCCTCCGCCGACCTCGCCGCGCTGCGCCACGAGCTGTGGCAGGCACGCCCGCCGGGTTCGCGCGCACCGGCGGTCTTCAAGGGGTACGCGGCGGCGCGGGTCGAGGACGACCCCACCTTCGCCGGGCTGCGCCCGGGTGGTCGACGGCCGATGGCCCTGGTCGGCCGGACGGTCGACGTGCACGGCACCACCGCGCTGTTCCTCATGGACACCACCCCCGGTCGGCACCTCGCCGTGGTGGGCACGACACCGGGCGGCGCGGACGTGCTGCGCGCCGCGGCGCTGAGCCTGGCCCGCCAGCACGTCGCCGGGGACGCCCGGTTCCTGCTGGCCTGCTTGGTCACCGCCGCCGACCCGGTCGCCGACGAGACCGAAACCGCGCTGCGCGCCGCCGGCCACCCGGTGCAGCGCGTCGACGCCGCAGGGCTGCGCGACCGCATCGCCACGCTGGCCGCCGAGCCCGCCGGGCGCGAGTACCTGGTGGTGTTCGGGATGGACGCCGCCGCGCCGGTGCTCGGAGCGGCCGACCCGGTCACCTTCCGCTCCGGCCTCGACGACCTGCGCACCCTGCTGCGCCAGGGCCCCGCCCAGGGGGTGCACCTGCTCGGCTGGTGGCGCGGCCTGCGCCGGCTCGCCGACGACCTCGGCGGCACGCAGAACCGCGACGACATCGCCTGCCTCGTCGCGCTCAACGTGCCCGGCACCGAGCTGGCCCTGCACCTCGGCATGCACGACCTGGCCTACACGCCGCGCGCCGACCGGGCGCTGCTGATCGACCGGCACGACCAGCGCATCCGGCTGATCGTGCCGTTCGCCCGCGATGAGCACGAGCCGGACGGGGAGCACTGACGGTGTCCTTCGAGGAGTACGCGGCGCTGGCCCGACAACTCGCCGAGCAGCGCCGAGCAGGTGAACGCGACGCCGCGGCCGAGTCCGAACGCCGCCGTGACCTGCACGCCGCCGTCGACTACCTGCACCAGCGACTGACCGCGCAGGGGCACCGCCTCGACCAACTCGGCCGCGCCATCGGCATCGACCAACCCCCTACCGCCCCTGCCACCGGCCCCGGGCAGCCGGGCGCCGCCACCGGGTCGGGGCCGGCTGAGGGCTCGGCCTGGTCGGGGCAGGCGGGGGGCTCGGCCGGGTCGGGGCACCCCGCTGCCGGGCCCGGATCGGGGGACGGCGTGTCCGGCGGCGCAGCCGGCGTGTCGGGGCGGGCGGGTGTCGGGGCGTACCCCCAACTGCCGGCGGGGGCGGCGCGGCTGGCGCTGCCGACGGCGGTGAGCCCGACGGGCGCCGGGGTGCCGGCGCAGCGCGCGGCTGCGGCGGACCCGGCGGTGGAGTTGGAGCTGGCCCGGCGGCTGGCCGACGAGGCCGACCGGCACGGGCAGCAGGCGGAGCTGCTGGCCCAGCGGCCGGCGCTGCTGCCGACGTGGTCACCGTTGGCGCGGGCGGTGGCCGTCTACGCCGGCTGTGCGGTCGCGGCCGGGGTGCTCATGCTGACCCTGGTCCTCGCCTCCGGGGTCGGTCTGGTCGACGGCTTCACCCTCGGTGCGTGGATCTGCGCGGGGCTGCCCGCGCTGGCGTTCTTCGGTGGGTACCTGGTGCTCGGCCGGTGGGGGAGGCCCGCCATGGTCGCCGGCACCCCGCCGCGCTACCTGCCGCTGGGTTTCCTGATCTGCTTCCTGCTGGTCCCGGCCGGCTACTGCGGCTACCTGCTGCTGTTTCGCAGCCTGCGCTGAGTCGCCGGCGGCGTGGGCGGCGGCCGCGAGGATCTCGTCGCGGTCCGCCTCGGTGAGGCCCTCGTCCTCCAGCAGGCCGAGCAGCAGGACCGTCCGCGCGACGATCGCCGCCGCGTCGTCGGGCGCCGCTGGTCGTTCGCCGAGCGCCGCCCAGACCAGCGCCTCGGCCAGCGCCGGGTCGACGTCGAGCCCGGTGGCGTCGTAGCGTTCCCGGGCGGACGCCACGAACCGGATCACCGGCGCGCGCTCCTGCCCGGCGACGAACCGCCGCCGCACCGCCACCAGCAGAGCCCCGGCGAGCAGGTCCGCGTACCGCCGCCAGTCCGGCTCGGCGAACCGCCGCAGCCGCCGTTCGTGGCCGCGCAGCCGCCCGGCCAGCAGGGCGCGCAGCGCCGCGTAAGGATCGGTCACCATCGTCGCTCCCTGCTCATCCTGAGTCGGGCGCGAAGAGTGCTCCGGTGTGCGCGTCGTCAGTCCCGCAAGCCATTCTGGTGCTGCGAGCCCAGGGGTGGGTGCAGGGCGTCCACGGGCTGCGCGTTTTCGCCGCCGACCGTTGGTATCAACGTGTGAGGCGGTCCGACCGCTAGATCTTGGACACTTCCCGTTATCGCGGAACGGTAAGTGTCCAAGATCTGCGGCCGCTCACGCTCTCGTGCTGAGATCCGCCGTGGAATTGAGCTTTCCGGCCGGAGCTACCGTCCATCTTGCAGCTACGTACTGAACACGGACTCTCGGGCGGTGTGGTGTTCGGTGGTGATCTTGCTTCCTATACCCACGACCTTTCTACGAGCGGGTCCCGCATTCGCTCCGCGGGTAGTTGCTGCTCGCCCCGCGCTGTTGAAGGCGTCCACGCGCTGGGCGCGGCCGAGTGGTAGCAGCCGATAATCGTTGTCGTGACGGGGTGGCTGCGCACCGTGTCGATCTCGTAGGCTCCCTCGTGGTCACTGCCGGTGCGGTGGGCGTGGCCGTGACGCATCGGGCTGCCTGGGGGAGGGCGTGTGAGCGCGGCGGAGATGATCGCAAGGCTGGCGGCGGCTTCACAGAAGCTGGACGAGGCACGGGCCAAGACGGCAGCGGCAGCGCAGGATGCCGCCGAGGCGAGGTCGATGGTCGCGGGTGCCCTGCAGGGCGTGGCCGCCGGCCCACTGATCGGGATGATCGATGCCTACCGGCAGGCGCTCGCGCAGGCCGCCCAGGGCGGCGAGCCCGCCAAGCAGCAGGTCCAGGAGACGATCGCCAAGGTCCGCGCGTTGGGTAACTGACCACGGGCGGTGGTAGCAAGATCCAGTAACCACCCGTGGTAGTCGACGTCACCTTGCGACCCGTGTTTCCGGGGCGGGAGCCGGCGCTACCCGAATCGGGGTTGGGCGACGCGCGGCTCGAAGCCGAGAACACCCCTGAGGCTCCGCCGTCCACTCGGCGCAGGCGTGTCGGTGCCGCCGAGGCGTTCCGGCCCACAGGCCCGGCGTGGCCGTCAACGTGTCGGTGCGGCTGCATGATCGCGGCGACGATCCGTGCCGAGCCGTGACCGGAAGAGCCTCCGTTGGTAGATCAGTGACCGCTAGGCTAATGTCGTTAGCGAGAACCTAACGCGGTTAGCAAGCTGATGGAGGATGTCATGACCGAGTACCTGACGATCGCCGGCAACACTCTCGCCTACGACGTGACCGGGCAGGGCCCGCTCGTCGTCCTCGCGCACGGCATCGGCGACAGCCGACACTCCTACCGCTTCCTGGTCCCGGCCCTGGCCGCCGCCGGATACCGGGTCGCCAACGTCGACATCCGGGGCTGCGGAGACTCCAGCCTCGGCTGGGACGGCTACAGCCGTACCGACATCGCGGGCGACCTGGTCGCGGTCGTGCGCCACCTCGGCGGCCCGGCCGTGATCATCGGACAGTCGATCAGCGGAGGCGCAGCGACCATCACGGCCGCGACCGCGCCTGATCTGATCACCGGGGTCGTGGAGTTGGCGCCGTTCACCCGTAAACAGTCGATCGACATCGGCGGCCTGCTGCGGGTGAAGCGCTTCCGGACCGGATACACCCAGCTGGGGCAGGTCATGTTCCGGGGAAGCCTGGCGAGTTGGAAGAAGTACCTCGACGTGGCGATCCCCACCAAGCCCGCCGACTGGGACGCGGAGCTCGGGCGCATCGAGGCCAAGCTGAGCGAGCCCGGCCGGATGCAGGCCCTGCAGGCGATGTGCAAGGCCAACCCTGGCGACGCCGGCGCACAACTGCCCAACGTCACCTGCCCGGTCCTGATCATCGAAGGCAGCCTCGACCCCGACTGGGCCGACCCGCGCGCCGAGGGCGAGAGGATCATCGCCGAGCTGCCGCAGGGTCTCGGCGAGCTGGTCGTCATCGAGGGTGCCGGTCACTACCCGCACGTCCAGACGCCCGATCAGGTCCTCGCGCTGACGCTGCCCTTCCTGGCCAAGACGCAGAGCAATGCCTAGGTCACGGCTCACCCCGGCTTCGGTCACCGAGGCCGGCGCCGATCTGGTCGACGAGATCGGCTTCGATCACCTCAGTATGGGTCTGCTCGCCGAACGGCTCGGAGTCCGGACACCGTCGCTCTACAGGCACGTCGCGAGCCAGGCCGACCTCGCCCACCGGATTGCCGTCCTGGCCATGACCGAGCTCGGTGATGCCATCCGCGACGCGACCCAGGGCCGGGCGGGCAGCGACGCCCTCGCCGCCGGTGCGCAGGCGATGCGGGTGTACGTGCGGGAACACCCCGGCCGGTACGCGGCAGGCAACGCCGCCCACCCGACCGGGCCCGACGACCCGCTCACCCCGGCCGCAGAGCGGGTGCTCGTGTCCTGGGCGGCCATGCTGCGCGGATACCGGCTGGATGCCGGACAGGAGATCCACGCCCTGCGGATGCTCCGCAGCATCCTGCACGGGTTCTCGACCCTCGAAGCGGCCGGCGGGTTCCAGATCGACACGGACATCGACGACAGCTTCACCTGGATGATCGACTTCATCGATCACGGCCTACAGGCCACCACCGGCGCCCTCTCCCGCTGACACGTGGCGTCTCGCGGGCTCGCACCATCGAGGATGCTCCGTCGTCGCGTGCGGCGAGCCCACGGATAGCTGAACGCGGGAGTGTGTCAGCAACAGCCCGGATCAGGGCGTTTAGGCTCTGCTCATGGTGTTTTGTCCCGTCGCGAGAATGCGCTCCTGCGTGGCTGTCGGTGACCGGCGACGCCGCGCCGTGTCGGTCGGCCTGCTGCACCTGTGACAGGGAGGTGGCGCTTCCGGCGACGCACCGGGCCGGCGGACGAGGCAGCGTTGCAGGGGAGCGCTCGCAGGGATCCCGCCCGGACGATCTTCTTCAGCGACGCGGTCTTCGCCATCTCCATCACGCTCCTGGTGCTGGAGATCCATCCGCCCGACGACACCGCCCACCTGGGGCGCGATCTCGTCGAGCTGTGGCCCTCGTTCCTGGCGTACGTGCTGAGCTTCCTCCTGATCGCATCGATCTGGGCCAACCACCACGTCATGTTCGACCAGATCGTCGCGGCGGACCGAGGGTTGCTACTCCTCAACACCGGGCTGCTGATGGATGTGGCGTTCGTGCCGTTCGCGGCGTCCGTCCTCGCCGCTGCCTTCCGCCAAGGGGCAGGTGAGTCGCTTGCCGTGTTGTTCTTCGGTGGCACCTTCGGAGTGGGCACGATCTTCTTCAACGCGATCTGGCGGTACGCGTTGCGTGCGCCGAGGCTGCTGGACGAGCGGGTGAGCCCCTCAGCAGGACGGCTCGTGAGCAGGCGGTTTCTGTCCGGACCGCTGCTGACGCTCCTCGGCGTGGCTGTCGGCGCGTTCTTTCCCGCGCTCGGGCTTGTCATCTTCGCTCTGATGATCCCGGTCTTCTGGCTGCCGCTACCCGCGCTCGAACCAATCCCTCTCGACGGCGAGAATCGCTAGCGAACGGGCCACGACGGTATCCACGTGGCACACGACGCGAGGAGTGGCGAAGAGCGCCACCCCCCGCGTGCTCCGAGGTCAGAGTTCGACGACGCCGCCGTCGGCGACCAGGTCGAAACCGGTGACGTAGCTGCTCTGGTCGGAGGCCAGGTAGTAGACGGCGTCGGCCATCTCCTCGGGCCGGCCGAGGCGGCCGAGCGGGATGATCGACGTGAACATCGCAAGGCCGGCCTCCAGTTCCGTCGGGGTGGCGAACTGGCTGCCCATGATCGGCGTTTCGATGACGCCTGGGCTCAGCACGTTCACCCGGATGCCCTGGTCCTTGAGTTCAGCGGCGAAGGTGCGGCCGAGGGATCGGATCGCGGCCTTGGTGGCGGCGTACACACCGTAGGCGGGGAAGCCCTTGACGTTCATGCCGGACGAGACCAGGACGATGCTGCCGCCCCGATCGAGCAGCGGCAGGGCCTTCTGCACGGTGAAGTACGTACCCCGGGCGTTGGTGTTGAAGATCTTGTCGAAGTGCTCGGGGTCGGCCTGTGCCGTCGGCCGGACCTCGACCGTGCCGGCGTTGGCGACGACGATGTCGAGCCGACCCTGCTCGTCCCGGATGGTGGCGTAGAGCCGATCCAGATCGTCCAGGTTTGCGATGTCGCCAGTGACCGCCCGGACGTTGTGCCCGATCTCGGCTGCGGCCTTGTCCAACTCCTCGGCGCGGCGGCCGGTGACGAAGACGTACGCGCCCTCGTTCACGAGCCGCTTGGCGGAGGCCAGGCCGATGCCGGTGCTGCCGCCGGTAACGAGTGCGATCTTGCCGTCGAGCGTCCTGCTCATGGGGTACTCCTCTGTCGTGGCGAGTTCTGTACTGCCTCGACAAAAACCTAGCTCGGTTCTGTACTGGATCGCCAAGAATGAAAACTGTGTTCTGTACTACACGGACAAAAACGCGCTACCCTTGCGCCATGGCCCGACCGCGCAGCTTCGACGAGCAGACCGTCCTCGACGCCGCCGTCCGTGTGTTTCGGGCGAGCGGTTACACCGGCGCGAGCCTCGACGACATCTCAGCAGCCACCGGCCTCGGCAGGGGAAGCCTCTACGCCTCGTTCGGCGACAAGCACGCCGTGTTCATGAAGGCCCTTCGCGAGTACGTCCGGCAGGCCCTCATCCAGACGCAGGGGGAGCTCGACGGCCCGGACGACACGGCGATCGATCGGCTCCACACCTGGATGTTGTCAGGTGCCGGGTTCGTGCTCCGCGACGACGAGCGCTTCGGTTGCATGGCCGGGAAGTTCGCGCTCGAGGTGGCTGACCACGACGCCGCGGCCCACGAGGTGATCCTCGGCGTCTTCTCCGAGCAGCAGCGGATTCTGACCGAGTGTGTCGCCGCCGCTCAGCGACACGGCGACCTGGACGCTGATGCCAACGGCTGCGCCATCGCCTGCATGATCCTGTCTCTGAACCGGGGAATGGACGTCATGGCCAAGGGCGGCATCGGCCAGGACACGCTCGACGCCGCCGCCGAACAGGCGTTCGAAGGGCTACCGCTCACCGAGGCGTACCGCACTCGCCGCAGGGGCTAGCAACGTCCGCGTGTCGTGGAACAGGAACATGACGCCTCTGTGCCGACCGCCGAGGGCAAGGCCTACGGCGCCTACCTGCCCGTCATCCGATGTCCCGCCTGACCCCATCGAATCCAGCTGCTGTGTGCGCGGTCGGAGGCAACCACGCCAGCAGCAGCGCCGCGGCGGCGAGCAGCGGCCCGAGAACGATCGCCGCCCGGTACCCGTGGCCGTCGGCCAACAACCCGGCGGCGGTCTGACCGGCGGCCGTCCCGACCGGACCGCCAGCGCAGACGACCGTCATCGCGGCGGCGACGCGCCCGGGCGCCAGCCGTTCCGTGAGCGTGTACACGTTGATCATGTGAGGGGCGATGGTCGCGCCGGCCAGCACCACAGCCACGGGCAGCGGCACCAGGATGTCGCCGACGGCCAGCATACTCATGCCCAGAACCACGCCGACCGTGAAGAGACGGTACCGGGCCGGGAGGGTGAATCCGCGGGGCAGCCAGGCGTACGCGAAGCCGGCGAGCGCGCTGCCCAGGCCCAGCCCGGCGTAGAGCAGCCCCGCCGCCACCGGCCTGCCCGCGTCGGTGGCGTACACCGTGACGCCCGTCTGCACCACGCCGAAGATCGCTCCCAGCAGGGCCATGGCCAGGACCATCGTGGACAGCGGCCGGATCGGCAGCCGTACCGTCGCGCTCGGTTGGTCTGGACGGCGGGCCGGCGGCTCGGCGTAGCGCGTGGCGAGCGGCACGGCCGCCACGGTGAGCAGGAGCGCGCCGGCCACCAGCGGCGCGGACGCCGGCACCGGTGCCGGAACGGCCGCCAGCAGACCGACGACGGCCGGGCCGACCACGAAGCTGGCCTCGTCCACGGTCGCCTCGTAGGACAGCGCGGTGCTCAGCAGGCCCGACCCGGCCGGGCGGGTCGCCGCCAGGTTGGACCAGTGCACGCGCAGCAGCGGCCCGACCTGGGGTTGGGTCAGCCCGACGAGGACCGCCGCGACGACCATGACCTCGCGCCGGGCCTGGGTGGCGGCGATGAGCGCGGCGATCGCCGCCACGTTCACCCCGGCGGCGTACGCGCCGAGCCGGCGGAGCCCGAACCGCTCGGCGAGCCGGCCCACGACCGGGCCCCCGACCCCGACGGCGAGGCTCTGCGCGGCTGCGGCGGCGCCGGCGAAGCCGTAGCTCCCGGTCGCGGAGTGGACGAGCATCAGCGTGGCCAGCGGGGCCATCGCGTAGGGCAGGCGGGCCAGGAAACCCAGCATGAGCAGGGCGCCGCTCGACCCTCGGAACAATTCCCGGTACGACATGACGCATCTCCACGCACAGCGAAGAGACGCGCCTACCCAGCCACCGGACGCGTGCCGTTCCCGATTCTGCGCCGGACGCTATCACCGGCCAGCGACCCAGCGCGGCCAGCGCGGCCAGGGCCGTTCAGCGACGGCGCCGCAGGAACGGGTCGAGCAGGGCGGGCGGCGTGTCGAACTTCTCGTGGGCGGCGAGGTCGACGCCGGGCGCGACGATCGCGTCGATCGCGTCGAGTACGTCGGCCGTGAGAACGGTGTCCGCGGCGGCGAGCTGCGAGCGCAGGTGCTCCGGTGTGCGGGGTCCGATGATCGCGCTCGTGACCGCCGGGTGCGCGGTGACGAAGCCCAGCGCGAGCTGGATCATCGTCAGGCCGGCCTCGTCGGCCACCGTGGCCAGCTGCTCGACCGCGTCCAGCCGGGCCTGGTTGGCGGGGATGGTGGTGTCGAAGCGCTGCGGCATGAACGCCGATCGGTTGGTGGCGATCTCCCGGCCCTGCCGGATCGCGCCCGACAGCCAGCCCGAGGCCAGTGGGCTCCACGCCAACACGCCGAGGCCGTACTGCTCGGTCACGGGCAGGACGTGGGTCTCGATGCCGCGCTGCAGGATGGAATAGCTGGGCTGTTCGGTGACGTAGCGGCCCAGATGGCCGTCCCGAGCGGCCCACTGGGCCTGCACGATCCGGTAGGCCGGGAACGTCGAGGAGCCGAAGTAGCGGATCTTTCCGGCGCGCTGCAGGTCGGTCAGAGCCGACAGGGTCTCCTCGTCGCTGGTGTTCGGGTCCCACCGGTGGATCTGGTAGAGGTCGACGTGGTCGACACCGAGGCGGCGCAGGCTGTTGTCCAACTCGGTGACCAGCCACCGGCGGGAGCTGCCCCGGTGGTTGGGCGTGTCGCCCATCGGGTTGTTGGCCTTGGTGGCCAGCACGATGTCGTCGCGCCGGCCGGCGATGGCCCTGCCGACCATCTGCTCGGACTCGCCGCCGCTGTAGATGTCGGCGGTGTCGATGAGGTTGATTCCGGCGTCGAGGGCGGCGTCGACGATGGCGGTGGCCTCGTCCTGGGTGGTGCGCCCGATCGTGCCGAAGTTCATCGCGCCGAGCACGAGGGAGCTGACCTGCACGCCGGTGCGGCCCAGGCTGCGGTACTGCATGGGGTGTTCCTCCAGGCTGTGGCATCATCAATAAACGGAACGTTGCTCCGTTAACCATACGGAACGACGTTCCGTTTGCCTAGTCCAGTGACGGAGGGAACAGGCCGTGACCGATGGTGAGGGGGACGGTGGGCGCGCACCGCAGCGCCGGCGGGCAGACGCCGTCCGCAACGAGAAGACGTTGCTCGACGCGGCCGCCGCGGCCTTCGTGGCATCGGGCGTCGAAGCGCCGGTACGCGACATCGCGGCCAGAGCCGGCGTCGGGACGGGCACGATCTACCGACACTTTCCGACGCGAGCGGATCTGATCATTGCCGTCTACCGACACCAGGTCGACGCCTGCGCCGCTGCCGGTCCGGCCCTGCTGGCGAGCAGCGCGAGCCCGCACGCCGCGCTGGGCCGGTGGATCGACCTGTTCGTCGACTTCCTGGTCACCAAGCGCGGGCTCGCCGGCGTGCTGCGGTCCGACGATGCCGGCTTCGGCACGTTGCACGCCTACTTCCTCGACCGACTGGTGCCGGTGTGTGCCCACCTGCTCGATGCCGCAGCCGAGGCCGGGCAGGTCCGCGAGGGCTTGACCGCCTACGAACTGATGCGTGGCGTCGGCAATCTCTGCATCGGTGCCGACAACGATCCCCTCTACGACGCGCGTCGCCTCGTCGGGCTGCTCATCGCGGGGCTGGTCGAACGCGACTGAGTTCGAGGCAGGGGCTGGTGGGGCCGCCGGCACGCGGACGCCCGGGGCGGCGGACCACCCCGGGCGTCGTTGCGGTGCGAGCGGATCATCCGCCACCTCGCTGTCGGGCTCAGACCCAGGTCGGCATGTACTCCTCGATGTACCGGGCACCGAAGCCACCGGTCGGCAGGATCCCCCTGATCCGGTTGAGGTCGGCCTCGGTGAGGACGAGGTCGGCGCCACCGACGTTCTCCGCCAGTCGGGTCGCGCTGCGGGTGCCCGGGATCGGCACGATGTCCTCGCCCTGGGCGAGTAGCCAGGCCAGCGCCAGTTGGGCGACCGTGGCGCCCTTGCCGGCCGCGAGGTCGCCGAGCTGCCGGGTCGCCTCCTGGTTCTTCTCGAAGTTGCCGGGCTGGTAGCGCGGGTCGGACTGCCGCATGTCCGTCGGGTCGTACTGCGCACCGGGCTTCGCCTGGCCGGTGAGGAAGCCACGGCCCAGCGGCGAGTACGGCACGAATCCGATGCCGAGCTCGCGCAGCAGCGGGAAGAGCACCT
Source organism: Micromonospora sp. 067-2 (assembly GCF_046549295.1). Classification (NCBI taxonomy): domain Bacteria; kingdom Bacillati; phylum Actinomycetota; class Actinomycetes; order Micromonosporales; family Micromonosporaceae; genus Micromonospora; species Micromonospora sp. 067-2. The sequence goes on along the minus strand of NZ_JAJPWB010000004.1, from coordinate 72,866 downwards.
CGACCTCTCGCTCGAACAGCGAGTATTCGGTCTGCAGCACGGAGACCGGCTGCACGGCGTGGGCCCGCCGGATGGTCTTCTCGCCGGCCTCGCTCAACCCGAAGTAGCGGACCTTGCCCGCGTCGATGAACTCCTTGACGGTGCCGGCGACGTCCTCGATCGGGACGTCCGGGTCGACGCGGTGCTGGTAGAGCACGTCGATGTGGTCGGTCCTGAGGTATCGCAGGCTGTTCTCCACGACCTCGCGGATGTGCTCCGGGCGGCTGTCGACGCCGCTGGGTCGGGTGCCGCTGAAGTCGAACCCGAACTTGGTGGCGATCACGATCTCGTCGCGGAAGCCGGCAACCGCCTCACCGACGATCCGTTCGTTCTCCCCCTGGCCGTAGAGCTCGGCGGTGTCGAAGAAGGTCACCCCGAGGTCGTACGCCTTGCGGATGGTGGCGATGCCCTCCTGGGCGTCACCCGGCCCGTAGGCGAGGGAGATGCCCATCGCGCCGTAGCCGAGCGCGGAGACGGACAGTCCCTGCCGGCCGAGTCGTCGCTGTTGCATGGCTGCTCACTCCTTGCGTGAAAACTTCCGATGGTAGTTGTCAGCCTACGCCGCTTGTGGCAGTCACTGCCACTCGTGGCGTCGTATGATCGGCGCATGAGTCCTTCCGGCGCGGTCGGCAGCAACCTGCGGGCGGTCACCCGCCGGGCCGTCCAGGCCCAGATCGCTGCTCAGGCGATGCGGCTCTTCAGCGAACGCGGGTTCGACGAGACGACCGTCGACCAGATAGCGGCCGCAGCCGGGATCTCCAGCCGGAGCTTCTTCCGGTACTTCCCGACCAAGGAGGACGTAGTCGTCGGCGACCAGGCCGAGCATGGCGCGGCGCTGCGCGCGGCGTTGCAGGCGCGACCGTCGATCGAGCCGCCCTGGGTGGCGATCCGGCACGCTCTCGGCACACTGGTCGACGAGATCCGGGCGGATCCGGTGTTCGCGCTGCGCGCGTCGGCCGTCCTGCTCACCACCGCCTCCCTGCGGGCACGGCATCTGGAGAAGCAGCTGCTCTGGACCGAACTGCTGGTGCCCGAGATCGTCGCGCGCCTGGCCGACGACACCCCCCGCGCTGATCTGCGCGCCCGCGCGATCGTCTCCGCCGCGCTCATCTGCCTGGACGTGGCGCTCAACCAGTGGATCGACAGCGGTGGCGCCGACGACATCGGCGCCCTTCTCGACGCGGCGGTGGACGCGGTGACCGGGCAGCCGGTCGAGCGGTAGTCAGCGCGAGCGCGCACACGTCAGCCGCGCAAGCGCAGCAGGCAGCACCGCGCACACGTCAGCCGCGCGTACGTGGCAGGCAGCACTTCTTGTACTTGGCACCCGAGCCGCACCAGCAGGCGTCGTTGCGGCCCGGCGGCCAGGCCACCGGACCGGCCTCGTCGAGGCTGTCCGCGTACTCGTCGAGGGTTTCCTCGTCGGTGGGGTCGCTGCCCGCCTGCTCGGCGAAGGAGGCCAGCCCCGCGACGGTGCCGGCGACCACGCCCAGGCCGGCGGCGCCCAGCCCGCTGGCGTTGGCCAGCGCGCCCTCGATCTGGGCGCGATGCTCGTCCCAATCGGTCGGGTAGCTGTCGGCCAGCGCCGGCCAGCGGGCCAGCAGGGCGTCGAACTCCACCCGCGGCCAGAACAGCAGCGTCGCCGGGCCGTCGTCGAGCGCGCCGAGGGCGTGGTCGCTGGCAGCGCGCAGCCGGTCGGCCAGGTTGTCGTGGTCGTCGTGCGGCAGGCCCATCTCCTCGCGGAGGTTGTGCCGCCGCTGGGCCAGACCGTAGATCATCGCGGCGGCCTCGTCCTGCGCGTCCTCGGACTCGTGCTGGTGGCTCCGGCTCCGTTGCAGGATCGCGTCGAGCGCTCCGGTGAGCCACTCGAGTGCCGTCTCGGGGCGGCCGGATTCGACAAGCTCGTCGATCAGGTAGGTGGCGTCGGGGTGGGTCTGCAGCAGCGGGCGCAGCTCGGTCAGCTCGGCCAGGCCCTCGTCCTCGCGGCCGAGCCGCAGCAGCAGCCCGCCGCGTACCGATCGGGCGTAGGCGTTCTCGTCGGGCTGCTCGGCGACGGCGCGGGTGGCCAGCGCGAGCGCGTCGGCCAGATCTCCCGCCCGATCGAGGATGTCCGCGGCGACCAGCAGCGCGTACCCGGTGTCGTCGGGGTCGGCGACCCTGCCCTCGTCGACGGCGCCGACCAGTTCGGCGACCAGCGCGGCCGGGTCCGGGCTCGTGAGTCCCATGGTGCCGATCTCGTCGATCCGGTCGGCGGTCAGTGGTTCGGGCGTCGGCATGGGCGCATCCCGGTGACAGGCGGTGGGCGGGAGCGGCCAGCGTACTCCCGGATCTGGCGCGGACGGCGGAGCCCGGGGCGGCGTGACCACCCCGGGCTCCACGTCAGCGGGTCGCCGGGATGGTGGCGAACTCGCCGGCTAGCTCGGATTCGAGGATCGTCGCGGTGGACGGCCGGCGACCGGACGCCGCCCGCCGGGCGGACGGGACGGCCAGGGCCGCGAGCGCGGCCGCCAGGGCGATCGCGGTGAGGACCAGAAACCCCATCGTGAAGCCGGCCTCCCGGGGCAGTCCGTTTGCCTGCGGATGGGCGGTGATCACGCCGCTGACCACGGCGGCGCCGATCGCGCCGCCGATGGTGCGGATGTTGGCGTTCATGCCGGTCGCCACGCCGGTCTGGCTGGCGGGCACGCTGCCCACGATCAGGTTGGCCATCGAGGCGAAGGCCAGCCCGATCCCGAGACCGACCAGGCCGCCGGCGACGCCGATCTCCCAGCGGGTGTCGTGCGCGGCGGCCAGCATCGCGGAGGCGGCCACGTTGAAGGTGGCGCCGGTGGCGAGTTGCGCCTTGGCGCTGAAGACGGACTGGAGTCGGCCGGCGATCAGGCCGGCGACGAACATCGCGACGAGCATCGGCAGCATGAGCAGGCCGGCCTGGCTGATGCTGGCGCCGAAGCCGTAGCCGGCGGCGGTCGGGGTCTGCACGAACTGCGGGAGGAACGCGTACACGGAGAACATCGACGCGCCGTAGAGCAGGGCGACGAGGTTGGTGGTCCAGACGCCGGGCAGGCGCATCATCCGCATGTCGATGAGCGGGTTGGGCGAGCGCACCTCGGCGACCAGCCAGCCGACGAGCAGCACCACGGCGAGCGCGAGCAGACCGAGCACCCGGCCGGACGTCCAACCCCAGGCCGCGCCCTTGCTGATCGGCAGCAGCAGCGCAACGAGCCAGCCGGAGAGCAGCAGGGTGGCACGCCAGTCGATCCGCCCGGGGGTACGCACCGGCGACTCCGGCACGAACAGGTACGCGGCGACGGCGGTCAGCCCGACCACGACCATGGGGATCCAGAACAGCCAGCGGTAGTCCAGCGCGGCCACGATCGGGCCGGCGAGCACGACGCCCAGCCCGCCGCCGACGGCGACGATCGCCGAGATGGCGGCGACGGCGGAGCCGACCCGCGCGGCGGGGAACTCGTCGCGGATGACGCCGAACGACAGCGGGAACACCGCGCCGCCGACGCCCTGGACGACCCGGGCGATGATCAGCACGCCGATGTTCGGCGCGATGGCGGCCAGCAGGCAGCCGAGGGCGAGCGCGGCGAGCGAGACGACGAGCATCCGTTCCTTGCCGACCATGTCGCCGACCCGGCCGAGGATCGGCGTGAAGATCGACGCCGACAGCAGGTAGGCGGTCAGCACCCAGGTGACGGTGTTCTGGGAGGTGTGCAGGTCGTGCTGGATCGTCGGCAGCACGGGGGTGATCAGCGACTGCAGCATCGCGAAGAACCCGGCGCCGGCGGCCAGCACGGAGAAGGTGAGCCGACGCGAGCCGCGTCGGGAGGTCACTGCCACGAGAGGAGACTCCCTGGATTGCGTACGGAAGGAGGTTTGTCGCCCGTCGTGTGCGGCGGGCAGGCTGTCGGGTCCGGGCGATGGGCGGCCGGGCGGATCGAGCGGTCCCGAGGTAAGCTAACCGGAGGCAAGGCTCCGGTCATTCCGGAGGGGTGCCTCCACTAAGCTAGCGGAGGCTTGCCTCCGGATGCAACCAGGATGAGGTGACGCACGTCATGACCAGCACGGGGCAGGTGCCCGAGGTCTTCACCCGCCGACCCAAGCGAGCCGACGCGCGCCGCAACTACGACGCGCTGGTGGTCGCCGCCCGCGAGGCATTCGCCGACAACGGCGCGTCCGCTTCGCTGGAGGACGTGGCCCGCCGCGCCGGCGTCGGCATCGGCACCCTCTACCGCAACTTCGCCAACCGTCGCGAGCTGTTCGAGGCCGTCTACGTCGAAGAGGTCCGGGCACTGAGCGGGTCGGCCGCCGACCTGGCCGAGCTGCCCCCGTGGGATTCCCTCGTCGCGTGGCTGCACCGGTTCGTCGCGTACGTGGCCACCAAGCGGGCGCTCGCCGAGGAGTTGCTGCGCGACTCGGAGATCTTCCGGAGTTGCCGGACGGAGATCTACGTCGCCGGCGAGCCGATGATGCACCGCGCCCAGGCGGCCGGGGTGGTCCGTGCCGACATCAGCTTCGACGACGTGGTGCGCCTGATCAGCGGCCTCACCATGGCCCAGTTTCCGTCGACCGACCAGCGTGACCGGGTGCTCGGCGTCGCCCTCGACGGCCTGCGGCCCGCGGCTACCACGCGCTGAACGCTCAACGGTCGACGAGCAGCAGCCACTCGTCGTCGAGCCGTTCGACCACCGTCCCCGCCGGCCAGACGTGGTTGGACCCGACCGCCGCCCTGGCCTGGTCGACCTGCGGCTGCCGGCTGAACTGAGCGTCGTCGAAGCTGGCCAGGGTGTGGAACCGGGCCCGGCCGAAGTTCGCGGCGTCGGTGAACTCGGCCCGCTCGAACAGCGCCTCCGCGCCGAACATCGTCCAGCGGAACAGGGCCATGTCCGCGAACCGGGCAGCGCGGAAGCTGGCCGGGCCGCCGAACTCGGTGTGCTCCATCGACAGGCCGCTGTGGAAGACGGTCCCCTCGAACACGGTGGAGTCCTCGAACCGGGTCGCGTCGAAGCTGGTCGACCGATCGAAGGTTGCCCGGCGGAATGATGTGGGGCCGGCGAGGCTGGACCGTCGGCACGACAGGCCACCGCCGAAGTCGACGCCCTCGAAGCTCGCCAGGCCGCCGAGGCGGGCGCCGTCCAGCACGACCTCCGCGTCGGCGGAGAGATCGTCGAAGGTCACGTCGTCGAAGACCGCCGATCCGAGGGCGAGGCGTCCCCGCGCGGTCACGTCGGCGAAGCTGGTCACGCCGGTGAACACCGACCCGGTGAAGTCCGCGTCGACGAGCGTGCACCCGGCGGCATCGAAGTCGACCAGCCGTGCGCCGGTCAGGTCCAGCACGACCTTCGGCCAGTAGGTCGAGTCGTCGTCCGCGCGCAGGTGCCGGGTGAGCACCCGCTGCGCGGTGCGGCGGACCTCCGTCTCGCGCGGCTCGTCGTCCGGCGCCGCCATCCGCAGGTACGCGCAGAGCACCGCCGCGATCGTCGACCGCTGCGCCGGATTGTCCTGCCCGAGTCGTTCCAGCGCGTGCAGCCCGCCGAGGCGTACCGCCGCGCTGTCGTTGCCGAGCAGTTCGACCGCGCGGGTGTAGAGCTCGGTCAGCCGGCGCTCGGCCGCGTCGTGTTCGGCCGCCACGGACTGCCGATCCTGGTGCCGCTGCGCGGCCTCGGCAACCGACTCGGTGTGCCCCTGCACCCGGTCCCGGTGCGCCTGGTCCCGGGCGGCCACGCCCTCCTGGTGCCGCTGCGCGCGTTCGGCGATCCACTGTCGACGGGCGGCCAGCAGCAACGCCAGACCGCCGCCGGTGCCGGCGACCACGGTCAGGCCGGTGCGGATCGCGTCGATGCGCAGCGTGGCGCGGGTGTCCGGCTGGGTGGCCCGGTCGGCCTCGGTGAGCAGCAGGTCCAGCACCAGCCAACCCAGGGCTGCGGCGAGCAGCAGGCCGAACAGGACCAGCCACCAGGGCATCACCCGCAGTTGGCGCTCGGGAGGTTCGTCGGCGGCCACGGCCACAGCATGCCATCCGCCGGCGGGAGGCCGGGGGAGTGCGGACGGCCGCCAGAACATCCGATGTGGAGTGCGACGGAATGCCGGTTTGCGCCCCCGGCGGAACAACGGGTTACCGGCACGTAACAAGTCATTGACGTTTCTAAATTGTTGCGGGCATCATCGTCGCACGGTCGACCGGACACCTCACCCACCTGCCCGGCTCGCCGGGTGCCTCCCCCCGGAGGTGCAGCCATGCTGCTCCGAAAGACCGCCCTCGTCCTGTCCCTGGCCACCGCCGCCCTGCTCGCGTCCACCGCCACGGCGACCGCCGCTCCCACCACTCCCGTGGCCACTCCCGTTGCCGCCGCCGCGGCGGCGAATCCGGTCATCGTGGTCGGCGGGCTCAGCGGAGTCGCCGTCGCGTACGAACCGATCGCCGCCCGGCTTCGTGCCGACGGCTACCGGACCTTCGTCTAAGAACTGCCTCAGCTGGGCCTCGGGGACATCCCCGCCTCTGCCCGCGCGTTCGCCACCTACGTCGGGCAGGTGCGCGCCAGCACCGGAGCGGCCACCGTGGACGTCGTCGCCCACTCCGAGGGCGGCCTGGTCGCCCGCTACTACCTGAAACGGCTCGGCGGCACCGCCACCATCGGTCGGTACGTGAGCCTGGGCTCGCCGCAGTACGGCACCTACGTCGCGAACATCGTGGCGTTCCTCGGCCTCGGCAGCTGCGCCGGCATCGTGGCCTGCCAGCAGATGACCATTGGTTCGGCCTTCCTCGCCGACCTCAACGCCGGCGACGACACCCCGGGCGCGGTGCGCTACACCACCATCCGCACGATCCAGGACGAGCTGGTCCGGCCGACCGGAAACGCCGCCGTCAACGACGGTGCGACCAACGTGCTGATCCAGGCGTACTGCCCGCTGCGGGTGGTCGGGCACCTCGGCCTGGTGCTCGACGGCACGGCGTACACCATCGTGCGCGAGGCCCTGGTCGACGGCCCGGTGCGACCCAACTGCCTCGCGCTCTGACCCGGTCCGCGCGGGTGGTCCCGGCCGGGACCACCCGCGCCCACCCGGTCGGGTCAGCTCGCCTCGGACAACGCCTCGAACTCGTCGTCGGTGAGCCGCACGTCGCCCGCGGCCACGTTCTCCTCCAGGTGCGCCACCGAGGACGTACCGGGGATCGGCAGCATCACCGGCGACCGGCGCAGCAGCCAGGCCAGCGCGAGTTGCGCGGGCGTCGCACCGTGCGCGTTGGAGATCGCGTCCAGCGGCCCGCCCGGGCGGGCCAGCTCACCGGTGGCGATCGGGTACCACGGGATGAACGCGAGGTCGTTGCTCTCGCAGTACTCGAGTACGTCCTCGGCACCGCGGTTCGCGAGGTTGTACAGGTTCTGCACCGAGGCGATCGAGGTGATCGAGCGGGACTCCTCGATCTGCGCGACGCTCACCTCGGACAGGCCGATGTGCCGGATCTTGCCCTCCTGCCGCAACAGCGCCAGCTCGCCCAGCTGGTCGGCGAGCGGCACCTGCGAGTCGATCCGGTGCAGCTGGTAGAGCGGGATGGAGTCCAGGCCGAGGTGCCGCAGGCTCAGCTCACACTGCTGGCGCAGATACTCCGGGCGGCCCACCGCACGCCAGACACCCGGGCCGCCCCGGGTGAAACCGCCCTTGGTCGCGATGACCAGGTCGTCGGCGTACGGGTGCAGAGCCTCGCGGATCAGCAGCTCGGAGACGAACGGCCCGTACGAGTCGGCGGTGTCGATGAACGTCACGCCCAGCTCCACCGCCCGGCGCAGCACCCGGAGCGCCTCGGCCGGGTCCTTCGGGTCGCCCCAGACGCCCGGCCCGGTGATCTGCATCGCCCCGTAACCGAGCCGGTTGACGGTGACGTCACCCCCGATCCGGTACGTCCCCGAAGCCTTCGCGGGCTGCTTGCCGATGTCGGTCGCCATACGCGGATCCCCAATCGTGTCGTCGCGGCGGTGGAAACATCCACCACCACGTGATCATCCCCCGGAAACCGATCGTCCATACCGCTGCCCGTGCGGGATTGTCCGGAGCGACCGGTGCGACCGCCGCCGGCGTGCGACGCTGGGCCCGTGCCGGTGACGCCGGCTCGGGTAGCCCGGCCGGCGCCTTCTCCCCGGCCGACGGCGGAGGGAGCACCCATGGCGGGAGTGCCGCCTGTCGACTTCGCGCTCGACACGTACGAGTGCGTCGTGATCTATCCCGGCGCGGCCGGACGGGTCCTGCCTCCCGAGACCGTGCAGCGCTTGCAGGCCGAGCACACCGACCACATGCAGGCGTTGCAGCGACGCGGAATCATCCTGGTCGCCGGCTCCATCGACGGGACGACCAGCAACCCGGAGCCGCCGATCGGCTTCGGGTTGGCCCGCACCGGCAGCGTCGAGGATGTGCGCAGCGTGCTGGAGGCCGACCCGGCGGTACAGGCCGGGCTCTACCGGCTGGACGTGCTGACGTTCCTCTGCCCGGCTGGGTCATTGGAGTTTCCGCTGGTCAAGACCCAGAGCTGACCGATCGAGCCAGCGGCGCCTGTCGCGATGGTGACGGCGGTCGGCAACCCGCCGGTGCTACGGTCGCGCCCACCAACTCTGCCGACGGTGGGACATTGCGATCCAGCGGCCGGCGGGAGCACCCCGAGGGTGGGCGCCGGAGAAGGCGTACGATTCCCGGCGCGCGGTCGCCGATGCCCGTCGCCACAAGTTTCCCGGTGCGGTTCGCACCCGCCGGCCCGATGCGCACCGCGCGTCGTTGGACAGATGTTCCGCTGCCTGCAAGGGGTCGGCCCCGAGTCCGACCTGAAGGAGAGACTAGCCTGATGGGCGTGACACGCCGCGTTAAGATCGTCTGCACCCTTGGTCCCGCCACCTCGTCCCCGGAGCGCATCCGGGGCCTCGTCGAGGCCGGTATGAACGTGGCCAGGCTCAACTTCAGCCACGGCAGCCACGCCGACCACGAGGCGGTCTACCGACTGGTCCGGGAGGCATCCGAGGCGTCCGGCAAGCCGGTGGCCGTCCTCGCCGACCTGCAGGGCCCCAAGATCCGGCTCGGCCGGTTCGCCGACGGCCCGCACGAGTGGCGCACCGGCGACTCGGTCGTGATCACCGGCGACGACATCGTCGGCACCAAGGAGCGGGTCTCCTGCACCTACCGGAAGCTGCCGCACGAGGTGAAGCCCGGTGACCGGCTGCTGATCGACGACGGCCGGGTCGCCGTCGAGGTCTCCGACGTCACCGGCAACGACATCCGCTGCCTGGTCACCGAGGGCGGGCCGGTCTCCAACAACAAGGGCGTCTCGCTGCCCAACGTGGCGGTCAGCGTGCCCGCCATGTCGGACAAGGACGCCGAGGACCTGCGCTTCTCCCTGAGCCTCGGTGTCGACCTGGTCGCCCTCTCCTTCGTCCGCTCGGCCGAGGACATCAAGCTCGTGCACGGCATCATGGCCGAGGAGGGCGTGTTCCGGCCGGTGTTGGCCAAGGTCGAGAAGCCGGAGGCGGTGGAGCACCTCGAGGCCATCGTGCTGGCCTTCGACGGCGTCATGGTCGCCCGTGGCGACCTCGGTGTCGAGATGCCGCTGGACGAGGTTCCGCTCGTGCAGAAGCGGGCCGTGCAGCTCTGCCGGGAGAACGCGAAGCCCGTCATCGTGGCCACCCAGATGCTCGACTCCATGATCGAGAATTCCCGCCCCACCCGGGCGGAGGCCTCCGACGTGGCCAACGCGGTGCTCGACGGCGCGGACGCGGTGATGCTCTCCGGCGAGACCAGCGTCGGCAAGTACCCGGTGCTCACCGTCAGCACCATGGCCAAGATCGTGACGACCACCGAGTCCGGCTCGATCGGCGTGCCGCGGTTGCAGCACGACCCGCGCACCCACGGTGGCGCGCTCACCGTGGCCGCCTCGTCGATCGCCCGGGCCATCAACGCCAAGGCGCTGGTCGCCTTCTCGCAGACCGGTGACACCGTCCGGCGGCTGTCCCGGCTGCACTGCGACCTGCCGCTGCTGGCCTTCACCCCGGTGCCCGAGGTGCGCGACCAGCTCGCCCTGACCTGGGGCGTGGAGACCTTCCTCATGCCGTTCGTGCAGCACACCGACGACATGTTCCGCCAGGTCGACCAGGCGCTGCTCGGCCTCAACCGGGCCAACCCCGGTGACTACGTGGTGATCGTGGCGGGCAGCCCGCCCGGCACCCCCGGCTCGACCAACACGCTGCGCGTACACCAGCTCGGTTCGCTGGTCGACGCGGCGTCGGCGCGAGCGCTGCAGTGAGCGACGGCCGGGTCGCGGTCGGCCAGGCGGCGGTGGATCAGCTGCTGGAGGTGCTGGACCTCGACCCGACCGGGGAGATGACCTTCCGGGGGATGAGCCCCCGGGTCGGCCCGCAGCGGGTGTACGGCGGCCAGGTCGCCGGCCAGGCCCTGGTCGCCGCCGGCCGTACGGTCGATCCGGAGCGGTTCGTGCACTCCCTGCACGGCTACTTCGTGCGTCCCGGCGACCCGGCCGAGCCGATCGAGTACCAGGTGGAGAACATCCGCGACGGCCGGTCCTTCTCGGTCCGCCGCGCGGTCGCGCTCCAGCACGGCAAGCCGATCTTCTTCATGTCGGCGTCCTTCCAGCGCGCCGAGGAGGGGTTGGACCACCAGGCGCCGGCTCCGCCGGACGTGCCCGCGCCGCAGGACGTGCCGACGATGAGCGACCGGCTCTCCCGCTATCCGGAGCGGCTGGGCATCTGGGGTCAGATCCCGCGTCCGATAGACGTCCGCTACGTCGGCGAGCCCGGTTGGGTCCGTCCCGGGGACCGGCCCGCCGACCCGCAGCAGCGGGTCTGGATGCGCATCGACGGCAAGTTGCCGGACGACCCGCTGCTGCACGCGTGCGCGCTCACCTACGCCTCGGACCTCACCCTGCTGGACTCGGTGCTCTCCGTGCACGGTGAGGTGTGGGGCCCCGGCGGCGTGGTCGGCGCGAGCCTCGACCACGCCCTCTGGTTCCACCGGCCGTTCCGCGCCGACGAGTGGTTCCTCTACGACTGCTGGAGCCCGTCGGCGTCCGGAGCGCGGGGGCTGGCCACCGGCCGGATGTTCACCACCGACGGCCGGCAGATCGCCAGCGCCGTCCAGGAGGGCCTGCTCCGCCGCGTCGGCGAGTGAGGCTGCCGGCCCCGGCCCGGCACGGCTGACCGGTCGGGTGGCCATCCGTCATGGCTGACGGATGGCCTCGCCGGCGATGTCGATCTGCACCGTCCTGCCGACCAGAACTCCGCCACTGTCGAGCACGACGTTCCAGATCAGACCGTAGTCCTCGCGGTTGATCTCCGCCGTCGCGCTGAATCCGAAGATGTCCTGCCCGTACGGATCACGACGGGCACCACCGAAGGTCACCTGAAGGTCGACGGCCCGGGTGATCCCCTTCACCGTCAATTCACCCGTGAGCACGAATCGTCCGGGAGTGGGCTCGGGCTGGGGCGGGACATTGTGACTTCTGCCTCGCGCCCCGAGTCGATGGTTCCGCAGCCGGGCCCACGTGAAGATCGGGTCTTCGTTGCCCGTCCACCTGATGCCCGTGCTTCGATATTCGAGGGTGGGATAGCGCTGCACGTCGAGGAAGTCGGCACTCGTCAGGTGGGTGTCCCGGTCGGCGCTGCCCGTGCTGATGCTCGCTGCCTCGATGGTCGCGGTCACCGACGAGAGCAGGGGATCCTCCGCCATCGAGATCTCCGCAGACGCCTCGGCAAACTCACCACGGACCGGGCTCACCATCATGTGCCGGGACAGGAAACCGATCCGCTTGTGCGCCTGATCGAGACGATAGGTGCCGGCTGCCGGGATGGTCATTCCATCCCAGGTGCGTGTCGCGATATCGGTCATCGTGTTGCCTTCCCCCCGAGCTGCGCACGGGTGTTTATCAATATTCTGTCGGAGCTCGCGTAAACGGTCAGACAGTCGTACTTGCCGCCCAGCATAAGGACGCTCCGGAGCCGGTGTTCGGCCGCCACCTAACTGTGGTTCGTGACGCCACATCTGCATTCCTCGGCGCCCTCGGCATTGGTTGGGACAAAACCGGGTTCTCGTCGATGCGTGGCCGATCGGCCGAGGGGCGGCCGTCCGGCTGGCCGAGCAGCGGGCTAACCTTGCCGGCATGCGCCTCTCCGCCCGGGTCGACTACGCCCTCCGCGCGGCCGCCGAGCTTGCCGCAACCGCCAGTGGCCCCGGACGGGGTCGGCCGGTCACGGCAGACCAGATCGCCCGCGCGCAGGAGATTCCGCCGAAGTTCCTGGAGAGCATCCTGTTGCAGCTGCGCCGGGGCGGCATCGTGCACGCCCAGCGCGGCCCGGAGGGCGGCTACTGGCTCGCCCGCCCGGCCGAGGAGATCTCGCTGGCCGACGTGATCCGGGTGATCGACGGACCGCTCGCCAACGTACGCGGGCAGCGTCCGGAGCAGCTCGGCTACCACGGCCCGGCCCGCGCGCTCCAGGAGGTCTGGATCGCGCTGCGGGCCAACGAACGGGAGATCCTGGAGTCGGTCAGCGTCGCCGAGGTGGCCGCGGGCACGCTGCCGCAACGGATCACCGAGCTGGTCGCCGACCCGCGCGCCTGGATCTGACCACGCGGGGTTGGCGTCAGGGCGTGAGCAGGGCGGCGGCCGTGTCGCCCAGTAGTGCCCAGGCCTCGTCGACGTGCCGCTCGGTGGTCTGCGGCGAGCCGACCGCCAGCCGCAGTGTGTACCGGCCGGCCACCCGCGTGTGCGTGAGGTGCACCCGCCCGGTGCGGTTCACCCGGGCCAGCAGCTCGGCGTTGGCGTCGTCGTCGGCGCGCAGCCGGAAGCAGACCAGCGAGAACGGGTGCGCCGCCGTCAGCTCGAACCGGTCGTCGGCCTGGATCCGGTCGGCGAACCGGTCGGCCAGCGCCACCCCGGTACGGATGTGTGCCCGCAGCCCCTCGGCGCCGTACCAGCGCAGCACGAACCACAGCTTCAGCGCCCGGAAACGGCGGCCCAGCGGGACCTGCCAGTCCCGGTAGTCGATCACCGTGCCGGAGTCGCTCGCGGCGTTGCGGAGGAACTCCGGCAGAACGGTGAGCGCCTCGACCAGCTCACCGCGGTCGGCCACCCAGAACGCGTCGCAGTCGAAGCCGGTGAGCAGCCACTTGTGCGGGTCGAAGCAGTACGAGTCGGCGTACTCCAGACCCTCGTGCGACCAGCGCAGCTCGGGGCAGACGGCGGCGGCCCCCGCGTACGCGGCGTCCACGTGCAGCCAGACCCCGTACTCGGCGCAGATCGCGCCGATCGCCGGCAGCGGGTCGACGGCGGTGGTGGAGGTCGTGCCGATGGTGGCCACCACGATGGCGGGCACGTTGCCCGCGGCCAGGTCGGCTTCGATAGCCGCGCGCAGTGCGGCCGGCCGGAGTGCCTGGGTGTCCGGGAAGACCTCGATGGCGCGGACCCCGTCGGTGCCCAACCCGGCGATCCGTGCGGCCTTCTCGATGGAGGAGTGCCCGTGGGTGGAGGTGTAGGCGCGGTAGCGCCGATCGATGCCGGCGTCACGCCACCGGCCGTCGCTGGCCCGGTGCAGCGCGGCCAGGGTGGCCACCAGCGTCGCCGAGGAGGCCGAGTCCTGGATGACCCCACCGCCGGTTCCGGTCGAGCGGAACCGCTGCGGCAAATCCAGCAGCTGAGCCAGCCAGTCCATCATGACCGTCTCCAGCTCCGTGCAGGCCGGGCTGGTGGCCCAGAGCATGCCCTGTACACCGAGGCCGGAGCTGACCAGGTCACCGAGCACGCTCGGGCCGGAGGTGTTGGCCGGGAAGTAGCCGAAGAAGCCGGGGTGCTGCCAGTGGGTCAGCCCGGGTACCACGATCGTGTCCAGGTCGCCGAGGATCGCGTCGACCGGCTCGCCGACGGCGGGCGGCGTAGCCGGCAGGGCGGCTGCCACGGTGCCCGGCGGGTCGGCCGAGGTGACGGGCCGCTGTTCCAGCGTCGCCCAGTAGTCGGCGATCCAGTCCACCAGGGCGTGACCGGCCTGGCGGAACTCGTCGGGGGTCATGTGCGGGGCGCTCACCCGCACGAGTTGATCAGGCATCACGCGTGGGTGCAAGGGACTGAGCGGCCGCCGAGGCAATTGTTTCCAGTGTCGGTCATCGATGTTGCGTTTTGGAAAGCGCTTGCCATACGATGCCTTCGAGCCGGATTCGTGAATCGTTTCACCCGATTTGACCGCAGGCCGTCGCCCCGACGGCGGACCGTCCACCGTGCTTCCCGGGCAGGACCGGTGGACCGCTGCGATCACCCCGATCCCCGGAGGCAGTTACATGCACCCGTCCAGACATCGGACAATCCTGCTCGCCGGTACCGCGGCGGCCGCCCTCGCACTGGGCACCTTCGGTACCGTCGTCGCCTCGGCCGCCGCCGCCGCCGGCTGCCGCGTCGACTACCAGGTCACCAACCAGTGGCAGGGCGGCTTCGGCACCAACGTCACCGTCACCAACCTCGGCGACCCGGTCAACGGATGGACCCTGACCTGGTCGTACGCCGCCGGTCAGCAGGTCACCCAGGCGTGGAACGCCACGGTCACCCAGTCCGGCAACCAGGTCAGCGCACGCAACGTCGACTACAACGCCGCGATCCCCACCAACGGCAGCGCCGCGTTCGGCTTCAACGCCTCGTGGAACGGCAGCAACCCGGCGCCGACCAGCTTCGCGCTCAACGGCACCACCTGCACCGGCGCCGCGCCGACCACCCCGCCCACCACCACACCGCCACCGAGCACCCCACCGCCCACCACGCCGCCCCCCACCACGGCGCCACCACCGCCGGCGGGCGGCACGCTGCAAATGGAGGACCTGGACCGGGGGCTGATCAGCGTCCGCTCCGGTAGCGGCAACCTGGTCTCCTGGCGCCTGCTGGGCACCGAGACCTCCGGCGTGTCGTTCAACCTCTACCGGGGCTCCACCCGGGTCAACTCCAGCCCGATCACCGGGGCGACCAACTACCTGGACAGCGGCGCGGCGGCGGGTTCGGCGTACACCGTTCGCGCGGTCGTGGGCGGGGCCGAGCAGGCCGCGTCGGCGCCGGCGCTCCAGTTCGGCGCCGGTTACCTCGACGTGCCGTTGCAGATTCCGGCCGGCGGCACCACCCCGAGCGGGGAGAGCTACAGCTACAGCGCCAGCGACGCCTCCGTCGGCGACCTGGACGGCGACGGCGACTACGAGATCGTGCTCAAGTGGGACCCGTCCAACAGCAAGGACAACTCCCAGGCCGGCTACACCGGCAACGTCTACGTCGACGCGTACACCCTCACCGGCACCCGGTTGTGGCGCATCGACCTGGGCCGCAACATCCGCGCCGGCGCCCACTACACCCAGTTCCAGGTGTACGACTACGACGGCGACGGCCGCGCCGAGGTGGCCATGAAGACCGCCGACGGCACCCGCTCGGGCACCGGCCAGGTGATCGGTTCCTCGTCGGCCGACTACCGCAACTCCAGCGGCTACGTGCTCACCGGTCCGGAGTTCCTGACCATGTTCGACGGGCGCACCGGCGCGGTGCTCTCCACCGTCACCTACGACCCGCCACGCGGCACGGTCTCCTCCTGGGGTGACTCGTACGGCAACCGGGTGGACCGGTTCCTGGCCGGTACCGCCTACCTGGACGGTCAGCGACCGTCGCTGATCATGGCTCGGGGCTACTACACCCGCGCGGTGATCGCCGCCTGGGACTTCCGCGACGGCACGTTGCGCAAGCGCTGGACGTTCGACTCCAACGCCTCGGGCAACGGCGCGGCCGCCGGGCAGGGCAACCACCAGCTATCGGTGGCAGACGTCGACAGGGACGGCCGTCAGGAGATCGTCTACGGCGCCGCGACCATCGACGACAACGGCCGGTTGCTCTACTCGACGGGCAACGGGCACGGCGACGCCCTGCACGTCGGCGACCTCGACCCGAGCCGCGCCGGCCTCGAGGTGTTCAAGGTCGACGAGGACGGCAGCAAGCCCAGCTCCTGGTTCGCCGACGCCCGTACCGGTCAGATCCTCTGGTCCACACCTGCCGCCGGTGACAACGGCCGGGGTGTCTCCGCGGACATCTGGGCGGGTAGCCCCGGCGCGGAGTCGTGGTCCGCGGCGGTCTCCAGCCTGCAGAACACCAGGGGGCAGAGCCTCGGCCGCAAGCCGTCGTCGGCCAACTTCCTCGCCTGGTGGGACGGCGACCCGGTGCGCGAGCTGCTCGACGGCACCCACGTCGACAAGTACGGCACGAGCGGCGACACCCGCCTGCTCACCGGCAGCGGGGTGGCGTCGAACAACGGCACCAAGTCCACGCCGGCGCTGTCCGGTGACATCCTCGGCGACTGGCGCGAGGAGGTGATCTGGCGAACCAGCGACAGCCGGGCACTGCGCATCTACAGCACGCCCACGCCGAGCAGCACCCGGATCTACACGCTGATGCACGATCCGCAGTATCGGACCGCGATCGCCTGGCAGAACACCGCCTACAACCAGCCGCCGCACCCGGGGTTCTTCATCGGCAACGGGATGGCCACCCCGCCCACCCCGAACATCTACCTGCGTTGACCTGAGCCTGGGCGGCCCCGAGAGGGGTCGCCCACGGTGGCAGGCACCGGGCCGTAGCCGCGGAATCCGCTCAACTCCGGCCCGGTGCGCCACACCGCGGCATCCCCGACCCGTCCCGACCGGGAATGCCGTACCACCACCGGTACATACGTTAGGCACCGTCCGGGTCGCGGCGGTGACGCTGACATGAAGATCGTGTTTCAGGCGTCCCGGCGCAGGCCGCCCGCCACCTGCTCGGCGATCAGCTCGTACGAGCGCACCCGGTCCCGCACGTCGTAGACGAGCGCGGTCAGCATCAGCTCGTCCGCGCCGGTGCGTTCCTGCAGGTCGCTCAACTGTCGGCGGACCGTCTCCGGCGAACCCAGCGCCTGACCGTCGCGGCGCTGCAGCACGAACTCCCGCTCGATCTCGGTGTACGGGTACGCCGCCGCCTCCTCGGGCGTGGACAGCGGTTCCGGCCGACCGGAGCGCAGCTTCAGGAACGACAGGGCGCTCGGCCCGGCCAGCCACTCGGCGCGCTCGTCGGTCTCGGCACAGACGGCGTTGACCGCCACCATGGCGTACGGCTTGTCCAGCCACTGCGACGGCCGGAAGTGCTGCCGGTAGAGCGCGAGCGCCGGCAGCGTGTTGGCCGAGCTGAAGTGGTGCGCGAACGAGAACGGCAGGCCGAGCAGGCCGGCGAGTTGGGCGCTGAAGCCACTGGAGCCGAGCAGCCAGACGGCGGGCTGCTCGCCACGCCCCGGGGTGGCGATGATCTGCCCGGGCCGCTCGCCGCTGAAGTAGTTCATCAGGTCGGCCAGTTCCTGCGGGAAGCCCTCGGCCGAGAGGCCCTCCATGGTGCGGCGCAGGGCCAGCGCGGTCACCTGGTCGGTGCCCGGCGCCCGGCCGATGCCGAGGTCGATCCGGCCGGGGTGCAGCGCCTCCAGGGTGCCGAACTGCTCGGCCACCACCAGTGGCGCGTGGTTGGGCAGCATCACCCCGCCCGAGCCCAGTCGGATCGTCGAGGTGTTGGCGGCCAGGTGGGCGAGCAGCACCGCGGGCGCTGAGCTGGCGATCGCCGGCATGTTGTGGTGCTCGGCCACCCAGAACCGGTGATAGCCCAACTCCTCGGTGCGGCGGGCCAGCTCGGTGGTGGCCTCCAGGGCCGCTCCGGCGGTGGTGCCCTTGGCGACCGGGGCAAGATCAAGAACAGACATCGGTACGGTGATCACACGCTGAGCCAACCCGTCGCCGGGCCGTTTTGTTCCTTGCGACCGGCATTCGTCGGCCATGTCACCGGCCGCCGGGCCGCTGCTCAACCCATCCCGCGGGCCTGTTCAGCCCATCCCGCGGGCCTGCTCGAAGATCAGGCTGGTCTGGGTGTGTTGGACCACCGGATCGACGGCGAGATGGTCCAGTACGAAGTCGCGCAGCGCGTCGCCGGAGGCCGCCCGCACGTGCAGCACGTAGTCCTCCGCGCCGGCGACGTGGAACACCGACACCACCCCGGGCAGCCGTACCGACCGGGCGCGAAACGCGTCGACGGCGGCCCGTTCGTGCGCGGTCAGGCGTACCGACACCAGCGCCTGCAACGGCAGGCCGAGCGCGGCCGGATCCACCTCGGCGTGGAAACCGCGGATCGCCCCGCGTTCGCGCAGTGCTCGCGTACGGGTCAGGCAGGTCGACGGCGCCACTCCCACCCGTTCGGCGAGGGCGTTGTTCGGCAGTCGGCCGTCCGCGGCCAACTCGGTGAGGATCGCGCGATCCACCTCGTCCAGGGCTGGGTGCGGCCGCACATCGTTCGGCTCAGGGGGCATTCCGCTATCCTCGCCCGAATCCAACATTGGAGCCAGCGCATTAGACAGAATTATCTTCCATTCCATTGCTTCACTGCCGGCAGATGTTCGACGCTGACCGCATGACGACGGTGGACACCCGGGCCGTGCACGCCGGCCGCGACGACCTGCGGACGCTCGGCGTGCACGTACCGCCGATCGATCTCTCCACCACCAACCCGCTGCCCTCGGTCGACGACGGTGGAAGCGCCTACGAGCAGCTCGCCACCGGCGGCCTGCGCCCGGCCGGCGGCAGCTCGGTCTACCAGCGGCTGTGGAACCCCACCGTGGCCCGCTTCGAGACCGCGCTCGCCGAGCTGGAGGGCACCGCGCAGGCCGTCGCCTTCGCCAGCGGCATGGCCGCCCTCACCGCGGCGCTGCTCGCCGCCGGGCGTGACGGTCGCCGACACGTCGTCGCCGTCCGGCCCCTCTACGGGGGCACCGACCACGTGCTGGCCACCGGCCTGCTCGGCACCACCGTCAGCTGGGCCCGCCCCGACGAGGTCGCCGCCGCCGTCCGCCCGGACACCGCGCTGGTGATCGTCGAGACGCCTGCCAACCCGACCCTCGACCTGGTGGACATCGCCGCCCTCGCCACCGCGGCGGGCGACGTACCGCTGCTGGTCGACAACACCGTCGCGACCCCCGTGCTGCAACAACCGGCGCGGCACGGCGCCACCCTCGTGCTGCACAGCGCCACCAAGAGCATCGGCGGGCACGGCGACGTGCTCGCCGGCGTCGTCGCCTGCGACGCCGACTGGGGCGCCCGACTGCGCCAGGTCCGCGCGGTCACCGGCGCGATCCTGCACCCGCTCGGCGGCTACCTCCTGCACCGCGGGCTGCAGACCCTGCCGTTGCGGGTCCGCGCCCAGCAGGCCAACGCCGAGAAGCTCGCCGGCTGGCTCGCCAGCCACCCCGCCGTACACCGGGTGCACCACCCATCGGTGCACGACCCGGCGGCGCTGGTCGGCCGGCAGATGGCCGGCCCCGGAAGCCTGCTCGCCTTCGAGGTACGCGGCGGCGCACCCGCCGCGGCGGCCGTCGCCGGCGCCTGCCGGCTGATCACCCACGCGGTGTCCCTCGGCGGCGTGGACACCCTGATCCAACACCCCGCCTCGCTCACCCACCGCCCGGTCGAGGGCGACGCGAAGCCCGACGGCGGCCTGCTGCGCCTCTCGGTCGGGCTGGAGGATGCCGAGGACCTGCGCGCCGACCTCGCCCACGCGCTCGCCGCGCTCGACTGACCGGCCTGAGCAGGTCAGGTCGCGGCCGGCGGGCTCGGGCCAGCGGCTCAGGTCAGGTCGCGGCCCGCCAACACCCGACGCGGCGAACCCTCCCGGGCGACCCGCAGCATCGCCGCGCCAAGTCGGTCGGTGCGGGTCACCTGGTTCGGGAAGAGCCGGCTCACCAGCGGGAACAGCGGGCCGGTCACCGCGTAGAGCACCCGGTACCAGCGCGTCCGCGACGTGATGCCGTGCATCGGCTGGATGAATCCCGGCCGGGCCGCGTAGCCGTTGGGCAGAAGGTCGAGGACCGCGTTCTCGGTACGACCCTTGACGCGCGCCCACATCACCCGGCCCCGTTCGGTGGAGTCGGTGCCGACGCCGGAGACGTAGACGAACGTCACGCTCGGGCTCACCTCGGCCAGCAGCCGCGCCGCCGCCAGCGGGTAGTCGTAGCTGATCCTGGTGTAGGCGGCCTCGTCGAGGCCCACCGAGGAGACGCCCAGGCAGTAGAAGCAGGCGTCGACACCGGTCAGGTCGGCGCGGACCGCGTCCAGGTCGCCGACATCGGCGACCGTCAGCTCACGCAGCTTCGGATGCCGCTGCCCGGTCGGCTTCCGGCCGATCGTCAGCACCTCCCGCACGTCGTCGGCGAGCAGGCACTCCCGCAGCACGCCCTGACCGACCATGCCGGTCGCGCCGAAGATGACCACCCGCATCTGTTCCCACCCCTGTCCAGTCGCCCTGGTGTCCCTCAGCGCTGCCGCTCCGGCTTGATCGACACAGTATCGGCGATACCGGGTGACCCACCGACCCACACACCTCCACATCACCGGTCCGGTGTCGATCAACCCCAGCCCTCAGCGGATCCCGCCTCCGGTCGCGATTGATCATGGTCTGCGCGGCCCTGGCAAGCTTTCGACGGCGACAGCTTGAGTCGGTGGATGCGGACCCGGGGATGGTTCACCTCCACAGTGGTGGCCGCTCGACGACGGTCAGGACTTCGGACCGACGTGCCGATCCAGTGCGATGACGGCGTTCCGCCGCGCCACCGACAGCGACCACGGCAGGTTCATCCGCCATGGGATCCCCAGTAGATCGAGCGCCCACTGGCATAGCTCCATGATGTCGCCGGACCTGTTCGAGAACATGTAGCGGGGGTAGACGTACTCCTTGCCCCGCACTGTCACGCGGTTGGCGAACCGACAACCGTCGGAGTGGAACAGGCCGCGCAGGAAGGAGCCCGGGTGGTGTTGGACAATGTCCCGCTGCCAGTCGGCGAGGACGATCGGGCGTTCGTGCTTCCTGCCGGGTCCATGCTGAGGGAGCAGGCATGGCCAGTGCTTGCCGTAACTCTGCACGCCGACGCAGCCCTGCTTCTGCACCCGTTGCACCTTCGTGGCGAGCACGGCCCGCATGGCGTCGTCGCACGCTTCGATCAGCCCTGGCCATGCCTCGGAGCAGTAGATTCGCAACACCGGCACGCGCGCCGTTGTCACCAAGTGGCCGTCGCCGAGGTAGAGCCCGAGCAGGTAGGCGTAAGCGCCGGGGTCTGTCGGACTGTCGACACCCTCGCGGCAGCGGAAGCACCGTAGTTGCGTGCCCTGCTGCTTAACCTCCGGCCGGTCGTTACACCAGTGCCAAACAGTCCGATAAGGCAGGCCGACCGCACGAGCGGTGTCGGCAACCGTGTCGCCGGCCTGGAAGAGTCGCCGTGCACGGACGCGGATCTCGGGTGGATGCACGAGAACATTCTCGAACATCCGTACGACAAGTTGTGGTGCCCTCGGTGGGATTCGAACCCACACTGTATGGAGTTTGAGACCATTGCCTGCTGCCAGTTGGGCTACGAGGGCGCTTCCCTGATTCGGCCCTGACAGGATACCCACTACGCTGACGGTGGTGACACCCGGCTGGGCGGGTGTCAGGTTATGACTGGTGGGGGTAGGGCTGGTGGCCGAGACGCCGACGGATGCTGAGCGCAGGCGCGTGTTGATCGCCGAGGACGAGGCGCTGATCCGGCTGGACCTCGCCGAGATGCTGGTCGAAGAGGGTTACGAGGTGGTGGGGGAGGCCGGTGACGGCGAGACCGCCGTTCGCCTCGCCGAGGAGTTGAAGCCCGATCTCGTCATCCTCGACATCAAGATGCCGATCATGGATGGGCTGGCCGCCGCGGAGCGGATCGCCGGCGCTCGAATCGCCCCGGTGATCATCCTGACCGCGTTCAGCCAGCGTGACCTGGTGGAGCGGGCCAGGGCGGCGGGCGCGATGGCGTACCTGGTGAAGCCCTTCCAGAAGAGCGACCTGGTCCCGGCGGTGGAGATCGCGCTGTCGCGCTACTCGGAGGTCGCGGCCCTGGAGGCGGAGGTCGCCGGCCTGACCGACCGCCTGGAGATCCGCAAGACGGTGGAGCGCGCAAAGGGCGCGCTGATGACGACGTACGGGATGACCGAGCCGCAGGCGTTCAAGTGGATCCAGCGCACGGCGATGGACCACCGGATGACCATGAAGGAGGTCGCCGAGCGGATCCTCGCCGAGACCGCCGGCGGCGAGGTGGCGCAGCCGACCGTCTGACGACTCCGCGGGCTCCACTGTCGACGCCGGATCGATAGCATGACCCGTGTGTCCGTCCGGCGGTGGATCGCGGTGTTCGGGGTTGTCGTCGCGCTGCTCGCCGGCTGCCGTTCCGCCCGGGATGAGGGTCCTCCCGAGCCGGTCCGGCCGCAGTGGCAGGCAGTCGACCTGCCGGCGCCGCCGGGCGCCCCGGGTCGGCTCATGGTGCGCGACGCGGCCGCCTGCGCGGGGCGGTGGTATGTGGTCGGCGCTGTCGGCGGGCCCGACGGGGCGACCCGACCGGCCGCGTGGCGCAGCGTCGACGGCCTCGGCTGGGTCCCGCTGCCGCTGCATCCGATCAGTTACTACGGCGAGCGGGCGATCCTCTACGCCGTGGGCTGCCACGAGGGGCGGATCGCCGTCATCGGGGCCAGGGCCGGCGGCGCGCACGGCAACCCCCGGGTACGCACCTGGCGGCAGGATGCCGACGGCGGCCTGACCGAGGTGCGGGCGGAGTTCGAGCTGTACGGCGGGCCGGACGCGGTCAGCGTGAGCCGCATCGCGGGCGGCGGCGACGGCTGGTTGATCGCGGGCGCCCGAACCGGTGGGGCCTCGGTCTGGAACTCGCCGGACGCCGCCGACTTCCAGCTCGTCGACAAGGCACCCGCGCTCGCCAGCGAACCTGATCTCACGACGCTCGCCACCGACGCGCTGGCGGCGTCCGACGGCTGGTTGGTGGGCGGCGCGGGACGGCCGGCGGGTCGAGCCGACCGCGACCCGTTCGTCTGGTTCTCCGAGGACGCCCTGGTGTGGACGCGCGTGGCGCTGCCCGCGACGGATCAGGACGAGATCGTGCAGCGTCTGCTGCGGGTCGGGTCGGTCGTGTACGCCCTGGGGGTACGGGGCAGCGCCTTCCAGGCGTGGGCGCTCGAGACCCGGGCCGGGTCCGCCAGCACGGCGACCGCGGGTGGGTGGCGGGCGGTCGGAGGGTTCGGCGCGACGGGCACCGGGGCGGTGGCCGGGGTGGAGGCGGTGGCCGGTGCTGGTGGCGACCTGCTGGCGATGACGGTGGGGGCCCGTGACCACCAGCTGTGGCAGTCGGTCGACGGCGGCGGCAGCTGGGCGTCGGTGGCCCTGCCGGTGGACACTCCCGCTGGTGGGGACACGTCGGCGACGATTGCCGTGCTCGATGCTCGGATGGTGGTCGCCGTCGACGGGGGAGCGGCCGCCGCGCTGTGGTCCGCACCCCTGCCGACCACCAGATGAGACGCCGGCTGGGTGAGATGTGACGTTGAAACGCGAGTTGCGCCGTCGCGGGTAACGGTTGAGTCAATGCCGCCTACGACACCTTACGGTGAGTAGTGCCTTTGGGATAACGTCCCGCCCCAGACCGGGTGAACGGTCCGGTCCGTTGCCGCCTCGGCTCTTCGCCAGGCGGCACCGGACTTCTGGACGGAGGAGGGTTCCAGCCTTGAGGCAAAACTTCGTGCGCGTCCTCGGCAGCGTCGCCATCGCGACGCTCATTGCCGGCGGCGCCAGCGCATGTAAGCAGGATGAGGGCACGTCGGGCGGTTCCGCCAGCAAGGCGTGCGACCTGAAGATCGGTTTCTTCGGGGCGCTCTCCGGCGCTGACGCCGGTCTGGTGACCCCGATGAAGCAGGGCGCGGATCTCGCCGTGGAGAAGTACAACGCGGCGAACGCGGACTGCAAGGTCAGCGTGCAGGCGTTCGACTCGCAGGGTAAGGCCGACCTTGCCGGTGGTCTGGCGACCAGCGCCGCCGCCGACGCGAAGATCATCGGTCTGATCGGCCCGGCGTTCTCCGGTGAGAGCGAGGTCGGGCTCCCGATCTTCGACACCGCGGGCCTCGCCACCATCTCCCCCTCGGCCACCCGGCCGAGCCTCTCGACCAAGAACTGGAAGGTCTTCCACCGCGGCGTGGGTAACGACTTCTCCCAGGGGCCGGCCGTCGCCAGCTACATCAAGAACGTGATCAAGGCGCCGAAGGCGTTCGTCATCGACGACCAGTCGGCGTACGGCGCGGGCCTGGCCGACGAGGTCAAGAAGGGCCTCGGCTCGGTCGTCGTCGGCACCGACAAGGTGGTCGACAACGCGCAGGAGTTCGGCGCGCAGATCTCCAAGGTGAAGACCAGCGGCGCTCCCGTCCTGTTCTACGGTGGCTACACCGAGGAGGCGGCGCCGTTCCTCAAGCAGCTGCGCGCCGCTGGCTGGACGGGCACCTTCATCGGTGGCGACGGCATCAACGACGCCAACATGCTGTCGGTGACCGGCCAGAAGGACGTCGAGGGCACCATCTCCACCTGCCCGTGTGGCCCGGCCACCGCGGCCAAGGGCACCTTCGTGACCGACTTCAAGGCCAAGTACAGCGTCGACCCGGGCGTGTACGCGGACGTGTCGTTCGACCTCGCGAACATCTACCTCGAGGCGATCAAGGCCGGCAAGACCAGCCGCGCCGACGTCCTGGCGTTCCTCTCCTCCTACAACAAGGCCGGTTCCGCCTCGGGCGTGACCTACAAGTGGGAGGCCAACGGCGAGCTGGACCCGACGCAGGTCAAGGTGTGGGCCTTCAAGGCGACCGCCGGTGCGTGGGCTCCCGAGCTGGAGATCCCGAAGGCCTGATCCCGTCGGGGGTCACACAGGTTTGAGGGCGTGACGAAAAGAGTTGTTCCGGTGCGGTCGGGGTTCAACCCTGGCCGCACCGGCTCGACGCAACACCCTTCGGAGCATCGGTGGACTTTGCAGAACTCGTCCGGGGCTTCCCGGAACTGACCACAACCGGGTTGGTGCAGGGTGCGATCTACGCGCTCATCGCCCTCGGCTACACCCTCGTTTACGGCGTACTCCGCCTGATCAACTTTGCGCACTCCGAGGTCTTCATGATCGGCACGTTCGGTGCCATCTGGACCTGGGCGGTGTTCGGGCTCGACAGCAACAGCGGCGCCCCCTCGGTGCCGAAGGCGCTACTCCTCATTGCTCTTGCGATCGTTGCAGCCGCGCTGCTCAGCGGCAGTGTCGCGCTGCTGATCGAGGTTACCGCCTACCGTCCGCTGCGTCGGCGCAACGCGCCGCCGCTGGCCTTCCTGATCACCGCTATCGGTGCCTCGTACGCCCTGATGGAGCTCATGGGGGCGCTGACCCAGCGTCGCCAGATCGGCTCGCCCGCCCTGCTGCCCACCAAGACGGTGATCAGCATCGGCGGCTGGACCATCACCCCGGTGCAGCTGCTGACGCTGACCGTGGCCGTGCTGATGATGATCGGGCTCGACTGGTTCGTGAACAAGACCCGGTTCGGCAAGGGCATCCGCGCGGTCGCGCAGGACGCGAACACCGCCGCGCTGATGGGCGTCAACAAGAGCCGTGTGATCGCGCTCGTGTTCGTGCTGGGCGGCCTGATGGCCGGCGTCGCCGCGGTCTTCAGCGACATGAAGAGCGGGAACACTCGGTACAACATCGGCTTCCTGCTCGGGCTCAAGGCGTTCTCCGCCGCGGTCCTGGGCGGCATCGGCAACCTGCGGGGCGCCGCCATCGGTGGTCTGTTGCTCGGCCTGGTGGAGAACTACGGATCGGCGCTCTTCGGCTCACAGTGGCGCGATCTCATCGCCTTCGTCGTGCTGATCGTCCTGCTGATGTTCCGGCCGACCGGTCTGCTGGGTGAGTCGTTGGGGAGGGCGCGAGCATGACCGCTCTGCGAGAACGCTGGCATTCCGCCTCGGGCGCCGTCGGACGGAGGATCGACGGGCTGCCGAAGTCCGCCCGTATCACCGGTCTGTTGGCCTTCATTGCCTTCCTCTACGTGCTGCCGAACAAGTGGTTCTACGAGTACCTCAACATCCCCGGTGTGTGGATTCCGCTCTACACGACGCGAAACGACATGGCCGCAGTGCTGTTCTACTGCGCCTGGATCGCGCTGCTGGCCCTCGGCCTCAACGTGGTGGTCGGCTACGCGGGTCTGCTGGACCTCGGCTTCTTCGGCTTCTTCGCGGTCGGCGCGTACACTGTGGCGTTGCTGACGTCGCCGGAGAGCAAGCTCATCACCGAGTACAACTGGCTCGAGAGCCCGTGGCCCTGGTTGGTCACGGTGCCCATCGCCATCTCCCTGGCCCTGCTCTCCGGGGTGCTGCTGGGTGCGCCGACGCTGCGACTGCGCGGCGACTACCTGGCGATCGTGACGCTCGGCTTCGCCGAGATGATCCGGATCATCGCCAAGAACCAGGACTGGATCCTCAACGGCGACCGCGGTATCCCGCAGGTGGGGCACCCGCCGGGCAAGTACCCGGACGGGTCGGCCATCTTCCAGTTCGAGTTCAAGCCCTACTACTGGCTGCTGCTCACCGTGATCATCATTGCCGTCTTCCTGATCCGTAACCTGGCCAACAGCCGGGTCGGGCGGGCGTGGGTGGCGATCCGCGAGGACGAGGACGCCGCGGAGCTGATGGGCGTGCCGACCTTCCGCTTCAAGCTGTGGGCGTTCGCGATCGGTGCCGCGGTCGGCGGTCTGTCCGGCTCGCTCTGGGCCGGTCAGGCGAACTTCGTCAACTCCTCGACGTTCTCGTTGGAGAATTCGATCCTGGTGCTGGCGGCGGTCCTGCTCGGTGGTGCGGGCAGCATCGGTGGCGCACTCCTCGGTGGCTTCCTGGTCATCTACGTTCCGGAGTGGCTGCGGTCGGTGGGTGACGTGTTCGGCCTGCCGGAGCAGGTGGTGGTTGGCGGCACCGAATACGACGTCAGCCCGACGTCGCTGCGGTACTTCATCTTCGGGGTCTTGCTGATCATCGTGATGATCTTCCGCCCGCAGGGTCTCTGGCCGAACCGGCGGCGTGCCGCCGAGCTCAAGGACCGGCAGAAGGAGGTGGCTGTCGTTGAGTGAGCCACGGATGGGCAGTGCGCGCGACGTCACGAGCGAGCGCGACATGGCGATCGACGCGCGGACGACGGTGGGTAGCCCGCCGGAGACCTCCTCGACGCCGGACGATCAGGTCGGCGAACCGACCCCCCCGACCGACGGCCGTACGCCGTTGCTGGAGGTCGACCACGTCACGCTGCGCTTCGGCGGCGTGGTGGCCCTCAACGACGTCAACTTCACCCTCTACCAGGGTGAGATCCTCGGGCTGATCGGCCCGAACGGCGCGGGCAAAACCACCTGCTTCAACGCGATGACGGGCGTGTACGCCCCGACCACCGGCCAGATCCGGTTCCAGGGCCAGACGGTCAGCGGCCGTAAGCGGTTCCAGATCACCAAGCTGGGCATCGCGCGTACCTTCCAGAACATCCGGCTGTTCCCGGAGATGACGGCGCTGGAGAACGTCCAGGTCGGCGCGGACGCCAACCACAGGACCAGCGTCCCGAGCGCGTTGCTCCGGCTG
Source organism: Micromonospora sp. 067-2 (assembly GCF_046549295.1). Taxonomy (NCBI): domain Bacteria; kingdom Bacillati; phylum Actinomycetota; class Actinomycetes; order Micromonosporales; family Micromonosporaceae; genus Micromonospora; species Micromonospora sp. 067-2. The sequence goes on along the minus strand of NZ_JAJPWB010000004.1, from coordinate 45,277 downwards.
CCGCGGCACTGGCGCGAGGAGCGGCAGGGCCGGGAGAAGGCGCAGGAACTGCTGGACTTCGTCGGCATCCAGGGCCGGGCGGGCGACCTCGCCCGCAACCTGTCCTACGGTGACCAGCGTCGACTGGAGATCGCGCGGGCCCTGGCCACCGATCCCACCCTGCTCTGCCTCGACGAGCCGGCCGCCGGCTTCAACCCGGCCGAGAAGGTCGCCCTGCTGCAGCTGATCCGCAAGATCCGCGACTCGGGGGTCACCGTCCTGCTGATCGAGCACGACATGCGGCTGGTCATGGGCGTGGTGGACCGGTTGGTGGTGCTGGAGTTCGGGCAGAAGATCGCCGAAGGGTCACCCGCCGACGTGCGCAACGACCCGAAGGTGATCGCCGCCTACCTGGGAGGTGTCGAGGATGCTGCTTGAGATCGACAGTCTGAAGCTGCTCTACGGCCGCATCGAGGCGCTGCACGGCATCAGCCTGCACGTGGACGAGGGCGAGATCGTGGCGCTGATTGGCGCGAACGGCGCCGGTAAGACCACCACCATGAAGGCGATCTCGGGGCTGCACGCCATCTCCGCCGGCAGCATCCGGTTCGCGGGCACCGACATCAGTCGGCTCCGCGCCGACCTGCGGGTGATCCGGGGCATCGGGCAGTCGCCCGAGGGTCGCGGCGTCTTCCCCGGCATGACCGTGCTGGAGAACCTGGAGATGGGGGCCTACACCCGCCGGGACAGGGCCGACATCACCAATGACCTCGCCATGGTCTTCGACCTGTTCCCGCGGCTCGCCGAGCGCCGCAAGCAGGCAGGCGGCACGCTCTCCGGTGGCGAGCAGCAGATGCTCGCGGTCGGCCGGGCGCTGATGACCCGTCCGAAGCTGCTCCTGCTGGACGAGCCGTCGATGGGGTTGGCCCCCAAGCTGATCCAGCAGATCTTCGAGATCATCACCCGGATCAACGAGCAGGGCACCACCATCCTGCTGGTCGAGCAGAACGCCCAGCAGGCGCTCTCCCGGGCGCACCGTGGGTACGTGCTGGAGACCGGCCGGATCGTCAAGGAGGGCACCGGCCAGGAACTCCTGCACGACCCGGCGGTCAAGGAGGCGTACCTCGGCGTGGCCTGAGCCACCCGTCCGGCGGCCGGCCATCCCTCGCGGGGTGGTCGGCCGCCGGCGTACCGGGCCGGTTGTCCGTTCCGGCGTGGTCGCACCGTGCCGCCACCCAGGGATGTCGGTGCGACGGACTAGAGTCGCTGCCGTGACAGCTACGACTCCGCGCCTGCTCCTCGTCGACGGACACTCCCTGGCATATCGGGCGTTCTTCGCCCTGCCGGTGGAAAACTTCTCCACCACGACGGGTCAGCCCACCAACGCGGTCTACGGCTTCACCTCGATGCTGATCAACGTGCTGCGCGACGAGCAGCCCACCCACATCGTCGTCGCCTTCGACGTCTCCCGGCACTCCTTCCGCACCGACCGGTACGCCGAGTACAAGGCCGGCCGCAGCGAGACCCCGACCGACTTCAAGGGCCAGGTCAGCCTGGTCAAGGAGGTTCTGGCCGCGCTGCAGATCCCGGTGGTGGAGATGGCGGGCTACGAGGCCGACGACGTGATCGCCACCCTGGCCTGCCAGGCCCGCGACCAGGGCATGACGGTGCTGATCAGCACCGGTGACCGGGACGCTTTCCAGTTGGTCGGCGACCAGGTCACCGTGCTGTACCCGCGCAAGGGGGTCTCCGACCTGGCCCGGATGGACCCGGCGGCGATCGAGGCGAAGTACGGCGTCGGTCCGGAGCGCTACCGGGACCTGGCCGCGTTGGTCGGCGAGACCAGCGACAACCTGCCCGGCGTCCCCGGTGTCGGCCCGAAGACCGCCGCCAAGTGGATCACCACGTACGGCGGTGTCGAGGGCGTGGTCGCCCGCGCCGACGAGATCAAGGGCAAGGCCGGCGACAGCCTGCGCGAACGGCTCGCCGACGTCATCCGCAACTACGAGATCAACTGCCTGGTCTCCGACCTTGAGCTGCCGCTGCGACCCGAGGACGCGCGGTGGGCCGGTTGGGACCGGGAGGCGGTGCACCAGGTCTTCGACACCCTCGAGTTCCGCATCCTGCGGGACCGGCTCTACCAGTACCTGGAAGCCGTCGAGCCGGAGGCCGAGTCGGGCTTCGACCTCACCGGCGAGATGCTCACCGAGCCAGGTGCCCTCGCCGCCTGGCTGACCGCGCACACCGCGACCGGCACCCCGGTCGGCATGGCGGCGAAGCTCGACACCGGCCCCAACCGCCGGCACACCGCATCGATCACCGGCCTGGCACTGGCCACCTCCGGCGGCGCGGCGGCCTGGGTGGATCCGGCGCGACTCGACCCGACCGACGAGGGCGCGCTGGCCGGCTGGCTGGCCGACGCGCAGCGGCCCAAGGTGCTGCACGACAGCAAGCCGGCCGTGCTGGCCTGCTCCGCGCACGGTTGGGAGTTGGCCGGCATCGTCCGCGACACCCAGATCGCCGCCTACCTGGCCCGCCCGGACCAGCGCTCCTACGACCTGACCGACCTGGCGTTGCGCTACCTGCACCGGGAGCTGCGGGTCGACGTTCCGGAGAGCGGCCAGCTCACCCTCGACGGGCTGGGCGACGAGGGCGTGGCCGAGCAGAACCTCATGCTCCAGGCCCGGGCCACCCTCGACCTGGCCGACGCCATCGACGCCGAGTTGTCCCGCGACGGCGAGCAGTCCGCCCGGCTGATGGCCGGGGTGGAGTTGCCGCTGATGCGGGTGCTGGCGGGCGTGGAGCGCATCGGCATCGCCGCCGACACGCACTATCTGTCCGAGCTGGAGGCGCACTTCGCCGCCGAGGTGAAGGCCGCCGCCCAGGGCGCGTACGAGGCGGTGGGCCGGGAGTTCAACCTCGGGTCACCCAAGCAGCTGCAGGAGATCCTCTTCACCGAGTTGGGCCTGCCGAAGACCAAGAAGATCAAGACCGGCTACACCACCGACGCCGACGCCCTGCAGTGGCTCTACGCGCAGACCCCGCACCCGGTGCTGGCCCACCTGCTGCGTCACCGGGACGTGGCCAAGCTCAAGTCGACCGTCGACGGGCTGCTCAAGTCCGTCTCCGACGACGGTCGCATCCACACCACGTTCAACCAGACGGTCGCGGCCACCGGGCGGCTCTCCTCCACCGAGCCCAACCTGCAGAACATCCCGATCCGCACCGAGGAGGGGCGGCGCATCCGCCGTGCCTTCGTGGTCGGTGAGGGTTACGAGTGCCTGCTCACCGCCGACTACAGCCAGATCGAGATGCGCATCATGGCGCACCTCTCCTCCGACGACGCGCTCATCGATGCCTTCAACTCCGGCGCCGACTTCCACGCCGCCACCGCCTCGTCGGTCTTCGAGGTGGCGCTCGACGCGGTCACCGCCGACCAGCGCCGCAAGATCAAGGCAATGAACTACGGCCTGGCGTACGGGCTGAGCGCGTTCGGGCTGTCCCAGCAGCTCGGCATCGGCACCGAAGAGGCACGCGGGCTGATGGAGAACTACTTCGCCGGCTTCGGCGGGGTGCGCGACTACCTGCACCAGGTTGTCGCCCGGGCCCGCCAGGACGGCTACACCTCGACCATCCTGGGTCGCCGCCGCTACCTGCCCGACCTGGTCAGCGACAACCGGCAGCGCCGGGACATCGCCGAGCGGATGGCGCTCAACGCCCCGATCCAGGGTTCTGCCGCCGACATCATCAAGGTGGCGATGCTGCACGTCGACACCGCGCTGCGCGAGGCTCAGCTGGGCTCCCGGATGCTGCTGCAGGTGCACGACGAACTGGTCTTCGAGGTCGCCCCGGGTGAGCGGGAGGCGCTGGAGGCGCTGGTACGGCGGGAGATGGGCGAGGCGTACCCGCTGTCGGTGCCGCTCGAGGTGTCGGTCGGCGAGGGCCGGGACTGGAACAGCGCCGACCACTGATCCTCTCGTTGCGGTGGGGTTCCGGGTGGGAGCCCACCCCCGCTCCGGACGGTCAGGCTCGATCCCTGCGCGGGGCGGCCTTGAGGGGGTCGTGGCCCCAGTTCATGAGGGACCAGCGCCACTTGGTGTCGCGGACGTCGCCGGTGGGACGCTGAGCCATGTGCCGGTGCACGTAGCCGATCACCTTGCGCATGTGCTTGTAGTCGCCATCGGACAGGTCGGCCCGTTTGCGGCGGAGCAGGTCGATGATCCGTCGACCCATCTCGTGGCCGACCGACTCGCCGCCGCCGGACTGGCCGCCCTTGTGCCAGCCGACCCGCTTCGACTCGTCGCTCTCCAACCAGGTGGACAGCTCGCGAGGCTTCATGTTGACCGCGTCGGTGAACTCCCGGTAGGTGTCCCTGCCGTCGTCATTCTTGCTCATGACGCAACGCCTCCGGTCGATGGGCCACCTCACGGTCCGTTCCGTCACTGCGGACCCGGTACTGAGGGTCGTCGGCGGAGGCGTTCACCGCCCGCCCGCGAATCCGCGTCCGCTCGGTGATTTCGCCCTGTACCACGCCGTACGCCCGGCTGCCGTGGCTCGACCAGGAGACGTGGTCGCCCTTGTGGAACCTCTGCTCGGCCATGGTGTTCGGCTACCCGGCACCGCCGGGGCGAAACGGGCTACGGAGTGATCTCGGCGATCGGCAGCTTCAGCTCGAAGGGCTCGGTCAGCTCGATCACGTCGGCGCTCTCGGTGATCAGCTCATATTGCCGCTCACCGCCGGGACCGACCCGGTCACCGATGCGGTACGCGTACAGGTGCACCGGATTCTGCTCGATCCGCCAGTAGAACGGGATGGCCGCCGCGGCGTACTCGCCCGGCTTGGCGATTCGATCGGTGCGGCGGGTTCCCGGCGAGACGATCTCCACTGCCAGAATTACGTCCTCGGGCCGCAGAAGCGACCGATTCGCGGCCAGTCCGGATCGGCGCAGCAGTACGTCCGGTTGGCGGCTGGTAGTGAAGCTGAGCCCGACTCCAACTGCCTGGGCGACCCGCAGATCGGAGGGGGCGTGCTGTAGCAGCCAACGGGAGAGCAGGAGTGAGATGTCCTGGTGGCCCAGGGTGGGGGAGGGTGTCACCTGGATTACGCCGTCGACGAGTTCGACGCGGGGGGCGTCGTCCGGCAGGCCGAGCAGGTCCTCGAGCGTGTAGTCGGCACGCTGCTGCCGCGTCGGATCCGGACACCAGGGGCCAGGCGATGTCGGGACGGGCTCGGCGCTCATCAGGCGAGCCTGCCGCCGATCGATGCGATGCAGGCCGCACCGCGAGTGCGACGAGCCCGTCAACCGAAGGGCTTCTCGGTGACGAAGATGGCGGTGCCGGGGAAGAGCCGCCCGCGTAGAGGGCTCCACTGCCCCCAGATCCCCTCGTGCCCGGCCGGCCACTCCGGCTCCACCAGGTCCAGCAGCCGGAACCCGGCTCCGACCAGCTCGCGGATCCGGTCGCCGAGGGTGCGGTGCTGTTCGACGTAGGTGGCCACGCCGGAGGAGTCCTGCTCGACGTAGGGGGAGCGGTCGAAGTACGAGTGCACCGCGGTCAGTCCGCCCTCGCCCGGATCGTCGAGGAAGATCCACCGCATCGGGTGGGTCACCGAGAACACCCACCGGCCGCCGGGGCGCAGCACCCGGTGCACCTCGGCGAACAGGGTCGCCGAGTCGTCCACGAACGGGATCGCGCCGAACGCGGTGCAGGCGAGGTCGAACGACCGGTCGGCGAACGGCAGAGCCAGCGCGTCGGCCTGCACCAGCGGTACGCGTACCCCGGTGCGTGTCGCGGCTTGCGCCGCGTGCCGCAACATGCCGGCGGACAGGTCGAAGGCGACCGGCCGGGCACCCTGTGTGGACAGCCAGCGGGCGGCGGCAGCGGCGCCACAGCCCACCTCCAGCACCCGCCGTTCCGACAGGTCACCGAGCAGCCTGGCGTCGGCCTCGCGCAGCCCCTCGGGGCACCAGAGGAAGTCGACGTCGCCGAGGAACGCGCCGTGCTCGGCCTGGTAGTCGTCGGCGTCGGTGTCCCACCAGCCGCGGTTGGCCCGCCGGGCTTCGGCGTCACCCACCCGGCGCCGGGTCACCCGGCTGTCGTCATCCACGCGCTCACGCTAGGCCCCGCCGGGCTCGGGTGGGCGGTGGGCCGGGCCGACCCGCCGGCCCCGTCGTCCCTGCCGCCGGGACAGGGGGCCGTGGTGCCGGTGGGGCTGATGTGACACACGAGACAGCCGGGGCGGTTTTCCACGCGATTGTTCGACTTTCGCAGGTCATCGCACGGTGAGAAGCCGGGAGGCCTTGCACGCTGTGGTAATGCGCACGGTAGGCTAGACGATGCGCTCGCGGATCGTGTGTCTCGGCAGGGAGCAGGTGCGCGGTCGACGGAGCTACATCATGATCTCACTGTGATCGTTCGGTGTGCCCGACGACGGATCCGCTGGCGCGAACAGGTCACTGCGACACCAGCCTGCTGTGACAACCCATCCGACCGGAGCAACCGCCCACATGACGAGCAGCATCGAGGCCCCCTCGAGCGCCACCCGGGTCACCCACGACGATCTCGGTTCCGAGGAGGCTTTCCTCGCCGCGATCGACGAGACCATCAAGTACTTCAACGACGGCGACATTGTCGAAGGCACCGTCGTCAAGGTCGATCGGGACGAGGTCCTGCTCGACATCGGCTACAAGACCGAGGGTGTCATCCCCTCTCGTGAGTTGTCGATCAAGCACGACGTGGACCCCGCCGAGGTTGTGACGGTCGGTGACCACATCGAGGCCCTGGTCCTCCAGAAGGAGGACAAGGAGGGTCGTCTGATCCTCTCCAAGAAGCGGGCACAGTACGAGCGGGCCTGGGGCACGATCGAGAAGATCAAGGACGAGGACGGCGTCGTCCGCGGCTCGGTCATCGAGGTGGTCAAGGGTGGTCTCATCCTCGACATCGGGCTTCGCGGCTTCCTGCCGGCGTCCCTGGTCGAGATGCGGCGTGTGCGCGACCTGCAGCCGTACGTCGGGCGGGAGCTCGAAGCCAAGATCATCGAGCTGGACAAGAACCGCAACAACGTGGTCCTGTCCCGCCGGGCCTGGCTGGAGCAGACGCAGTCCGAGGTGCGCACCGAGTTCCTCAACAAGCTGCAGAAGGGCCAGGTCCGCAAGGGCGTCGTGTCCTCGATCGTCAACTTCGGCGCGTTCGTCGACCTCGGCGGCGTCGACGGTCTGGTGCACGTCTCCGAGCTGTCCTGGAAGCACATCGACCACCCGTCCGAGGTCGTTGAGGTGGGCCAGGAGGTCGAGGTCGAGGTCCTGGACGTCGACCTGGACCGCGAGCGCGTCTCGCTGTCGCTGAAGGCGACGCAGGAGGACCCGTGGCGGCAGTTCGCCCGCACCCACGCGATCCAGCAGATCGTGCCGGGTAAGGTCACCAAGCTGGTTCCGTTCGGTGCGTTCGTCCGCGTGGACGACGGCATCGAGGGCCTGGTCCACATCTCCGAGCTGGCCGAGCGCCACGTGGAGATCCCGGAGCAGGTCGTCCAGGTCGGCTCCGAGGTCATGGTCAAGGTCATCGACATCGACCTTGAGCGCCGCCGGATCTCGCTGTCGCTCAAGCAGGCCAACGAGGGCTTCGTCGAGGGCGAGGAGCACTTCGACCCCACCCTCTACGGCATGGCAGCGACGTACGACACCGAGGGCAACTACATCTACCCCGAGGGCTTCGACCCGGAGACGGGCGAGTGGCTCGAGGGGTACGACAAGCAGCGCGAGACCTGGGAGAACCAGTACGCCGAGGCTCGTGTCCGCTGGGAGGCCCACACCAAGCAGGTGCAGACCTCTCGGGCCGCCGACGCCGAGGCCGCTGCCAACCCGACTCCGGTCGTCCCGGCCGCCGCTGGTGGCACCACCTCCTCGTCCAGCAGCCCGGCTCCGAGCCGGCAGGCCGAGGAGCCGGCCGGCACCCTGGCCACCGACGAGGCGCTCGCCGCACTGCGGGAGAAGCTCGCCGGCGGTAAGTGACCCGCTGAACGACGAAGGGCCCCGTCCCCGCGATCTCTCCGATCGCCGGGGGCGGGGCCCTCGCCGTACCCGCAGTTGGCCGGTGAGTCGTCGCGGACGGTTGCGCCCGCGCGGAAGGCTGCGCCGCGTTCAAGATCGCGCTCGATCCAGGAAGTAGTGGGGTTGCGGTTACCGAGACGGCACTACAACCAGGATCGAGCGTGATCATGCGGCCGGGCCGGGGCCGGGCCGGGGCTGGGCCGGGCCGGGCCGGCGCGGCGCGGGAGGGCGCGGGAGGGCGCGGGGGCGGCGCGGGAGGGCGCGGGGCGGCGCGGGAGGGCGCGGGGCGGGCCCGCGTGGCCGGGTGGCGCGGGGTGGCGCGGGGGTGGCGCGGGGCGGGGCGGCGTGGGGGCGAGCTTGGGGCGGTTTGGCGGCGACGCTCGTGATCCGGTTGACTGGTCCGGTGCTGAGGGTGGGATTGACCGGCGGTATCGGGTCGGGCAAGAGCGCGGTGGCCGCGCGGCTGGTCGAACGGGGTGCGGTGCTGGTCGACGCCGACCAGGTTGCCCGGGAGGTCGTCGCACCGGGCACCGATGGCCTGGCCGAGATCGTCGCCACCTTCTCCGGGCGGGTGCTGGACGCCGACGGCGCGCTGGACCGCGCCGCACTGGGCGCGGTGGTGTTCGCCGACGAGACCGCCCGCCGGCGGCTCGAGGCGATCACCCATCCCCGGGTCCGTGCCCGTACCGCCGAACTGATGGCTGCGGCGGCACCGGACGCGATCGTCGTCAATGACGTACCGCTGCTGGTCGAGGTGGGTCTGGCGCCCACGTACCACCTGGTGGTCGTGGTGCGCACGGCCGTGACGACCCGACTGGACCGGCTGGCGCGCGATCGTGGGATGGATCGCGCGGAGGCCGAGCGGCGGATCGCCGCGCAGGCCGACGACGCGCGTCGTCGCGCGGCGGCGGACGTGGTGTTGACCAACGACGCGAGCCTCGCGGAGCTGCACGCCGCCGTCGACAGGCTCTGGCGCGAGCGACTGGTGCCCTACGAGAGCAACCTGCGGGAGCGGCGGGTGGCTCCGCCGGCCCGGGTCGACCTGGCCGAGACCGACCCGAGCTGGCCCGAGCAGTACGCCCGGCTGGCCGCCCGGATCCGGCACGCGCTCGCCCCGGCCGACCTGCGGCTCGACCACATCGGCTCGACTGCGGTGCCCGGTCTCGCCGCCGAGGACGTCATCGACGTGCAGGTGGCCGTTCCCGGCCTCGGCGACGCCGACGGGACCCTGGCGGATCGGCTGGCGAATGCCGGGTTCCCGAGGGTGCCGGGGCACTGGTGGGACGATCCACGCCCGGCCGGCAGCGGCCGGTGGGGAAAGCGGCTGCACGGCAGCGCCGACCCGGCCCGCCCGGTACGCCTACACGTGCGAGCGGCCGACTCGCCGGGCTGGCGGTACGCGCTGCTGCTGCGCGACCACCTCCGCGCCGACCCGGACCGGCGCGCCGCCTATCTGCTGCTCAAGCGGGAGCTGGTCGACGCGGCGCCGGACGTCGAGGGACCAGGTACGACCCGTGATCCATGGTTCGACGAGGAGTACCTGCGGGCCGAGCGGTGGGCCGCGCAGACCGGCTGGCGGCCCTGAGGAGCCCGGCCCGGCGAGTCAGGGTGTGCCGGGACGCCGGGTCCCGCCGACCGGTCGGGCGGCTGTCGGCGCGCGGGGCGCCGGGGCGAGCCGGGGCACCGCGGCGGGATCGAGGTCCAGCTGCGCCCACGCGCCGGAACTCGTGTACAGCTCCAGCCGCCGCAGCGACCCGCCCCGGTCGATCCAGTGGCGCAGCCGCGCGTCGGCGGTGCGCAACTCGATCACGTCCACTGTCCGCCCACCGATGACGTCCTCCCGTACCCGTACGGCCGCACCGCGCTGGGTGGACGGACCGGTGGCGGCGACCGCGGCGCCGACCAGCAGGCTCAGGTCGTCCGTTCCGGACCGGGTGAACCGCCACCCTCCCACCGGCGGTGGCAGCGGCGGCCCTCCGGGCGCCTCCGCGGTGCCGCCACCGGCGGTTGCCGGCACGTCCGCCCGGGCCAGGCCGGTGCTGTCCCGCCAGAGCAGGGTCCGGCGATCCGGTACGCCCAGGTCGGCGACGGACAGGTACGCGGTGCGGGCGGCCCAGCTCAACCAGCCGGTGCCGCGCAGGTTGGTGTCGGTGCCCGTCGGCGTCGTCAGCGTCAGCGCGGCACCGCCCTGGGCGCGCAGACGGGTCGGCAGCCGGTCCAGCCGGTTCTGCTCGGCGTCGGTGAGTGCGCGGGGCTGGCCGGGACGGCCGCCGAGCGCGTCCACCGGGCGCAGCGTCGGCCGGTCGGCCCGGTTGAGTGTCACCGTGACCGGGCCGACACCGGGCAGCCCGACCACCAGCTTGTGCAGCCGCGACTCCTGGTCGAGCCAGTAGCGGGGCGGCCGGTCCGGGTGGCTGTTTCCCGTGCTGCCCGGCGTGCTGCCTGCGGGGGATGTCCCGGCGGGTAGCGGCGCCTCGAAGATGTCCACCGGCCCGGCCGCCACGGTGTCCCGGGCGATCCAGCGGGCACCGCTGTCCCGCAGCGCCGGGGCTGGGTCCGGACGGTCGGCGGCGAGGCCGCGCAGCAGGTCGAGCACGGGTGCCAGGCTCGCGCCCGGCGCCAGTCGGTGCAGCCGCCACCGGTCCGTCGGAGGCACCAGCGGTGGCGCGGCGGGAGTGGGCACCGCCGTCGGGTCCGGCCGGATCACCAGCACGTGGCCGGCGCTCTGCAGCAGCCCACGCTCGGTGCCCGCGCCCGGACCACCCACATCGAGGTAGAGCAGCGTCCGCGACCAGTCCACCCAGCCGACGAGTTCGGTCCGGGTGGCTTCGGCACCGAGCGTGACACGGACCCCGGCGCGCAGGTCCCGCAGGTTGGTGACCCGCATCGCGGCCAAGCGCTCGCCCTCGGCCGTGGTCAGCGGCCGGGCCGGCTCGGGCGGGTCGGGGGCCCAACTCAGCAGCCCGATCACCAGTCCCGTCGCGGACGTCGCCGCGGTCAGCCCGAGCAGCATCAGGACCGTCCGCCGTCGGCGGCTGGCCGGGGCCGGTCCGGCGTTGTCGACGGCCGGGTCGACGCTGCTGCCGGGGCGGCTGGTGTCGGTGACGTCGGCGGTGGCGGCCGGGCCGGTGCGGTGGCGGCCGGTGGTGGACCGGTCAGCTGACCAGGTGCCCGGCCGGCTCGTGTCGGTGCCGTCGGGCGGGGACGTGCTCCCGGTGTCGGTGTCGGGCGCCGGGTTCGCAGAGGTGTCCACGGATGTGAAACGGGTGGGGTGGCACCGGGGTGACGAGCAGGGGCGCTCGCGGCGGCCGGTCTGCGCCTCGAGCGCGACCACACGGGTGCGCACGCCGGACGCGCCGGGTGCTGCGACCGCTGTGCCGGGGGCGGCCGGCCGAAATGACGGCCTGGCCACCGGCCCGGTCGGCCGCCGCGAGCGGCCTACGACGAGAGCCTAGCCGCGGTGACATGCGCCACACAATGGGAATATTGAAGCTGATCACGTACCCGTCGTGACGGCCGTTCCTGTCGGACCTCCGGCGTACCGTTGACGTCATGGCGCTCGACATCCCACGGCTCGACGGCCGCTTCCAGGTCGTCAGTGACTTCCAGCCGGCCGGCGACCAGCCGGCCGCCATCGACGACCTCGAGCGTCGGGTTCGGCGCGGCGACCGCAACACCGTGCTGCTCGGAGCGACCGGCACCGGCAAGAGCGCCACCACCGCGTGGCTGGTCGAGCGGCTGCAGCGCCCGACCCTGGTGCTCGCACCGAACAAGACGCTCTGCGCGCAGCTGGCCAAGGAGTTCAGCGAGCTGCTGCCGGACAACGCGGTCGAATACTTCGTCTCGTACTACGACTACTACCAGCCCGAGGCGTACATCCCGCAGACCGACACCTACATCGAGAAGGACTCCTCGATCAACGAGGAGGTCGAGCGGCTGCGGCACTCGGCGACGATGTCCCTGCTGACCCGGCGCGACGTGATCGTGGTGGCCACGGTGTCGGCGATCTACGGCCTGGGCACCCCGGAGGAATACCTCGACCGGGCGGTCCGGGTGCAGGTCGGCCAGGAGCTCGACCGCGACCAGCTGCTGCGCCGTCTGGTCGACATCCGCTACACCCGCAACGACATGGCCTTCCAGCGGGGCACCTTCCGGGTCCGCGGCGACACGCTCGAGATCATCCCGGCGTACGAGGAGTTGGCGGTCCGCATCGAGCTGTTCGGCGACGAGGTGGAGAAGCTCTACTACCTCAACCCGTTGACCGGTGACGTGGTCCGCGAGGTCGACCAGCTGGTGATCTTCCCGGCCACCCACTACGCGGCCGGCCCGGAGCGGATGGAGCGGGCGATCCGTGACATCGAGGCCGAGCTGGCCGAGCGGCTCGCCGAGCTGGAGCGGCAGGGCAAGCTGCTGGAGGCGCAGCGACTGCGGATGCGCACCACCTACGACATCGAGATGATGCGGCAGGTGGGCTTCTGCTCCGGCATCGAGAACTACTCGATGCACATGGACGGGCGGCAGCCCGGCAGCCCGCCGCACGCCCTGCTCGACTACTTCCCGGACGACTTCCTCACCGTCGTCGACGAGTCGCACGTGACGATCCCGCAGATCGGCGGCATGTACGAGGGCGACGCGTCCCGCAAGCGGATGCTCATCGACCACGGCTTCCGGCTGCCCAGCGCGGCCGACAACCGACCGCTGCGCTTCGACGAGTTCCTCGAGCGGGTCGGCCAGATGGTCTACCTGTCCGCGACCCCCGGCACGTGGGAGATGGAGCAGGCCCAGGGCGAGTTCGTCGAGCAGGTCATCCGGCCCACCGGTCTGGTCGACCCGGAGGTCGTGATCAAGCCGACCAAGGGCCAGATCGACGACCTGATGCACGAGATCAAGCTGCGCACCGACCGGGACGAGCGGGTGCTGGTCACCACGCTGACCAAGAAGATGGCCGAGGACCTGTCCGACTATCTCCTCGAGAACGGCATCCGGGTGCGCTACCTCCACTCGGAGGTCGACACGCTGCGCCGGGTCGAGCTGCTGAGCGAGCTGCGCAAGGGCGACTACGACGTGCTGGTCGGCATCAACCTGCTCCGCGAAGGTCTGGACCTGCCCGAGGTGTCGTTGGTGGCGATCCTCGACGCTGACAAGGAGGGCTTCCTGCGCAGCGGCCGGTCGCTGATCCAGACCATCGGGCGGGCCGCCCGTAACGTCTCCGGTCAGGTGCACATGTACGCCGACAAGATCACTCCGTCGATGGCGAACGCCATCGACGAGACTGATCGGCGTCGTGCCAAGCAGATCGCGCACAACGAGGCGCACGGGATCAGCCCGGAGCCGCTTCGCAAGAAGATCCACGACATCCTGGACGACATCTACCGCGAGGCGGAGGACACCGAGAACTCCCGGGTCGGCGGTGCGGTGCGCCAGCTCTCCCGCGGTAAGGCGCCGGTCAAGGAGACCCGCAGCCGCAGTCGGGGGTCTGCCACCACCCCCTCCCGGGAGGGGATGGCCCGCGCCGACCTGGCCCAGCTCATCCAGGAGCTCAACGACCAGATGTTGGGCGCCGCCCGCGAGTTGCAGTTCGAGTTGGCGGCCCGGATCCGCGACGAGGTCTCCGACCTGAAGAAGGAACTGCGCGGCATGGACGCCGCCGGCGTGAAGTAGCGACAGCTTCCGACCGGCCGCGACCGTTGGGCGCGGCCGGTCAGCACGCGCGAAGGCTGCCGACCGGTTGCGGTGCGCGAGCGCGCTATTGCACTGGGTGACCGATTCTGCGTACTCTCCCTCGATGGGGAGGCGGGGATGCCGTTGCCAACGAGTCCTGTCATTCGACGTGTGCGGCTCGGTGCCGAGCTGCGTCAGCTCCGTCGGCGCGAGGCGCTGACCCTGGAGCAGGTCTGCGAACGGTTGGGCTGGGCCTCGACGTCGAAACTGTCCCGCATCGAGCTGGGCCAGAGTCGACCGGACCTCGCCGACGTGCTGGATCTCCTCGACGTCTACCAGGTGCCGTCGCCGGCCCGCGACGCGCTGATCGTGATCGCCCGGGACGCGGCCACCAGTCGTGGTTGGTGGAGGACCCTGGGCGAGATGAGCGAGCGGCAGCGCACGTACGCCGAGCTGGAGACGGGTGCCGCTCACATCGTCGAGTACCAGCCGGCGGTCGTGCCGGGGCTGCTCCAGACGCCGGCGTACGCCCGGGTCCGGGTCGCCGCCGGCGGCCTGTTCACACCGGAGATCGATGTCGAGGCCGAGGTGCGTGCCCGGACGCTGCGACAGGAGGTGCTGCGCCGGAGCGACCCGCCGCGCTACACGGCGGTGCTCGCCGAGACGGCCTGCGACCCGGGCGACCTGCCGATCCCGGTCTGGCGTGAACAGCTGCGCCACCTGGTCGCCCTGACCGGCCTGGCCCACGTGACGGTCCGACTGTTGCCCCGCGGCGGAGCGGCCGATGGCGGGCTGCACCCGCTCACCCCGTACTCCTGCTATGCCTTTCCCGACCCGGCGGACCCGCGGACGGTGATGCTGGAGGCGTTGACCACCGACGTGCGGTTGGCCACGGCGCTCGACGTCGACCGGTACGAGCGGATGACCGAGGCGCTGCTGGCCGCGGCGTTGTCACCGGAGGAGACGGTGACCGCGCTGGCCCGCCGCGTCGGGGAGTGAGGCTGGGGCTGCGCGCCGCGCGGCCACCAGGCCCGGCGCCCCCGAGCCCGTCGGGACCGGCGGCCGGCGCGTGCGGTGGGCACGCTAACCGTGGGGTACGACAGCTGCCCTCAGGCCGGTACGTCGACGAAGTGCTCGACCAGCGGCGGCCCGGCGAAGTGCGGCCCGATCAGCGCGCGCCACTGCTCGAACCGTTCGGTAGCCCGGAAGTTCTCGTTGTGCGCCTCGACCGAGTCCCATTCGACCAGCAGGACGAACCGGCTCGGCGACTCGATGCCCCGGGTCATCCGCACCGACCGGCAGCCGGGTGTCCCGGCGAGCACCGGGTGGCCCTGGGAGTACGCGGCGGCGAACTCGTCCTCGTGTCCGGGCAGAACGTCGATCAACGCGACCTCGAGCACCATGCCGGAAGCCTCCCACGGTGGAGAAGCCTGCTGCGGCCCAGGGTCTGTTCCGGCGCCCGAGGTAACCCGACACGGACGCGCGGGCCACCGCCGTCTGGGAGGAGCGCTACCTCGGCACCGCGTCGCCGCAGGTCCGGGCCGCAGCCCGCCGGCCGGCGTTGTACCTGCTGACCGACCACCGGAACGTGCCCTTCGCCGACGACGGGCTGCGCGGCGGTGAGCACCTGCGGAGTTGGATGACCGAGCGGTTCCGCACCGAGTTGGCCGGATGCGGTGTTCCGATGGTGGAGCTGACCGGACCGCACGCCGAGCGGCTGGGCCGGGCGGTGGCGGCCTGCGACGCGCTGCTCGCGGCCGGCTGGTCGCTCACCGACCCGATCGCCGCGCCCGACGCGCGCTAGCCTCCCGTCAGTCGGGCCGGGGGAGTGACCAGGCGGAGCACGGCGGCGTGCAGGTCCTCGCGTTGCGTGTCGGTCCAGTCGGCGGCGTTTCCGGCGGCGGTGATGCTGCCGTGCGCCAGCGTCAGCACGGTGTCCAGGAGGCGGTCGGCGGGAAGGACAGTGCTGACGAGACCGGCCGTCTGGGCCTCGGCGACGGCCTCGGCCTTGTCCCGCATCGCCCGCACGACCAGCGGTAGCGTCCGCATCAGGTCGGGTCGTTCGAGGGTCTGCCACAGGGCCAGCCGGACCAGGTGCGGGTGCCCGCGGTAGAAGTCGAAGACCTCCACGGCGTAGCCGGGCAGGTCGGTGGCGTCGAAGCCGACGCTGTCCTGCGCCTGCAGCACGTGGTGCTCGATGACCGCGTCGAACAGGCCGTCCTTGTTGCCGAAGTACGCGTAGAGCATGCGCTGGTTCGCCGCCGCGGCTTCGGCGATGCGCGCGGTACGCCCACCGGCGAGACCGAACGCGGCGAACTCGTCGGTGGCCGCGGCGAGGATCCGTCGCCGGGTCCTCGCCGCGTCGCGCGCCGGACGCGCGGGACCCGTCTCAGCTGCCATGGAGCATCGCGTCGTGCTGCTGGTCCAGCAGGCCGAAGTAGTCGTGTGCGTTGGGAAACGACCAGAAGCGGCCAGCGCGGATCGCGCCGAGAATGATGTCCGCGGCGGTGTCGGGGGCTATCCCGTTGTCGACTGTGTCCTTCAGCTGGTCGAGCACATCCTGGGCGGCCGACGCGATTGGTGCTCCGGCGTATCGGGCGCGCTCCTCCTCGAGGATCGAGGTCGCGACGGCCCCGGGGCAGACCACCGACACGCCGATGGGAGTGCCGCTGGCCCGCAACTCCGCGAGCAGCACCTGGGAGAGGCCGACCACCGCGTGCTTGGAGGCGGTGTACGGAGCCTTCATCGGCACCGGCATCAGACCTGCCATCGAAGCGGTGTTGACCACGTGGCCGGGGTCTCCACCGTCGATCATGCGCGGAACGAATGAGCGGATGCCGTGCACCACGCCCATCAGGTTGACGCCGAGAGCGAGGTCCCAGTCCGACAGGGGTGTCTGCCAGCTGTAACCGACCGTCGAGGTGCCGGCGTTGTTGCACAGGACGTGCACGGCACCGAACTCCGCGTAGGCAGCCTCGGCGAGGGCGTCCACCGCCGCTGGATCCGCCACGTCGGTGGGCACGGGCAACGCCCGTCCGCCGGAGGCGCGGATCTCCTCGGCCACCGCCGTGATCGCCTCGCCGTGCCGGTCGGCCAGGACGACGTTCGCGCCCGCCCGGCTCAAGGCGCGTACGAGTGCCCGGCCGATACCCGATCCCGCTCCGGTGACCACCGCCGTCCGACCGGCGAAGTCGGAGATCGGAATGATGCCGGCCTCGACCGCGCTCATGCGTTCACCGACCGGCTCAGGTCGGCCCAGCGGTCCAACTCGGCGAGCTTGCGCTGCTCGCCGGCCCGAATGTAGTGGAGGGCGTCGGCGGAGAGTGGGAACCACAGTGGCGGCTCGGGTAGATCGAGCAGACCCGGGATCAGCGCGGCGGCCCGAGCGGGATCGGTGCCGTACTGGCCGGCCTGCGGGCCGCCGTAGAGGTTGAGCATCGGAGCCAGCGCCTCGGCGTAGTGGGCTTCGGGCTCGGGCAACGTCATCGAGGTTGCGAGGGTCGTCGCCATCGCGCCCGGCTCGACAATGCTCACGCGCACACCGAAGGGCGCGACCTCGACGGCGAGCGCCTCGGAGAAACCTTCCAGGGCGAACTTCGCCGTGACGTACGCGCCCAGCCCGGCTGCCGGTGCCAGTCGACCGCTGACCGACGAGAGTTGGACGACGTGACCACCGCGCTGCTGGCGGAGCACCGGCAGGGCCGCCTTGGTGACGTTGACCGCTCCCCAGAGGTTGGTCTCGACCTGCGCCCGGAAGTCGGCGAGGCTGGTGTCCTCGATGCTGGCCACGTTCGCATATCCGGCGTTGTTGATCAGGACGTCCAGCCGGCCGAAGTCGCGGACCGCGACCTGCACCGCCGCCTCGGCGGCCTGCGGGTCGGTGACGTCCAGGGTGATCGCCCGGGCGGTGTCCGGATGAGCGTCGGCAAGGTCCTGCACGGCGGTTGAGTCGCGGGCCGTGGCGACCACCAGGTTTCCGGCGGCGAGCGCGGCACGTGCCAACTCTCGCCCCAGCCCGCGGGAACTGCCGGTTATCAAGAACACCCGTTGCATGGTCGACCTCTCCTAATAAGTAACAAGATACTTACATCGTAGCTCGACAGATCCTCCGCATTGCCGGCGGACCGACCGGCACTGCGGCAGGGAGTGCCGGACGGCTATTCCCGCCGGGCGGGTGGCCAGCACCACCGGACACCCGGGGTGTGATCACGGCGCGTGGTGGGCAACAATGATTACCGAGGAGGGGAGTATTCCCTCGCGACGGAGTCGTCAGCACGGTCGGCCGCCGGTTACCGGCGTCCCGACCCGGCGCCGTCGGTCGCCGTTCCGTTCGCGGGCGGCGGCGGAAGAGACCTCCGACAGCCACCAGAGTGAGCGTCAGCGGCACGCCGGACCCCGCCAGGGCGTACGGTGTGGCCGACGCCGCGTGTCTGCCGGAGGAATGGACGTTGGACGTGTCCGGATTGGTGTGGGCGGGGACTCTCGTCGCACTGACTGCGGTGCTGCTCGTCGACCTGTTGATCATTGGTCGGCGTCCGCACGAGCCCAGTGTGCGCGAATCGAGCCTCTGGGTCGCCTTCTATGTCGGTCTGGCCCTGCTCTTCGGCGTCGGTGTCTGGCTGACCGCCGGGGCCAGCTCGGCCGGGCAGTTCTACACCGGCTGGCTCACCGAGTACAGCCTCTCGGTGGACAACCTCTTCGTCTTCGTGATCATCATGGCCCGCTTCGGGGTGCCCCGGCAGTACCAGCAGAAGGTGCTGCTGGTCGGGATCGTGCTGGCGTTGGTGATGCGCGGTGGGTTCATCGCCGCCGGCGCCGCCCTGATCTCGCAGTTCTCCTGGGTCTTCTACATCTTCGGCGCGTTCCTGATCTACACGGCGGTCAACCTGGCCCGGCAGGGTGAGCCGAACGAGGACGAGTTCTCCGAGAACCTGCTGATCCGGTGGAGCCGCAAGGCGTTGCCGATCTCGAAGGACTACGACGGCGCGAGGCTGACCACGCACTCGGCCGGCAAGCGGCTCTTCACCCCGATGCTGATCGTCATGATCGCGATCGGCACCACCGACCTGATCTTCGCCCTGGACTCGATTCCCGCGATCTTCGGCATCACCCAGGAGCCGTACCTGGTCTTCACCGCGAACGTCTTCGCGCTGATGGGCCTGCGCCAGCTCTACTTCCTGCTCGGGGGCCTGCTGGATCGGCTGATCTACCTGAGCTACGGGCTGGCCGTCGTGCTCGGCTTCATCGGGGTCAAGCTGATGCTGGAGGCGCTGGCCGACAACAACCTGCCGTTCATCAACGGCGGGGAGCACGTGGGCTGGGCGCCGCACATCCCGATCTGGCTGTCCCTACTGGTCATCCTCGGCACCCTGCTGGTCGCCACGATCGCCAGCCTCATGAAGTCCGCTCGGGACCGACGCCGCGAGTTGGCCGGGACACGGCGCTGAGCCTCCACCGGCCGGGTGCGGGAACGCGCCCGGCCGGTCAGACCCGGTGCACACCGACCAGGGTGGCCGTGCGCTCGGCCGGCAGCGGCTCCTCCACCACCCGCCGTCGTCGGTAGCAGGCGTGCAGCATCCGCCGGGTCCCGTGGTCGCCCGGGGCGGCGGTGACGATCCCGATGTGGTGGATCTTCCGACCGGGGCGGGCGAAGAAGTAGAGGTCGCCGGGTCGTTCCGCGCCGAACGGCAGGGGAGTGGTCGCCACCGCCTGATCGTCGGCGTCGCGGGGCAGCAGCACGCCGAACCGCCGCCAGGCCAGGTGCACCAGCCCGGAGCAGTCGATGCCGTGGGCGGAGAGCCCGCCCCAGACGTAGGAGACGTGCAGGAGCCGCTGCGCCACCGCCAGCGCGGCGACGGCGGTGGGCTGCTCGGACGGTGCCGGTGCCAGTTGGCCGTCGGGCAGCCAGAGGGGCGCGGCGTGACCGGGGACGTGCACCGGCTGCCAGCCCTCGCGTGTCGGGCCGGCCGGAACGAGACGGGTGCCGACGACCACGCCGGGCAGCACCACCGGCCCGTCCGGCGTGGCGCGCAGGTCGACGACCGTGGCGTCCACCACGAGCGGGTTTCCGGCGACGGTCGGGTCCACCGGGGCCAGTTGGTCGGCGGGTAGCCAGCCCGGGTAGCCGCGCGGGTCCAGCTTCGCGGCCGGCTGCTCGACGGCCACCACCCGCGCCCACCCGTCCGGGCGCAGTTCGCTGAGAAACACCCGCTCACCCAGCAGCAGTTGGCTCAGCACGCAGTCGCCGACCTGCTGGTCGGTGTCCAGACCGGAGACCCAGGCCGGAATGTCGGTGCACGCGCTGAGCGCCGGCCGGTCGACGGCCCGGACAGCCTCGGGGGACGACCAGAGTGTCGCCACGGCGACTCGGACGACGGCCTCGCGGCCCGGTCGCAGCTCCACGTCAACCCCCAGCTCGTGTCGGCCGTCCCCGAGAAACCATATGAAAGAAACCAACAGTCATCAACTGCGAGCCTGAAATTTTACTTCAGCCAGACCGGAGATGCCCAGGCCGGGGGCGTCCGGCAGCACCACCGTCGCCCCCTCGTAGCGGATCCCACCCTGCACCGGCGACCAGGCCAGCCACCACGCGGCGTCCAGATCGGCAACGGCCGTGGTGCCGTACGCGGCGACCAGGCTGGCGGCCGCCCCGATGCCGACCTGGCTCTCCATCATCGACCCGACAACCGTGCCGAGGCCATGCGCGGCGGCCAGTTCCAGCAGGGTGCGCGCCGGGTGCAGCCCGCCGCACTTGGCGAGCTTGACGTTCACCAGGTCCGCGGCCCGGCGGCGGATCACCTCCACCAGGTCGCGGACTCCGAAGACCGCCTCGTCGGCCAGGATCGGCACGGACACGCGGTCGCTGACCCAGGCCATCCCGTCCAGGTCCCAGCGGGCCACCGGCTGCTCGACCAGCTCGACGTCGAGCCCCGCGTCCTCGATGCCGCGGATCACCCGGACCGCCTCCCGGGGCGTCCAGCCCTGGTTGGCGTCGAGCCGGATGCGGACCCCGGCGCCGACCGCCGCCCGCACCGCCCGCACCCGGTCCAGGTCGCCGGCCGCGTCGGTGCCGACCTTCAGCTTGAGCACGTCGAAACCGTCGGCCCGCCGCTGCCGCGCGGCCGCCGCCAGGTCCACCGCGTCACCGGCGGCCAGCGTGACGTCCGTGGGCACCCGCAGCGTGGTGCCGCCCAACAGCCGCACCAGGGGTACGCCCAGCCGACGGGCGGCCAGATCGTGCAGGGCGACGTCCACCGCCGCCTTCGCCGCCTCGTTGCCGACCACCGCCCGCTGCACCTCGGCGCAGCGGGTCACCAGGTCGTCGGGGTCACGCCCGGTGAGCAGAGGTCCGAGCAGTTCCCGTACGCAGGCCTGAGCACCGCCCACCGATGCGCCGGTGACCTGCCAGACCTGCGGCGCCTCGCCGAAGCCGGACCGACCGTCGGAGTCGATCAGTTCGACGACCAGGGTGTCCACTGTGGTGGTCCGGCGCAGCGCGGTGACGAACGGGGTGTGTAAGGGGGCGGAAACCCGGTGGGTGCGTACCGCCGAGATCGTCATGTGGGGCACCCTATACGCAGGCACGCGGTGGGAGGGGAGAGCGGATGATCGGGCGGGACTGGGCGATGGTGGGTGCGCCGAACGCGCGTGACCTGGGCGGCCTGACCGGCGCCGACGGTCGACGGGTACGCGCCGGAGCGCTGATCCGTACCCCGGCGTTGGGTCGCCTCACCGACGAGGACCTGCCGGTGCTCGCGAAGCTCGCGCCGGCCTGCGTGGTCGACCTACGCGACGGCGCGGAGATCACGGTGGCCCCGGCGGACCGGCTGGTCGGCGAGCCCAGGGTCGTGCACCTGCCCGTGCACGACGCGGAGCACCCGGTCTTCACCTACGTCTCGGCGGTCCTGCTCGGCCATGACCTGGACGCCTACGCGGAGCTTGCCCGGCAGGGCACGGCGGAGGCGATGGCGGAGATCTACCGGTGGTTCGTGACCGGAAGGGCGGCACGCGTCGGCTTCGCCTCGGCGGTGCGGCTGGCCGCGGGGGCGGAGAACCTCCCGCTGCTCTACCACTGCTCCGCCGGCAAGGACCGCACCGGCTGGCTCACCGTCATCCTGCTGACCGCGCTCGGGGTGGACGAGGCCAGCATCCGCGCCGAGTACCTGCGCAACAACCCGCTGACCGACAGCCTGCGCGCGGTCATCGTCGAGGCGATGCGGCGGCGACAGCCCAACCTGGACGTCGACGCGGTGCTGCCGGTGCTGCAGGCCCGCCCGGAGTACCTGGACGCCGGCTACCAGGAGGTACGCCGGGTGCACGGCTCGTTCGACGGCTACCTGCGCGACGGGCTCGGGCTGGACGACGGGGTGCTCACGGCCCTACGGGCGCAGCTGCTGGAGTGAGCGGTGCGGCGGGCTCCGCGTTCCGGCGGGAGGGCTGGTCAGAGCTGGTGGCGGGCGGCCCAGACCTGCGCCGAGATGTGGGCGATCAGCCGGCAGGCGTCGTCCTCGACCTCGTCACCGCTCGGCCCGCCGTCGGCCAGATCGGTGGTGGTGCAGACAGCGATCAGGTACGGCGGCGCGTCGTCGGGCAGCACCACTCCGGCGCCGTGCCGGACGCCGCGCACCCACCCGTTCTTGTGCGCGATCCGGGTGCCCTCGGGTAGGCCGGCGGCCAGGTCCTCGCGGTGCTCCTGCGCGAGCAGCACGTCCAGCATGGCCGCACAGCCGGCCGGGGACGCGAGCCGGCCGGGGGTGGACACCCCGGTGGCCAGCCCGCCGAGCAGAGCGGCCAGGTCGGCGGCCGTCACGAGATTGGTGATGCCGGCCTCGCGGGCGGCGAAGTCCTCGATGCCCCGGCCGGTGACGCTGTGCCGAGCCCCGGCCAGCGCCCACACCTCGGCCACCGCCGGCAGTCCGACGTACCCGATGACCAGATTGGTGGCCAGGTTGCTGGACCGCACGATCATCCGGTCCGCGAGCCAGCGCAGAGGCGCCGTGCCACCGACGCGCTCCCAGACGGCGTCGTCGTTGTCGTAGTGCTGGGCGCAGGAGAATCGGGGGGCGCCGGGCTGCGCCGAGTCGAACTCGTTGACCACGGGGACCGGGGTGTCCAGGTCCAGCGTGCCGGCCTCGGCGGCGCGGTGCAGCGCGGCGAGCACCGCGGCCTTCATGGTGCTGGCCGCGTAGTGCGTGGCGTCGGAGTGTCGGGTCCAGGTCGGCGACGCGTCGAGCCGACCCACGTACGCCGAGACGGTTCCGGGCACCGTGTCCAGGTGGACGTCGAGATCATCCCAGGTCATGTCGGGAACGGTAACGGATCATCGGCGCACCGACCGCGGTGTACCCCTACCGAAAGCGGACGGGCGCGCCGACCGCAAGCGGTCGACGCGCCCGGTGCCGGGTGCTGGTGGGTCAGCCGGCGTGCTTGCGGCGGGCGGCGGCCCGACCGCGCTGCTGCTGGTCGAGCACCACCTTGCGGATGCGCACCGAGGTCGGGGTGACCTCGACGCACTCGTCCTCGCGGCAGAACTCGAGGGCCTGCTCCAGTGACAGCTTGCGCGGCGGGATCAGCTTCTCGGTCTCGTCCGAGCTGGACGCCCGCATGTTGGTGAGCTTCTTCTCCTTGGTGATGTTGACGTCCATGTCGTCGGAGCGGGAGTTCTCCCCGACGATCATGCCCTCGTACACCTCGGTGGTCGGATCGACGAAGAGCTGCCCGCGCTCCTGCAGGTTGATCATCGCGAAGGCGGTGACCGCACCGGTGCGGTCGGCCACCAGCGAGCCGTTGTTGCGGGTACGCAGCTCGCCGAACCACGGCTCGTAGGACTCGAAGACGTGGTGCAGGATGCCGGTGCCCCGGGTGTCGGTGAGGAACTCGGTACGGAAGCCGATCAGACCCCGGGCCGGAACCAGCCACTCCATCCGGATCCAGCCGGTGCCGTGGTTGACCAGCTGCTCCATCCGGCCCTTGCGGGTGGCCAGCAACTGGGTGATCGCGCCCAGGTACTCCTCCGGCGCGTCGATGGTCAGCCGCTCGACCGGCTCGCAGACCTTGCCGTCGATCTCCCGGGTGACCACCTGAGGCTTGCCGACGGTCAGCTCGTAGCTCTCCCGGCGCATCTGCTCGACCAGGATGGCCAGCGCCAGCTCACCGCGGCCCTGCACCTCCCAGGCGTCCGGCCGCTCGGTGGGCAGCACCCGCAGCGAGACGTTGCCGATCAGCTCCTTGTCCAGCCGGTCCTTGACCATGCGCGCGGTGACCTTGGACCCCTTGACCCGGCCGACCAGCGGCGAGGTGTTGGTGCCGATGGTCATCGAGATGGCCGGCTCGTCGACCGTGATCAGCGGCAGCGGGACCGGGTTCTCCGCGTCGGCCAGCGTCTCACCGATCATGATCTCGGAGATGCCGGCGACCGCGATGATGTCGCCCGGACCGGCCGAGTCGGCCGGCTTGCGCTCCAGGCCCTCGGTCATCAGCATCTCGGAGATGCGGACCCGCTGGGTGCTGCCGTCGGTGCGGCACCAGGCCACGGTCTGGCCCTTGTTGATCGTGCCCTGGCGGACCCGGCACAGCGCCAGCCGGCCGAGGAACGGCGAGGCGTCGAGGTTGGTGACGTGCGCCTGCAGCGGCGCGCCGTCGTCGTACGCGGGCGGCGGGATGGTGTCCAGCAGGGTGCGGAACAGCGGCTCCAGCGAGGTGCTGTCCTCCGGCACCGAGCCGTCGGCGGGCTGGGTCAGCGAGGCGATGCCGTCGCGGGCGCAGGCGTAGACGATCGGGAAGTCGATCTGCTCCTCGTCGGCGTCCAGGTCGAGGAAGAGCTCGTAGGTGTCGTCCACGACCTCCTTGATCCGGGCGTCGGGCCGGTCCACCTTGTTGATCACCAGGATGATCGGGAGTCGCGCCCGCAGCGCCTTGCGCAGCACGAAGCGGGTCTGCGGCAGCGGGCCCTCACTCGCGTCGACCAGGAGCACCACTCCGTCGACCATGGTCAGGCCGCGCTCCACCTCGCCACCGAAGTCGGCGTGGCCGGGGGTGTCGATGATGTTGATGGTGACCGGGTCGGAGCCATCCGCCGGCAGGTACCGCACGCCGGTGTTCTTGGCCAGGATGGTGATGCCCTTCTCCCGTTCCAGGTCCCCCGAGTCCATCACCCGCTCGGTCGTCTCACCCCGGGCGCCGTACGCGCCAGCCTGCCGCAGCATGGCGTCGACCAGGGTGGTCTTGCCGTGGTCGACGTGAGCGATGATGGCGACGTTGCGGAGGTCGGTGCGAAGCTGCATACCCTCTATCCTTCCGCCTGCGCTCGCGCAGGCTGCGTCGGGGTCACCCCCAGGTGCCCCTGATCTCTGGTGAAACTGCTGTCCGGGTCGTTCCCCCGGCTGGCATGCTGACTCCCGTGTCCCGGGGGCCTGAGTGCACGACCTGCTGACCTGGGTGCAGGGTCTGCCCACGCTGTGGATCTACCTGGTCGCCGCGCTGATCGTGGCGGGCGAGACCGCGGTGATCTTCGGCCTGCTGGTGCCGGGTGAGGCTACCCTGCTGCTCGTCGGCTTCCTCACCTACAACGGTACCTTGCGGCTGGGCCCGGCGTTGCTCGCGATGATCGTCGCGGCGGTCCTGGGCGACGGGTTGGCGTTCCGCGCCGGCCGGCGGTACGGCCCACGGCTGCGTGCCGGGCTCGGTCACCGGGTCGGGCCCGCGCGGTGGAGTCGAGCGGACGCCATGCTCGCCCGGCTCGGCGGGCGTGGCGTGTTCGCCGCGCGCTGGGTGGCTTTCGCCCGCACCCTGGTGCCCCGGCTGGCCGGGGCGGCCGGCATGCCCTACCGGCGGTTCGCGCCGTGGAACCTGGCCGGCGTGGTGACCTGGGTGGCCGGGTCGGTG
Organism: Micromonospora sp. 067-2; assembly: GCF_046549295.1. Classification (NCBI taxonomy): domain Bacteria; kingdom Bacillati; phylum Actinomycetota; class Actinomycetes; order Micromonosporales; family Micromonosporaceae; genus Micromonospora; species Micromonospora sp. 067-2. The sequence goes on along the minus strand of NZ_JAJPWB010000004.1, from coordinate 19,706 downwards.
CTGCTCGGGCACCTCGCCGGTGAGTCGTACGACACGCTCTCCGGGTTGCTCGGTCGGGCCACCGGCGCGGCACTGGTGCTGCTGGCCGGTCTGCTGGGGGTGGTTCTCGCCGGCCGGTGGCTGGGCCGAAACCCCGACCCGGTACGGGCGCTGCTCTTCCGGGCGGGCGCGCTGCCCCCGGTGCGCTGGCTCAGCGCCCGCTACGGAGTGCTGTTCTTCCTGGTGGCCATGCGGATCGGGCCGGCCTGGACACTGCTTCTCAACCTCGCCGCCGGACTGCTGCTGCTCTTCGCGGCCGGGCTCGCCATCGCCGGCCTGCTCGCCGTCGGCGTACGCAACAGCGGGCTGGCCATGCTGGACGGCGCGATCGCGGACTGGTTCGCCGGCCGGCGGACCCCGGACGCCGCCGATGCCACCACCACCCTGGTGTCGGTGGTACGCGGGTGGGTGCTGATCGTTCTGGTGGCACTGGTGGCGGCGTTGCTGGCGTGGCGGAACCGTCCCTGGCGTGCCGACCTGCTGAGCGTGGTCGGCACGGTGGGCGCGTTCGTGCCGCTGCTGGTGCTGGCCGTGGTGGCCGAGCTGACCGGCTCGCCGGGCGCAGGCCCCGGCGGCGGCGAGTCGGTGCCGTTCGCGACCCAGAACGCGGTGGTCGCGGCGAGCCTGTGCACCCTGGCCTGGCTGGTGTCGCGGGGCACCCGGTGGCCGGTGGCGGTGGCCGCCTGGACGGCCGCTGCCGCCGGCGTCCTCGGGGTCGGCGGCGCGCGGCTCTACCTCGGGCTGGACACGGCCAGCGGAACGGCGGCGGCCGTGCTGCTCGGGGTGCTCTGGACGGTGGTGTTCATCGTCGCCTGGGCGACCCGGGACCGGGCACTGGGGGATCGGGCGACGGGGGATCGGGAGCAGTCGGCGGACCCGGCCCGACCGCCGCCGCAGGGGCCTCGCCGTCCGGCCGAACCTTGCTAGGGTGCGGCGATGGTCACACGGGGGAGGCACGGAATGCATCGACGGACCGGTCGGGTGGGCGCTGCGGTGCTCGTCGGGCTGCTGCTGGCGAACACACTGGTCGGCTGCGGTGGTGAGGGCGACACGCCCGCGGACCTGGCCGCGCCGGTCGCGGTCAGCGAGGTGCCGACGGACGTCCCCACCAGCGAGGTCACCGCCGAGCCGGGCCCTTCGGTGAGCGCCACGCCGTCGGTGCGCGCGACGCCGAGCCACAGCGCGTCCCCAACCCCGAAGCCGACGAAGAAGCCGACCCGTACGGCTGGCGCGGCGCCGAAGCCGCGCCCGGTGGCCAAGCCGCCCACGGAGACCAAGGTCCCGCCAGCCCCGCCGAAGCCGGCACCGAGTTCCTGTAAGCCGAGCTACAAGGGCAAGCAGGCGACCCGGGCCGAGGTGAAGGCGGCGCTGGCCGACGCTGCCGCCCGCTCGTACTGGCCGACCTCCGCGCCGGACATCATGATCCCGCTCGACCTGGTCAAGGCCACCGCGTGGCAGGAGAGCGGTTGGCAGTCCAACATCTACGCCTGCGACGGCGGCGTGGGCCTCATGCAGGTGATGTCGGGCACCGCGACCTGGATGAACCAGCGATTCGACCAGAGCTACACGATCGACGACTACCGCGACAACGCGTATCTGGGCGCCAACTACCTGGCCTGGCTGACCAAGTACATCGGCGACATGTACTTCGAGTCCGACTACCGGCTGGACGCTTCCCTGTGCAGCGCCGAGTTGAACTCCTGCCTGCTCAACGCGGTCATCGCCGCGTACAACTTCGGGCACGGCGCGGTGGCGCGGGAGGGCAAGCCGTTGGCCATCCCCAACCCGTCGTACGTGCGCAACGTGCGGGCGCTGATGACCGAGTGCGTCTGCCTGTCGTACTGACCGGCGTCGACGGGGCCCTGGGCGGATGTCCCCAGAGCCCCGCCGCGCGCGGTGCCGCGTCAGTCGCGGGCGGCCACCTGCTCCTGCGGCACCGCGGTGTCCGCCACGGCATCACGGGTGATCCGACCGGGCCACCAGAAGCGGTCACCGAGCAGGAACGCCAGTGCCGGGACCAGGACCGTACGGACCAGCAGGGTGTCCAGCAGGACGCCGATGCAGACGATGATGCCGATCTGGGTCAGCGTGATCAGCGGCAGCACGCCGAGGACGGCGAAGACCGCGGCGAGCAGCACGCCGGCACTCGTGATCACCCCGCCGGTGACCCGCAGCGCGGAGAGCATCCCGTCCCGGGTGCCGGCGCCGCGGGCGTCCTCCCGCGCCCTGGTGACCAGGAAGATGTTGTAGTCCACGCCGAGTGCCACCAGGAACACGAAGGCGATCAGCAGCACGCCGCTGTCCAGGGCGGGGAAGCCCAGCACGTGGTCGAAGAGCAGCCACGCCGCACCGAGGCTGGCGAAGAACGACGCGATCACGGTGAGCACCAGCAGCACCGGTGCCAGCAGGCCCCGCAGCAGCAGGACGAGCACCGCGCCGACCAGTAACAGGATGATCGGCAGGATCAGCCGCAGGTCCCGCTCGTTGGCCTTCTCCGAGTCGTAGGTGGCCGCCACGGTGCCGCCGACGATCGCACCGGACGGAGCGTCGGCGCCATCGGCCGCGGGGGGTGCGGAGCCGGGAACCGCGGCGACCGCGTTCCGCAGCGCCTCGATCGTCCGGTCGGAGGCGCCGGTGCCGGGTTCGTCGTCCAGCACCACGTCGACCTGGGCGACGCCCGGCCCGGCGTCACCGGGACGGGCCGAGGCGACCCCCGGCACGGCGGTGGCGGCGTCGACGACCGCCCGTACCGCATCCGGCCTGGTGAGCACGGCCACCGGCTGGGTGGTGCCGGCGGGGAACGCCCGGGCCAGGGTCTGCGCTCCGGTCACCGCCTCGGGCTCGGCCCGGAACTGTTCGGTCTCGGACAGGCCGGTGCGGATTCCGAGCCCGCCCAGGGCCAGGCCGACGAGCAGCAGCGAGGCGAGCACCGCCACCGGCGCCGGGCGGCGTTCCACGGCCGCGCCCAGCCGACCCCAGAGCCGGCCCTCGCGGACCGGGCCACCGACCCGGGGCACGAACGGCCAGAACAGGCCACGGCCGGCGAGCACCAGCACGGCGGGCAGCACGAACAGGGCCGAGAGCATGGCGAACACCACTCCGGTGGCGCAGGCCACGGCCAGCGCCCGGTTCGTCTCCTCCTCGCTGAGCAGCAGGGTGAGTACGCCGAGCACCACGGTGCCGCCGCTGGCCAGGATGGGCTCGGCCGTCCGGCGTAGCGCGGCGCGCATCGCCGCGAACCGATCCTCCTCGCGGCGCAGTTCCTCCCGGTAGCGGGCGATGATCAGCAGGGCGTAGTCGGTGGCGGCGCCGAAGACCAGGACGCTGGCGATGCCGGTGACCGCGCCCTCCTGGAGGTTGATCCCGACGGCCGGCACGATCGTGTCCACCGCGCGCAGGGTGAGTTGCTCGGTCGCCGCGACGACGACCAGCGGCACGATCCACAGGAACGGGCTGCGGTAGGTGATCAGCAGCAGCAGGGCGACCACGGCGGCGGTCACCGCGAGCAGGGTGACGTCGGCGCCGTCGAACACCGAGGAGAGGTCGGCGGTGAACGCGGGGGCGCCGGTCACCGCGACGGTGAGCCCGCCGGGCAGGTCCCGCAGCGCGTCGCGGAGCTTGGTGATCGTGTCGACGACCTGGTCCTGACCGCCGGCGGTGCTCAGCGGCACGGCGACGAGCGCCACCGTGCCGTCCGGCGAGATCTGGGCGGGGCTGATCTGCTGACCCACCGCGAAGCGCCTCAGGTCGGCGGAGCGGGCGGCGACGGCGCCCCGGTCGGCCTCGTCCAGCGCAGCACCGTCGGCGCGGGTGACGACCACGATCGCCGGCTGCACCTCGCTGGACGGGAGCTGGTCCTGCAGACGCTGCACCTGGGTCGACTGCCACTGCGCGGACAGGCCGCTGGCGGAGACCGGGGCCGGGTTGTCCGGCCGGGGCAGCCCGAAGACCGCAGCGCCGACGACGATCGCGGTGGCGACGGTGAGCCAGGCGGCCAACCGGCCGCGGGCGACTCTGGTGAAGACGGACATCAGCTGACCTCAAGGTCCTTCGGTCGTAAAGTATCTTGATAAGCGAGATTATCGACGGTTGTTCTATGCTGCAAGCCGGGGGACCGACGATGGAGAGAAGCGGCTCGACGTGGCGACTCACGGCATGTACCGGCGACGCGACACGCGCCGCGAGCAGCTGGTCGCGGAGATCACCAACCACCTGCGGCGCTACTCGGGGGACGCCCAACGGGTCGGCCACGCCTTCGCCAACCTGCACGGGCTCAACCCGACCGACCTGCAGGCGTTGATCGCCGTGATGGACGCCGAACTGCTCGGCGACCCGATCACGCCCGGCCGCCTCGGCGAGCAGCTCAACCTCTCCTCCGGCTCGGTCACCGCCCTCATCGACCGGCTGGAGCGAGCCGGCCACATCCGCCGGGACCGGGACACCGTCGACCGGCGCAAGGTGCTGCTGCACTACGCCGACCAGGGGGCCGCCCTGGCCATGCGGTTCTTCCAACCGCTGGGCACCCGCACCGACTCGGTGATGGCCCACTTCGACGACGACGAGCTGGAGGTGGTGCGCCGGTTCATGACGGAGATGAGCGAGTCGTTGCGCGCCCACCGCGACTCGATGCGCGCCGAACGGCCCGAGTCGCCCCGCCGCTCGACGAGCTGACCGGTGCGGCACCGGCTCGTCGCCCGGCTCGCCGGCGCCGCGCTGCGGCTGCCCGCGATCCGCCCAAGCCCGGTGCGGGTCACGCGCGACATTGCCGTCCGGGTCCGCGACGGCGTGGTGTTGCGCACCGACCACTACGCCCCGGCGGTCCGCGACGCGCCCACCGTGCTGATCCGCACCCCGTACGGTCGGGGCGGGCCGCTGCGGCTGCTCGGCCGGCTGCTCGCGGCGCGCGGAAAGCACACGATCATTCAGTCCTGCCGGGGCACCGGCGGCTCCGGTGGGACGTTCGCCCCGCTGGTGCACGAGCGTGACGACGGGCTGGACACCCTCGACTGGCTGCGTCGCCAACCCTGGTGGTCCGGCGCGCTCGGCATGTTCGGGGTCAGCTACCAGGGCTTCGCGCAGTGGGCGCTGGCCGCCGACGCCGACGAGGACCTGCGGGCGATGGTCGCGGTCGTGACCGCCTCGGCGACCCGGGATTCGACGTACGCGGGGGAGTCCTTCGCCCTGGACACGGTGCTGACCTGGGCGGAGCTGCTGCACGCGCAGACCGTGCCGTGGTTGGCCAGGCAGTGGGAGCTCAAGCGTGGGCAGCCCCGGCTGGCCGCCGCGCTGGAGCACCTGCCGCTGGCCGAAGCCGACCGGGTGGCCACCGGGGTGACCATCCCGTTCTTCCAGGAGTGGCTGCGCCACCACACGCCGGACGCCGCGTACTGGCGGACCAGGGTCTTCGCCGACCGGGTTGCCCGGGTGCGGGCGCCGGTGGTCATGGTCACCGGGTGGCACGACATCTTCCTGCCCGCCCAACTCGACGACCATGCCACACTGCGCGCCGTCGGCGCCCGGCCACGCCTGGTGATCGGCCCGTGGACGCACGGCAGCCCCGGCCTGTTCGTGGCCGCCCTGCGCGAGGGGCTGGCCTGGCTCGACGAGCACCTGACCGGACCGGGCCCCGCCGGCGGGCGGGCAGCCCGCGTCGGCCGGTCCGCGTCGGCCCCGGTCCGGCTGTACGTGAGCGGTGCCGGCGGCGGCTGGCGGGACCTGCCGGACTGGCCACCGCCGGCGGTCGACGCCGCCTGGTACCTGCATCCGGGTGGCGAGCTGGCCGCGCACCCGCCGGCCCCCTCGGCGCCGGACGAGTTCCGGTACGACCCGGCCGACCCCACCCCGTCGTCGGGTGGCCCACTGCTCGTCGCGCAGCGGGCCGGCCCGGTCGACAACCGGAGTGTCGAGGCTCGCCCCGACGTGCTGACATACACCAGTGCTCCGCTGCCCGGGGCGGTCGAGGTGATCGGCCCGGTACGCGCCGAGATCCACGTTCGCAGTGAGCTGCCGTACCTGGACGTGTTCGTCCGGCTGTGCGACGTGGACCGTCACGGTCGATCGTGGAACGTGTGTGACGGTCTGGTCCGGGTCACACCCGACCGGTTCGCGGCCGACCCGGCCGGGGTGCGTCGGGTCCCGGTGCCGCTGTGGCCGACGGCCTACCGGTTCGGCGCCGGACACCGTCTGCGGGTGCAGGTGACCGGTGGTGCCCACCCGCGCTGGGCACGTAACCCCGGCACCGGGGAGCCCCTCGGTACGGCGGTGACGCTGCGTGCCGGATGGCGGCAGGTTCTGCACGAGCCGGCGTACGCCTCGGCGCTGGTGCTGCCGATCGTCCACTCTGGCTGCGCGCAGTCTCCAATTCGAACTAACCGCCTCTGAGCTGGGCATTCATCTAAATTGCGGGCTATCGTTGAGTCAACGCCCGGCGCCGTGCACCAGTAGACCGGGCGCGTTCTCAGCCCCGCACCCGCGTACGCGGTGTGACGTCGTGCCCGGTCCCCACCCCGTGGAAGGGGGGACCCCATGACCCGGGCCCCAGCGAACCTGTTGGCCGTCCGCACTCTCCTGCTGACCCACCTCGACAACGCTCCCGGGCCGGACGACCTGGACCCGGGGGAGGTCGGCATCGTCGGCGATCCGGCGCACCGGGGCGGCTACCACTGCGGATCGGACCGGGTGGTCACGAACGACTACTCGGTGGTGGAGTCGCCCCGGGACCGGGCCGGCCTGACCCTCGACGCGGCGGCGCTGGACGTCGGCGGCTTCGAGGTGCGCTCCGCCGGCCGGACGCACACCCTGCCCAGCTTCTCGCTCTGGTGCGTGGCCCAGTGCGCCGCGAACGCGGCCGACACCCGGGACATCCGCGAGATCATCTACAGCCCGGACGGTACGACAGTGAAGCGGTGGGACCGGCTCGGCAGGCGGAGCACCGGGGACAGCTCGCACCGCTGGCACACCCACTTCAGCTTCTTCCGTGACGCCGTCAAGGCGGGCCGCGACCAGCGGCCGTTGTTCAGCCGCTACCTCAGCTCCATCGGATTCCTGGAGGAGAACGACATGACCCCCGAAGAACACGCCTGGCTGGCGACCGTCCACCAGAACCTGACGGTGCTGGACGGCCGCAACCCGATCGGCGAGATCTACACCCGGATGGCGTTGGGCGAGGACGCCACCGTCGCGAACTACGCACCGACGCATCCCACGCTGAAGTCGCTCGCCGCGCAGGTGAGCGCCCTGCAGGCCGCGTTGACCGCGCTCTCCGGTCGCGACTTCACCGACGAGCCGGCGATCATCCAGGGCGTGCTGGCCGGGTTGACCCCGGAGAAGATCGCCGCAGCCATCCCGCCCACCCTGGCCAGGCAGGTCGCCGACGAGCTGGCTCGTCGACTGGTCGCCTGACCCCCAGCCGGCCTCGTCGGCCGGCTGGTGCGGCCAGCAGATCCGCGAGGCCTGTTGCGCAATAGTCGTTGCGCAATGGTCGTTGCGTATGGCAGGGTCGGTGGCATGAAGAATCCGGACGTACGCCAGGTCACCGACTCGCGAGTGCTCGCCGCCATGGCCCACCCGCTGCGCCGCCGCCTGATGGACGTGCTCAAGGTGCACGGGCCCGCGACCGTCGGCATGCTCGCCGAACGCACCGACCAGGCCCCGGCGAACGTCAGCCACCACCTCAGGGTGCTCGCCGCCGGTGAGCTGGTCACCGAGGCCCCCGACCTGGCCCGGGACCGGCGTGAGCGGTGGTGGCGGCTGGTCGACCGGGGGGTGCGGTGGTCGGACAGCGACTTCGACGCCGACCCGGCGGCCCGGGCGGTCGCCGACGCCGCCACCTCGCTCAACCTGGATCGACACGTTGCCCTGGCCCGTGCCTGGCACGCCACCGACGAGTCGACACGGGCCGTCTGGGACGACAGCCCCTTCTCCACCGACAAGTGGCTGCACCTCACCCCCGAGGAGCTGGCCGAGCTGAGCCACGAGATAGTCGGCCTGCTGGACCGCTGGGCCGATCGTCAGGTGCCCGACGACGGCCGCGACCGGCAACCGGTCTTCCTGTTCGTCCACGGCGTTCCGGCCAGGCCGTGACCGCGGCCACCCGCACGGACCCGCGCCCGGCCCCGCCGCGCGGAGGGTTGCTGCGGCACCGGGACTTCCGGCTGCTCTGGGCCGGCCAGACCGTCAGCGGCATCGGCAGCAACGTCACCACCGTCGCGCTGCCGCTGGTCGCGGTGGCCGTGCTCGACGCCGGCACCTTCCAGGTCGCGATGCTCACCGCTGCGGCCTGGCTGCCCTGGCTGCTGATCGGCCTGCCGGCCGGCGCGTGGGTCGACCGCCTGCCGCGCCGACCGGTGATGGTGGTCTGCGACCTGTTCTGCGCGCTGGCCTTCCTCAGCGTGCCGCTGGCCGCCGCACTGGACCGGCTCACCGTCTGGCAGCTGCTGCTGGTCGCGCTGGGCGCCGGCACCGCGCGGGTCTTCTTCGAGACCGCCGACCAGGTGTACCTGCCGATCGTGCTGCGACCTGAGCAGCTACCGGAGGGCAACGCGAAGTTGCAGGCCACCCAGACCGCGAGCTACGTCGTCGGGCCGGGCCTCGCGGGCCTGATCGCCCAGGTCACCGGGGCGGTCGCCGCGCTGGTGCTGGACGCGCTCACCTTCGTCGTCTCGGCGGCGTGCCTGCTCCGGATCCGCACCGTCGAGCTGCCGGTGCGGCGGGCAGGCCGTTCCAGGTCGCTCCGCCGGGACATCGCCGAGGGGCTTCGTTTCGTCGTCCGCGACCCGTACCTGCGGGTGCTGACGGTCTTCGGTGCGGCCAGCAACATCGGGCTGACCGGCTACCAGGCCGTCCTCGTGGTCTTCCTGGTCCGGGAGCTACGGCTCGAACCGGGGCCGGTCGGCGCCCTGATCGCGGTGATGAGCGTCGGTGGGATCGTCGGTGCGTTGCTCGCCACCGCGCTGGCACGACGCTGCGGCACCGCGCGGGCCCTGCTGCTCGCCGCGACCCTCACCGGCCCGCCCGCGCTGCTCATCCCGCTGGCCGCGCCCGGTGTCGGGCTGGTCTGGCCGGCCGTCGGCGGGGTGCTGATCGGCTTCGGTGTGGCCGTCGGCAATGTCGTCAAGGGCAGCTTCCGGCAGACGTACACCCCGCACCACCTGCTCGGCCGGGTGACGGTGAGCATGCACCTGCTCAACTACGGCACCATTCCGCTGGCGGCCGTGCTGGCTGGTGCCCTCGGCGCGCAGTATGGCGTCGGAACAGCCATCGGGGTGATGACCGCCTGGTTGGCGTTCACCCCGTTGATCCTGCTGATGGGGCCGCTCCGGCGGCGGCGGGACCTGCCCGCCGCCCCGGCGGCGTCTTGAGTGCGCTGCGGCGGCGGCCGTCAACCGGCCGCCGCCACCGGCACGGAGCTAAATCGGGCGGACGTTGTCCGCCTGCGGACCCTTCTGCCCCTGGGTCACCTCGAACTCGACCTTCTGGCCCTCGTTGAGCTCCCGGTAGCCGCTCGAAGCGATGGCGGAGTAGTGGACGAACACGTCCGGCCCTCCACCGTCCTGCTCGATGAAGCCAAAGCCCTTTTCCGAGTTGAACCACTTAACCGTGCCGGTTGCCATGCATCTCTCCCTGTTCAAAGCGGCTGACCCTCGGCGTGTGGCCGATGATCGCCCGTACCTGTCCGACAGTAACGGGCAAAACCCGGATCCGCCGGCCGAAGTGCCGTAGGCACTTCGGTGAAGTCGGGTGAACTCTACGTGCGCCACGCGAAACCCGCCCCCGCAACCCTCCGTTGGGGCATGCTTGCGCCGATGAAGAGTGCCGCAGCCACCGCGCTGTCCGAGTTGGAGCGCGAGATCGACGCGCCCGGCGGCGGCCTCGACCGGCTCCGGCTGATGCCCACCCCGTTCGTCCCCGAGGTGCGGTTGCACCTGGCAGAGGACGCTATCGTCTGGTGGGCGCGCATGGAGGCCGCCGCCGGACACGCTCTGGCGCCGCCCTACTGGGCGTCCGCCTGGGCCGGAGGTCAGGCCCTGGCCCGACACCTGCTGGACAATCCCGAGCTGGTCGCCGGCCGCCGGGTGCTCGACCTCGCCGCCGGGTCCGGCCTGGTGGCCATCGCCGCGGCGCTGGCCGGCGCGGCGCAGGTGGTCGCCAACGACATCGATCCGTACGCCGTGGCGGCCGTCACCATCAACGCGCGGGCCAACGGGGTCGCCGTCGACGCCACCGGACGTGACCTGCTCGACAGCGGCGGTGACGCCGAGGTGGAGGTGGTCCTCGCCGGCGACGCCTTCTACAGCCGCGCGCTCGCCGACCGGATGCTGCCGTTCCTGCAACGGGCCGCCGCCGGTGGCGCCGAGGTGCTGGTCGGCGATCCCGACCGGGGGCACCTGCCGGCGGACCGGCTGACGGTGCTGGCGGACTATCCGGTGCCCACGACGGAACCGTCGGTCGACTCGTCGCTGCGCTGGGTGCAGGTGCTGCGACCCGGCTGAGCCAGGGCCGGCCTCAGGGGCGACCCCGAGGCGGAAACCAGGGGCCGCTGGGGGATGCGACCGGATGTCCGGGGCGGGAGGCCGGCCATAGCGTACGGGGCATGACGCAATGGCTGGCCGAGGTCGGAGAACTGCCCATCCTGCTGCTGATGGGTGCGCTCGGGTTGGTCATGCTCTTCGACGCCGTACCGCTGCTGGGTGTCCTGATCCCCGGCGACGTGGCGATCCTGGCCGCGGTCGGGGTGGGCCGCCCGGCGACCGGGCTGGCCACCTTCACCGCGGTGCTGATCGGCTGCCTGGCCGGCTGGTCGCTGAGCTTCCTGGTCGGCCGCAGGTACTCCGAGCGGCTGCGGGGCAGCCGGGTCGGGGGTTGGATCGGGGAGGCGCGCTGGACGGCGGCGGAGGGACTCCTGCGCAGCGGTGGCGGTCGGATGATGATGGTCGCGCCGTTCCTGCCGGTGTTCAACGCGCTGCTGCCACTGGCGGCGGGCGGGCTGCGTATGTCGTACCGGCGGTTCCTGGGCTGCGCGGCGCTCGGCGCGGCGGCCTGGGCCGGTCTCTACCTCGCGCTGGGCACCGCGTCCCGGTCGCTGGCCGGGCTGCTGCCGGGGGAGTCGAGCCCGCTGCTGGTCACCATGGGTGTCGGGCTGGCGCTCGCGGCCGTGGTGCTGCTGGGCACCCGGCGTCGACTGCGCGCGGTCACCGGGGCGTCAACGCACTGACCGGGTCGGCCCGACCGTCGGGTGGGGGGTGCGCCGGCGCGGTCGGGTGGGTGGTGCGGGGCCGGCCGGGGGGCCGGCCCCGCGCGGGTCACCAGCCGCGGGCGCGCCACTGCGGCAGGGCCGGGCGCTCCGCGCCGAGGGTGCTGTCCTTGCCGTGCCCCGGATAGAACCAGGTCTCGTCCGGTAGCCGATCGAAGATCTTCCGCTCGACGTCGTCGATGAGCGCGGCGAAGCGCTCCGGGTCCTGGTCGGTGTTGCCGACGCCGCCGGGAAACAGACTGTCACCGGTGAACAGGTGCGGAATCCCGGTCGGGTCGCGGTAGAGCAGCGCGATCGAGCCCGGGGTGTGCCCCGTGATGTGGATGACCTCCAGCGCGCAGTCGCCGACCGGCACACTGTCACCGTCGGCCAGCGACTCCGCCTCGATCGGCAGCCCGGCGGCGTCGTCGGCGTGCACCAGGGTGCGGGCGCCGGTCTTGGCCACCACCTCCTCCAACGCCACCCAGTGGTCCATGTGCTGGTGGGTGGTCACCACGGCGGTGAGCCCGCCGTCGCCGACCAGCTCCAGCAGCCGGGGTGCCTCGTTGGCGGCGTCGATCAGCACCTGCTCGCCGGTGGTCGTGCAGCGCAGCAGGTAGGCGTTGTTGTCCATCGGGCCGACCGACAGCTTGCTGATGGTGAGCCCGTCCAGCTCCCGCACCGCCGGCGCGCCGCCGTGCGTGACGTCTCCGCTGTATGTCATGAGGTGTTCAGATCCATTCCGGGGGAGTGGGCAGGGACCGGCCGTCCGGCAGCAGCGACGTGGCCGCCAGGTCCGCGGCGTCGAAGGAGGCCGCGGTGGTCACCCGTCGACCCTAGCGGTCCGCCGTCGCGCCGTCGCCGGGGAAATCGCTTTCGGCGCGTCGGTTCGCGCCCTACCGTCGGCGCATACGTGGCACCGCGACGTCGGAGGGAGGTGGTGGTCATGCCGACCGTGGCACGCGTGTTCCACCACCACGACATTTCGACACCGATGAGGATGCCATGACGATCGATCTGACCGCCCTCGGCTGGGACGCCGAGTGGGCGGCGTACGCCGCGCGCTACGGCGAGCACCGACCCGGCCGGGTGGCCCGGGTGGACCGGGGGGTCTGCACGGTTCTCGCCGCGGCCGGTCCGGTCCGGGCGAGTCTGGGCGGGGCGGTGCTCGCCGCGGCCGCCCGGGACCTGTCCGCGCTGCCCTGCGCCGGGGACTGGGTGCTGCTCGCGCGCTGGCCGGACGGCCGCACCACCGTGGAGGTGGTGCTGCCCCGGCGGGCAGCGCTGATCCGCCGTACCGCCGGAAAGGACGCCAGCGGCCAGGTGCTGGCCGCCAACCTCGACGCGGCCGCCGTCGTGGAGCCGGTGCACCCGGAGCCGGACGTCGGCCGGATCGAGCGGCTGCTCGCGCTGGCCCACGAGTCCGGGGCCCGGCCGCTGGTCGTGCTGACCAAGGCCGACCTCGCGGCCGACCCGGTCGCGCTGGCCCGGCAGCTCGCCGCGGTCGCGCCCGGAGTGCCGGTGCTGCCGGTCAGCGCCGAGCGCGGCGTCGGGCTGGATCCGCTGCGCGCCGAGGTGGCGCCGGGCCGCACGCTCGGGCTGCTCGGGCCGTCCGGCGCCGGCAAGTCGAGCCTGGTCAACGCCCTCGCCGGCGCCGTGATGATGCCGACCCAGGGGATCCGCCGGGTCGACGGCAAGGGCCGGCACACCACCACCTGGCGGGCCCTGGTGCCGATCCCGGGTGGCGGTGCCGTGATCGACACGCCCGGTGTACGGGCGGTCGGCCTGCTGGACGGCGTCGCTGGGCTCGACCGGGCGTTCGCCGACATCGTCGGGCTCGCCGAGGGCTGCCGGTACGCCGACTGCGGGCACGATGGCGAGCCTGCGTGCGCGGTCGGGGAGGCGCTGCTCACCGGGGAGCTCTCCGCCCGTCGGTGGGAGAGCTGGCGGCGGCTTCAGCGGGAGGTGGCGCAGGAGGGTGGACGGCGGGAGGCGCGGCTGGCCGCGCAGCGGCGCGGTGGCTGGCGCTCGGCACGGCGACGTGCGGCCCGACCGCCGTCGCCCGGCGGCTTCTGACCGGCCCGGTACTGGTCGGCGTGGTCCCGGCGGCGGCCTCGACCACCCGGGTTGAGCTGGGGGAATGTGCGGGCGCGGGAAACTGTCGTACCTCGGGGCTAGAGTTGCCGAGGCGCATTTTCCGCGCTCGTACGACCGCTCTGAAAGACCCCAGAGCGGGACGAACCCTCCGCTTCATCTTCACCCGGGAGTACACGTACCGTGGCCGACCGACTGATCATCCGTGGCGCGCGCGAGCACAATCTGCGTGACGTCAGTCTCGACCTGCCCCGGGACGCACTCATCGTGTTCACCGGGCTGTCCGGGTCGGGCAAGTCGAGCCTGGCCTTCGACACGATCTTCGCCGAGGGGCAGCGGCGCTACGTGGAGTCGCTCTCCTCGTACGCCCGGCAGTTCCTCGGCCAGATGGACAAGCCCGACGTCGACTTCATCGAGGGGCTGAGCCCGGCCGTCTCGATCGACCAGAAGTCGACCTCGCGCAACCCGCGCTCGACCGTCGGCACCATCACCGAGGTCTACGACTACCTGCGTCTGCTGTACGCCCGCATCGGTGAGCCGCACTGCCCGGTCTGTGGCGAGCGGATCTCCCGGCAGAGCCCGCAGCAGATCGTCGACCGGGTGCTGGCCATGACCGAGGGCACCAAGTTCATGGTGCTCGCGCCGGTCATCCGCGGCCGCAAGGGCGAGTACGTCGACCTCTTCTCCGAGCTGCAGGCCAAGGGCTACGCCCGGGCCCGGGTCGACGGCGTGGTGCACCCGCTGACCGAGCCGCCCAAGCTCAAGAAGCAGGAGAAGCACACCATCGAGGTGGTGATCGACCGGCTCACCGTCAAGCCGAGCGCCAAGCAGCGGCTGACCGACTCGGTCGAGGCCGCCCTGGGCCTGTCCAGCGGCCTGGTGCTGCTCGACTTCGTCGACCTCGCGGAGGACGACCCGGACCGGGAGCGCCGCTACTCCGAGCACCTGGCCTGCCCCAACGACCACCCGCTCGCCATCGAGGACCTCGAGCCCCGGGTCTTCTCCTTCAACGCGCCGTACGGCGCCTGCCCGGAGTGCACCGGCCTGGGCACCAAGAAGGAGGTCGACCCGGAGCTGCTGGTGCCCGACCCGGAGCGCAGCCTGCGCGAGGGGGCCATCCAGCCCTGGGCCACCGGGCACAACCTGGAATACTTCCTGCGCCTCCTGGAGGCGCTCGGCGAGGCCCAGCACTTCGACGTCGACACGCCGTGGCGGGCGCTGCCGGCGCGGGCGCAGAAGACGATCCTGCACGGCTCCGACGACCAGGTGCACGTGCGCTACCGGAACAAGTACGGCCGCGAGCGCTCCTACTACACCGGGTTCGAGGGCGTGGTGCAGTGGATCGAGCGCCGGCACTCCGACACCGAGTCCGAGTGGTCCCGCGACAAGTACGAGGGCTACATGCGCGACGTGCCGTGCGCGGCGTGCGGTGGCGCCCGGCTCAAGCCCGAGGTGCTCGCCGTCACCCTGGCCGGCAAGAGCATCGCCGAGGTCTGCAACCTGTCCGTGGGGGAGTGCGCCGAGCTGCTCGCCGGCATCGAGTTGACCGACCGGCAGAAGATGATCGCGGAGCGCGTGCTCAAGGAGATCAACGCCCGGCTGCGGTTCCTGCTCGACGTCGGCCTGGACTACCTCTCCCTGGACCGGCCCGCCGGCACCCTGTCCGGCGGTGAGGCGCAGCGGATCCGGCTGGCCACCCAGATCGGCTCCGGCCTGGTGGGTGTGCTCTACGTCCTCGACGAGCCGTCGATCGGGCTGCACCAGCGCGACAACCACCGGCTGATCGAGACCCTGATCCGGCTGCGCGGGCTGGGCAACACGCTGATCGTCGTGGAGCACGACGAGGACACGATCCGTACCGCCGACTGGATCGTCGACATCGGGCCCGGCGCGGGTGAGCACGGCGGCACGATCGTGCACAGCGGCTCGGTTCCGGCACTGCTCGACAACCCGGACTCGCTCACCGGGGCGTACCTGTCCGGGCGCCGGTCGATCCCCACTCCACCCAAGCGACGTCCGCGGACCAAGGACCGCGAGCTGGTGGTGCACGGTGCGCGCGAGCACAACCTGCGCAACCTGACCGTCCCCTTCCCGCTGGGCCAGCTGATCGCGGTCACCGGGGTCAGCGGGTCGGGCAAGTCGACGCTGGTCAACGACATCCTGTACGCGGTGCTGGCCAACCAGATCAACGGCGCCCGGCTGGTGCCGGGCCGGCACACCCGGGTCGGCGGTCTCGAGCACGTTGACAAGGTCGTCGGTGTGGACCAGTCGCCGATCGGCCGGACCCCGCGCTCCAACCCGGCCACCTACACCGGGGTCTGGGACCACGTCCGCAAGCTCTTCGCCGAGACCACCGAGGCCAAGGTGCGCGGGTACGGTCCGGGCCGGTTCTCGTTCAACGTCAAGGGCGGCCGCTGTGAGGCGTGCTCCGGTGACGGCACCATCAAGATCGAGATGAATTTCCTCCCCGACGTGTACGTCCCGTGCGAGGTCTGCAAGGGCGCCCGGTACAACCGGGAGACCCTGGAGGTGCACTACAAGGGCAAGACCGTCTCGGACGTGCTGGAGATGCCGATCGAGGAGGCTGCCGAGTTCTTCTCCGCCATCCCGGCCATCCACCGGCATCTCAAGACGCTTGTCGACGTCGGCCTCGGCTACGTCCGCCTCGGGCAGCCCGCCCCGACCCTCTCCGGCGGTGAGGCGCAGCGGGTCAAGCTCGCTTCCGAGTTGCAGAAGCGCTCGACCGGGCGGACGGTCTACGTGCTGGACGAGCCGACCACCGGCCTGCACTTCGAGGACATCCGCAAGCTGCTGATGGTGTTGGAAGGGCTGGTCGACAAGGGCAACACGGTGATCACCATCGAGCACAACCTCGACGTGATCAAGACGGCCGACTGGCTGATCGACATGGGGCCGGAGGGTGGCCATCGGGGCGGCCTGGTTCTCGCGACCGGCACCCCGGAGGAGGTCGCCGAGGTGCGCGAGAGCCACACCGGCCAGTTCCTGCGGCAGGTGCTCACGCTCGACGGCGACGCCAAGGGCGCGGCGGCGGCCACCAAGCGTGCCGCCCAGGCCAACGGTGTCGCCAAGGCCACCCGGGCACCGCGCAAGGTCCCGGCCACCGCGGGCTGAGTCGGACCAGACCCGACGCCGGCGGTGCCCGATCGGGCACCGCCGGCGTCTGTCATTTCCCGGGTCGAGGCCATGCCGCCGTGAACCATCCGGCACAGTTGCCCGTGTTGACGAGTGTGGCCGGCTGATCGGGAACCGGCGCAGCAGCCCAGAGAGAGGCGAGGCATGAGTGACGATCAGGCGCTGACCGGTTCGGGTACGCAGACCCGTCGCACCCTGCTCACCGGTGTCGGGGCGGTCGGCGCGGCCGTCGTCCTGGCTGCCTGCGGCAGCGACGACAACAGCAGCGGCAGCGGTGCCCCCACCAGCCCGATCAGCGGCGGCCCGGCGGTGCCCAGCAGCGGCGACGCAGGCGGCGGCGACCGGCAGGGCGCCCAGTCGCTGGCCACCACCACCGACATTCCGGTCGGCGGCGGCAAGGTCCTGGCCGCCGAGGGCGTGGTGATCACCCAGCCCACCGCCGGTCAGTTCAAGGGCTTCAGCCCGATCTGTACGCACCAGAACTGCCCCGTGTCGAACGTCGACGGCGGCACCATCAACTGCACCTGCCACGGCAGCAAGTTCTCGATCGAGGACGGCTCGGTGAAGGCCGGCCCGGCCACCAAGCCGCTGCCGCCGAAGAACGTCAAGGTCACCGGCGACCAGATCTCGCTGGCCTGACCGGTCAGCACGGCTCAGGATCTTGATCGACTCCCGCTCCGGGAAGTCGGGGTGTCCCACCCACGTGGGCTCAAGCCGACTTCCCGGACATCGAGTGGATCTTGCTTGAGGGTGCCGGACCAGGGTGCTGTCGGAGGGCCGGACTAGGCTTGGCGGCGTGGCTGACCCCTCGACCTACCGTCCCGCACCCGGCACCATCCCGGAGTCACCGGGGGTCTACCGATTCCGCGACGGCACCGGTCGGGTGATCTACGTCGGCAAGGCGAAAAACCTGCGCAGCCGGCTCAACTCCTACTTCGGCGACGTGTGGAACCTGCACGAGCGCACCCGGCAGATGGTCACCAGCGCCGAGTCCGTGGACTGGATCACCGTCGGCACCGAGGTCGAGGCACTCCAGCAGGAGTTCACCTGGATCAAGCAGTACGACCCCCGGTTCAACGTCCGCTACCGCGACGACAAGTCCTACCCCTACCTGGCCGTCACCCTCGACGAGGCGTACCCGCGGTTGCAGGTGATGCGCGGCGCGAAACGCAAGGGGGTGCGCTACTTCGGGCCGTACTCCCACGCCTGGGCCATCCGGGAGACCCTCGACCTGCTGCTGCGGGTGTTTCCCGCCCGCACGTGCTCCGCCGGGGTGTTCAAGCGGGCCGGTCAGGTCGGCCGCCCCTGCCTGCTCGGCTACATCGGTAAGTGCTCGGCGCCCTGCGTCGGCACCGTCTCCGCCGACGAGCACCGAGTGATCGTCGACGGCTTCTGCGACTTCATGGCCGGAAGCACCGACACCATGGTCCGCAAGATCGAACGCGAGATGACCGAGGCGAGCGAGCAGTTGGAGTTCGAGCGGGCCGCCCGGCTGCGCGACGACGTGGCCGCGTTGCGCCGAGCCATGGAGAAGCAGGCCGTGGTGCTCGGCGACGGCACCGACGCCGACGTGGTCGCGTTCGCCGACGACCCGCTCGAGGCCGCCGTGCAGGTCTTCCACGTCCGCGACGGCCGGATCCGCGGCCAGCGCGGCTGGGTGGTGGAGAAGACCGAGGAGTTGAGCACCGGCGACCTCGTGCACCATTTCTGCACCCAGGTGTACGGCGGCGAGCACGGCGAGGCCGACGTCCCCCGGGAACTGCTCGTCCCCGAACTGCCCACGGACGCCGACGCACTGGCCGACTGGCTCTCCACCCACCGGGGCAGCCGGGTGTCGTTGCGAGTGCCGCAGCGCGGCGACAAGCGTTCGCTGATGGAGACGGTGGAACGCAACGCCAAGGACGCGCTGGCCCGGCACAAGCTCAAGCGCTCCGGTGACCTGACCACCCGGGGCAAGGCACTGGACGAGATCAGCGAGGCGCTGGCGATGCGCACCTCGCCGCTGCGCATCGAATGCTTCGACATCTCCCAGATCCAGGGCACCGACGTGGTGGCCAGCATGGTGGTGTTCGAGGATGGGCTGCCCCGCAAGAGCGAGTACCGGCGGTTCATCGTCCGGGGCGCCACCGACGACCTCTCCGCGATGTCTGAGGTGCTGCGCCGCCGCTTCGCCCGCTACCTGGACGCGCGTTCCGAGACGGGCGAGGTGGGAGTGGAATCGGCCGACGACGCCCAGGCCCCGGGCGACGCTCAGGAGCCACAGATCGGCACCCTCGTCGACCCCACCACCGGCCGGCCGCGCAAGTTCGCGTACCCGCCCCAGTTGGTGGTCGTGGACGGCGGCGCGCCGCAGGTCGCG
The DNA here is from genome assembly GCF_046549295.1 of Micromonospora sp. 067-2. Taxonomy (NCBI): domain Bacteria; kingdom Bacillati; phylum Actinomycetota; class Actinomycetes; order Micromonosporales; family Micromonosporaceae; genus Micromonospora; species Micromonospora sp. 067-2. The sequence continues at coordinate 831 of NZ_JAJPWB010000004.1, read as the reverse complement.
GCGGCCGCCCAGGCCCTCGCCGATCTGGGCATCGACGACGTGGCGCTGTGCGGGCTGGCCAAGCGGCTGGAGGAGGTCTGGCTTCCTGCCGACGAGTTCCCGGTCATCCTGCCGCGCACCTCAGAGGGGCTCTACCTGCTGCAACGGATCCGCGACGAGGCGCACCGCTTCGCCATCACCTTCCACCGGCAGCGGCGCTCGAAGCGGATGACCGAGTCGGCGCTGGACCACGTTCCCGGCCTGGGGGAGGTACGACGCAAGGCGCTGCTGCGACATTTCGGCTCACTCAAGCGGCTCTCCGCCGCCACCGTCGAGGAGATCACCGAGGTGCCCGGGGTGGGCCGGCGTACCGCCGAGGCGATCCTTGCCGCGCTCGACAAGGACACGAGGGTCGACAACGGCGTCGAGGCGACGCCAGGTCCCTGACGCCGCCCTCGCCTCTCGGTGGTCGGTCGCGCCGCCCACGATCGTGCTCGATCCAGGTTGTAGTGGTCTGGTCGCCGTGGGGTGGGGCCTGTTTCCTGGATCGAGCGCGATCTCGGGATGGCGCGCCGGTGGCGTCCCCGGCGGTGGCGTCCGGTATGACTGTTTCGGTGATGGTGGTCAGGGGATGGGTGTCCGGTTTCGATAGGGATGTCCCGTGGTCGGCGTCACCGTGGGGGTGGAATCGTGGGCCGGGCGGGGTCGTTATACCTGGCAGCGCGCCGTGGCCTCGGAGCCCTGGTGCGGGGCAGCCGCCGGGAACACCGGCCGGGCCGCCTGGGTTACATCCCCCGGAACGCCTGAGCAGGTCGCATGGATCGCCGGCGTTCTCGCGACAGCTTCCCGCAC